>JAFTRN010000008.1 GCA_017462265.1 Coprobacter sp. | reverse complement strand
CGAATGGGCCGAATTTGAGTAGCCGAGGGCTTAGCGATAGCGTGCCCTCGGTTGCTATTGCACATTTCACGGAGCGGGAAGCGCTCAATATCAAAGTTTTCAACACCGAAACATACCCCTCGCTTATCGAATATTTCGGTCAGAGTCTCCCTACGGCCGATAGGCCTCAATACTGCAATCTCGTAGGGACGCACGGTCCGTGCGTCCGGGTTTCGACCTCAAAGACCTCGCCTATCTACCCGATAACAAAGATAGTGTTTTTATCGAACGACGATACTTTACAGCCCATATTTATTCAAAAAAATTTTACACCCGACATTCACTTTTGATAATTTTCACATATTCCGCACCAAAATCCGCCGTTTCTTTGCGTTGTAAAAACACCACACCGGTGTGGTAAAAAAACATTCACTTCTAAAATATGATGTATGACAAACCCTAACGACGAGGGACAAGCGCCCTCTACGAGTTCTCGCGAAGTATTAGTAACGAAACTCCAACAATGTTATCCCGAACGAGAGTTCGGCGACGACAATCAACTATTCGACGCACTGCTCGAATACGACAATGAGTTACAGAAGCGCTATGACTATCTGTATCGCGACCAGCTGCGACTGGCCGAGATATTCTCGACCAATCCCCGAATGGCAGAGTTCATAGGCGAAGTATTGGGCGGTGAAGACGCCTTGCTATCGTGTGTACGACACTTCGGGAGGGACTTTCTCGAATGTGCCGGCGATGAGAGCCGACTGGCCGACATCGAGCGCGAAAACGAGGAGTTCAACCGACAAATTCGTGCCGGCGAGCGCATCAGGCAAGAGATGAACGAGAACTGGCAACACAGTGCCCGAGCCATAGCCCGATTCAAAGCCCAGAAGGGTATGAGTGACGAGGATTTTGACGACTTCATGCAACAGATGCAACACGTATGCGAACATGTATTCATGCACGACTTCACCCCCGACGTGCTCAATCTGCTGTATAAAGGCATCAACTACGAACAGCACATTGCCACGACCGAGCGCGAAGCCGAGATACGCGGACGTAACGAACGTATCACGTTGGAACGTAAACGCTCCGACAACAATGCCATGCCCCCGCTCCCGAACCCGGGGCAACAGAAACACTACGACGAGAATCGCACTCCGGCCTTCGGCCACTCTCGCCGACGCAGCGTATGGGATTTATAGTTCTTTTATCCTACCCCCAAAAAAGAACAACCATCACATCACAAAACAAAAGCAAAACTATCATTCACAAAAACAAAAACTTAAAAAACAATGAAAACAAAAATTATCGACATGCTGAAAAGCAAAGAATTCTACTATGGTGTGGCTATAGCCCTCTTGGCCCTGATTACCGCCGGAATATTACATGATTGCAGCTATATGCTCGCCGCCGTGATACCGGCTACAAGCGTCGGCAAAATAGTGAGCGCCGAACCACTGACCACCGAACTTACTCGCTCGCACAGCAAAGAGTTGCTGAAAAACGAAATCGATGAGCGTATAACCCGTATCCGCCCCATGGCTACGCCCATAGACCAACTCTCGCGCTATGCCGGTGCCCGCAAATCGGGCTCGATGGTGGTCGATTATTATTCGGTAGATGTGAAACCCACCAAGGCTACCCTGGCCGAGAGCTACACCGAGCCTACCTCGACAAGCGTCACCACCTCGGCCCAAAAGGTGCAAATCACGACCGACAACAACGATATATTCGAGGTGTCAGAGACCATTCTCGTGCAAGGAGTAAAGGGATATGACGACGATGGCATCACCCGGTCGAAAGCCGACCTTGTGCTATACATCTCGAGCAAGGAGGAGAGTGGCGAACTGAACGTATATGCCATCAACGGCAAGACCATAGGCAGTGTATCGGGCTGCGTGCCCTCTATCCCCGCCGGCAGCACGCTCATACGTATGGGACGGCCGCAACCGAGCTCGACGTGCAAACTGCACAATTCGAGGCCTTGCCCGTAAAGGAGCAGAACTTCTGCCAAATATTCAAAATGCAAATCGAGCAATCGACATTCCAAAAAATCGCCAACAAAGAGGTGGAATGGGACTTTTCCGACTCGGAAGAGGCTGCCATCTACGATATGCGATTGGGCATGGAAAAGACCTTTATGTTCGGCGTGAAAAAGCGTATCTACGATTCCAAAAAGAAAGAAGAGGTATCGCTCACCGGCGGTATATGGTGGCAAGCCGGCAAGGAATACACGTTCGACCCCGACAAAGAGTTGAGCCAAGACGACCTCATCGACATCATGAAAGAGACGTTTACCGGCAACGGCGGTAACAAACGCAAAGTACTCATCGGCGGGTCCGACTTCATCGGTCGCATCAACAAACTCGAAGTGAGCAAAATGGTCTCGGCCGACGAGGATTTCGTAAAATGGGGCATCGACTTTTCGGAGATTCGTTCCAAATTTGGCAAACTGTTTATACTATACTCCGAGGTATTCGACGAGTGTGGCATGAGCGACTACGGATTCATATTCGACCCTGAATTCCTCTCCAAATGGTCGCACGTACCATTTGATCGACAACAGCTCGACCTCAAAGGTGCCGGCGTGCGCAATACCGACGCCGTAGTACTCACCGAGGCGTCGTGTCTCACCCTGCGCTATCCCGCCGCACACATGCGCATCATACCCAAAGCGGCATAATCCATAACTCTTACACCGGGTGGCGGGGTTTTCCTCGCCACCCACCAAAAACAAAATTTCTACAACTAAAAACACTTTAATAGAATGATTAAGACCTATAAAACATCGCATGGGAACCTGAGTACCATCGTAAATATGAACGGCAAGAATGTGCGCATACGATTTGTATCGCGCGACAACAACACAGGCTACTACACCACTCCCAACGTCGCATTGCAGACCGCCATAGAGAGTGACCGCGACTATGACGGCTGTTCTACCTCTATCACGAGGCCGAACCTATTACGCAACCCGACCTGAAGAAAATCGAGCACATCGCCTCGTGGCAGGCGGCTCGCGAAATGTTGCGCGCCGAGCCCTATCTCGTACCGGCCAACCGGTTGCGCAGTCCATCGAGCATCGAACGCGCCGCCCGAGAAAACGGTATCGTATTTTCACGTCTGTCGGCATAGAGCGGGAGGAGTGATCTATGTTTATGACTACCAACCAATGGATAGATCGGGTGAAAACCAATATGGAGGAGCTCACTCCCGACTGGGACGCCGTGATAACCCGCACGGGTGGTTGCGATATAGAGCAATATATCCGCGCCAAGTGGGACGAAGCGCTCACTCGCCAACTGCTTACCGCACCCGCCCACCTATGCAACCCCATCGACATCACCGATAGTCTCACCCCCGAGGCCGGGCAAGACGGGAGCGGTCGTGTAGTATTGCCGGCCGACCTGTTGCGCATGGTGCGATACGACATGAAAGGGTGGCGCCGTCCGGTGACGAAATTTATCACCTCGTCGCACCCCGACTACCTACTGCAACACAACCGCTATGCCCGTGGCGGAGCCGCCAAACCTGTGGCCGCAATCGTACCGGGCGACGCGGGTCGCCTCGTACTCGAGTACTACTCGGTACCGCACCTATTCAGGCGTCACATCATACGCAATGCCGTCTATATAGCCACACCGCATGAGACCGAAGGCGGATACGATCTTTCGCCACTATTGGGCGACTCAGTATGCTACCTGTGCGCCGCCTTGGTGTATGAGATACTGGGCGAGAACGACAAAGCGGCAACGATGTATAACAAAGTACTTTTCTAACCAAATCAAAATCATTATGACTTGTAATATGACAGAAGGAAAATTTTTGGGATATTTTTTCGGCTTAGGCTCTTTTTTATCCCGATACCCACACGGCTCGTCGGGCGACTGTTTCATCAACGGCGAAACCAATTCCCTATGGATATGGGACGAGATGAATGATATGTGGGTAGATAGCAACCGTATAGAAAATTATCTGCAAGGTATTGTGAACGATAATGCCGGTTTCACGCCTATCGTGAAACCGGGAGTACGCACAACCTATCTGTATGTGGCCCCGAAAGCCGGGACCTATACCTTCGACCATTTCAAAAACAGAGACACGGCCATCTCGGTAACAGCGGAATGTACCTCGGTGGTCATGCTTTATTGGAATGGAGATATATGGGAGACCGCCATCACCCCTATCGACATCGATATGTCGGCCTATCTCGAGTCGGCAGCGTTTGAGGCCTACAAGAGCGAAACCGACAACACTCTCTCAGACCACAGCCACGCCATAAGCACGTTGCAGAAGTCGGTTGATACCATAGAGGACGACTATGCGAGTGAGCAGTATGTGCAAGATGCCATAGCCGACATCGTGGGCGATGTCGAAGACACCTCGTCCTCGGCAACCCTAAACGGCGCGCTGAATGGTGTACGCGCCAACGAAGAGGCTATAAAATCGCTCAACGACGAAACGACAGCTCTGCACGACGAGATAGGCACCCCCGACGACCTGCCCACCGGCGACACCGATGCTACGATATGGGGTGCGTTGAATGTGCTCGTAAGTCAAATGGGCGATGACCGCACAGCGGTAGAAAAACTCAAGCAGACCATCGCCAATACCTATGCCACGAAAGAGGAGATCCCCGATGTGAGCGTAATGCCGCACTACCGGCTCACGATAAACCCCACGTTGGCCGAGACGCCTACCAACACGTTCCAATATAGCGTATCGGCATGCGAGATAGAGGGCGAGCCGGCCACCATATACGAGGAGCTCGTAAAATGTGCCAACGAGAATGTGCCGCTCTATATCCGCTATGCAGGCGACAACGCGTGGCGATGGTTCCTGGGCAACGCCACCATTCCCACCACGGGGCAGGTACTCATAGAGTATTGGTTGCCGAGCGGCTCGCACTGCCAACTGATATTCACCTCGTCAGGATTTCGCAACGGCAACTGCTGGAACATACGAGGCGGACTGCTCTTCGTCTTTGAAGAACTCGCCCTATCGATGTAGCGATGGATACCGATACCATACTGTCGATTATCGCTACCGTGGGAGGGTTTGAGGCCGTAAAGTGGATTTGGTCGTGGATTGCCGACCGACATTTCCGCAATCGGGTGCAACGCGCCGAAGCGGCCGACGCCGAACTCGAAGTAGAGAAAGACCGCATCAATTGGCTTGAAACCCGCCTCACCCAGCGCGATGCCAAAATCGACACATTGTATGCCGAATTGCGCAATGAGCAGACCGCCCACCTCGAAACGATACACAAGTGCCACGAGCAGGAATTACGCTTGCAAGAGGCCTTGATACGTAGGTGCGATGTGCGAGGGTGCGACAGACGAAAACCTCCCGGCGAATATTGAACAACATTCTAAAAGACAAACATTATGAAGAAAAGTAAATATTTCGCCATCAAAGAGCTTGTGTGCCGACATATCTACGAGCGTTATGGCGAAAAGGCCTATATGTTCATCGACGACCGCTTGATAGAGACACTCGAAATCATACGGGAAAAGATATTGGGCCGCCCCATGATTATCAACACGTGGGCTGCAGGAGGTAACGCTACCCAACGCGGCGTGCGATGTAACCTTTGTTCGCTGGTGAGAAACAAAAGTCTCTCCGGACAACTCTATCTGTCGGCCCACTGCATGGGAAAAGCCGCCGATATATCCGTCGAGGGATTAACGGGCGAGGATATGCGCCGGAAAATTATCGCCCGGCAGGATTTACTACCCTACCCCATACGCATGGAGGCCGATGTGGCGTGGTTGCACATCGACCTATACGATACCGGTGGCGGCAAAATAAGCCTCTTTAATGGTTAAGAAAACGCCCCGTCGCTCTATGGAACGACGGGGCATTTATTATTATCTAATTCAGGCTCTTAATCACGGCTGCTGCCAAAAATACGCAACAAGAAGAGGAAGAGGTTGATAAAGTCGAGATAGAGCGACAATGCACCCAGCAAGGCCAACTTCTGTGTACCCTCATTTACCTCCTGATTGGCAAGCATTTGTTTGATTTTGGCGGTATCATAGGCCGTAAGTCCCACAAATATGATCACACCGGCATAGGTTACAATCCAATAGAGCGTACTATTGGCCCAAAACAGGTTTACTATCGTGGCGATAATCAGTCCGATAAGAGCCATACGCATGATATTACCAAACGATGAGAGATCTTTCTTGGTGAAATATCCGTAAATGCTCATTGCCGCAAATGTACCGGCCGTCACAAAGAATGTCGTGGCTATCGACGTTTTGGTATAGGCGAGGAATATAACCGACAGTGTGAGCCCGTTGAGGAACGAATATACAAGGAAACTCGTCATGGCAGCGGCAAACGACATGCGCGCGATACGAGCCGAAAGGTATATTACCAATCCTATTTCGGCGATAGCCAGTACCAGGAATGTGTATTTACCGCTGAACAACAACTGTTGCATCTCATACGACGAGGCTACAGCCATAGAGGTGATACCAGTGATGGCAAGAGCAACCGCCATCCACAAATAAACGCTTTTCATCAAGGTCATTGTGGTGCTTTGCACCTGCGACCCATAGTAATAATTATTTTCCATATTTTATGATTTTACAGGGCAAAGATAGTGTTTTATTTGCATATCAATATATAATTAAGTTAAATAAGTCATAAAAAACCACTTTACGTATAAATAAAACAAAGGCGGTGGCCCAACTATTGTAACCACCGCCCACACCAACATCATCTAATCAACCTCTCAATATGTACGAATAGGTCGCAAAACCGGCGTAGTGCGTCGATTGATGCGAGTGCGCAATAATTCTATCGCCTCATTGTATTGCAACGAGAGGTAATGAAACTTCTCGGGCAATCGCTCACAAAACCAACACATCAGCACATACAGCACCATTATTTCACGGACGAGCCTCATGACACGATGCTCTATGCCCTGATCGGTATCGAGTGGCAACAACAAGGTGAGGCAATAATGCCCACACTCATCGAAAGAACAGTCCTCATTTAGAAGATAGGCACTCACCACATCGGCCACCCTATCGCCTGCCTCCTGTAACCGATCGGTCACCCACGGATCCTCATCGGCCGTGAGCAGCAGACGCTCATACCTGTCGTCATCGTCTTCCCTATCGGCTCTCGCCGGCAAGGCTATATAGGTGGTACGTTTCAGTAACTCATCGCGTAGGTCCTCACGGGTTACGCTTATTCTCACACACTTTCGTTTGCGACAAGCTGTCGCTTCATTCATTTCATTTTTCATTCTATTGATTTTACAGTTAATGTTTCACTATCAATCCTACGACAACGATACTCAGCACAGCTACCATTATATAGGCGCCCCACGGGGCCGAAGTCGAGCGACGAGAGTTTCGCTCCCCTACCTGCATCTGCATCGTATCAGCGCTATGCGTATTGACTACCGAGCGATGATATTGCCACACACTGTCGGTGCTCGCGCTCTCCCGGTCGTTGTGCGCCTCGATATGCCACTTCACTCGGGACGACACCTCCGCCTCCATGGTATCGGTCGGCGCGACATCGACCACATCACGTACCACATCTATCACCCAATAGTCACGCTCCCGCTCGTATCGAGAGGTTGCGCGCGTCATCGTATCGGCCGTGGTATCGACAGCCTCCTGACGACTCGCGCCACTCAATACTCCTTGATACTCACGACGCGAGGCGCACGAAATCGTTACACAGAGTAACGGTAACCAGTATATCGCACGCATCAGGCAGCCGTATGTGTGGGTGAGTACTCACGTTGATACCGAGAGAGTATGAGGCGTGCCGTCTGTTCCCCGAAGAAGAAACGGGAAGCCCGCCCCTCGGCAAGTATGGTAAAGAGCGCCTCGCGACACGTCGCTTGCGGGTGTCGCTCCATATACTCGGCTACCAATCGAGCCAATTCTTGATACATAGCCGTTTTACATTCGTTACGTCCCCGAGTAGGGCGATGGTTTAAGATACTTCGTACTTGCCGGGAGGCCTCCTCATACGACA
The DNA here is from genome assembly GCA_017462265.1 of Coprobacter sp. Taxonomy (GTDB): domain Bacteria; phylum Bacteroidota; class Bacteroidia; order Bacteroidales; family UBA11471; genus Caccoplasma. Next base: position 15,548 of record JAFTRN010000008.1, on the reverse strand, counting down.
CATAGAATCGGGCTCGGTCGCTATACAACGCCCTTAATATCAATTCTCGGCGTGGCATATAAGGAGCTTCTGCTCCGAAAGCTTTCAGTTCATCTTCGTACGCAAGCAGAAAATCTCTTTCTTTCTCGCTTGCCAATTTAGTTTTGTTCTTTTTCATACATTCATTTTTTATTAGAGCTGTGCAAATATAAAACAAGAATTGTAATTATACAACAATTTTATGGTAAAATTACCATATTTTTATTAATACCTTCATACAGAATTGTATATACGAAATGAAATTTCTACTTTTGACAGAACCAAATATCGACTATATGAAACAGGACATATCAAGACGTTTTTTAAATTTCATTTCGAGTTTAAGAAACTGCTCAAATTTTAAACCGCTATTAATCACTATCGCTATAATAGGAATAGGCTCGCCGGTGTATGGGGAAAACAATCGTAAGTCCCTATCCGATACCGATAGTCTATATGTGTCGTACCTGCTATCGATTGTGAGCCCGCAAGAGAGTATCGGGGACTATTGTACAGCCTTTGCGCACCTGCTTATAGGTACGCCCTACGTAAGTGGTACGCTCGACGGCGATAGCACGGAACGCCTTGTCGCCAATATGCAGGAGTTGGATTGTACAACCTTTGCCGAGAGTGTTTTAGCCCTCGCCCGCACCGCCACACAGGGTAGGCACAATACCACAACCTTCTGCGACGAGCTGCAACAGATACGTTATCGCCGGGGAATAATTGACGGTTACAGCTCACGACTACACTATTTCAGCGATTGGATTGCCGATGGTGAGGCTATGGGCTTGGTACATGAGATAAGCCGTGAAATAGGAGGAGAACCTAAACCACTACACCTCAACTACATGAGCCGACACGCCGACCGTTACCCGACATTACAACGCGACAGCACGCTCATCGACAGTATAGCAGTTCAAGAGGCTCGCCTCAGTAACGACACCATATATTATATACCTACCGCACACATCGACCGCAAAACCATCGCCACCATACACGATGGTGATATTATAGCTTTCACTTGCGACATCGAAGGGCTCGATGTGGCCCACGTAGGTATCGCCACACGCGACAAAGAGCGGGTGTATATAATACACGCCTCATCGTCGCAGGGCAAGGTAGTGAAAGAGGTACGACACCTGCAACAACAGTTGAGCGATACACGACGCTTCACCGGCATACGCGTCATACGCCCCACGTACCGGCAATAGGGTGGAATTAATCGCTTTTTTGATATTTTCATAAAAAATCATATCTTTGTGCTATCAACCGATAGAGGCGATTATACTCAGCCATTTATCGGCTCACAAGACACACACTATGGCTAAAACACACATCTTAGTCGTCGATGATGAAGAATCATTGTGCGAGATTCTGCAATTCAACCTCGAAGTCGAAGGTTATGTGGCAAATGTAGCCTATAATGCCGAAGAGGTATTGAAGAAAGATCTATCGGTATATTCTTTGATACTGCTCGATGTAATGATGGGAGAAACAAGCGGTTTCAAATTGGCTCAACAGTTGAAAAAAAATCCCAAGACAGCTCATATCCCCATTATATTCTGTACGGCCAGAGATTCGGAAGACGATACCGTCGTAGGCCTCGACATCGGCGCCGACGACTACATTACAAAGCCCTTCTCCATACGCGAGGTGATAGCTCGCGTGCGGAGCGTATTGCGACGTACCGGTCGGGGCAAAGACGAGAATGAGGATATTGTGCGACACGAAGGTCTGGAGCTGAACCTGCAACGAAAAATATGCCGTGTAGATGGTGTAGAGACACGGCTCACTAAGACCGAGTTTGAACTGCTATCACTATTCTTGCGCAACCGCGAAGTGATATTCTCGCGCACCGACATACTGAATAGGGTGTGGAGCGACGAGGTTATCGTGCTCGATCGCACCATCGACGTGAATATCACCCGACTACGCAAGAAAATAGAGCCTTACGGCAAACACATTGTCACCCGTCTCGGTTATGGTTACGGTTTTGAAGAATAGGCTCACGTATTCCCAGCGATTATTCGCCTTACTCATTACATTCGCGCTCATATTGGTCGTAGGATTTATCGGCTTTCAATACGAGCGAGAGAAACAATTCAAGCACGAAAGTCTCAACGCACAGTTACAATCTATCAACCTGCAAATCATTGATGCCATCGCCGATGGTGAGGCGATAGAGCCTTGCATCGACAAGCAACGGCTACACTATCCCGACGTACGTATCACGCTTATCGACACGATGGGAAACGTACTCTTCGACTCGCCCGTGGAATGGGCTCAAGAGATTATCCCCAATCACAAAGACCGCGACGAAGTAATTGCCGCGCTGAAATATGGTTCCGGATATACCATACAACGCCGGTCGGTATATGACAACAAGCCCTATTTCTACTCCGCCACATCGGCCGGTAAAATGGTGGTGCGTACCGCCCTACCCTATAACCTGTCGCTTGCCCGTCTGTTGGAGGCCGATCTCTCATTTTTATGGGTAATGCTGGGGCTTACCTTCGTCATCTGCATATTGGGCTATTTCGTCACCCGACGCATGGGACAGAGCGTGAGACGCTTGCAAAAGTTTGCCACCCTGGCCAGTCGTAACGAGCCCTTCGAAGACGTCAAAGACTTCCCCAATGACGAATTGGGCGAAATATCGCGCAACATCGTACAGCTCTATGCGCAACTGCAACAGTCCATCAGCGACCGCAACCGCGAGCATGCCAAGGTATTACATGAGGAGCAAGAGAAAATTCGTCTCAAACGACAACTTACCAACAACATCAATCACGAGCTGAAAACCCCGGTCAGCTCCATACAAGGTTACCTCGAAACCATCATCAACAATCCCGACATACAAGAGGAGACGCGACAACTTTTTATCGAGAAAAGTTATGCGCAAGCCGAACGACTGCGCCAACTGCTACAAGATGTGTCGATAATCACCCGCATGGACGAAGCCGCACAGCTCATAGAGCGAGAGCACACCGACATCACCGCCATAGTGCAAGACATCATTACCGAGAAAAGTCTGCGCCCCGACAGCAGTCAGCCGCGCCTACACTGCAATTTCACCACCGCGTTGCCCATTTATGGTAATGAAGCGTTGCTCATATCCATATTCCGCAATCTCACCGAAAACGCCATCTCCTACTCCGGCGGGCGCGACATCTACATCTCACTCATAGAGGAGACCGAGCAAGAATATACCTTCACGTTTGCCGACAATGGCATAGGTGTGGAAGACGAGCACCTCTCCCGCATCTTCGAACGATTTTATAGGGTAGATAAGGGCCGTTCGCGAAAATTCGGCGGTACCGGATTGGGCCTCTCCATCGTGAAAAACGCCGTGCTGTTCCACGGTGGCTCCATCGAAGCCCGCAACCGGCGCGAAGGCGGATTGGAATTTATATTCACGCTGAAAAAGATGGGCGAATAAGGAATGACAAAACTCCTCGTTGCGACAAAGTAATAAAACGCTCCTATCCCCACGAGTTGTAACAGGTTTGTAATATATTTGTAACAGACATTTCATTTCTTTGCATTCGCAAAATAATTTTTCATATTTGAGACACACACTTTAATATTTGAGACACAGATATGAGTCCTATATTTACATTTATCGTAGCCGTATTGGTATTATTAGCAGTAGCCAATATAGTAGTAGGCGTGGGTAACGACGCCGTCAATTTCATGAACTCGGCATGGGGTTCACGAGCCGCCTCGTACCGCACCATTCTTATCGTTGCCGCCGTAGGTATCGTGGTCGGTACCATCACATCGAACGGCATGATGGAGGTGGCCCGTAGCGGAGTATTCTACCCGGGCAGCTTCACCTTCCCCGAGATAATGATGCTGTTTCTCGGCATGATGCTGGGCAACGTCGTATTGTTTAACATATTCAACACCTTAGGCCTACCCACATCTACCACGGTATCGATGGTATTCGGTCTGTTGGGCGCGGCACTTGCCGTGGCCGGTTACAAGATTGCCGTGTCACCCGACATGGGTATCGAGCATATTTCTCACTTTGTAAACTCGGGTAAGGCGATGGTCATCATATCGGGTATATTACTATCGGTAATCATCGCATTTACCACCGGCCTCATACTCATGTATATTTCGAGGGTGATATTTTCATTCCGATACAACAAGATGATAAAGCGGTTTGGAGCCATGTGGTGTGCCATCACCGTGACGGGAATCATCTATTTTGCCCTATTCAAGGGATTGAAAAGCTCGGGGTTGATTCCCGACGAATTCAACGCTTTCGTGCAAGAGAATACGTTTATATGCCTCGCCGGGCTGTGGTTTGTGGTGACCATCATATTGTTTATACTGCAACTCCTGCGGATAAATATCATGCGTGCGACGATATTGTCGGGCACTTTCGCACTTGCATTAGCATTTGCCGGCAACGATTTGGTAAACTTCATCGGTGTGCCTATCGCCGGCTACGACTCCTACCTCATAGCCCGTGAAGCCGCCGCAAGTGGTATCGACTGCGACACGTTACACATGAGCAAACTGGCCGAGCCGGCTGTTGCCAACTTTTACCTGCTCATTTCGGCCGGTGTGGTAATGATTCTCACACTGTTCCTATCCAAAGAGACACGTCATGTGGCACAGACCGAGCTATCACTCTCGTCGCAGAACGAGGGTGAGGAGCAACGATTCAGCTCCACGCTCATTTCGCGCGGACTGGTGCGTATGGCTCTCATCATGAACAAATGGTACACCCACTATGTACCCCGCAAGGTGCAAGATGCGCTCGATAAGCGATTCGAGCCGCTGCCCCCCGAGGAACGTAACGAAGGTTCGTTCGACCTCATACGCTCCGTCGTAAATATCACCTCGGCGGCCGTGCTTATTTCCATCGCCACATCGCTGAAACTGCCACTCTCCACCACATACGTCGTATTCATGGTATCGATGGGTTCGTCGCTCGCCGACCGAGCTTGGGGGCGCGAGAGCGCCGTGTATCGCATCACCGGGGTGATGACCGTGATATCGGGCTGGTTTGTCACCGCGTTCGCGGCATTGTTTATCTCCGCCCTATTCACCGTCATACTATTGGTTGGAGGCTGGGTAGCCGTAATATTGGCCTCGGGTATAGGTATATACTCGGTCATACGCAGCTTTACCGGCCACAAAGTAAAATTGAAAAAAGAGAAAAATCGTCGTGAGAAGAAACTCACCATATCGCAAAGCGATACCACCGAAGATGTGCTATACAACTGCATAGAGGAGGTATGTTATACGATGGAGGAAATTTCGCGCATCTACAACCGTACCCTCGTGGCCACGTTCAAGGAAAATCGTAAAGTATTGCGCGATATGGTTACCGAGTCGAACGCGCTTTTCGAGGAGGCTCGTGTGCGTAAATACCAAGTAATCAACACCCTCAAAAAATTGGAGAAACGGCACATCGACACGGGACATTTCTACGTGCAAGTGGTCGATTACCTCTCGGAAGTGACCAAGTCGCTCATACACATCACCCGCCCCGCATACGACCACATCGACAACAACCACACCGGTCTCAACAAGGAACAGATTGCCGACCTCATGCGGGTAAACGATGGTGTGGAAGAGATATTTACGAAAATCAACGAAATGTTGCGCACAAAAGATTTTGCCGACCTCGATATGGTACTTCTCATGCGCGACCAACTGTTCGACACCATTGTGGTGGCCATAAAAAATCAGTTGCGACGTATCGATGAGAACAGCAGCACCAAAGCCGGACTGCTCTACCTGTCGATACTCAACGAGACCAAATCGATGGTACTGCAAGCCCGCAACCTGCTGAAATCACAAAGTTATTTCCTCGAAAACAAAGACCATTAACACCATGCGCACGCTCATCACATTGTTACTTCTAACCTTCTGCATCGCTCTCCCGGCACAAAAAATACGTGAGATAGAGGGATCTTACAAATATCGTATCGATAAGAGGGAAAGTCGTGAAATGGCCGAACGTCACGCACTGCACGATGCTCGTAACGCAGCATTGGAAAAAGCATTCGGTGTGTATGTGGCGGCACAAACCACTATGGAAACCTCGACCAAAGTCGAAAACGAAAGCGCAGACACCCACTCCGACCTCTACGAAATAGCACACAACACCGTGCGAGGTGAATGGCTCGAGACACTCGAAGAACGAGTGGAGATGTCGGCCGACGGAACCACCATCATCGCCTATGTACGCGGTCGCGCCCGCGAGATAGAAGATGTTGCCATTTCACTTATCGCCAAGGTACTACGCAATGGTACCGAGCCCAAATTCGAGAGTGAACAATTTACCGAGGGCGATGATATGTACCTCTACTTCCGCTCCCCCATCGATGGTTATCTCACCGTATATCTCCACGATGAAGTGGCCGAGACCGTATATTGTCTGTTGCCTTACAAAGGCATGGGCGATGGCGCCGCCACGATAGAGCACGACAAGCCCTATGTATTCTTCTCGGCAAAAAAGGCCGACGAAACGGGTATAGCTCCGGCCATCGTCGATGAATATACCCTCTCTTGCACCAATAATCGCGAATACAACACCCTCTACGTCATATTCTCCCCCCGAGAATTTGCCAAGGCCAATGCCGACGACACCGAGGAACTATTGCCCCGCCAACTCTCATTCAAAGCATTCTCGTCGTGGCTGTTGCGCCACCGCACGGCCGACCGCCATATGCAACTCATCACCCGCGATATCCTCATCGCAAAGCCCAACCACATCGACGGTATCCGCACTTTCGACTAAGCAACACCTACCTATCAAACAATTGATAATTGTTGGCACCTATACGCAACCATTAGATAAGAAATTATTGGCATCAGGCTCTCTTGACACGCATATAAATGTTTAATATTATTGATGTCCGATAAAAATACAGCATACCGTGACAATCTCTCTTCGGCCTGGCTCAATGGGGCGATCTCGTAGGGACGCTTGGCCCAAGCGTCCGCCGAGTGTGAAATAAACGCTTGCCCGGAGGGCTATATTTGAGTAGCCGTGCGATGAGCGTAGCGGTTCGCACGGAAACGAAGGCCCAAAGTCTCCCCCGAAGTCCGGAGGACTCAATCTTGTTGTCATTATTGAGGCAATATCACCGAGGTGCACCACAAATTCAGATTGAGCGTTTCCCGCTCATCGAAATTACAATCGTAACCGAGGGCACGCTATCGCTAAGCCCTCGGCTACTCAAATTCGGCCCATTCGGGCAGATATTGTGATATACAAATCGATTACCTAACGGCAATCTTTTTATTATACAAACACAAGCCCCTCTTTTTATTTTATCGCATAAATTATGCTTAATCACAGACTTACGCAGATTTCGGAAATCTTTATCGGACATCAATAGAAAAAAATGTTCCATTTAGAATATTTTTCTGAAAAAATGTTTGGAAATTGTAGAATATATAATAACTTTGCAGTGTGTTTATTTTGGAACACGGCAAGCGTCCGAGGGTGTGAGAATTTTAACATTTCTTCGCATAAGCCGATAAAGGACCGGACAAGAATGGTATTAACTATTAAAATATATTTGCGGAAATTTTAACCCATAAAACATATACTATATGAAAAAAATATTGTTGTCAATCTGTACTATTTTAGCACTAATACTTCTGTCATGTAGTGGAAGAAAAAGTGATAATACTGGAGGCGAATACACATCTTTTGGAGAATTTGTAGATATTGTTTGGTTGTGGACAATCGATAATTCTGGAGCAGAACCAGGTCCCGGAGGCTTCTGTTTGGTTGAAGAAAATGGAGATTATTATGTTGATCTTTATGGAGATTATTGTAAATTATCATATTCTCCAGTAGAGGTTGATGGAGTTCATCTAGATTATAAAATAAGGACAAAAGAAGGAAATACTTATTTTCTAAAGATTAACGAATCTCTTGGGATAGAAGTGAAATGATAATTTGGACTACAGGTAAAAACGATAATACACTGAGAAATAAAAATACTATACTTTAGTAAAAGTAGAAGATATAGTTCCAAAAGAGAAACCAGCTAATTATGATTTTCTAAGATAAAGTATTGAGAATATTCATGCAATAATATTTGCAAATTGTAATTTTAATCTTTAAAAGTTGATACCGACACAAATAAGGTAGTATTAGTATGAAAAAGAAATTTTTGATTGCATTGGCTACAATTGTACTAACAACTAGTGCCGCATTTGCATTAAGTTCATTTTCAACTCAGACAAATGACACTCATGTCGCTTGTCAAGGTAAAAATTGCAGAGCCACAGTAGGATGCGATTGTTCTGGTTTTAAAGCTTCAGGAACTATCGGCTCAGCTCAATTTGTGTGTAAAAGATGTGGCCATGACAAAAAATATCATTAATGATATATAGATAATTTTTATCTTTTACGCATAGAGAATGTTACTGTACTTTCGTGGTATAGTAACATTCTTTTTTATAGGAATAAAAACCATTAGTGTCCGATAAAGCTTTTCAAAACCGATATAACCAATTGATGTAAATGGTTTTATGTCGCGAAATAAAACGTGGGGCTTGTGTTTGTATAATAAAAAGATTGCCGTAGGTAATCGATATTCCAGCCCCGTATAAGCGAGCCGGTAGGCGAGTGCAATGCGGGGAATATGAGGTGTGTGTATTACCAATGCCTTTAGGTATTGGACCACATATTAATATGATAATCATTATAGTCCGATACCTACGGCATCGTAAATCCGTTATCAATTTCACCCCGCATTGCGCCGATAAATCATCGGCTTATACGGAGCTGAAATACTCGATAAGCGAGAGCTGACCCATACTTGTATGGGGTATGCCGAGCGTAAGAGTATTCTGTAAGGGAAAATATCTTATGCCTACGGCATAATGAAATACCCAAAACTATATGTTGTATTTTTATCGGGCGCCAATTACTAATTATTGTTAAATAATAGTACTATGTAATACAAGGTACTATAATTACATATATATTTGCAATGGATTAGAAGCTGTAATATTTTTTTCAGAAAATTTTAAACAGCTTCTTATTCTTAAATACACAAAACCAACAACTACGATGAACAGTGAAAATCTGAAATCACAAATGCGCAAAGGTGTGCTCGAATACTGCACTCTGTTGTTGCTGAGCCGACGACGAGCCTATGCCTCCGACATCATCACTACGCTGAAAGAGGCACAACTCATCGTTGTGGAGGGTACGTTATACCCCTTACTCACTCGTCTGAAAAACGATGGGTTGCTCAACTATGAGTGGGAAGAATCCTCACAAGGGCCTCCCCGCAAGTATTATATCATTACAGAGACGGGACTCCAATTCCTCGCCGAGCTGGAAGAGGCTTGGAACTCTCTCAACAACTCAGTAAATCACCTTAAAGAGCTATAATTATGAAAAAGACATCGATTTTCAATCTGGGCGGTAACGCTTGTTATTTCGACGAAGATGCAGCCGCGGTATTACAGGAGTATCTCGACAGACTGCGCAACTACTTCGGCGACAAGCCCTCGACCGACGAAGTAATGAACGATATAGAGGCGCGCCTATGGGAAATATTCGAGGAGCATAAGCGATATGGTATGCAAGTCGTAGGCCTGCAAGAGGTAAACGAGGCCATTGGTATATTGGGCGAACCCGAGGAGATAGGTAAGATCGAAGATGACGAACCGACGACAAATGATGCCGGCGACGAGCCGAAAGATAACACCGACAACGACACGCCGAATGCCGAACCGCAAAAGCGTATTCCTCGCAAGCTGTTCCGCGACCCTCAGAACCGCATATTCGGCGGTGTATGCTCGGGGTTGGGTACCTATTTCGGTATCAGTGAGGTATTAATGCGCCTACTGTTTATAGGTATAGTACTCGTTTATGGCTCGGGGGTGGCCATCTACATCATTCTGTGGATAATCATGCCCAAGGCGCGTACCACGGCGCAACGCCTCGAAATGCAAGGCATATCACCATCGGCCGAGAATATACACGACTATATCACCGCCAATGGAGCCGATACCGTACTACCAAGTCGCAATGACGGCTGTTTACGATTTATAGGATTCGGTTGCGGAGGTATGATGATGGTGGGATGTCTGCCCTTTTTTCTGCTGATTCTGGGTGTCAGTTTGGTAGGGTTTCTACCTATCCCCTCGGAGATTTCGACCGAATTGCTCAACGAATTTCCCCAACTCGCCCATGTCAGTTTCGATGGCACCGACGCAACATTGTTTCACTGTTGTTGGATAATACCGGCAGCCATACTGCTCGTGTGGGTATATAACAAACTGTTCCCCCGTCACCGTCTCACCATCAACCCCTATGCCGTAATGGCCATACTATTGGTGTGGATAGCAATACTCATCACCTTTGCCATGCGTATGAGTGTAAACATAAGCTATATAGAAAGTTTCTAACGACAAAGAGGGCGGACGCATCTCGCACCCGCCCTCTACCGAAAGTATCATAGAAAAATAGAAATCGCTATTCTTGCTCTACCGAGTTGTCTTCCTCTTTACGCTTACGCAACAATCGTTGCTCGATAATGAAAGAGGCCAGCAATGCGATACCCCCAAAGAACAATACCGAGGCTCCCCAAACGTATTCTTCGGAACCGACAATGATACGTTTCAATGTGCGATGCGCATCGACATGATACACGGTATCGACCAGGAATGTAGAGATGAGAAAATAGGCAAACAGTAATCCAAAGCCTACTCCCAAAATCAACAGCCCCACACGTAACGAGAGGAAACTCGGAGAGTTTGTCTTTGTACGATTTCCACAATAGGGAAGTCCGAGATTACCCTGCAATTTTTCAATAGGGATTTCCGTCAATTTCTCTATAAAGAGAGTACGTTCGCGCTTACGGGCGAAAAGTTCGAAAAGTTTGTAGATGGTAAGACAGATAACGGTTGTCACACCAAGAGATTCTAAAAAATCAAACATAGACTTGAAGTATTAAAGGTTTAACAAAATTTGCTTTCTACAAGGTTAGACGCAAAAAAGCCAAAAAGGTTACAGTGTAAAGATAAAAAATTTCGCAAAAATATTTCACGACTATTTGTAACCTTTTTCTAAAATTAGCGTCTAACCCTATAGATAAGCAACACATAGAGGTATTTTCCACGAGCATATGGAGTACGAATACATAAAACGCATCATCAACGGCGAGATAGAGCTATATGGCTACTTTCTCGACACGTATGGCAATCGCGTATATGCGTTGGTGCAACGTATCATCAACAATCGTGAAGATGCCGAGGACCTCACGCAGGAGGTATTTATCAAGGCTTTTGAGTCGTTGCGGAGCTATCGGGGTGAATGTCAATTCTCTACATGGTTGTATCGCATCGCTTGTAATCTCACCACCACCGTCGTACGCAAGAAGGCGAGACAAGAGCCTCCTATTCCGGTCGATGATATGCGGCTCGACGAAATCGACTCGGATATATTCGATGAGCAATTCTCGAGCGAACCCGATGATGAGCACCAAGAACTGCTCGACGACCTGCAACTCGCCATCTCATGGCTCTCCGAGGAAGAGCGTGGCCTCATCACCCTTTTCTACTATGAAGAAAAGAGCGTAAATGAATGTGCCTACATACTGCGACAATCTGAAAATAACATAAAAGTGCAACTATATCGTGCTCGTAAAAAACTTTCTTTGTATCTTTATCGCATAAAACATGGAAACGAACCACAATCATAACCTCTTGCGTGAAGCCATCGCCCGCCGGGCGACCGATACGCTATCACCGCGCTTCACCGCCACCACCATGCAACAGATATACAAGGTGGCCGAGCGCCGGGAGCGACGTGTGGAAATGTGGGGCTATATAGCCATCGTATCCATGCTCATATTGGTTACCGCCGGAGGTGTATGTGGTCTCTATTTCATGGGCAAACTACCCTCTGCCGAAGAGATAACAACATTTTTCACCAATATAAAGAAAGGTGTTGCACAATACTTTACCGAGAGCGCATACTACTATTATATGGCCCTGTTGTTTGCCATATTATTGGTATTCGACCATAAAATGCGTCGCAAGTGGGGCCAGCGCAATAGTGATTTAGAAACAGACACGCCATCATGAAAATATTTCCCACCGGCGACATCAAGGAGATAGACCGCTACACGATACAGCACGAGCCCATCGCATCGATAGAGCTGATGGAACGTGCCGCCACGGCTATTACCGAGGCTATTGTCGCCCGATGGGACACCCGACACCCCGTAGTAGTATTTGCCGGCCCGGGAAACAATGGCGGCGACGGACTGGCCGTGGCCCGTATGTTGCAAGCCGGGGGCTACATGGTGGAGTGCTACCTCTTCAATCCTCGGCAAAATCTATCGCCCGACTGCCTGGCCAACCTCGCTCGACTGAAAGAGAGCGATTGTACGGTACACGAAATCACAAAAGAGTTCACCCCTCCCCGCCTCGATGCTCACACGTTGGTCATTGACGCGCTGTTTGGTTCGGGACTGAGTCGCCCGCTCGAAAAGGCCTACGCCGCCGTCGTGCAATATATCAACGCGTCGGGTGCTACCATCGTATCGATAGATATACCCTCGGGGATGCTCGGCGATGACTGCGGATTATGTCGTCGGGAAAATATCATACACCCCACGCTCACCCTCACGTTACAGTTTCCCAAGCTCGCCTTTTTCACGGCCGAGGAGGCTCCGCTCACCGGCGAGTGGCAGATTCTCGACATAGGTTTACACCCCGACATTATACAAGACAAAGATTCCCCCTATCACTATACCACCCATAGCGACGTCGCCACATTGTTACGCCATCGCAACAGATTCTCGCACAAATACGATTACGGACATCTGCTCATCGTGGCGGGCTGTCGCGGTATGCTGGGCGCGGGCCTCTTATCCACTCGTGCGGCATTGCATAGTGGTGCAGGATTGGTCACACTACACACGGCAGCTTGCGGAGAGAGCGTAGTGCAGACCGCTATACCCGAAGCGATATTCTCGCCCGACAACGATACCGAACGAGTGACACATATTCCCGACAATCGCCACTACAACGCCATTGCCGTCGGTCCCGGTATGGGACGCGACGATAAGAGCCGTCAGGCCCTTATCGAGTTGATAGGTCGGGCTCCCTGTCCTATGGTTCTCGATGCCGACGCGTTGAATATGCTGAGCGAAAATCCGCTCTTCATCGAGCGACTGCCCCGGCAAACGATACTCACCCCGCATAGTAGGGAATTCGACCGACTATTTGGCCCGTGCAATACCCGATACGAACGTCTGCAAAAGGCGCGCGACCTCTGTCGTCGCCTGGGTATCATCATCGTACTGAAAGGAGCCTATACCATCGTTGTGACACCCGACGGCAATGCCCACATCAATAGCACCGGTAATCCCGGTATGGCCACCGCCGGCAGTGGCGACACGCTCACCGGTATCATCAGCGCACTCCTCGCTCAGGGATACCCGCCGACCGAGGCTGCGATATTGGGCGTGTATCTGCATGGAATGGCCGGCGATATTGCGGCTGCCGAGGAATCGCAAGAATATATCACCGCCGGCGATATAATAAAACGATTGGGCAAAGCGTTTAGACAATTAGAAAACACACATCATCAGTAAAATACAATCCACTATGAAAAAGATAATATTGACCATCGGTCTGTTTCTCGCATTAGGAGTTTCGGCTCAAGAGGTCGTAAAGACCACCGCCAATAAGTTCAACGGATATGGCATCGTGTACTCCCTGCCACGCACCGACATCGACATAAAAGTTACCGCCACCCGCTCGGTAGAGAAACCCGGGCCCTTCTACAAATATGCGCAAAAATACCTCGGCACGGCACCTACCGTCACCAAAGAGGCCACAGTATGGAAAATAAAAGAAATAAAAGCCTCGGCAAAAGGCACCCCCGACCCCGACAAGCAATATGCCATACAGCTGAAAGCCGGTAACACATCGGCTTTCTACCTCACCCCCGATGGTATTCTCAGCAGTATAAACGAGACGCCCTGTTGCGACGCACCGAAAAAAGATAAGAAAAAAAGCGCACACAAGGCTCAGAAAACGCATTATACCGATGCCGACTTTGCCCAACTCTACACCGAAGAAATGATGTTGATGGGTTCAACAGCCAAAATGGCCGAAGCCGCAGCCAAACAAATCTACAGCATACGCGAATATCGCCTCGACCTGCTTACCGGCAATGCCGATGCCATACCGTCGGAAAAATCATTTGAAATACTTCTCGACGAAATGGCCAAGCGCGAAGCCCTGCTCACCGCCCTGTTTATGGGTACCATCGAGAGCGAGACCATCGTGAAACACATTATCTACACCCCCGATGTTTCACCCGAGAAAACAACCACCAACGCCGTAGCTTTCCGCTTTTCCGAACGTGCCGGTGTGGTCGATACCAAAGATTTATCGGGCGAACCGATATATATCACACTGTCCGTGACCGAGACCGGAAACGCTCCGACCGATAGCAAAGGCGAGGCCATCTCGCCGGCCAAGGGCTCGCTCATATACACCATACCGGGCTATGCCGATGTGAAAATCACCTTCAAAGGGCAGGAATTGTTCAGTCACAATATTCCATTGGCCCAACTGGGGGTAGATTATGGCCTGCTTCTCTCCGGAAAAGAGATCGTAAAAGCCCGCTTCTGCCCCCAAACCGGCGCCTTGATAAACCTCTCGACCGAACTCCCCACAAAATAGCCGTAGAAAATATTTTTCAATGTAGAGATACTCGGCTATCTTAGGGAAGACTAATCCTCATTTATGGAACAGAATAACCAACAACCAAAAATATCCATTCGCTTCTTTAATGACAAGGAAGTGCGTACCAACCACGAGGCACAATGAGATTGATTGTTTTTGTTACCATAAAAAAAGAATGTTACTATACCACGAAGGTACGGTAACATTCTCTATACGTAAAAGATAAGAATTATCTATATATCATTAATGATATTTTTTGTCATGACCACATCTTTTACACACAAATTGAGCTGAGCCAATAGTTCCTGCAGCGTTAAAACCAGAACAATCGCATCCTACTGTGGCTCTGCAATTTTTACCTTGACAAGCGACATGACTGTCATTTGTCTGAGTTGAAAATGAGCTTAATGCAAATGCGGCACCTGTTGTTAGTACAATTGTAGCCAATGCAATCAAAAATTTCTTTTTCATACTAATACTACCTTATTTGTGTCGGTATCAACTTTTAAAGATTAAAATTACAATTTGCAAATGCCGTGTTCCAAAATAAACACACTGCAAAGTTATTATATATTCTACAATTTCCAAACATTTTTTCAGAAAAATATTCTAAATGGAACATTTTTTTCTATTGGTGTCCGATAAAGATTTCCGAAATCTGCGTAAGTCTGTGATTAAGCATAATTTATGCGATAAAATAAAAAGAGGGGCTTGAGTTTGTGTTATAAAAAGATTGCCGTTAGGTAATCGATTAGTATATCACAATATCTGCCCGAATGGGCCGAATTTGAGTAGCCGAGGGCTTAGCGATAGCGTGCCCT
>JAFTRN010000007.1 GCA_017462265.1 Coprobacter sp. | reverse complement strand
TAGGAAGACATCGCAATAGTATTCAATTGTTTTGCTATTCGTAATCGAGAAGTTTCAATTACTGCTACAGCCTGTTGCAGTAATTCATTGTATTCCTCTTCGCTGAATGGTCTTGTAACGGTTAAATCCTTCATAGTCTTACCTCTCTATTGCTTAAACCTTGTGCAAAGGAATAAGAGTTTTCCTGTTGTAATGTAACACAAGCAGGCTTAAATGCCATTTGTCTATTGAATTATGATAATATTCTGTTCATCGGGAATTCAAGGGAATTTTTAAATAATCTCGAAAGATAGTACCAACGAGCGCAATGAAGCCTTGTTTACAAATTGCAAAGCAAGTGAGACCTATCTTCTACAAATAAAATTCAAAACAGCCTCTAAAATCTTGCATATTTATACATGAAATATTGAATAAGTAAATATTTTTGAGGGGATATGGGGTGTGAGGTTGATTTTTTATTACTTTTGCGATTGCTGTTCTAAAAAGCGATAAGAAGTTGTGCAAAACAGCTTCTTAGCACACCCTCCCTTTTGTGGTGTTGGTGGGGCAGTGTGATTTCGAAATAAGAAGCTGTTTAAAATTTTCTTAAAAAAATTATTACGGCTTCAAAAAACAACGTTTCGGATTCTTTAAGGCTCTTTTGGACGCCTTTTCCGTCAAACCGCTTGGACGTAGCCCGCTACGACCTGCACAATTTGTCGAAAAATTCATTCCAAAATACCTCTTAAATAATCTCGAAATAATATTTAAACAGCTTCTAAAATTTTCTTGAAAAATTTATTACGGCTTCAAAAATATCTAAAATTTCAACAGCGATGAGTACTCTTACAACGCTTCTCACATCGGTGCGCGAGGCTTCGCGAAAACTTGCGTTGCTCGATGGTCATACCATCGATGAGGTATTGCGCTCGGTGGCCGATGCAATCGGCAAGCAGGCTGATTATATACTTGCCGAGAATGGACGAGACTTAGCGGCTATGTCGCCCGAGAATCCGCGATACGACCGTCTGCAACTGACCGCCGACCGGCTACAAGGTATTGCCGATGATATGCGCCGCGTGGCCGAATTGCCGTCGCCCATCGGTCGAGTGCTGGGCGAAACGGTTCGCCCCAATGGAATGACTATACGTAAGGTGTCGGTGCCGTTCGGGGTGGTGGGTATCATTTATGAGGCTCGCCCCAACGTTACGTTCGATGTATTCTCGCTATGTTTGAAATCGGGTAATGCCTGCGTGCTCAAAGGGG
This sequence comes from Coprobacter sp., assembly GCA_017462265.1. Classification (GTDB taxonomy): domain Bacteria; phylum Bacteroidota; class Bacteroidia; order Bacteroidales; family UBA11471; genus Caccoplasma. The sequence goes on along the minus strand of JAFTRN010000007.1, from coordinate 14,829 downwards.
GCAGTGAAGCCCACTATTCCAATATGGCAATTATCAACGTTATCAACAGCGTGTTGATAACGTTTGGAATCGACACAAACACAGGGGTTTTACTTCCCAATGACAGGGCTGTAACGAGCGAGTTATTAACAGCTGTGGGCTATGTGGATATGATTATTCCCCGAGGGAGTAAAGGGCTTATCGACTATGTGCGCCAAAATGCCCGAGTGCCGGTGATAGAGACCGGTGCGGGTGTATGTCACACCTATTTCGATAAGGCGGGCGATGTGACCAAAGGTCGCGACATCATATTCAACGCCAAGACACGCCGGGTGTCGGTGTGTAACGCGCTCGACAGTGTGGTGGTGCACCGCGACCGACTGGCCGACCTGCCGGTACTATGTGCCCCTCTGGCCTCGAAAAATGTGTTGATATATGCCGATGCCGATGCTTATGACGCATTGAGCGGGGCTTATCCTGCGGAACTCCTGTGCCCGGCAACCGACGACAGCTATGGTACGGAATTTCTCGATTACAAGATGTCGATAAAGAGCGTGGCATCGCTCGATGAGGCCTTGGCGCATATCAGCCGATACACCTCGGGACATAGCGAATGTATCGTAAGCGAAGATGCGGCGGCTTGCGCCCGTTTCGCCCGGGAAATCGACGCGGCTTGCGTGTATGCCAATGTATCGACGGCCTTTACCGATGGCGGACAGTTTGGCTTCGGGGCCGAGATAGGCATCAGTACGCAGAAGTTGCACGCTCGCGGACCGATGGCACTGCCCGAGCTCACTACCTACAAATATATTATCACCGGCAACGGTCAGATACGATAAGAAATAAACCAACCAAGATATGAGACATTTCACTTCAGTCAAAGACATCGGCGACCTGCGTGCCGCCTTGCAAGAGGCTTTCACGGTGAAGGCCGATCGGTTTGCCTATCAACACTTAGGCAAAAACAAGACCTTGATAATGATATTTTTCAACTCGAGCCTTCGTACCCGCCTCAGTACTCAAAAGGCGGCGATGAATCTCGGTATGAACGTAATCGTACTCGATATCAATCAAGGAGCTTGGAAACTCGAGACCGAGCATGGTGTGATCATGGACGGCGATAAGACCGAGCACCTGCTCGAAGCCATTCCTGTGATAGGTTGCTATTGCGATGTGATAGGGGTACGCTCGTTTGCCCGTTTCGAAAACAAAACCGATGATTACGAGGAGAAAATCATTTCCCAGTTTATAAAATACTCGGGCCGACCTGTATTCAGCATGGAGGCCGCTACCCGTCACCCGTTGCAGAGCTTTGCCGACCTCATCACCATCGAGGAGTATAAAAAGGTGGAGCGGCCCAAAGTGGTATTGACATGGGCGCCGCACCCCAAAGCCCTGCCTCAGGCTGTGGCCAACTCGTTTGCCGAGTGGATAAACGAGACCGATTACGACTTTGTGATAACACACCCCGAGGGGTATGAGCTCGACCCGCGTTTCGTGGGAAACGCCCGTGTGGAGTATGACCAACGCAAGGCTTTCGAAGGGGCCGACTTTATCTATGCCAAAAACTGGTCGGTATATAACGACCCGCATTATGGCGAGGTACTCAACAAAGATCGTTCGTGGACGGTCGATGCCGAGAAGATGGCGCTTACCAACAATGCCTATTTCATGCACTGCCTGCCGGTGCGTCGCAATATGATTGTGACCGACGAGGTAATCGAAAGTGCGCAATCGATAGTAATACCCGAGGCGGCCAACCGCGAAATATCGGCACAAGTCGTATTGAAAAAAATACTCGAAAGCTTATAGGAATGTTCTATTTTTCAAAATAGCTTCTTATAACTTACCCTGTTTCTGCCGGTTTATGACAGAAAAGTTGTACATTTGCACTCTCGTTGTGTTTCGCAACGGGAGCGTACTATCAAAAACTATCGTATGAAAATCGAAAACCAAATAGCGCAAGCCATCTCGGCGGCCCTGCAAGCCCTTTATGGCGTGGAGGCGGCCCCCGACACCTTGCAGTTGTCGAAAACGAAAAAAGAATTTGAGGGCAACCTCACCCTGGTGGTGTTCCCTTTCCTGAAAGCCTCTCGTAAAGCTCCCGAGGCCACGGCCACGGAGATAGGTCAATATCTGCAAGAACATAATGCCGATATGATTGCCTCATTCAACGTGGTAAAGGGTTTCTTGAATCTCGTGATTGCCCCCTCGTGCTGGGTGAGCCAGCTCAATGCCATCAATGCAACAGAACGGTATGGAATAAAGGCCGTGACACCCGATGCTCCGCTGGTGATGATAGAGTATTCGTCGCCCAATACCAACAAGCCGTTGCATTTGGGCCATGTGCGCAACAACCTATTAGGATACAGTCTCGCCTGTATCATGGCAGCCAACGGAAACCGTGTGGTAAAGACCAATATCGTAAACGATCGTGGTATTCACATCTGTAAATCGATGTTGGCGTGGCAGAAGTGGGGCGATGGCGTCACCCCCGAGTCGTCGGGCAAAAAAGGCGATCACCTTATAGGCGATTTCTATGTATTGTTTGACAAGCACTATAAGCAAGAGGTTGCCGCACTGCAAGAACAGGGTATGAGCAAGGAGGAGGCCGAAGCGGCTTCACCGCTGATGGCCGAGGCTCGTGAGATGTTGCGCCAATGGGAAGCCGGCGATACCGAGGTGCGTCGTGTGTGGGAGATGATGAATGGCTGGGTATATGCCGGATTTGACGAGACCTATCGTCGTCTCGGTGTAGATTTCGACAAGATATACTATGAGTCGCAGACCTATCTTGAAGGAAAGGAGAAGGTACTCGAAGGACTCGATAAAGGTATTATGTACCGCAAAGACGATGGTTCGGTATGGGCCGACCTCACCGGAGAGGGACTTGACCATAAATTGTTGTTGCGCGCCGATGGTACATCGGTGTATATGACACAAGATATAGGCACTGCTAAATTGCGCTTCCGCGACTATCCCATTGATCGCATGGTGTATGTGGTGGGAAACGAGCAGAACTATCACTTCCAGGTACTCTCTATCCTGCTTGATAAGCTTGGATTCAAATGGGGCAAAGAGTTGGTGCACTTCTCGTATGGTATGGTGGAACTGCCCGAGGGCAAAATGAAATCGCGCGAAGGTACGGTGGTCGATGCCGACGATCTTGTAGAGGAGATGGTAAATACCGCTCGCGAAACCTCGGCCGAGTTGGGCAAACTCGATGGTTGCACGGCCGAAGAGGCTGCCGCCGTTTCGGAAATGGTGGGACTTGGCGCATTGAAATACTTTATACTCAAGGTCGATCCGCGAAAGAATATGACCTTCAATCCCAAGGAGTCGATCGATTTCAATGGCAATACAGGTCCGTTCATACAATATACACACGCCCGTATATGCTCGGTATTGCGCAAAGCTGCCGATGAAGGTATTACTTTGCCCTCCGAGGCTTCGACGCATATTTCACTCTCGGACAAAGAGATTTCGCTCGTGCAACAATTGGCCGCTTTCACCGATGTGGTGGCCGAAGCCGGGGCTCAATTCAGTCCGGCTCTTATCGCCAACTACACCTACGACTTGGTGAAAGAATACAATCAATTCTATCACGACTACTCGATACTGCGAGAGGCCGATGCCGACGTGAAGACATTCCGCCTGTTGCTATCGGCCAATGTGGCTCGTGTGGTGAAAACCGCTATGGGATTACTTGGAATACAGGTACCCGATCGTATGTAAAAACACATTGATTTCATATTTTATTTTCCCGGCTTGTGGAGTTGTGAAACTCTGCAAGCTTTTTTTATGAACGTTTTTACGGGGAGATACCTGTCATTCGTCGCCGATGTCGAAGAGGGGACCGGGTGATTGCTTGTTGAACTCGGGACGTAGATAGTCGATACCGGCCTTGCGAGCTTGGGCGTGTTGCTTTTCGCGCGGAATGTTGTAGGCGATACCAGCTTTCACAAAATGTGCACCGGTCTGTTTGAAGGTGAATGATACTCCGGCCTTCACGCATTGCCGTTGTAGAGCGAGAACCCATTCATACCGGCACTCTCGCGCATTGTCGCCCGATTCGCCTCCGACGATTACCTGTTCTATCTCGGACGTAAGGTAAGGCGATAAATCGATGGTCTCGAGCAGAGGCTCACATACGATGATTTTGTGCTGTATGGGGGTATTAAGGTATATGGGCAATCGATAATCGGCACGGTCTTGGTTCTCGACCGTGCAGCATAGGGTTACATTGTGATAGCCGGTACCCCAATCGGGCGGTAGGGATTGAGCCAGGCGATCAATACGTTTGGTGATGATGAAAAAATGTAGATCGTGTCGGCGCCGAATCATATCCCATGCCTCGGCACGCCACTCATCGGCAGTGTCGAGCAGGAAATCCGACGATAAGCAGGTGTACAAAGTCTCGCCCGACTTTATTTTGAAACGACCGTTGCGCAGGCGTCGTATCGGCAGGTCAAAGTCGGCTGTGCGATACACCTTCCGGCTATCGCGTCCATGGCTGCCGTCGATGCGATATACATAGCAGTTGCGACAGCCCTCACTCAGTTTTACACACCCGTGCCACGGATTCCAATGCATAATGTGTCTAAAAAAAGAAGGTGCCACACTCTCTTGTGAGCCGGCACCTTCAATATTGTTTGTCGTAATTTTATTTGAGTTTCCACTCGGTACCCTCTTTGGTGTCTTTCAACTCAAAGCCTATCTCGCCGAGTTTGTCGCGTATAAGGTCGCTGGTGGCCCAGTCTTTGCGGGCTTTGGCCTCGCGACGCATTTCGAGCAGAAACTCCACGGCTTTCTCGAATGGCTCGGCGGTACCGGTAGTTTCGGCGTTTTCGAGACGCAGACCGAGTATGTCGAACATAAAAGTCGAGAACGTATCGCGCAATTCGGCTAAGTCGTCGGCATTGATGGTGGCATTACCGGCCAATATGGTGTTGATGACACGTACACCATCGAAGAGGTGAGAAATCACTATCGGGGTGTTGAGGTCGTCGTTCATAGCCTCGTAGCATTTTGCCCGCAGCTCTTTCACATCAACGGTCGTTTCGGCGGCAGGCGTGATTTTAGCCAAGTTGTTCCACCCCTCGCTCAGTCGTTGCCAAGCCTTTTCGGCGGCTACCAATGCTTCGCTGCTGAAGTCGAGTGTACTGCGGTACTGGGCCTGCAGTATGAAGAAACGTATGGTCATAGGCGAGAAAGGCTGGGTGAGCAACTTGTGCTCGCCTTTGAAGAATTGGTCGAGGGTGATGAAGTTGCCCAACGATTTACCCATCTTTTGTCCGTTGATGGTAATCATATTGTTGTGCATCCAGTACCGTACGGTCTCTTTGCCCAGGGCTGCCACCGATTGTGCTATTTCGCACTCGTGGTGGGGGAAGAGCAGGTCCATACCGCCTCCGTGTATATCGAACGTTTCACCGAGGTATTTGGTGCCCATGGTCGAACATTCGAGGTGCCAGCCGGGAAATCCGTCGCTCCAAGGTGAAGGCCAACGCATGATATGCTCGGGAGCGGCCTTTTTCCAAAGGGCAAAATCGAACGTGTTGTGTTTCTCTTGTTGTCCATCGAGCGCGCGGGTGGTACCCAGTAACTCTTCAATATTGCGTCCCGAGAGTTTGCCGTAGTGGTGGTTTTTGTTGTATTTTTCTACATCGAAATATACCGAGCCTTCACTTACGTAGGCATAGCCGTTGTCGAGTATCTTCTTTATATACTCTATCTGCTCGATGATATGTCCCGACGCGTGCGGTTCGATGCTGGGGGGCAATACGCCGAGAGCCTCCATCGCCTTGTGGTAACGGTTGAGGTAGTATTGTACCACCTCCATGGGTTCGAGCTGTTCGAGACGGGCTTTCTTGGCTATTTTATCCTCGCCCTCATCGGCATCGTTTTCGAGGTGCCCTACATCGGTGATGTTGCGCACATAGCGCACCTTGTATCCGAGGTGTTGCAGGTAGCGAAACAGTAGGTCGAACGTGATAGCGGGACGGGCGTGGCCCAAGTGTCCGTCACCATAGACCGTAGGTCCGCACACATACATACCCACGTATGGCGGGTTGAGTGGCTCGAATACCTCTTTACGGCGGGTAAGCGTATTATAGATGGTAAGTTTCTGTTCCATATTTTACGATATTTGTTGCTTAATAAACAAAAAGCACTTCTTATTTCGCGCAAAAATAATGATTCTCTGCAAACAAAACAACGTTCGTAGAGAGAAAAGATTGGTTTTGCCTCTTAGAAGTCGTAATAAATCTTTAAGAAAATTCAAGACAGTTTCTTAGGCCTCACCACCGGGGAACATAAACGGAGGTTTGGGAGCGCCTTCACCCACGTTTATTTTTCCGAATTGTTTTTCGTATTTCACGATGTTATCTTCGAGTGCGAGAAGCAGACGTTTGGCATGTTCGGGGGTGAGCACGATACGCGATTTTACTTGCGCCTTGGGCATACCGGGGAGTATGCGTATGAAGTCGGTCACAAATTCCGACGATGAGTGGCTGATTACGGCCAGATTGGCATAAGTGCCTTCGGCCACTTCGGGAGTAAGTTCTATTTGTAACTCTTTCTTTTCCATAATATATTGTGTTTTAATATTTTCTGTTTTTACTAAATTCAGTTGTTAAGTATTCCTTAATAACTAAAACCATGGCTCTATTTTGTGTTGAAAATAAATTCTCGTTTGCCATCAAGGTTGGCGGTATTGATGGTAACGCGTATCGTGGGGGGTAGCGGTTTTTCCGGGCGGAACGAGGCGTACCCCGAGCGATAATATCCGGGAGCGTCGTCGTGGGTGTTGTAGCGCAACTCTACGTCGAGAGTATCGGCAGTCGCCTTGTCGTCGATAGAAATCATCGCCATGCTATGAGCTTTGTCGTGAAATTCTATTTTATAACGCAGATTGATACACCCGCCACTGTACCATATCGTCGTGAGATAGAGGGGCTCATCGGGTAGGAGAGCCGCCTCTATGAGCGATACCTGCGATATGGTCGTGTAGGGAATCTCGCCTATCGACGTGACAAGTTCTATCTCTGTATGGTTTCCTACTGTTTCGTCGGGAGAATAGCCTATGACCACTCGTTGCCCCTCGGGAAACGATGTGGCCGGTAGAACTTCTTCGGGGTAGAGGTACATTCCATCATCACGCTTGAATATAAGACGGTCGGCATCGTGCAGGCAGGTTACGAGGTCTTGCCTGAAATCGGTGAGGTCGATCGTGTCGCTGCTTTCATCGCACGATAAGAGCATGAATATCGGGAGGATAAGTAGTAGTGACTTCCGCGATGTCATGGCACGATATTGTTTATGGTCGAGACTATGCGACCGTCCTGCATCACGATGGTGCGGTCGGAGAGCCGGGCCAAAGATTCGTCGTGGGTGACGATGATGAATGTATGTCCAAACTCCTTGCGGAGGTCGAAAAACAGGTTGTGCAGTTCGGCCTTGTTCTGCGTGTCGAGGCTTCCCGATGGTTCATCGGCCAGAATTACGTCGGGGCGGTTGATGAGTGCGCGAGCCACAGCTACCCGCTGTTTCTCGCCACCCGACAACTGGGCCGGCTTGTGCGATAATCGTTGTGACAGCCCCAGGAAGTCGAGCAGTTCTCCGGCGCGTCGGCGAGCATCGGCACTATTGTCACGAGCTATGAGGGCCGGTAACATTACATTTTCCAAGGCTGTAAACTCGGGTAGGAGTTGGTGGAACTGGAATATGAAACCAATGTGGCGGTTACGAAACGCCGATAGCTCTTTCTCTTTCAAGGCGAATACCCGGCAGTCGTTGATGATTATCTCACCGGCATCGGGTTTCTCGAGGGTCCCTGCGATTTGCAACAGGGTGGTTTTTCCTGCTCCGCTGGCTCCGACAATCGATACGATTTCGTGAGGGGCTATCGTGGCATCGATACCCTTTAATACTTCGAGTGAACCGTAATTTTTATGAATGCTGTTTATTTGAATCATTGTCGGTAAGTTTGCGTATGACGTGAGCGGCCAGGTAACAGCCAAAAAGAGCCGGCAGGTACGAAATAGTACCTACCGTGGAGCGTTTGTTGCGTTCGCCTGTTGCCGGTATAACAGCTGTCGATGATGGTTGTTCGGTCGAGAATACGACTTTCAACCCTTTGCGTATTCCGGCGGCTTTGAGCCGTCGGCGCACCTCTCGGGCCAGTCCGCAATGGTAGGTGTCGGCAATATCGGCGTAAGCGACAGCCGTGGGGTCGAGGCGTGCGCCGGCCCCCATTGATGAAATTACTTTCACCTTGCGCCGCAGGCAGGCGATGAGCAGGGCCACCTTGGGGGCGAGGGTATCGATAGCGTCGATTACGTAATCGAAATTCCGGTCGAGAAGCGCATCTACACCATCGGCTTCGAGATATTGACACTCGGCGTGTAAACGCAACGAGGGGTTTATGTCGAGCAGTCGGTCGGCAAGAATCTCCACCTTAGGACGCCCTATGGTCGAGTGTAGGGCCACCAATTGGCGGTTGATGTTGCTCTCGGCCACGGTGTCGGCATCGATGATGGTCATTTCGCCCACTCCGGCACGGGCCACCATCTCGGCGGCATAGGCGCCTACGCCACCAACCCCCACGACCAGAACGTGCCTGTCGTGCAGGTTGGCGACAGCCTGCTCGCCGAGCAGTAGTGATGTGCGCGACAACCACTCTTGCATATTGCGATATTATTTGAAGTCCTCAAATGAGGTAAGGCTCATATCGCCCGACCGCAAAAACTCTTCGTGGAAGGCGAATGCCGCGTTGAGGCTGTGTGGTGTATGGCCTTTGCCGCGGAGCGAAAGATATTCGCGCAACAGCGGGCGATACATGGGGTGAGCGCAGTTTTCGATAATGAGTTCGGCACGTTCGCGTGGCGCTTTTCCACGCAGGTCGGCTACGCCCCATTCGGTGACGATGATGTTTACCGAGTGCTCGCTGTGGTCGAGGTGCGAAACCATGGGTACAATCGCGCTGATTTTACCACCCTTGGCTATCGAGGGGCAGGTGAATATCGACAAGTAACCGTTGCGGGTGAAGTCGCCCGAGCCGCCGATACCGTTCATCATTTTTGTACCTGTGACGTGGGTACTGTTTACGTTTCCGAATATATCGGCCTCCAAGGCGGTATTGATGGTGATAAGTCCCATACGACGCACCAATTCGGGGTTGTTGCTTATCTCGCCGGGGCGGAGTACCAGTTTGTCGCGGAAGAAATCGAGGTCGCTGAAAACCTCTTGCGCCAATTTGTCGCTGATGGTGAGCGAGCAACTGCTGGCAAAGGTGCATCGTCCTTCGCGTATGAGGCCTATTACCGAGTCTTGCACCACCTCGGTGTACATTTGGAAGGGAGGTATGTGCGGATTTTTACCCAGGCAGCCCAGCACGGCGTTGGCGATATTGCCTACACCCGATTGTATGGGCAGAAATTCGGCCGGTATCAATCCGGCTTGCAGTTGGGCGGTGAGGAAGTCGCTCACGTTCTGGCCGATTTTCATCGTCACTTCATCGACCGGGGCAAACTCTTTTACGCCATCGGGCAGATTGGTCTCTACTATACCGACGATTTTTTCGGGATCGACCTGTATGTAGGGCACACCTATGCGGTCGCTCGGCTTATACACAGGTATCTCGCGACGATGGGGAGGATCGGCGGGCTGATAAATGTCGTGGAATCCGGCCAACTCTTTCGGGTTGTGACTGTTGAGCTCTATGAGTATCTTCTTGGCCAATCGGCATACCGTGGGGGCGATACCTACGCCAGTGCCGAGGTATATTTTGCCATCGTCGGTCACCGACGAAGCCTCGATTATCGCTACATCTATGTCACCCAAGAAGCCGTAGCGCAGTGTCTGTGCCAGTTCCGACAGGTGCATATCGCAATAGGATATCTCGCCGGCATTGATGGCGACACGCGAGTCGGCGCACGATTGATAGGGGGTACGGAATTTTACGGCTTTGGCACGAGCCAAGGCTCCGTCGAGTTTGTCGCTCGATGAGGCACCGGTGAAGATGCCTATACGGAAAGGGCGTCCGGCGGCGTGTTCTTCTTCGGCTCTGCGGGCTATGGCCGAAGGGATAACCTTGGGGGTACCGGCGGCAGTAAATCCTCCAAAACCTACATTATCATCGTGATGAACATACGTTGCGGCCTCGTCGGCTGAAATGATTTTGTACTTCATAATTGTAACTTTTATGTGCTTTAGAAGTTGTGTAATTGTACTTTAGAGATTGTACAGTACTTGCGATACCTCTTCTCGGTAGTCGTTTTTGTACCGGATATGCAAAGATTATCGTATCTTTGTCGCATCGTTACTGCAAAGATAGGAAAAATATGAAAATCGTTAAGAAGTTGTTTAAATTTTATTTCGAGATTATTTAAGAGGTATTTTGGATTGAATTTTTCATCAAAATGCGCAGGTAGTAGCGAGCTACTTCCCAGCGGTTTGATGAAAAAGGCAACCAAAAGAGCCTTAAAGAAGCCGAAACTTTGTTTTTTGAAGCCGTAATAATTTTTCAAGAAAATTTTAAACAGCTTCTAAGACTCTCGGGCATAAAATAAAAAATAGGACAGTTTCACAACCGCCCTATCTTCATTTAACCTAAACCTTAACTATGAAAAAATTTCATATGAAGTATCGGCAAAGATAGTCAAAAAAAATTAAATACAAAATTTTTGTCAGAAAAAGTAGGCATTAAAAGCAAAAAAATAAGAATATCCGCATAAATATTCACACAATGAAAAAAGAAATTGAGGTACAACCTGCCGAAAAAATGGAAATGGTCGAGAAAAAATTATTTATTGAAACTTATGGCTGCCAAATGAATATGGCCGATAGCGAAGTGGTGGCTTCTATTATGAAAATGGAAGGTTACACATTGTGTGAGGATATAGGCGAGGCCGATGCCATATTTGTCAATACCTGTTCGATACGCGATAATGCCGAGCAGAAAGTGATTTCGCGGCTGCAATATTTCAACTCGTTGCGCCGAAAAAACAGAAATTTGATAGTCGGTGTGCTGGGTTGTATGGCCGAGCGTGCCAAGGAGGAGCTGCTCGATGTGCACCATGCCGACTTGGTGGTGGGCCCCGACGCCTATCTCGATTTGCCCCATTTGGTGGCATCGGTCGAGCGAGGTGAGAAGGCTATCAATGTGGCACTCTCTACGACCGAGACTTATAAGCAGATAATACCCTCTCGCATCGGAGCCGGACGTATATCGGGATTTATCTCCATCATGCGCGGGTGCAACAATTTTTGCTCCTATTGCATCGTACCCTATACCCGGGGGCGCGAGCGTAGTCGCGACCCTCAAAGCATCTTGCAGGAACTTGCCGACTTGCGCGGTCGCGGTTTCAAAGAGGCCACGTTGCTGGGGCAGAATGTCAATTCCTATCGTTTCGAGGCTGCCGACGGTACTATCGTCGATTTCCCCGCGTTGCTGGCCATGGTGGCCGAGGCGGCGCCCGATATGCGCATGCGATTTACCACGTCACATCCCAAGGATATGAGCGACGCTACGTTGCACACCATAGCCCGATACCCCAATCTGTGCCGTCATATACACCTGCCGGTGCAGTCGGGCAACAACCGCATACTGGCGCTTATGAATCGTAAATATACGCGCGAGTGGTATCTCGACCGTGTGGCGGCCATACGTCGCATATTGCCCGATTGCGGACTGTCGAGCGACCTGTTCTCGGGTTTCCATTCCGAGACCGAGGAGGAATTTGCCGACACTCTTTCGCTCATGCGCGAGGTGGGCTTCGACAGCTCATTCCTTTTCAAATATTCCGAGCGGCCCGGTACTCACGCCTCTCGTTATCTGCCCGATAATATTGCCGAGGAGGTGAAGATAGAGCGATTGCAACGTATGATCGACTTGCAGAACGAACTGTCGCTCGAAAGCAATCGCCGCGATGTGGGCAAGACATTCGAGGTGCTGGTCGAGGGGGCTTCTCGTCGTTCGCAGGAGCAACAGTGCGGTCGTACGCAACAAAACAAGATGGTGGTATTCCCCCGAGTAGCCGGGGTACATACCGGCCATTTCGTGCAAGTGCGTATCACCGATGCCTCATCTGCTACCCTGCTCGGCGAGGTAGTGGAATAACGTTATTGTGATATAAAAATGCGAGGCGGACCGCGGTCCGCCTCGTGTCGTTGATTAACTTTCATTCAATTAGAGCATCTACAAACCGCACTTGACCCAAAAGACGTTATCTCCGGTTGCAATAAGTGATTACGACATCGTGAGAAATAAAATGAAACTCAATGTAACCGAGTTGCAAAAAATGACAATGCAAAGTTATAGTCCGGTTGTGCCACAACATAGCACAAGTGATAGTTTTTTTCTAAAAAAATCAAAAAAAGCCTATAAAGATTGCCGTTAGGTAATCGAATTGATAGCCCCATATAAGTGAGCCGGTAGGCGAACGGTTTTACACAATATCTGCCCGAAAGGGCCGAATTTGAATAGCCGAGGGCTTAGCGATAGCGTGCCCTCGGTTACGATTGTAATTTCGATGAGCGGGAAGCGCTCAATCTGAATTTGTGGTGCACCTCGGTGATATTGCCCTCAATGATAACAACAAGATTGAGTCCTTCGGACTCCGGAGGAGCTTTGGCCCTTCGTTTCCGTGCGAACTGCTACGCTCATCGCACGGCTACTCAAATATAGCCCTCCGGACAAACGTTTATTCCACACTTGGCGGACGCTTGGGGCAAGCGTCTCTACGTTTTGTAGGTCGGGGCCGCTTATCGTAGGGTGAGCCATACCGAAGAGACATTTGCTGCGGTAGGCAGTATTTTCCATAATAATTTTTCAATAAAATAAGAAGCCGTAGTAAAAATTTTTAGAAAATTTTAAACAGCTTCTCTAACAGCTTCTCAATAAATTCTTACCTTTGCTTATATAAAAGGACCGGTGTACACTGCAGCCGGTTTGTTTAGGAATAGAATATTCTGAAACTATGGTACATAAGTACGATTTTCTGGTGATAGGCTCGGGCATTGCCGGTATGAGTTTCGCGTTGAAGGTGGCTCACAAAGGCAAGGTGGCGCTTATATGCAAGGCCGGGCTCGAAGAGGCGAATACCTATTTTGCGCAAGGAGGTATAGCCTCGGTTACAAATATGATGGTCGATAATTTCGACAAGCATATCGACGATACCATGATAGCGGGCGACTACATCAGTGACCCGCAGGCCGTGGAAAAGGTGGTGCGTGAGGCGCCGGCCCAGATACGGCAACTGATCGATTGGGGTGTGCAGTTCGACAAGAACGAGAAGGGCGAGTTCGACCTGCATCGCGAGGGCGGACACTCCGAGTTTCGTATCCTGCATCACAAAGATAATACAGGGGCCGAGATACAGACCAGCCTCATACGGGCGGTGCAGCAACACCCCAATATCACGATATTCGAGAACCATTTTGCCGTAGAGATCATCACGCAACATCACTTGGGTATCATCGTCACCCGATATACCCCGGGCATAAAATGTTTCGGGGCCTATGTGCTCAACGAGGAGAGTGGCGAGGTCGATACCTTCCTCTCCAAAATCACGGTGATGGCTACCGGTGGTTGTGAGGCGGTATATCGCAACACGACCAATCCGTTGGTGGCTACCGGCGACGGTATAGCCATGGTATATCGCGCCAAAGGTGCGGTGAAGGATATGGAGTTTATACAGTTTCATCCCACGGCGTTGTATCACCCGGGCGACCGCCCCAGTTTCCTCATTACCGAGGCGATGCGCGGCTATGGTGCCGTATTGCGCACCCTTGATGGCGAGGAGTTTATGCACAAGTACGACGCACGTCTGTCGCTTGCCCCGCGCGATATCGTGGCCCGGGCTATCGACAGCGAGATGAAATTGCGAGGCGAGGACCATGTGTACCTCGATGTCACCCACAAAGATGCCGAGGAGACCAAGCGACACTTCCCCAACATCTATCGCCATTGCTTGGAGATAGGAATAGATATTACCAAAGATTATATACCTGTAGCGCCGGCGGCGCACTATTTGTGTGGCGGTATAAAGGTCGATCTCGACGGACAGTCGAGCATCAAGCGCCTCTACGCCCTTGGCGAGTGCTCTTGCACCGGATTGCATGGTGGCAACCGGTTGGCGTCGAACTCGCTGATAGAGGCCATCGTGTATGCCGAATCGGCCGCCCGTCACGCCCTGAGCATACTCGACCGCTACGACTACAACACCGATATACCCGAGTGGAACGACGAGGGTACCATCACCAACGAGGAGCGTGTGCTTATCACACAGAGTATGAAAGAGGTAAATCAAGTGATGGAGTCGTATGTGGGTATTGTGCGTAGCAACGTGCGCCTCACCCGGGCATGGAATCGCCTCGACATACTCTATGAGGAGACCGAGAGCCTCTTCAAGCGTAGTAAGGCCTCGCGCGAGATATGCGAGTTGCGCAATATGATAAACGTGGGCTATCTCATCACCCGCCATGCCATGGAGCGCAAGGAGAGCCGCGGCCTGCACTACACCATCGACTACCCCCGCAAAGACGCGTAGGTAATCGTCGTGAGAGTATTTCGGGCCGAGTGTCCGCCATGGAAACGAAAGAGAGACTATAAAATAAAAATTATTGGTGTCCGATAAAGATTTTAAAAATCTTCGGAAAACTATGATTTAAGATAATTTATGCGATAAAATAAAAAGAGGGGCTTGATTTGTGTTATAAAAAGATTGCCGTTAGGTAATCGATTAGTATATCACAATATCTGCCCGAATGGGCCGAATTTGAGTAGCCGAGGGCTTAGCGATAGCGTGCCCTCGGTTACGATTGTAATTTCGATGAGCGGGAAGCGCT
>JAFTRN010000006.1 GCA_017462265.1 Coprobacter sp. | reverse complement strand
ATTCCGAGTATCGTAAAAAACACCAATGAGCTGTACCTCACCTCTACCCCCTATGAGGAAACCCGCTCGTTCAATATCTTAGGCCTTACTTACGAAAATTCTCGTGACGTAGTTATAGAGATTAAACTCACTAAAAAAGGCTACGAGGATCAAGTGAAACGTTTCAATGTGCGTCAAGCCATAGATCAACAAGAAATCAGCGGCTTCTTCGAACTTGTAAAGAAAGAAGAGGAATAAAAGGTTTTCATAAGAAGCATTTTTTATTAACTGCTTCTGCGAATACAATAGCGGGGAAAGTATGGTTATGGTAAATACTTTCCCCGCTATTATTTTTTAATCTACTTATTACTTATCATTGTGTGATGGGTTGGGCGTAATTGCCGACTGTTCTTCCCAATGGAAGGGTTCTAATCGGCTGTTGGCATCGACCCATGAAGGTTTACGCAACGCATAGATTATAAAAGGTGCGGCAACCACGACAATACCTCCCGTGAAGAGTATGGCATACCACACGGCATTACTGCCGACAGAAATCTGTGTGGGAGGAATGAAACTCAATATGAAAGCGAGCAACGAGCCGCAAAATCCCAAACCTCCGACAAACCACATCAGGCCATTACCCTTACTGCCTATACGGAACGGACGGGCAGTGTCTTTCATACTATATCGCAGATAAATGGCCGCACTGAACATAAGCAGATACATAATGAGATAGAGTAGCACGGTAAGTTGCGAAAGTATCTGATAAAAACTTTGTACCGAAGGCATTACCACAAACAAAAGGCTCAAAATAGTTACCAAGCCACCCTGTATGAGGAGTATATTCTTCTGCACACCTTTCGCGTTGGATTTCTGGAAAAATGGAGGCAGATAGCCGGCTTTGCCCACGGCATAGATACCCTTTGACGGACCGGCAACCCACGTAAGCACACCGGCCAACACGCCGAATGCCAAAGCTATAGCAATAACCGGACCGAGCCATGAGGCGTGTATGTAGGCAAAATAGCGATCGAATCCCACCAACAAACTTTGGGTAAGATTTATCTCTTTTGAGGGTATGATAATGCCGAGCGAGAACGTTCCCAATATAAAAATCAAGACTGTAATAAACGAACCTATAAATACGGCTTTCGGGTAATTTTTCGAAGGGTTATCCACATCTTTCACGTGGATACCCCCCATCTCCATACCGGCATAAAAGAGGAAAATACTTGCTGCCAATACAAGGTTGTTGAAATTAGAAAGATCGGGGAAGAAGCTGCCGTGAAAATCCATTTGCGGTGTACCGCCACTCACCAGATATACAATGGCAAGTAACACCAACAGTCCGGCCGGAATAATCGTACCGACGAGACCTCCGATTTTTGAGACCTTACCTACCCAATCCATACCTTTGAGCGAAATAAAAGTAGCCAACCAATAGATAACCAATACAATAAGCAACGTATATACACGATTCGACGCCAACGTCATATCGTGAGCGCTGTCCATACCGATAAATGCCAACGATACAGCCCCAAAAGTCAGTACCGTGGGATACCATATCGTGTTCTGAATCCACTGTAACCAGATGGCCAAGAAACCGACTTTTTTGCCATACGCCTCTCCTACCCACCGAAATACGCCCCCCTGCTTGTCTTGAAACATAGCGGCCAACTCGGCTGCAACCAACGCCATAGGTATGAGGAACACAATAGCGGCAAAAAGATAATAAAATGCCGAACTGAGTCCATAAACCGCCTCAGACGCCAATCCGCGCAACGACACCACCGCCGTAACATTCATAATAGCCAGTGTAAAAACGCCCAGTTTTACGCTCTTTCCAATATTTGCCATATTATTAAGAATTTAGAAAATTAGGTTTCACAAAAATCTTGTCATAAAACAATAACACATCACCCCAAAATATGTTTAGAAAGTTACCCAATTTTCAATAAAAAAAATGCCTCGGTATAAGTTTCTGGAACTTACACCGAGGTCTTTATTTATCATATAGGCTATGCACCTATCGTTGTAGGAGATAGCGTTTGAAGTGAGTAAAATCCGATGGTAATTCTACCGTTTTTTTCTCGCCCTGCATAAAGCGTTGCAACGTAGCCGGGATTTCCACTTTTTCGCCGATAATAGGCTCTACCGTATCGAGGAATTTAGCCGGATGCGCCGTTTCGAGGAACACACCTGTCTCGCCGGGTTGCAAATTCTCGGCCAATGCCCTATAACCACACGTACCATGCGGGTCGAGCAGATAGTGATGTTTGCGATATACTTCGGCCAAGGTTTCTCGTATCTGCTCATCGGTATAAGCGGCACCGCTAATATCCTCACAAATCATTTCATGAGAATGGTTATACAAATCGAGAATACGGGCAAAATTACTGGGGGCCCCTACGTCCATCGCATTGGCAATGGTCTGTACCGAAGGTTTCGGTTCATATACCCCGGTATGTAAATATTGTAAGAATATATCGTTACGATTATTGGCTGCGATAAATCGTTTCACCGGCAATCCCATATAGCGGCCAAACAATCCGGCGGTAATATTCCCAAAATTTCCACTGGGTACGCACATGACCACATTTTCGGAGATTCCACGACGTAGCAGTTGCGCGTAAGCGTAAAAATAATAAAACGCTTGCGGGAGGAAACGAGCCACATTGATAGAGTTGGCCGAGGTCAGTTTCATCGCTTTATTGAGGTCGGCATCGATAAAGGCATTCTTTACCAGCGCTTGGCAATCATCAAAGGTCCCATCTATTTCGAGGGCTGTAATGTTGCGTCCGAGCGTAGTAAATTGCTTTTCCTGTATCTCGCTGACCTTACCTTTGGGATAGAGCACATACACCTGTATTCCAGGCACATCGAGAAATCCGTTGGCCACGGCACTTCCTGTGTCACCCGAGGTAGCTACAAGCACATTCACCTCTTTACTTCCCTCTTTGCGGATAAAGTGTCCCAAAAGTCGAGCCATGAAACGTGCCCCTACATCTTTGAAGGCAGCCGTAGGTCCATGAAACAATTCGAGACTGTAAATAGAATCGTGTACTTGCACTATGGGGGTATCGAAACTGAGTGTATCATAGACAATGTTTTTCAAAACATCGGCATCGATATCTTCTCCAAAAAATGCCTCTGCCACAATGAATGAGATTTCTTGAAAAGACATCTCACCCATATTGTGATAAAATGCCGGCGGTAACTTCTTTATACGTTCGGGCATATACAACCCCTTATCGGGGGCGAGCCCTCGAACCACGGCCTCTTCGAGAGTAGCCGATGATGATTGTTTGTTGGTGCTGAAATATTGCATGATGGTATGTTTTTCATTCATATCGATACACAAGCACGATATTTTCGCGTCGATGTATCAATGTTTACAAAGATACCGTTTTTTCTGCGAAGTTTTTTATAAAAAATCCTTTTTTTATATGCGATTCTTCGCTGAATTACTTTGTCGGCGCGTCAAATAGCGCTTGTATGAATTGTTCGCCCGACAGTGTACCGTAATATCCGTTTTTGACACTGAACTCGTCATAAGTCTGTACGGCATCGGGCGTTACTCCCGGCTTATATATCACAAAAGGAATCGGTGCAGACGTATGTGTTTTTATGCGACAGGGGGTCGGGTGGTCGGGCAAGAGCGCAATGGTCAATGGCTCACCAAATGTGTCAGCAACTTGCAATAACGGTCGTAGAACCCGACGATCGAGATACTCCACTGTTGTACGTTTCAACTCGGCGTTGCCTTCATGCCCCGCCTCGTCGCTGGCCTCGATATGCAGATACACAAAATCGTCGGTACGCAAAGCCTCTATCGCGGCCTCTACTTTACCCTCATAATTGGTATCGTATAGTCCTGTGGCCCCGGGCACATCGATAGAGCGTAATCCGGCATACACACCGATACCCTTAATGAGATCGACCGCCGAAATGACCGCTCCCCTACCTATACCATAACGCGACGACAGGGTTTCCATGCGCGGTTTATACCCCGGCGACCAAGGCCATATACTATTGGCCATATCTTTACCCTCGGCCTTACGGCGTAGATTTACCGGGTGTTGCGGTAGCAACTCCTGCGAACGTAGTATAAGGCTATTAATGCGTGCGGCAGTCTCCTCGGCATGAACATCGAGCGGTTGTACCAGTACATCGGCAAAGGGAGTACCCGGCACATCGTGCGGCGGGGTACATTTCAATGCTTTATTACCACCCTTGATTTTCAAAAGGTGGCGATACGAAACGCCCGGGTAGAAACTTACCACGTTATCGCCCAACTCTTTTTGCATATAGGCCATCAGTTCCTCGGCCTCTTCATTGGAGATATGACCGGCTGAATGATTCTTTATCTTACCCTCCTCTATGCAGATAAGATTGCAACGCATTGCCATTTCATCGGGTTGTATCTCCACACCCATACTGGCGGCCTCGAGCGAACCGCGTCCCTCAAAAACCGTGGGCAGATCATAACCAAGTATCGCTAAATTGGCTATTTCGCTACCCGGCTCAAACCCGGCCGGGACGGTATGTAACAATCCACAACGTCCATGCGCCGCCAGCCAATTCATCGCCGGCGTATCGGCGGCTTGCAACGGAGTGAGATTTCCCAACGAAAGTATCGGCTCATCGGCCATACCATCTCCTAAGACTATAATATATTTCATACCCTATCTCCTTTTACAAAAAGCAATCTCTATCGGATATTGGCTATGCTGATAATATCGGCGAAAACGCCGGCTGCCGTAACCGGAGCTCCGGCACCATAACCCTTAATAATCATGGGATATTCGTTGTATCGATCGGTCGTGATAAGTATTACATTATTGCTACCTTCCAACTCATAGAAGGGGTGTTCGCGACCGATGGCAGCCAAGCCTATACGCGCCTTTCCATCGCACAACGAAGCCACAAAACGGAACCGTTTACCCTGCACGGCCACCTCGCGACGACGTTGTTCAAACTCGGCATCGAGTTCGGATATATGTTGCCAAAAATCTTCGAGCGAACCTTGGAAAAATTTCTCGGGAATGAACAGGTCTTGCTTCACATCGCTTTGCTCTATGCGATAACCGGCCTCCCGAGCCAGAATCACCAATTTACGCAATACATCTTGCCCGCTGAGGTCGATACGCGGGTCGGGTTCGCTATATCCGGCCTCTTTGGCCATGTGAATAGCCCGGCTCAACGGCACATCTTCGCTCAATACATTAAATATATAATTGAGCGTACCCGATACCACCGCCTCTATTTTGAGTATGGTATCACCACTGTTTATAAGGCTGTTTATTGTATTGATGATAGGCAAACCGGCCCCCACATTGGTTTCGAAGAGGAATTTCACGTCTCGACGACGAGCCGTCTGTTTGAGGAGCGCGTAGTCCTCATAATCGGCCGACGCGGCTACCTTATTGGCAGCCACCACCGACACGTTGTGGTCGAGCAAATCGCGATATATAGCGGCTATCTCGGAACTTGCCGTACAATCGACAAATACCGAATTGAAGATATTCATCTTTATAATCGAATCTCGTATTACCTCGGGCGAACTTTTTACAGAGGAATTTTTCAATGCCTCTTCATAGTTCTCGAGCGATATACCTTCGCGACAGAACACGGCCTGACGCGAATTGGAGAGCCCTACCACGTTGATACGCAACGATTTTTCTTTGAGCAGGCGGGGTTGTTGGCGACGAATCTGCTCCAACAAATTGCTTCCGACCAATCCGATACCGGTAATAAAGACATTGAGTACCTGGGTATCGGACAGGAAGAAGGAGTCGTGTATGACGTTGAGTGCCTTACGCAGACTATCGAGAGCTATTACAAACGATATATTGGTCTCGGACGCACCTTGCGCACAAGCAATCACATTGATACCGTTACGACCCAATGTATTAAACAATTTACCTGCGATACCCGGGGTATGTTTCATATTCTCGCCTACGATAGCCACCGTTGCCAAGTCGCGTTCGGCATGAGCCTCGCTCATCTCGCCCATCTCTATTTCGTGGGCAAACTCCTTGTTGAGCACCGCGATAGCCTTATCGGCATCGGCATTACGCACAGCAAACGAGGTATTATTTTCGGAAGAGGCTTGCGATACCAAGAATACGCTTACACCCGACTGAGCCAAAGCCTTGAATATACGAGAATTTACACCGATAACACCCACCATACCAAGTCCCGACACGGTAATAAGACAGGTATCGTTGATAGAGGATATACCCTTGATGGCCTTTCCGTCACTACTATGCTTTTCTTCACTGATAAGCGTACCGGGAGCATCGGGATTGAACGTATTCTTTATGACAATAGGTATATTCTTATGATATACGGGATATATCGTAGGCGGATATATAACTTTCGCGCCAAAGTTACACAACTCCATAGCCTCGATAAACGAAAGTCGCTCTATAACATAGGTATTGTTTATAACTCGGGGATCGGCTGTCATGAAACCATCAACATCGGTCCATATTTCGAGTTTATTGGCATTGAGTGCCGCTGCCAATATTGCCGCCGTATAATCCGAACCACCCCTACCGAGATTGGTCACTTCGCCCGTTACACTGTCTGATGATATAAAGCCGGGAACCAATGCCACCTGGGGCAACGAGGCGAATGTCTCACGAATAAGTGTGTTGGTCGTATCGAAATCGACGATATTTTTCTCGAATTGCGACACCGTCTTGATGAAGCTGCGAGAATCGTAATGTACCGCGCCATCAATGATGCGACTGATAATGAACGACGACAAGCGCTCGCCATAGCTCACAATGATATTTTGAGTTTTTCCCGACAAATCACGTATCAACGAGACACCCTTATATATATTGGCCAACTCGTCGAGCAAAGCATCGGTTTGCGCCAATACCTCCGGACGACGACTTTCGGGCACAATACCCGATATTATATCGTGATGTCGGGCAATTATCTCCCGCATATTGTCTTCGTAGGCTGCGGTTCCAAGTGCTGCAACACGAGCAGTTTCCAACAATTTATCGGTAATCCCACCCAATGCCGATACCACAACGATTACCGGCTCTTGGCAAGATTCAACTATTTGTTTTACATTTTTCAGACTTTTGACAGAACCTACCGAGGTTCCACCGAATTTCATTACTTTCATGGAGTATTGTACATATATTATAGCCACAAGACTGCTCGCGCAAGTCTGCACCTACAAAAGTTGTTACTAAAATAGAATTGGATTGTTCCCGAAGGATAAAAATACGGAAAAAGATAACAGACCCCCTAAGGGGTGGTCATAAAGTGTCGTGTTGTCATATTCCGTTCTGGCATAATTCAGAAGTTATTTTCTTGTTTTACGCGGCAATATTACACAAAATATTTCAATTCACCTACATTTTTCTCTATTTTTTACAAAAAGATGTGCCATTTTATCGTAAAAGAGAAATTATTTCAAGTGTACTTGAGACAACTTATATTTTTTAAGTTGGTGCAAATCAATAACTACTTCGTCATAATGAAAAAATTTTATAATTTTTGTTCAAAATATTTTTATTAATTTGTGGCAATATATATCTTTGCGGAAAAATTATGATTACATATACATATACCATAGTACAATTTGATTAGAAATTCTAAACTACAAAAAGACAACTCCCCAAGAATTTAGTTTCTAAAAGCCAACCTAATATATAAACCCCAAAAAACAATTATCAATGAAAAAGATCTTGTTATCGGCAGCTGCGGCAGCCATGATGCTCGCCTCCTGCCAAGAAGAGACTTTCGACACCATCTCTTCGAGCGACGAAGTTGTGGTTTCT
>JAFTRN010000005.1 GCA_017462265.1 Coprobacter sp. | reverse complement strand
CGCTTACTATGTGCGGGCGTATGCGACGAATGTAACCGGTACTACCTATAGCGATACGAAAACCCTCACCACCTTGTCGCCGAGCTCCGATACGGAGATTACGGTATCGGGAGTTACTTTCAAGATGGTTGCTGTCGAGGGAGGTACTTTCACAATGGGAGCGACGAGCGAGCAGGGAAGTGATGCCAGTGATGACGAGAAACCTGCCCATAGAGTGACGCTCAGTGATTACTATATCGGTGAGACGGAGGTGACGCAAGCCCTATGGCAAGCGGTAATGGGTGATAATCCCAGCTATTTCCAAGGCGATTTACAACGACCTGTAGAACAAGTAAGTTGGAACGATTGTCAAGAGTTTATCGAGAAACTGAACACTCTTACAGGACAGAACTTCCGCTTGCCTACTGAGGCAGAGTGGGAGTATGCCGCCCGAGGAGTCAATAAGAGCAAGGGCTACAAATATGCCGGTAGCAATACGATAAGTGATGTTGCGTGGTACACCAGCAAGAGCGGTATCACAACGCACCCGATAAAAACCAAGCAACCCAATGAGCTTGGCCTATACGATATGAGTGGTAACGTATGGGAATGGTGTAGCGATTGGTATGGCAATTATAGCAGTAGTCCTACGACCAATCCTACCGGCCCTGCAACCGGCTCTAACCGTGTGCTCCGCGGTGGCGGTTGGGGCGGCTACGCGGCAGACTGCCGTGTGTCGACTCGTTACGACGGCACGCCCGACTTCAGGAGCATCGGCTACGGGTTCCGGCTTTCCCGGTCAGAATAAAATCCAATGTTGTGAGCTAAAGCTATGCGAAATCATTAGTGTCCGATAAAACTTTTCAAAACCTATATAGCCAAATGATGTAAATGGGGTTATGACGCGAAATAAAACGTGGGGCATGTATTTGTATAATAAAAAGATTGCCGTTAGGTAATCGATGTTCCAGCCCCGTATAAGCGAGCCGGTAGGCGAGTGCAATGCGGGGGATATGAGGAGTGTGTATTACCAATGCCTTTAGGTATTGGACCTATATATAGGCGTGATAATCATTATAGTCCGATACCTACGGCATCGCAAATCAATGGTCGATTTCCATCCCGCATTGCGCCGATAAATCGGCTTATACGGGGCTGAAATACTCGATAAGCGAGAGCAGAACCATACTTGTATGGATTATGCCGAGCGTAAGAGTATTCTTCAAGGAAAAATATCTTATGCCGATGGCATAATGAAATCCCCCAAATTGTATGCTGTATTTTTATCGGACACCAATAATACGAAATAAAACCGCATTTCCGGCGAGGCATACAATCGTAGCCTCGCCGATTTTTTTATTGGTAAATTATCGTCCGAAGGACGGGCGTGAGACTGCAGGTAGAGCGTAGCTAATAGCCGGGTACGAGCGAAGCGAAGTGCCCGGTAAGTGATACAACGGAAAAACCGTCGGGTAAGACGGGAACACGCACACAAAACGTTTATTTCATGCTCCCGTCTTTGCAGACGGCGATACCTTTCGCTGACATTACCACGGACTGCGTCCGCGGCTATTGACGTGCTACGCACCCCGCCCTCCGGGCGTTTACCTTATTGGAAAAAATCGTAGGGACGCTTGGCCCAAGCGTCCGCTGGAAGACAGGATGAAAAGGGCTACAAAGGCAGACGGAGGAGAATGTTTCGGGGTAGGAGGCTTTGAGATTGAGCGCTACCCGCTCATAGAAATATATAATCGTAACCGAGGGCACGCTATCGCTAAGCCCTCGGCTATTCAAATTCAGCCCATTCGGGCAGATATTGTGTAAAACCGTTTGCCCGGAGGTCTAAATCTTATTAGCCGTGCGATGAGCGTAGCGGTTCGCACGGAAATGATACGATAAACAAACGTGAGCGGGAAGCGCTCAACTTATGTCTCGGACACCAATAAAATAAAAACAGCTTCTAAAATTTCTTGAGGTCGGGAGAGGGTTTATTGAAATATTTTTTGCATCTTCGTGGAACGAATGGCGGAGATTGTAGCTTGAGTGGCAATAATTCCACACAAGTCAATTGTCTGTCCTAATATCTGAAAAAATTGAAAGACCGAAGAAACACCATGGAGCACACTTTTATAAACCGGGAAATCAGTTGGCTCTCGTTCAACGAACGGGTGCTGCAAGAGGCGCGCGATACGCGGGTACCCCTCATGCAACGATTGCAATTCCTGGGAATCTATTCCAACAATCAAGATGAGTTTTTCAAGATACGCATAGCCAATGTCATGCGGCAATGTCGCCTGCGCAAGTCGCAACGACGGAAACATTCGGGCGGATATACCCCCGAGGTATTGCTGTCGGAGCTTACCGAGAAGATAGCCCGCCTGCAAGCCGACTACAACGATACTTATCACAAACTGCTCGCCGAGATGGAGAAGGAGGGCATTTTCGTGAAAGACGAGACAGCGCTCACCGATGAACAGATTGAATTCTGTCGCGACTATTTTGCCCGAGTCATTTCTCCACTGTTAGTGCCCCTGATGATACGCCGAGGAGTGTCGTTGCCTTTCCTGCCCGACGATAGCGGTTATCTCGCCGTGAAAATGTCGCATCGCAATGGCAAGTCTCCCACCTATGCCGTGGTGAGTATCCCCGTGAGCAACACTTGTCCCCGGTTTGTGGTATTGCCTTCGTCGCCCGGACGGCACGACATCATATTCGTCGATGATGTTATCCGCCTGATGATCGATCATATATTTTTCATGTTCTCTTACGACGAGATAGAGGCGTATGCCTTCAAAATAACCCGCGATGCCGAACTTACTTACGACGAAGATGTGTCGAAGAGCCTTTTCGAACGTATCTCCGTGGGGGTGTCGAATAGACCCTATGGTTTGCCCATACGCTTGGTTTACGACCGAGAGATGCCTCGTGATATGGTAGATATATTGGCGAGCCGACTGGGCCTCGATAGCGATGGTGTGAGGGCGCCCGGGCAACGCTATCACATGACCAAGGACCTTATGAATTTCCCCCGTGTGCGTCCCGACCTGCTCTATACAGAGCAACCCCCTATGTCGCACCCGGCCATCTCGCCCTTCTCGAGTATTCTCGATGTGATAGCCCGCAAGGACATCTGCCTCAACTATCCCTATCACACTTTCCAACATTTCATCGATTTCCTGCGTGAGGCAGCGATAGACCCGCGCGTGGAGAGCATATACATCACCCTCTACCGCACGGCCGAACATTCCAAGGTAATCAATGCCTTGGTGAATGCAGCCAAGAATGGGAAACGGGTTGTCGCACTACTCGAATTGAAAGCCCGCTTCAACGAAGGACTAAACATCGAAAACACCGATATACTGCAACGTGAAGGGGTGAAAATCATTCACACGATGGAGGACCTCAAGGTGCATAGCAAAATAGTGCTTGTGGAGCGTCGCGAGCGGGGTGGACTGCGTCGCTATGCCTATATCGGTACCGGCAATTTCAACGAGAATACGGCGCGCATATACTCCGATTACGGGCTTTTTACCGCCCACAAGGCGATTGCCGAGGAGATACACAACGTGTTCCATTTCCTCACCAATCCCCATCGTATTTTCGAATTCAAACACCTGATAGTGTCACCATTCCACATGCGCCGACGCCTCGAAGAACTGATCGATGCAGAGATAGCTCGGGCCCGAAAGGGCGAGAAGGCCTACATTCATATCAAATGTAACTCACTCACCGACTTTGACATCACGCAGAAACTCTACGAGGCCAGTAGGGCTGGAGTAGAGATACGGCTCATCGTGCGCGGGGCCTGTTGTCTCATGCCTCAGGTCGAGGGGTTGAGCGACAATATACGGGCTATAAGCATTGTCGATCGCTATCTCGAGCATATCCGGCTCTACATTTTCGGTAACGGGGGCGACGAGCGTATGTATATGGGCAGTGCCGACCTTATGACGCGTAACCTCGACCGCCGTGTGGAGGTGTGGGTGCCGCTCTATGCCGCTCGTGTGCGACACCGTGCGCGCGACTTCTTCGATATACAATGGAATGATACCGTGAAGGCGCGCAGCCTCGTCGGTTACAGCCAGAACCAATATGTGAGCTCCGCCACCGAGTCCGAGACCGTGCGCAGTCAGGTGGCTCTCCACGACTATTACAGCGATTTGTCGCATTATGAGTAACCTTTTACGAGTGTCTCTGTCAATAATATCAAAAACAGTTTTTTTAAGGTAAAATTAAACAATAGATTACGATGCAAAAATATACCTTCGGCGCGATAGATATAGGTTCCAACGCCATACGTCTGCTTATCGACTATGTGGAGGAATACAAAAAGCCCGAGTTCAAAAAAGCCGCCTTTGTGCGGGTACCGATACGTCTGGGCGAAGATGTCTTTTCGCAAGGACGCATTTCCGATGCGAAGATTGTGGCCATGGAGCAGGCCTTGTCGGCATTCTCGGCGTTGTTTTCGACCTTTCGCATCGACGCGTATAGGGCCTATGCCACAAGTGCCATGCGCGAAGCTTGCAACGGCGCGGAGATAGCCCATCGCATACGTCGCGATTATGGTATAAACATAGAGATAGTCGATGGTAATACCGAGGCGGCTATGGTATGTGCGGCCGGCGGTCTCGAAAAGGTGATGGACCGTTCGGGCTCCTATCTTTACATCGATGTGGGTGGCGGTTCTACCGAGGTTGTCGCTTACGACGAGGGGTGTGATGTAGCCTCGGCCTCGTTCCGTCTCGGTACGGTGCGTTATCTTGCCGGTACGGTATCGGCCGACGAGGAGGCACGTTTTTCCGACTGGCTCACCACTGTGGCCTCACTATATAAACCGACGGCTGTCATCGGCTCGGGTGGAAACATCAACAAGGTGCATCGATTACTCGATAAGAAATCGAAAGAGCCTATTACCCGTCGCGAGATAGTGGCTATGCGCGACCGTCTGAACGAAATGCCTCTTGCCGCACGTATGGAACAACTCGAAATCAGTGCCGACCGTGCCGATGTAATCGTACCGGCGTTATCAATTTTTGCCACGGCAATGAAGTCGGCCGATGTCGATCGCGTAGTCGTGCCCAAACTCGGACTCGTCGATGGAATAGTTCGCACCCTCTATCACGAATATAAGGAGCGGCGGAATTGACTACCCACCGCCTCGGTTATTTCTTGCCTCGGTTTATGATGTATATACCACCCGTGGCGAGCAGGGCCGCAATGATGTATTTCCCATAAAACGGTTCGTGCAGACATAAGCACGACGTGACCGCTCCTACAATGGGTATGAGTGAATTGAATATAGCCACTTTCCCCACAGGGTTGCAGCTCAGTAGTTTGTTGTAGAGGGTAAACCCTATGGTGGATATGCCTATGAGTAGGGCCAATATAACGATACCGTAGAGGGTGATTTGGGGTAGGGTACCCCCGATTATGAGGCCGGGAATCACCAGCAATATACCTCCGAGAGCAAGGCTGTAACCGGTGCCCACAAACACATCTACCCGGCTGCCGAGGCCTCGTGTCATCAGTCCGGCAAAGGCCGAACATAGGGCATTGAGTATAATCATACCATCGCCAAGCCAAGTGAAACTTCCGCTCTTCCCTCCACCTATGTTTAGTATCAGTACACCGGTGAACCCAACGATACAGCCTATGATTTTGCGAGGCGTCAGACGGTCGCTTTTGAAAAACACGCAGGCCAGCAATACCAATATGAACACTCCCAGAGAGTTGATAATCGCGGCACGCGAGCCCTCGCTATGCGATAAACCTATGTAGAAACAGGCGTAATGTAGTGTAGTGTTCAGCAGGGAGAATAATACGATATACCCTGTGTCCTTGGGGTGTTTTACCTTGAAATCGCGATGCGTGGTGGCGGCTATGGCCAGAATGATAAGCCCCGATAGTGCAAATCGTATGCCGGCAAAAAGTATCTTGCTACCGGTCATATCGCTCGAGATACCCCATTCGGCAAATCCCAATTTGATAAGCGGATATGCCCAACCCCATGCCATAGCGGCCGTCAGGGCAAAAACCACTACCCACACCGGGTGCTTGAATATGCTTTGTGTCATCACAATCTCTTTTACGAAAATTCCGCACAAAGGTACAAAATTGTACCTATTCCCGATTACCTTATTTGTTGGAATTCGGAACACATACTATCAGTCGTTGTTTGGGAAGCTGTTTATTCGTATCGCAGGGCCTCTATGGGGTCGAGGTTGGCCGCTTTCTTGGCGGGATACCACCCGAAGAATACGCCGGTAACGGTACACACCGCGAACGACAGAACTACACTCCACGCTTGTATATACACCGGCCAATGGGCGATACTTTTCACCACCCAACTTGCGCCACAGCCGAGTATCACGCCGATGATACCGCCGGTAATACTGATGAGTATCGCCTCGATGAGGAACTGTGCGAGAATGTCAATACCGCGTGCGCCTACACTCATACGCAATCCTATTTCGCGGGTACGCTCGGTCACACTCACATACATTATGTTCATAATGCCTATACCGCCCACCACGAGCGAGATACCGGCTATGCAGGCCAGCAATACGGTCATGAGGTCGGTGGTAGAGCTGAGCATGGTACTGAGTTCTTGTTGCGAGCGAATGTTGAAATCATCATCGTCGGTCGCTTTCAGTTTGTGCTGACGGCGCAGAATGGTCGATATTTCCTCGGTGGCATACTCGGTCATATCTTCGGTGAGGGCCGAGGCGAAAATGCCTTGCAAGTGAGTGACGGCAAGGATACGTTTCATCACGGTGGTGTAGGGGGCAAGTACAACGGCGTCTTGGTCTTGGCCCATCGAGTTGTAACCTTTGGCTTTGAGTACGCCTACAACGCGGAAGGGTATTTTGTTGAATCGTATTACTTTACCGATGGGACTGCTTCCGTCGGGAAAGAGGTTATCGACAATCGTTTTACCTATTACGCATACTTTGGCCGAGCTTTGTATATCGGCTTCGGTAAACATGATACCGTCTTCTATTTTTAATTGGCGTATATCGAGGTATTCCGTGCCTACGCCGTTGATGCTCGACGGGTAGTTGTTGTTACCACAGATGAACTGGCCCGACGATGATACATTGGGCGATATGGCCGCGAGCAGATTGGTCTCATTGCGTAGTGCCTCGTAATCTTCGAGTTTGAGGGTTTGCATCTCCGAGGCATCTCGACGCATACCTCCGCGCATATCTCCGCCGGGGTGTATCATTATCATATTCGACCCCATTTCCGAAATTTGCGACTGGATACTGCGTTTCGAACCTTGTCCTATGGCCAGCATGGTGATGACAGACGCCACACCTATGATGATACCCAGCATAGTGAGGAACGCCCGCAATTTATTGTTGGCCAGCGCTCGGAGAGCTATTTTGAATAAGTTGGTTCCATTCATGATTAAAAACTATTCTTCGTCGTTGCGCGGTAGAGCGGCGAGAGCCTCCTCGGCCGACAGTATATTATGATTTTCAGAATCCTCTATGACATGACCATCGCGCAGCCGTATGGTGCGACTGCTATATTGCGACAATTCGGGGTTGTGAGTCACAAAGATGATGGTTCGCCCCTCGCGGTGCAATCGTTGAAACAGCACCAATATCTCGAACGAGGTGCGAGTATCGAGATTACCCGTTGCCTCGTCGGCCAGTATCACGGCGGGGTTATTGACCAATGCGCGGGCTATGGCCACACGTTGCATCTGTCCGCCCGACATCTGGTTCGATTTGTGTTCCAATCGGTCTCCGAGACCTACCGCCTTCAATGCGTCGATGGCTCTTCGGCGACGTTCCGACGCGCTTACAGTCGTATTGTACATCAATGGTAATTCCACATTCTCCACGGCCGTGGTTTTGGGCAGGAGGTTGTAGTTTTGAAATACGAAGCCTATTTTGCGGTTACGCAGTATGGCTCGGGCGGGTTTGCTCATGGTGCGCACGGGGGTGCCGTCGAGCAGATATTCACCCGAGGTAGGCGTGTCGAGACAACCGAGCGTGTTGAGCAGTGTCGATTTTCCCGAGCCCGATGTACCCATAATAGTCACAAATTCACCCTCGGTAATGGTGAACGATACACCTCGCAGGGCATGTACGATTTCGTCGCCCACCTTGAAGTCGCGTCGTATATTTCGTAGTTCTATGACGTTTTTACTCATGATAGCTGAGGTGTATTATTTCTTCTT
Organism: Coprobacter sp.; assembly: GCA_017462265.1. Taxonomy (GTDB): domain Bacteria; phylum Bacteroidota; class Bacteroidia; order Bacteroidales; family UBA11471; genus Caccoplasma. The sequence continues at coordinate 70,637 of JAFTRN010000005.1, read as the reverse complement.
TTTGTTGCTACCCGGGGGGCCTGGCATGAAGGGGCTGCGTTCGGCCTTTCCACCTTGTGTCATATCTTGTGTCGGTGCACCGGCACTGATGGTGGCCTCTTCTACTACGATGGTACCTTCGTCTATACCTCCCAATATCTCGGTCATGATACCGTTGCTGATTCCGATTTCTACCGGGCAGGCTTTGAAGGTGTTCCCTTCGCGAGTCCATAGTTTGGCGGCTCCGGCACAATCTATCACCACATCGTCTTTACCGATAAGCGGTTCCGTGGGGGTAAATCGTAAAGCGCGAGACGATACGCTCAGCACGTTCCGTTTATCGAGTGTGTAGATGGTGATGTTGGCCGTGAGACGGGGTTTCAGCTTCAAATCGGGGTTTTGTGCGGTAATTACCACTTCGTAAGTAACCACGCTCTCGGTTGTAGTAGAACTATTGCTGGTCGTACTACCCAATCGTATCTGAGATACACGACCTTCGAATGTGTCGTTGGGGTAAGCATCGACGGTGAAACTTACGCGCTGTCCTTCTTCCACACCGCCTATATCGGCTTCATCTACATCGGCAACAACCTGCATCTGGGTAAGATCGGCAGCGATATTAAACAGTGCAGGTGTTTCAAATCCCGAGGCAACAGTCTGTCCCTCTTCGACAAAGCGACTGATTACCACGCCATCGATGGGCGAGGTGATGGTGGCGTATGACAGGTTGCGTTGCGCTTTTGCAAGAGCCGCTTTACTGCTGTCGAATTGGCTTTTGGCTTTGCGGTAGTTATATTCCGATTGTTCGAATTCTTGGTCGCTGATAAGGGCTTTCTCGTGCAACCCTTTGTTGCGCTCGTAGCACTTTTTCTGATACTCATACTCGGCTTCGTTGCCGTCGTAGGTTGCTTGTGCCGAGGCGAGTTCGCTTTCCAGTGTCACTTTGTCCATCTCGGCGATGAGCTGTCCCTTCTTTACTTCGGAGTTGTAATCGACGTATATTTTATCGATGATACCCGATACCTGGGTACCTACCTCCACCTCGGTAACGGGCTCTATGGTTCCGGTGGCGGTGACGGAGTTGGATATATCGCTACGTCCTACGGTGACGGTCGCGTAAGTGATTTTTTGTTTTTCTTTTGCTCCGGCAAAGAAATAACCGACGGCTGCCGCAATGACAATTATTATACCGCCGCTGATCAAGATTTTCTTTTTCATATATAGAAGTCGTTTTTTTCGTTAGAGAGTAATTGCCTTATTCTGATAGATGTTCAGTAACAGACGGTTGAGTATAGCCATATATTTGGCTTGCAGTACCTTCTGGCGAGCGGCAAGCATATTGTTTTTCTCGGTAAGTAGTTCGAGGGTATTGGCCATACCCGAGTCAAATTTTTGTTGCATCAGAGAGTAGCTGGCTTCCGTGGCTTTCACTTCTTCGCCGGCAGCCACATATTGCTCTTGGGCGGCTTTGGTGTCGAGATACAGGCTCTCTATGTCGCTAAGCAGAGCTTTTTGGGTACTTTGCAACTCAAGTTCCGAGGAGGTAATGGCGATACGGGCTTTTGATACGGCTGTGCGGGTATTTCTGTTACTATATATAGGGATAGATAGCGACACGCCTATCGACTCACTCAATTTATTTTTCAATTGTGCGCCTACACCGTTGTCGTTCGACGATAGGTGTCCGGTACTGATGCCGGCCGAGAGAGACAGCGTGGGGTAGTAGCCGGCCTTGGCACTCTTCAAGTCGAGTTTGGCGGCCGTGATACCCAATTCACTGTTTTTGATCGTGGGCATACAAGCCAATGCCGTATAATATATCTCGCTTTTCGAGGCCAAGGGCATCAGTATATCGCTTTCCTCGATGACCGGTGTCTCTATGGCGAGCGTGTCGTCTATATCAAGTTCTAACAGCTGTTTTAGTGTAAGAATGTTCTGTTCCAACGTGTTCTGTGATACGACGAGTTGGTATTTGTCGTTACTATATTGGGCGGAGAGTTGCGCGTAGTCGCTTGCCGACAGCGAACCGGCGACATACAATTTTTCGCCTCTTTCGCATTGCGCTTTCGATACCTCTACGGTATTTTCGTTGATGCGCACCGATTCACGGGCGTATAATATTTGTAGGTAGGCTGATACGATAGCCGACTCTATATTATCGAAACTCTCTTCGAGTGAGAGCTCTTGCATCTGTTGAGCCACTTTTTGCGACTTGATTTGATTCAATAATTTACCACCGTTGAATAGTGTGAGAGAGCCTCTGAGATTATAACTTCCGGTGAATTGATTTTTATTGCTGCCGCTGTTGCCGGTCACAATATAGTTATCGAGGTCGCTTATACCGGTTTCTATAAACGGCGAGTTGGTAAGTTGATAGCTTACACCGGCCGAGAGCGAAGGGAACAGTTGAGCTTTGGCATTGCGAGTATCTATTTCGCTGCTTTCAATAGAAAGACGCCCTTTCTTCAACTCTATATTTTGCTCGTAGGCATATTGCAGACACGATTCGAGGGTCCATGTCCGGGGCTTTTCTTGGGCAAGTGTTTGGCCCGAGAACAACCCTATATAACTCGAAATAATGAAGAAACGAAATTTTTTCATCAGATATTGGAATAAAAATATGAAACAAAGATAGAAAAGAGATTTTTTGCCACCAACTAAAAGCTAAATAAATCATACGTTTCTCGACGAAAAACTATTTTGTCACCAATTATAGATAAAGAAATGATACCGGAATATCGGAATGCTTTTTTGAAAAATTAACAAACGTGATATTGTGATTTTTTTCGCTAATTTCTATATTTGTTTTTCAAATAATTATGTTGGTATGAAAAAACTATTTCGTTATCTGTCGTACTTATTGTGTGCGGTCTTATGGGTGTCGTGTTCCGACGACGATATGCCATCGATCGATACCGGTGAATATATCGATGCGTATGCGGGGAATATGTGCGAGTTTACACTCGATCGCGAAACGCAAGGCTTTGAAGTCGATTCGGCAGTGATATATATGTTGGCCTCCGATACAATAATGATTAGTAGGGATTGTACGCATTTGCGCGACAGCAACACATCTATATTCAATCTCAAGGTGGGCTTGAAAGATGGTGAGTATCGGTTACTATACCTCGAATACACCATAGTCGATACAGCCGAACATAAAAAACAATATGGCTTGGGTAGTCGCATTTCGGTTGAAGATGGTATAGCGCACGTAATAGACTCGTTTGACGAGACATTGCAGATGGCAGGAACCGGTACGGCCGACGATCCCTTTGTCGTGACTTGTGGCCCGCATCTGTACAACCTCACTATAGAGGCGACCAAGTTCTCGACGTTCGAGAAATATGTGGGAGCTCATTTCAAGCAGTATGCCGATATATCTTTGAAAGATGCCTCATCGCTGTGCGACCTGACGTATGGGTGGACGCCTATCTGCAACGATCCCAACTATCCGTTTACCGGGGTGTATGATGGCGGTGGCCATACGATTATAGGTATGAACTGTTTGCGTGAAATGTCCTATGGGGTGGGCCTGTTTGGCTATCTCAATAATGCGTCGATAGAAAATCTCAATGTAGCCAATTCTACGATTAAAGGCAATCATGCCGTAGGTGCTATTGCCGGTTATATAATGTCGCGTAGCGGTGAGCAAGATACGTCGGCTATACTCAACTGCTCTGTGAAAAATTGCACAATATCCGGAAGTGAAGGCAGCGTGTCGGTAGGTGGCATTTTAGGAGCGATAGATATGTACACCGTGGGTATGATTGCCGGGTGTACCTCGTCGGGCAATACCATTGAGGCGCATTACAACGTCGGGGGTATTGTCGGCGGAGCCTCTCTCGGCTCGGTTACTTTTATCGACTTGTGCGAGAACAGCTCCTCGGTGTCGTCGCTCTATGCCGGTTGTGGCGGCATAATAGGTGTAGCCGATACCGTAAGTGTAACCACGAGTGTTAATAGCGGCTCGGTTTCCGGCGCTACATTGTATAATGGCGCAGAGGAGACGATGGGGCGTGGCGTGGGCGGTATATGTGGTGGTTCGGGCATATCCTATTTCAGCGCGTGTAGAAATACGGCTCGGGTTTCGGGCTACGAGGGTGTTGGCGGTATATTGGGCTCGGCACGTCTTTCCGGAGGTGAAGACGAGTCGCTCTTATATAACTCCACACTATTGCGATATTGTGAAAATACCGGCGCTGTAGAAGCACGAGCCTCCTATGCCGGAGGCTTGTGTGGTGAGGCCCAGCTGGGTTGTTTCGGCTCTATAAACAAAGGTAGTGTCGATGGAGCCGATCATGTGGCCGGTATCGTGGGCAATACAGGTGTTGCGGTGATACATAATACGCTCAATGGGGGTAGTGTCGAGGGTAATTCTTATGTTGCCGGAGTTGCCGGTCAATCGAGTATGGGTATATATGCGTTGTGTCAAAATTATGGCCTCGTATCGGCTGCTTCTACCCATGCCGGCGGTATAGTAGGACTTACCGGCAATAATACGCTGTTTCATTATTGTAGTAATCATATCACGGTGAGTGGCGCAAAATCGCCCGTCGGGGGTATTGTGGCCGAAATCGGTGATCCGCGCGAATGGTCGGTGATGAATTATGTGGAATGTGTGTTTGGCGCGGCTGAGATTGTTACCTCTTTTATAGGCCCGACATTCGCCATCATAGAACATATTGCCGAGGGAGCCAAAGTGGCTTTGGGCATAACGGAGTTTGTGACGGAGTCGATTATGAAATCGACCTCAATAGCTCTCTTATCTCATTCGAAACACACCCTCGCTCATGGTCATCTTATAGAGACATTGACGGCGGAACTTGAAGCCTCTATGACCGCCGAAACACAATCGATAATGGCGGATATAAATGCGTATCGTAAGAGTACTACCTATACGCTTCCGGCTGATTTCTCAAATGAAACGATTCAAAATTTTGCCTCCTCTATGGTGGGTTTGTCCGATAAAATATCTGTTGAAAGTGCGGAGAACAAGGCGTTCAACGATAAACTCAACGAAACGATGTACGAACGTGCCGAGAGGATAGAGGAACTCAATCACAACAAAGAGGTCTTGTTCCAAATCGTTGGTACAATTACCTTGATTACAACTACTGCTTGTGCTATCGCAGCTGCTGCACTGACCGGTGGAGCATCGGTAGCTCTGCTGTTGGCCGGTGCTTTTGTGGGCGTGGTAGGCGGTATAAATTCCATTTCGAAAGGAGCATCGGATTTTACCGACAATGTAATCATACTCTCACAATGTGTAAATACCGGTAATATATCATGCGACGATATATCCGATGGCGCGGTGGGTGGATTGGCCGGTATCATCTACGACCGAGGTTGGATTCACGACTGCCTCAATACCGGTAATGGCCCCGGTGAAGGTGGCGCTTTCGTCGGAGAATATGGCAAAGAACATAATATTACCAACTGCTTGTCTATTGCCAACAGTTCTACTTGGAACGGACTTATCGATAATAATTCGGTGAGTATTTCCGAAGAGACTGGCTTATATTATTACTCGACCGGCGATTCCGATGGTGATGGCACACCGCTCTCTCTCGATGAAATTTCGGAAAGTACCTCTTATGATGGTTGGAGTTTCGGCTCGACCGAGCTATGGTCGATACCGACGATTTCGTCGGGTAGTACATTTCCCATACCTTATACATCAGAAATGACAAAATAACCCTAAATACACGAAAAATGAGACATCTGTTTTATCGTATTCTTTGTGTGTCTGTGTCTGTCTTGTGCATGGTCGCCTGTTCCGAAGATGAATATGAACTTACAGGATTTGAAAACTCTACGATAAAGAATCATGGTACACACCGAGTATCGTCATTCCGCCTCACCTACGGAAGCAGTCAAGATTCTGTGATTAATACCATAGCTCGTATGACGCAGATAGGGGGCGATTTCGTGCAGGAATTCGATGCCGAAATCGTGATAGACACAGCATCTCAATCGTCAGAGGTGAAACTTACGTTCGAAAACGGGGTGGCTATTCCCGATGGTAATCATGTACTCAAATTTGATTGTATAAAACACCGCTATATCGTGAATACGCTCGGTTCGAAAGTCTCTCAACGCGAGATAAACGATGCCACCTATTTCGATACCTCCAATTTCGGCAATCCGTTATGGGGGAATGGTACAAAAGAGACACCCTTCATCATCAATAATGCCGATCGTTATAATAAGTTTATTGCCTGCCTTGCCGAAGATACCTATCACGGAGCAGGCTTCTATTTCTCGCAAGCCTCATCGTTTACGTGGCAGACAAGTGAAAGTACGATAGGTACGGGGTACACATCGTTACCGTTTGCAGGCTGTTACGATGGAGCGGGATATTATATAAGTGGTATCAATACTACGGGTATCAGTAACGTTGGTCTCTTCTCCAAGTTGATGAATGGTGCGGAAGTGAAAAATCTTACCTTACAAAATCTGTCGTTATACAGCGTGCCTTCGACTGTCGGAGCCATAGCGGCTATCACCGAACACACCGTTACTATATCGAATATAGCGACGATGGGTACAATATCGGCCGAGAAAAATGCCGGAGGCTTGATAGGTGAGGCAGGTGGTAATCTCACGATTACGAATGTGCGTCCGGCTATATCGCTGATAGCGAAAGAGAATGTCGGCGGTTTGATAGGCCGGTGTAAGAATTGCAAATTGGTGGTATCGGATATAACTGTTGCCGCGGCGCAAGGCGCTTTCTCGGTAGGTAATCAAGAAGCCTCAGCCGTGGGTGGTGTTGTCGGGTTGGTCGATAATGCCTCGTTTGCCATATCTTCGGTCGATTTTGACCACTCCACCATCAACGAAGAGAGTGTGGCAAAAGTCGTATATGGTAATGACTATATAGGTGGTATCGTGGGTAAGCTCAACAGCCTTTCGGCCGAGAGCTCTATTAAAAATTGCGAGGTGATATTGCCCATTCATGTATCGAAATATGGCGGAGGCTTTATAGGTATCGCCCAGCTCAATAATAAACTCACTATTGATAATTCTATCTTCTCGGGTATAATACTCGGAGGTGGCGATATAGGCGGATTTATAGGCCATGCGATCACGACTGCCGATAACCAACTTGCTTTTTCGAACAATTCTTATGTAGATGATAGCAATGGCGATACATTTATTCGTGGAGCTAATACTGTCGGAGGTTATTTTGGCTATCTCGCCGTCAAGAACTTTACACTTTCGGGCAAAAATTACTTGATGGATTCGGTCGAAGGTTCATCTTATGTCGGTGGAGTTGCCGGTTATGTCGATGATTCAAATATCACACTGGGTTCATCGTTGTTATATACACCCTTGACTACCGCAGAGGCACAGGGTATAGAGGTGACGGGCACGACCAATGTTGGCGGACTTGTAGGCCGATTGGTCAATTCTACGTTGTCGGGCAATCAAAATCTGACACCGACCAGCTCTATCCCCTCGTTCAATACCCAATATATCACTGCTATTGCCACCGTGAATGGTAATGGCGATGGAGTAGGCGGTGCTGTCGGTTGGTGCCATAAGTCCAATGTAAAGGGTATCTCCGTAAAAGCTTCGGTCTATAATACGTCGCACATCTATACCGGTGGCGTCGTAGGCTACGCCTTGTTTGCCGACGATAAAAAAATCACCGATTGTACTTTCTCTGGACTGGTCAATGGTGGGAATTATATGGGCGGTATAGTTGGTGAGGTGGCCAACAAAGGCCAGGTTGTCGAATGTATCAATTATGGCGAGGTAAAAAGTGCCGGAGGCGGTCCTGTCGGTGGTATTGTGGGTAAAGTGAACTATGATGACGACGAACCATTCATTTCGGTATGTGTCAATCTGGGTAAGGTCAACGGTGGAAAAGGCGATATAGGTGGTATTGTAGGTTTTGTATCATCGACGAACAGGTATGACTGGTGCAAAATCAATAAATGTGGTAACTACGGTTATGTTGTGGGTAAACCATCGAGTGATCGCAGTGGTATAGGGGGTATCGTAGGTAAGTCGAATACCAAAAAGGTGCGTGTATCGCATTGTGCCAACCATGGAGAGGTGTCGGGTGACGGTGTTTTTCGTGGGGTAGGCGGTGTGGCCGGCAGCTTGGGCTTGGACGATGGCTTTTTTACAGACGATAATCTTGATGTATATGAGTGTGCCAACTATGGTAAAGTACATTCGTCGGGCGCCGATAGTTATGTAGGTGGTATCATCGGATTCCAAGAAGAGGGCAACTCGGGTGCGACCGACTCGCAAGTGCGCGAATGTTATAATTGTGGCGAAATAACCTCAGACCAAGATGAAAATAACGGAGGTATCGTAGGAAATGCCGACTATTGTACGACCATCAAATATTGTGTCAATTATGGAAAGGTGCACCACGGTAATGCGATGATAGGTACCAAGACCGGTATTGCCGACCTATACACCTCGTATCTCTATTATCTCTCGGGTACAGGTGGCAATTGGCATGCGACCAAATCGTTCTCAGCATCGGAACAGGGTAGTCAAAGTACCTATGAAGGGTTTAATTTTTCAGAAAAATGGACGATGAGTGGGGGAAAGGCCATATTGCAACAATGTCCGTTCCAGCTTTTATCGGCTCCTCAATAGTAAAATGCCCTCAATAGTTGATTATGTATAGAAAATCATTGTTTTTCATAGTTGCGATATTTTTATTGTCGTGTCAAAACCACGCTTGGCAGGCTGCGGTCCCTACACGCGATGAGGTAGGAGCCGAGGTACTACCCGAGGCGATAGCCCCCGTTACGGCCCCATTTGATATGCCCCGATTGGAGAAACCGTATTTTCCCGATACCTCGGTGTGCATTACCGCATACGGAGCTTGTACCGACAAGCCGGCGACCGAGGCGATAAATAGGGCGATAGCCGATTTGTCGGCTGTCGGTGGCGGTAGGGTGATAGTCCCTGACGGGGTGTGGCGTACGGGGCGTGTGATGTTACGCTCAAATGTGAATCTACACCTTACCGAGGGGGCCGAGTTGCATTTCAGTGGCGATATAATCGATTATCTGCCTGCGGTCTTTACCCGGCAGGAGGGAGTAGAGGTCATCTCTCTCGGAGCCTTGATATATGCCGATGGAGAAGAGAATATAGCCCTTACCGGCAAAGGTCGCCTGGTGGGCCCTGCTCGCGATTGTGAGATACAGCGTCGTCAGATGCGTGGCGCTGTCATAGAGAACCTTATCGACCCTACAACACCTGTGGCGCAACGTCTCTATGATGGTTGCGATGGGGGAGGCGTGTTTCTCCCGATGTTTGTATCGCCTATCCGTTGTCGCAATGTCTATATCGAGGGCGTTACGCTCGAAAATACCCCTTTCTGGAATATCGTGCCGGTCTATTGCGACGGGGTGATTATACGGGGTGTTACCGTGCGATCGGTGGGCATACCGCGTGGTGACGGCATAGATATAGAGTCGTCGCGCAATGTGTTGATAGAGTATTGTACGCTCAGTTGTGGCGACGACTGTTTCACCATGAAAGCCGGTCGGTGTGAGGACGGTATGCGGGTGAACCAGCCTACCGAGAATGTCGTGGTACGTTATTGCTTGGCCGAAGAGGGGCATGGGGGAATAACCTGCGGCAGTGAGACTGCCGGTACCATACGCAACCTCTATCTTCACGATTGTGTGTTCGACGGAACCGGAGCCGGAATACGATTCAAGACACGTCGCAACCGAGGCGGTGGTGGTGAGCATATTACATACGAACGCATACGCATGACCTTGCGCAATCAGCCATTCGTGTGGGATATGCTGGGAAGTAAAACTTTCGTGGGTGAACTGGCCGAGCGATTTCCGGCACGCGACATCACACCACTCACACCCTCGTATCGCCATATTACCGCCCGCGACATTATCGTGGAGGAGTGCGACCAATTCATCAAAGCCATAGGAATACCCGAGATTCCGCTCTCCGATGTTTCGATCGAGAACGTACAGGCTCATAGCAAGCGACTTATTCGCTTGCAAGATGTGAAAAATTTCTCGCTGACCAACGTAGAGATAAGCTGTATCGACAGCCTGTTTTCCCTCTCCGAGTGTGAAAATGTGCGGTTGAAAAATGTAAAATTCACTCTCCCCGGCGGCCATTTACGAGTAGAGGATCCCGAAAAAGAGTATTTAGATGAATATCCCAAAATGGAAAACGTATTTACAATCCCTTTATAAACCTATTATAAAATTGAAATGAAAAAAATTATCTTTACCATAGCCGTGGCATTGATGTTGATACCGACATATGCACAGACCTCTACAGCAAAAATCAATCCTGAACTGAAAGCGCGCAGTATGGCCGAGAAACTGTTGCTCGACGATAATGCTACAGCCCGATTTATACCTTTGTATCAAGAGTATATGAATGCATTGATGCAATGTCGGGTATATACCGGTGCCGACACCCTACACACCGATAGGGAAATAGAGCAATATATGAAAGCCGAATTCGAAAGCCGTCGTAAACGTTTGGCGGTGCAAGAGCGATATTATGATAGATTCAGATTCTTTCTCACACCGCGACAGTTGTTGGTACTATTCAGTTCCCCCGACTGGGATACCCGTCCCATCAAATGTAATAATGAACATAGAAGGTATTAATGAAAAATTTTGCAGCTATAGATTTTGAAACCGCCAATGGTAAGCGCAGTAGTGTGTGCAGTGTAGGTGTGGTCATAGTGCGCGATGGCGAGATAGTCGATAAGTTCTACCACCTTATACGCCCATATCCCAACTATTATACCCATTGGACTACCAATATACATGGCCTCACGGCGGCCGATACCGATGATGCACCCGACTTCCCCGAGGTGTGGAGCGAGATTGCTCCTCTCATCGAGGATTTGCCTCTGGTGGCGCATAACAGCCCTTTCGATGAAGGCTGTCTGCGAGCTGTGCACGAGTGCTATGCCATGCCCTATCCCGGGTATCGATTTTTCTGTACTTGTCGGGCGTCGCGACGAGTTTTTGGAGATGAATTACCCAATCATCAGCTACATACCGTGGCCTATCGTTGTGGTTACGACCTCACTCGTCACCATCACGCCCTTGCCGATGCCGAAGCCTGCGCCCTTATCGCTATGCAGATAATCGACGAAGAGTGATTCATACGTCCAATAGTTATCCGTTTTTTATAAAAAATTCTCAATAAAGGTTGTTATAATATTGTAGGTTTATATACATTTGCAAAAAAATAAAGGATAACTATGAAATACAGGAATTATGTAATGACGGGTGTCGTGACGGTATCGTTACTGATGTTTATAACCTCGTGTGGTGACGATAACGATTCGTTACAAGACCTCATCAGTGGTGGTGGTTCTACGGAACCCGATAAAATAGAAGCTGTTGACCTGGGATTGAGCGTAAAATGGGCTACCTGCAATATCGGTGCGTCGAGTCCCGAGAAATTTGGTGGTTATTACGCTTGGGGCGAAACCGAGGAGAAAGAATCCTATTCGTGGGATAATTATAAATATTGGACGGATAATAATGGTGACGGAAAATATTATATATACGACGAAGACGGAGATCTTCGGGTTGATGAGAGTGAACTTACGGATATAGGCGAAAATATATCCGGAACAGAATATGATGTTGCTCGTGTGAAGTGGGGCGATAATTGGCGTATGCCCACCCAAGGAGAAAAAGGAGAGTTAGTCCGTAAATGTACATGGACATGGGGCGATTATAATGGAGTGAACGGTTGGCATATAACAGGCCCTAATGGAAATTCTATATTCTTACCGGCAGCGGGTTATCGCACAGAAGAGCTAATTAGCGCAGGAACTCAAAGTGGAACTGATTATTGGACTGCTACCAGACACGGTGTCTATAAATATGTGGCCTATTATCTGTATAATGGTGTTACAAGTCTGTATAGTCCACGCTTCTACGGACACCCCGTTCGTGCGGTAACAGAATAATAAAGATACCCTACTAATCCCATAAAAAGAGGCTGTGCCAAAATGAAGAATTTTGGTATAGCCTCTTTCGTTTTGGGCATGTGGAAACTATTTGCCGACAAGGTTTGTTAATGTATAAATCGTATTTTTAGTAAAAAATCGAATAGTTTTGAGAAATAGTACAATAGTAAGATGAATAAAACCTGTTTATCGTTGTTGGCAATGGTGCTGCTGACGGCTTGTGCCGAGTCTCGTAAAGTTACTTATTTACAGAATGTGGAGACAGCCATAGTCGATACTTTGTTGCGTGCCACTCTATCCGAGGCGGTGTTCACACCGGGGGATATACTCACGATTACAGTCACCTCTTCTACACCGAAAGCGGTGGCGGTTTTTAACAATCTTTCGCCCTCCGACGAGGGCCGACAGTCGTCACCTCCACAAAGCCCAACCTATTTGGTGGATAGTAATGGTGAAATCAATTTTCCGTTGGTGGGGAAATTACAGGTGGCTGGACTTACTCGCAGTGAGGCCGAGCTGCTGATTGCCAATGCTATATATCCGCGTTACATTACCGAGAAACCCTCGGTGTCGATACATATCGATAATTTCAAGATTTCGGTAATGGGGGAGGTGAAAAATCCCGGAATATATCCGGTGCCAGGTGAGCGTATATCGGTACTCGAGGCCATAGCGATGGCCGGCGACCTGACTATAACCGGCCGGCGCGACAATGTGATGCTCATACGTCGCCTCGGTGATGGTTCGCAACAAATATCCCGCCTCAATCTCAACGATGCCTCTCTGTTGTCGTCGCCCCATTATTATTTGCAACAAAACGATGTGATATATATCGAGCCCAACAAGTCGAAAACACGCACGGCGCGTCTTATCTCACCTGTGGCTACAATCACGGTGAGTACTCTTTCGCTACTTGCTACCATTGCCAATCTCATAGTTACTATAAGTCGTGAATGATGGAAGACCGAAAAGAATTGATCTCGCGTGAAAACGAGCGTGTGGCTCGTCCTGTCGATGTGAAAGAATTGTTCTATCTTTTTCTCGGGCATTGGCGTTGGTTTGCGCTCAGTCTTGTATTGTGCCTATCGGGCGCGGTATTGTGGTTGGCGCGACAGAATAGGGTATATACGGTTTCGACCATGATACTGATGAAGGGCGAAAATTCCAATACAACCTCTTCGGAGAAGTTGATAATGGACGGCCTGGGCATCACCCCCTCGGGAAAAACCAATATCGACGATGAAATAGGCATAATGTGCTCTCGCAATGTGATGATGCAGGTAGTCATGGACTTACAACTATATACCGAATATCGAGCCCGAAATGGCCTGCGTCGTGAGGTCCTATACAGGGATACGCCCTTGCGGCTTGCAGTCGATTCGTTGTTGGTGCGCCATGTGGCGCCTCAAATCGATATAGTAGCCCACCCCTTGTCGCAGGGCTATGAGTTGCGTGTGCGATACAACGAGACGGAGACGACGATACGGTTTATCGATGATTCGTTGCGGGTGGAGATAGGGGATATTTCGTTTATGGTCTATCGCAATAATGCGGTGGCTCCCGATAAGCGAACGCTATACATATCGGTACAAAACCCGAAGGTGGTGGCACAACGATTGGCCTCGTCGGTGAGAGCCGTCCCGGTCGATAAAAATTCGGCTATAATCAATATGTCGCTCGATATGAGTAATGTGGCGAAAGCTCGCGACATTCTCACCAAGGTCGTGTATTATTACAATGCGTTGTCGGTAAACGAGAAAAATCGGGTGGCCGAAAACACCGAACGCTTTATCGATGAGCGCCTGCGTTTGCTCTCGTCGGAATTGGGCTCGGTCGAAAAAGAGGTGGAGAATTTTATGCGTACCAACGAATTGGTTGATATTACCGCCGCTGCCGCCTCGTATCTCGATGAGTCAAACGGGGTAGAGGAGCGCCTTTTCGATATAGAGTCGCAAATCAACCGCTTGAACTATATCGAAGAATTTGTGTCTGATTCCCGAAATACCTATTCTCTGATTCCTGCTGTGGATATTACCAGCCAGACGTTTCTGAATATCGTCGATACCTATAATAAGAAATTGCTCGAACGTGAGCAACTTTTGCGTTCCGTTTCCGAGAGTAATCCCGTGCTGATTACCATCAATCAAGATATTGCGATATTACGAAAAGGCGTGAAAGATGGTATAGTATCTACTCGTGCCAATATGAATATAGTGCGTGCTGACCTGCTCAATAAGAAAAAAGAGGCTAAAACCCGCATACAAGAGGTACCGGGATTGCAACGTGAGTCGGCCGAGATCAATCGTCAGCAGGCCATCAAAGATAAACTCTATGTGTTTTTACTCGAAAAACGGGAAGAAAACTCCCTAAACAAGACGCTCACCGTACCTATGGCCATCATTATGGACGAGCCCGATACTACGGGCCGAGTGGTGTTTCCCAGGCCGGTACGTACAATGGCGGTCGCCTTGTGCCTGGCATTGGCATTACCGGCGGTGGTGATTGGCGGCCGATACTACTTCAACGATAAGTTCCGCGATCGCTCCGATGTGGAACGACTTACCCCATATCCTATTATGGGCGAAATCTGTATCAACAAAGATACTGATTCTCCATTGGTAGTTACCGCACATTCTACGCTTCCTATAGTCGAACTTTTCAGGTTGTTACGTAATAATCTGCAATTTGTTATGACCTCGGGCGATAAACGGGTGATATGTGTTACCTCTATGATTTCAGGCGAAGGTAAGACGTTTATTGCCAGCAATTTGGCGTTGAGTCTAGCTCTTGTGGGTAAGCGCGTGTTGTTGGTGGGTTTGGATATTCGCCGTCCCCGTCTGCATCACTATTTCTCAACGATAACCCATCGGCAGGGTGTTACGACTTACCTCTCGGCTATTAGCGACGATATTTCCGCATTGATACAGCCGTCGGGTGTCGATGAGAGACTTGATATATTGCCGTCGGGCCCCATACCTCCTAATCCGAATGAACTGCTGGGATCACCTCGATTTGCGGCTATGATGCATGAACTGAGAGATATGTATGACTATATCGTGCTCGATACTGCACCCATGGGACAGGTGTCTGATACACAACTTGTGGCACGAGAAATCGATACACTGCTCTTTGTGGTACGGGCACATTATACCTCACGCAAGACATTCGGAATGTTTAGCGAAATACTCTCGGGTGGGGGAACTCCTTCACCATATTTGGTAATCAACGGAGTCGATATGTCCACTCGGGCATATAGTTATCGTCGCTATGGATATGGTTATCACCGGTCGGCCACATATGGTTATGGCGCAAATGGAACAACCTCTGCAAGCGAAAGAAAAACGCACCACAAACTTTGAAATATCATTGATTGTAATCATAATTTACTGTTTTGTAACACATATGTTTAGTAGTGGTGTTGATAAATTTATTGCGGGGGATAATGGTGCTCTGAAAAAAAATATATACATTTGTTTCCTAATATAGACATTGTCTGTATAAAGAAGCTGTTTAAAATTTTCTTGAAAAATTTATCATGGCTTCAAAAAACAAAGTTTCGGATTCTTTAAGGCTCTTTTGTCCCTCTTTTTCATTAAAACGCTTGGAAATAGCCCGCTATTCCCTGCACATTTTGATGAAAAATCCATTCCAAAATACCTCTTAAAGAATCTCGAAAGATAGAGCCAACGAGCGCAATGTAAACTTGTTTACAGATTGCAAAGCGAGTGCAGCCTATCTTCTACAAAATAAAATTTAAACAACTTCTAAGAAGCAGTTTTGTATATAACAAAAAAAATATATATTATGAAATTTGTAGTATCAAGTACCCTCTTACTCTCTCATTTACAGACCATAGGTCGTGTGATAAACTCGAAAAATTCTATGGCGATTCTCGACAATTTCCTGTTCAGCCTTGACGGAAATATGCTGACAATCACAGCTTCGGACCAAGAAACAACCATGACCACTACTATTGGTCTGATAGAGGCCGAAGGTAAAGGCGTATTTGCGGTGTCGGCCAAAATATTACTCGATCCGCTGAAAGAGTTGCCCGAGCAACCGCTAACCTTCCTCATCAACGACGACAATCTGGAAATCACCCTCAACTACCAAAATGGTAAGTATAATTTTGTGGGTGTGAATGGTGATGAATATCCCCAACGTACCCCATTAGCCGAGTCGGCAACCCGCTTTACCATGCCGGCTCAAGTGTTGTTGAACGGTATTTCACATACCTTGTTTGCAACGGCCGATGATGAGTTGCGTCCCGTGATGAATGGTGTGTGCATGGATATACATAAAGAGGATATGTTCTTTGTAGCCTCCGATGGTTATATCTTGGTACGTTGCAAAAATACCGCGGTAAAGACCGGCATGGATTCGTTGGTCATTCTGCCCAAAAAACCGGCTAACTTGCTGAAAAACATTTTGCCGAAAGAGTCGGGTGATATCGAAGTGGCTTTTGATGAAAAAAGCGCTTGTTTCAAGTTGGCAAATTTCGTTTTGACCTGCCGTCTCATCGAGGGCCGTTATCCCAATTATATGTCGGTAATACCTCAGAACAACAGCAATCGCTTGGTTATCGATCGTGTACTGTTCATCAGTGTGTTGCGTCGTATATCGGTATTCTCCGACCCGGCAAGCTCGCTCGTTCGTCTCGATCTGTCGCCCAATCGCTTGGAAGTTTCGGCCCAATACAGTGACTTCTCTACCTCGGCAAATGAGTCGATTACCTGCAACTATAGTGGCGATACGATGAGTATCGGTTTCAGTGCCAATTATCTCATAGAGATACTCAACAATCTCAATTCTCAGGAGGTAATTGTCGATTTGGCCGATCCCGGTCGTGCCGGTATCATACTCCCCATGGAAAATGAGGCCGATGAAGACCTGCTGATGTTGTTGATGCCGATGATGTTGAAAGATTAAGACGCTACACAATGCAATTAAATCTGAAAAATCCCATTGTTTTCTTCGATTTGGAAACAACGGGTATCAATATATCTACCGACCGAATCGTGGAGATAAGTTACCTCAAGGTATATCCCGATGGTAGGGAAGAGACCAAGACCATGCGCATAAATCCCGGAATGCCCATTCCGCCCGAATCTACGGCCGTGCATGGTATTACCGATGCCGATGTCGCCGATTGCCCTACATTCAAGGAGGTGGCAAAGTCTATTGCCAATGACTTGGAAGGTTGCGACTTGGCCGGCTATAATTCCAATCGTTTCGATGTGCCTTTATTGGTCGAGGAGCTATTGCGGGCCGATGTGCAGTTTGATATGTCTCGCCGTAAATTGATAGATGTACAAGTGGTATTCCACAAAATGGAGCAACGTACATTATCGGCAGCCTATAAGTTCTATTGCGACAAAGATCTCGAAGATGCCCATTCGGCACAGGCCGATACCCATGCCACCTACGAGGTATTGAAGGCGCAGCTCGATCGTTACCCGCAGTTGCGAAACGATGTGACGGCACTTTCCGAGTTCACCTCTTATACCCGTAATGTCGATTTGGCAGGACGTATTATTTACAACGAGCAAGGTGTGGAGGTGTTCAATTTCGGTAAATACAAAGGTCGTTCGGTGGCCGAGGTCTTTCGCACCGATACCGGTTATTATGGTTGGATGATGCAGGGCGACTTCTTGTTGAATACCAAAAATGTAATAACCAATATCAAATTGCGTTCGTTCAACAACCGATAATCTATGCTACAAGGCAAAAAAATCATATTGGGTATTACCGGCAGTATAGCGGCCTATAAGGCGGCCTACCTTACCCGGGCGTTGATAAAGAAAGGTGCGGAGGTACAGATAGTCATTACTCCGTCGGGAAAAGAATTTATTACGCCGGTCACATTGTCGGCATTGACCGGTAAGCCCGTAATCAGTGAATTTTTCACAGCCAATGATGGTACGTGGCATAGCCATGTCGATTTGGGACTGTGGGCCGATGCCATGGTGGTGGCGCCGGCTACGGCATCGACTATCGCCAAGATGGCTCATGGTGTAGCCGATAATATGCTCATCACCACCTATCTGTCGGCGAAGGCTCCGGTGTTTGTGGCTCCGGCTATGGATCTTGATATGTTTGCGCACCCTACGACGCAGCACAATCTCGACCTGTTGCGCTCGTATGGAAACCATATTATAGAACCCGGTGTAGGTGAGTTGGCCAGCCATCTCGAAGGCAAAGGTCGCATGGAGGAGCCCGATCGCATAGTGGCTTACCTCGAAGATTTTTTCAAAAATCGGCAATCCCTATCCGGCCGCAAAATTATCATTACGGCCGGACCGACGTATGAGAAGATAGATCCGGTACGTTTTATCGGCAATTACTCTTCGGGAAAAATGGGGTTTGCTTTGGCGCGTTGTTGCGCCGAACGGGGTGCCGATGTCGTATTGATTTCGGGCCCGGTATCGTTATCGACGCCTCACGCGTCGATACGTCGCATCGATGTAGAGACGGCCACACAAATGTACGAGGTGGCGATGGCCGAATACCCTACGGCCGATGCTGCGATATGTTGCGCCGCAGTTGCCGATTATGCACCGGCGGAGTATAGCGATACAAAACTGAAACGTTCGTCCGATACTCGTACCATCGTCTTGAAACCCAATAAAGACATTGCGGCAGAATTGGGTAAGACGAAGCGTCCGGGACAATATCTGGCAGGCTTTGCCCTGGAAACCGACAATGAGGCCGATAACGCGCAAGGCAAGATGCGTCGTAAAAATTTCGACTTCATCGTGATGAACTCACTGCAAGATGCCGGTGCCGGTTTTGGGGGTGATACCAATAAGATTTCCATATTCAAGGGCGACGGCACTACCGTGGAATATCCCGTGAAACCCAAAAATGAGGTGGCAACCGATATTATTGATACCCTCTCGGAATATTTGTCGCAATAAATAATACTTGTAGCTTCTTACGATATGAGAAAATGGCTTTTGATATGTACACTTATGTGGCTGACAATACCATATTTGTCGGCACAAGAGTTGTCGTGCCGTGTGCAAATCAACAGTGAGAAGATACAGGGTACCAATAAGCAGGTGTTTACCACGCTCGAACAGGCTATTACCGAGTATATCAATACTCGCAAATGGAGTGAGGCGCAGATTGCCGTAAACGAAAAGATAGAATGTAGCTTGCTCATTGTCGTGAAAGAGGTAGATGATACCCGCTATACGTGCGAGATACAGGTACAGTCGCGACGCCCGGTGTATAACAGCTCCTATACCACGACGTTGCTCAATTTCCGCGATACGGAGTTTGAGTTTACCTACCAAGAGCATGACCCGCTTGTGTACAACGAAACGACTATGGAGAGCAATCTCACCGGTGTGATCGATTTCTATGTATATATGATGCTGGCTATCGATTTCGACAGTTTTTCCTACAAGGGGGGCGAACCCTTTTTCCGTCGGGCCGAGGAGATTGTTAATCTGGGCCAATCGACACAGGGTAGTGGCTGGACAGGATTTGGTAGTACGCGCAATCGACACGCCCTGCTTACGGCATTTATAGAGGTTCGTAATGAGCCGTTCCGCCGATTGTGGTACGACTATCATCGGTTGGGCCTCGACGAAATGGCTTTGAGTGTCGATAAAGGACGGGCCAAAGTGACCGAGGCACTCAATAAATTGGTGGAGATATACGAGTTGTCCTCCACGTCGGTATTGATACCGCTTTTTAGCGATGCCAAGCTTGATGAGGTGGTGAATATCTACTCCGAAGCGCCCAAACAAGAGAAAGACGCCGTGTATAAAATTCTCAATCGGCTCTATCCTACGGAGACACGACGGCTTGAACCTTTGCGTAAATAATTTTCGAAAATGTTACAAAAACTCGCTATACGCAATTATGCATTGATTGATTCGTTGGAAATGGATTTCCAACAAGGATTGACGGTAATGACCGGTGAAACCGGTGCGGGTAAGTCGGTCATACTTGGTGCGTTATCACTTATATTGGGGCAGCGCGCCGATGCGAAGTCGATGAAAGACGTTTCGTCGAAAACCGTGGTCGAAGGTACATTCGACATATCGCGATATGCGTTGCAGACCTATTTTGCCGATAACGATTTCGATTACGAACCTCATTGTATAATCCGTCGGGAAATTCTACCCTCGGGTAAAAGCCGTTCGTTTATAAACGACACCCCGGCTTCTTTGGCGCAATTACGCGAATTAGGCGAACAGCTTATAGATATACATTCCCAACATCAAAATCTCTTGTTGAGTGACAACCACTTCCAACTGCGTGTGATTGATTTGTGGGCGAGTGAAAAAGATTTGTCCGCTCGATATAGAGAGGCCTATCTTCGCTATCGGGAGTTGGCCAAGGAACTTGATGAGGCTCGTCGCCTATGTGCCGAGAGCCGTAAGGAGGAGGAATATTTGCGATTTCAATATAATCAACTGTGTGAGGCCGCTTTGCAAGCTGGCGAGCAAATCCGTCTCGAAGAGACGTTGGAAACATTAACACATGCCGAGGAGATAAAAAATGCACTTTTTTCGGCCACCCGAGTGTTAGATGGCGACGATATGGGGGTGATGGTCTGCCTCAAAGATACCTTGTCGCAGTTGCGTCCCATACAGCAAGTCTATCCGGCTGTAGTACCGCTTATCGAGCGTCTCGAAAGTACCCTTATA
This sequence comes from Coprobacter sp., assembly GCA_017462265.1. Taxonomy (GTDB): domain Bacteria; phylum Bacteroidota; class Bacteroidia; order Bacteroidales; family UBA11471; genus Caccoplasma. The sequence continues at coordinate 50,042 of JAFTRN010000005.1, read as the reverse complement.
GAGCTGAAGGATATTCATGCCGAGCTCGATGACCGTCAGGAGCGAACATCGGTCGATCCCGAGCGTCTGCAACAGGTAGAGACCCGGCTCGATTTGATATATTCATTGTTGCAGAAACATCGACTGAATACCGCAGAAGAACTTATCGCTTTGCGTGATGACTTGGAAATGCAATTGGCCGATATCGACAATTCCGATACCAAAATCAAAGAAATGGAAGAGGCTTTACAAGCGCTGAAATCGCAGGTATTGGACCTTGGACAGAAGCTATCGCATAGTCGCCATCAATGTTCTGCGGTTTTCACCGAGCGATTGATCGAACGGGCGGCACCATTGGGTATGCCACATCTGCGATTCGAGGTGGAATGGACATCTAAGGAGCATTTCGATATAGAGGGATTGGAGACGGTACGATTCTTATTCTCTGCCAACAAAAACAGACCTTTGCAATCGGTAGCTGAGGTGGCATCGGGTGGTGAAATTTCGCGCCTGATGCTTGCTATTAAATCGTTGGCGGCCGATGTCACGGCGTTGCCTACCATTATTTTCGATGAGATAGATACCGGTGTGTCGGGCGAGATTGCCGATAAAATGGGGACTATTATGGCCGATATGGCCCGAAATATGCAGGTTGTGGCCATTACCCACCTGCCACAAGTGGCCTCACGAGGGAGCTGTCATTATCGTATATACAAAGACGATGCGGGAGATACCTCTCGTACCTGCATCGAGAGGCTCGATATGGAGGGACGCCGTCAGGAGGTGGCGCGTATGCTCAGCGGTTCTCAGCTTACCGAGGCGGCTCTCATCAATGCCTCAGAATTGTTAAATCGTAAATAATCACAGTTATGGAACATAACGATATGATATTTGGTATCAGAGCTTTACTCGAAGCTGTCGATGCCGGTAAGGAAATAGATAAAATACTTGTAAAAAAGGATTTACAGGGTGAATTGGCTCAGGAATTATTTGCAGCGATTAAAGGATTGGATATACCGGTACAGCGTGTTCCTATCGAGAAACTCAATCGCATTACACGCAAAAATCATCAAGGTGTCATCGCCTTTATATCGCCGGTGGCATATCAGCATATCGATAATATAGTTCCTTCGCTTTACGAGGTGGGGAAAGTGCCCTTTATCGTTTTGCTCGACGGCCTTACCGATGTTCGCAATTTTGGCGCGATAGCCCGCACCTGTGAATGTGCCGGTGTCGATGCCATCGTCATACCCGAGCGGGGTAGCGTGTCGGTTACAGCCGATGCCGTGAAGACCTCTGCCGGAGCTTTGTTGCATATACCCGTGTGTCGCGAGCGCTCCATTGCAGATACGTTGCAATACCTGCAAGAGTGTGGTATAAAGATTGTAGCCGCGTCGGAAAAAGCCTCTGTTGCTTACACTGCCGAAGATTATACAACCCCTATAGCCATAGTGATGGGCGCAGAGGACGTGGGTATCTCTCCGCAGGCCATGCGCCTGTGTGAGGCACAAGTGGCACTGCCTCAGAAGGGCCGTATCGGTTCACTCAATGTGTCGGTAGCAGCCGGTGTGATGATATACGAAGTGCTTCGCCAGCGCTCGGCCGAATAAAAAATCTTTTATTAAGGATATGGAAAAGAACGCAGAAACTCCAATGGTGTCGAGTAAAAGTCTGGCCGATGGCAGTATGGATTTTACAATAGATGGTGTAACATTCAAAATGATACTTGTCGCGGGGGGAACGTTCACCATGGGTGCTACGATAGAGCAAGAGGGTGAAGCGTTCAATAATGAAATGCCTTGCCACATAGTCACTCTCTGTGATTACTATATAGGAGAGACTGTAGTGACGCAAGCGTTGTGGCAAGCGGTAATGGGTGAAAATCCGAGCCACTTTACCGGGAATTCACAGTACCCGGTAGAAAACGTTTCATGGAACGATAGTCAAGAATTTATAAATAAACTGAACCAACTTACGGGACTGAATTTCCGCTTGCCGACTGAGGCGGAGTGGGAGTTTGCCGCCCGGGGTGGTAATAAGAGTATGGGCTATAAATATGCCGGTAGCAATAATATAGGCGATGTGGCTTGGTACAATGATAATAGCGACAATACGACGCATATCGTAAAAGATAAAGAACCCAATGAGCTTGGCCTGTACGATATGAGTGGTAATGTATGGGAATGGTGTAATGATTGGTATGTGCGTTATAATACCGTTTCACAATCTAATCCTACCGATCCCGCTATCGGTTGTGTGCTTCGCGGGGGAGGTTGGTGCGACTTTGCAGGGTACTGCCGTGTATCTTATCGTGACCACGACGAGCCCCACTATCGCAACTTCAGCCTCGGATTCCGCCTCGCTTTGACAAACACCGATAAATAACAACTCATCTGTGTCCGATAGGATTATCGCCCTTCGATAATGCCGAATTTGAAAATAGTTCTATGGCGGTATTCCTCTCCCGGGTGTAGCAGACACGATGGAAAATCGGAATGTGACGGGGTGTCGGGGTAGTATTGTGTCTCAAAGCATACAGCGCTGTCGGGGCGGATATAATATCCTGCCGTGTAGAGTAGCAGTGCCGGTAAGTCCGTTTCTACAGTCAGTGTACGTCCGCTGACAGGGTCGGTGAGGTATGCGGCCTCGACCATATCCGACGATTTCTTATCTTTCAATATATAGCAGTGGTTATACCCCTTGTTTTGCCGTAATTGCTCGTTGTCGGAATATAGGTCTTTTCCGATTTCTTTTTCTCGTGTGAAATCAAATGGGGTACCATTTACCTCTACACGTCGCCCGGTAGGTATAAATTCTGCGGTGGTATCTAATATGCGGTGTGATGGAATCCATAATTTATGCCCGATGATTTTACACTTTTTTCCCGTAAGATTGAAGTAGGCGTGATTGGTCATATTGAGGTAAGTCGGCATATCGGTTATACCGAAATATTCTATTCTCAACTCACATTTATCGCTCCAATGATATTCTACCGCGACACGAATATTGCCGGGATATCCGCCTTCGCCATCGGGAGAGGAGAGTGTGAAACGTACACCATCGGGAAGCTCTTCCCAATCCCATATTTTCTGATGAAAGCCCGAATATCCGCCATGGTTGCTGTTGCGTCCATCGTTCTTTTCCAACGTGTAGTTTCGCCCGTTTAGGGTAAAAGTGGCATTGGCGATGCGGTTGGCAAAGCGACCGATAACGGCTCCCATATAATATTCATCGCCCAGGTAGTCTTTGGCCCTATCGTAACCGACGATTACATTTTCCGATACACCATTGGCATCGGGAACGACTGCCGACAGCCAGCGGGCACCTCGGTTCGAAAATTCTACGTATGCTCCCGAAACATTCGTAGCGGTAAACCTGTATATAGGCTTACCGCTACGGGTATAACTATCTATTTTATAGAATAATTTCATGCTCACACATATTGCGGTGTATTTGGCACCCTTGGTGGTTGATGTCCGATTTCAGCACTTTGTCGAAGAATGTGGCAGCTATTTCCGCATCACCCAATCCTAAATATCCTAATCCCATTACATAGTTGCAATGAATGGCGTTACGCTTGTTCAAATCATCGTCCCAAATAGCGAGATCGGGTAGCGATACGGCAAAATAGTCGATGTTGCATTGGTCGAACAGATGTTTTTCTCCATGCTTGATGAGCTTGTTGAATTTACCTCTTGCCTTACCCTCTTCGCCTAAAGCTCTCCAAGCCAACCCTTGATAGAATATCTTGTCGGGTTGCGCGTCGTTGTAGAAGAAGGCTTGTTGTGGTTCTTCCGAGCCTATGGTTGCTTTGGTGAAGCAGGTTGTGGCGGCGGTTTCATCGCCAAGTCCGCGGTAGGCTACACCTTTGTAGTACCAGATGTCGTTTTCCTCGGCATTAATCAATTTTCCTTCGCCCAAGTTGTAGGGATATTTATCGGTAGCTTGTAATAGGGCCAGAGCATCGTCATATCGCTGCTCTTGGAGTGCGATTTTAGCCAATTCGGTGTGGCACAATACAAATTGTCCCGTAATCTTGCCTTCACCACCTTCCCACGGGTGGAATTTCTGCGAGGCAATTAATTGACGAGCCTCCTCATAGCGACCCAGTTGATTGTAGAGGGTAATACGTTCTATCGATAGGTCGTCTCGACTTGTAGTCTCGGGCAGATGGCTTTCTAATAGTGCCAATCGAACTTTTTGAGGATAGCCTAGTTTCTTGTAGAGTTGGTCGAGCTCCATCAATATACGGGCGTCATGTTCGTCGAGTCGGTAGGCTTTTTCCAAGGTTACACGAGCCTTTTCGGGCGATTTATGCTTGTTGTAATAGGCCAATGCCAAGTTACGCAATACAGTGGGGAATTTATCGTCGATAGAAACCGAAGTTTCCCAGCAAGTTATAGCGTTTTCGTATTGGCGGGCGGCATACCAGAAGTTTCCGAGGCAATAGGCTGCTTTGGCGCAATTCTTGTTTACGGCCATAGCGTCTTGCAAAATCAATACCTCTTCTACACGATTAGGGAAACAATGCGAATGATCGCACTTCTCGGCTTTTATATAATATTCGAGAGCTTTGTCCTTGTCGCCCTTGCGCGACATGAAATACCCCAACGCGTAATACAGCATGGGATATATATCGATGTTGTTGCTACAAAATGCTTCGAGCATATCGGCCCCCTCGTCATATAGACCGGCCATGGCAAAATCGAGAGCATACTCGATATATCCGTGTACTCGATTTTGCATCAACGATTGCATCTCTTTCAAATCGCCATCGTTGCCGGTGAGCAGATATTTTTCATATCTACAACCCATATTGAATCCATCGATGGAAAGGGAGGCGCCAGTCCACGAAAGAGCCTCGGTCTCACGTCCGAGTTTTCGTAAAATCGATGTTTTCAACTGGCGGGCCTTGTGGTTGTGCCAGTTGCGTATCAACGAGCGATCGACCTTGTCTAACGCTTTTTTATATTCTCCTTTTCGACAATCGATTTGAGCCAAAGCATAATAAGCGGCATCTTGCCACGCTGCGTTCCAAGCCGATTTGAAGAAGGCCTCGTAAGCCTCGTCGTCTTTGTTTTGTAAGAGACAGCACCAACCGAGGTTGTAATAGGCCTCTCCGTCGTAAGGATTGGGATTGCGCTCGGTAAGGGTTTCGATGGCTTTACGGAAGTAGGGTTCGGCTTTAGCAAATTGACCTTTGCGTAGAAGAATGAGACCTACGGCGTTGTTGCAACGCACATCGCCGGGTTCGCGACGCAGGGCCTCTTCGTAATAATCCAGCGGGTTGTAGGTTGCATGGCGGTATTGTTCCAGATGCAATCCTGTGAGATACAGTTGTTCTATAGAGGCTATGTCGCGAGGCGCTTTTGCCGCCTTGGCAGGGTCGGGTATAGGCTTTATTTCGGGTTTGTCGGCACGATAGCTTACCAAGATATGCCCCTCGCTGTTACGCACTTCGGTGACGATATCCTCGTCGTGCAGATTTTCAGCGCTAAATCCGGCATGGAACGGACATTCCGGCGATATTTCAAGGACTTTTTCAAACAAAACATTGCCATTTCTTACTTCTTTTACAAGGATATGCACATCTTTGTTTATTCCGGTGGTATAGAGTGTGACAGCGCCGGTATTATTCTTTATTTCTACGTTCAACAAGGCCTCTTTGGTGGCATTTTTCACATAACCCACCTCGGCGTAAGGCATGAAATATTGCACCCACGATTTCTCCTCATAGGGTTGTAGCCACGAGAAGTCGGGCTGGTTGTCGGTGTACATACCGGTCATCAGTTCGATGTAGGGCCCATCTTCGTCGGTGAGATTTCTGTCCCATGCACATCCGAAATCGCCATTACCCCAGGTCCATTGTTTCTTACCGGGAGATACATGATGGTCGGCAACGTGCAACAATCCGCCTTTTACATCTTCTTCGTATCCGCCCACAAAGTCAAATTTAGACTTGATGGCCATATACGACGTAGGCACGGGTATATTTTTGTATTTCGATATATCCACACCGGCCGAATAGTCCTGCTTGTAATATACCCCGGTAGCGATGGGGAAGGAGGATACATCGCGTTTTCCGTGGTCGAATACCGCATTTACATCGGGTGGAAATACCGAGTGATAATGGTCATTGACTACAACCGCCGGATTGGCCCACCACAAGAATGTTTGCGGGAAAGAGGTGCGATTATAGATTTTGACATTGATTTCGATATAGGCTTTGTCGGGATAGAGGCGGAATCCCTGCATACCTTTGGTGCGGAACATACGTTCTACCTCGTTGCACCATACGGTCTTACTGCCATCTTCATGCTCTTCGATGGAGAAATCGGTGGGCAGAAATGTCGATGGACGATGGTGTTGGGGCCAGTTAAACTCTATACCTCCCGAGATCCAGGGACCGGTCAATCCCACGAGTGCCGGTTTCACCACTTGATTGTAATACACAAAGTGGCGTTGTTTCACTTTGTCGTAGGCCATGTGTATGCGACCGCCGAGCTCGGGCAATATCATCACTTTGATATACTTGTTCTCGATGAACAGCGCGTGGTATTTTTTATCTCTCTTTTCATCGGATATTTTTTCTACCACCGGGTAGGGATATACAACCCCGCTACTACCCTGATATACTCGTTTTTCGAGGAATATGGGGTTTTTCTCTTCTTTCCCTATTTCATAGGTCGGGAGCATAATATCTTCTTCCCATGCACGTACTTCATAGGTATTTACAGTGCTTTGTATGAGATACGATGTGATTTTTTCCATTTGTCCGGAGTTATTTTATAAGTTCTTTTTCTATTTCTTCGAGACTTTTACCTTTGGTCTCGGGTAGGCGTTTCCACACAAATATTCCACCTACGAGACAGATGATGCCATAGAGCCAGAAGGTACCGGCGGCACCCAATCCGCTGTTCAATACGGGGAATGTGTAGGTGAGTATGAAACAGGCTGCCCATAAGGCGAACGTGCAGACCGACATGGCTATACCACGTATGCGGTTGGGGAATATTTCGGAGATGATAACCCACATGGTAGTGGCCAATGTCATGGCATAACAGGCTATCGCTGCAACCACTATGACAAGTAATAATACACCGGTGAGGTGGAAATAGTATGCGGCACCCATGAAGGCATAGATGCAGGTGAGCCCGAATGCACCGAAGAGTGTCAGTGCTTTACGTCCCCAACGATCGACAAAACACATGGCGATAATAGTGAAAATCACATTGGTGATACCGGTTACTACGATGTTCATCAATACGTCGGATACACCATATCCTGCGGCCATAAATATCTCTTGCGCGTAATTGAATATGACGTTTATACCGCACCATTGTTGCAACACGGCCATTACCACGCCTATAAGCAATATTTTCAGCATGGCGGGCTGTAATAAACTTTTGAAACCGCCTTCTTCTATTTGTTTTGAAGTGGCCTCTATGGCATTTACCTCATTTCGAGCATAAATTTCGCCTCCGATGCGGGAAAATATCTTGAGCGCGCTTGCCGTGCGACCTGTAGAGGCAAGCCACCGGGGACTTTCGGGTAGTACGAAACTGAACAAGAAGAACAGGGCTGCCGGGACTATCATGGCCCAGAACATCATACGCCAGCCGGTCTGGCCGTTCCACGATTCTCGTATCATTTCGGCTGTAGCATCTGCGGCTACGGGTTCGGCAATCAACCAATTGACGATTTGTGCCGATAAAATACCCAATACTACGGTCAGCTGATTGATGGCGACAAATCTTCCGCGTAAATGTGCGGGAGCTATTTCGGCTATATACATAGGTGAAAGGCTCGATGCGATACCTATGGCAAATCCGCCAATCAGTCGGAATACATTGAATAGTGAGAAGGTATTGGCGGCTCCGGTACCTATGGCTGTGCAGATAAACAAGCCTGCCGATAATATAAGTATAGGCTTGCGACCGAATTTGTCGCTGAGTTTTCCGGCACTTATTGCTCCAAACAGGCAACCTATCAAGGCGCTACTCATGGCCCAGCCTTGCAGTGTGGGGCTGTTGGCTATATCGAAAAATTGTTCGTAAAAAGGTTTAGCACCTCCTATGACCACCCAATCGTAGCCGAAAAGAAATCCGCCCATGGCAGATATCAGAGCTATCAAGAAAAGATAGATACTGGTTTGTGTTTTCATGAGATATATTTATGGTTTGAAATTTTCTGCAAAGAAACGGCAATTTATGAATATGAAAAATGGATAGAATTACTTATGATATGGATAATCTTATTGTGACATCGGAGCACCTTACAATAAGGCGCGCCGATATATCGTGTGCGTATAATCGTATATGATTATTCCTGCTTGAAAAATCCGTTGTTTTGTAAAATATCCTCTTTCGGGCGAGTCAATTCTACAGAATAGAGTTCTGTCGGCAACCATACGGACATATGTCCCTTGCCTCGATGTGCCCACGAGTAGTAGGGTATCAATATGAGTGAGGTATCTTGCACGTGCAATTTGCCGGTTGCATCGTAATTTAACACTTGTACATCGTTGGTTTGCAACTCTATAATTCCATGTAATTTATCCGCTTTGTAGCTTTCATCGAATATGGGCTTTTTACTCAATAGTATATTCGTGATTTTTACATCGTTGTCGCACCATTCGGCGCAATACACAATCGGACCTCGCTCAACGGCGATGCGACCACGATCGGCTGCTACTTTGTGGTTGGCAGCAACGAGGCGAGGTGTCATGTCGAGTGATACCTCTACTTTATCGCCCTTCTTCCAGGCGCGTGTGATTGTGAAATATCCGTTATGTAAATCCCCTTCGATGGGTTGTCCGTTGAGTTTTATGGTGTACGAGGTGTGTTTGTCATCGATATAGGAATAAAGGTCACCGGGTAGCGGAGTATTTTGCACCCAACCGGGGATACGTATTTTCAGCGTGAATGATTGCCGTTTTTGTGGGGAAATGGTGATGGCCATATCGCCACTCCATGGATAATTTCCCGATTGTGTGATTTCGACCTTTTTACCTCCGAGTTTTAGCGTAGAGCTGTTGGCGACAAACAGATTTACATATAGACTGTCGTCGCGAGTGGCATACACATAGCCGGGCAGAGAGGGGATAAATCGGCATACATTCGATGGGCAACAAGCGCAGCCAAACCATGATTGACGCTCGAACCGTCCGTCAGATGCCAGCGGGTTGGGGTAGAAAAATTTCCCGCCATCGAGCGAAATACCGGCAATGAGGCTGTTGTACAAGGTACGTTCCAATATATCATAATATTTGGCATCACCATGTAATAGAAACATACGATAGTTCATATATACATGGCCTATCGAGGCGCACGTTTCGCAATAGGAGGTGAGATTGGGTAATTCATAATTTCGGCCGAATGCTTCGCCGCTGTATGTGGCACCTATACCTCCGGTAATATACAATTTGTGGTTTACGATATTGTCCCAAATGCGGTCTATGGCTTGTATGTAAGAACTATCGCCGGTGAGTGCCGCTACATCGGCCATACCCGAGTACATATAGACGGCTCGTACGGCATGTCCTACGGCCTCATCTTGCTCTATAACGGGGCGATGGGCTTGGCTGTATTTGTCTTTGCGAGAGGTATATCCACGTTTGTCCAAGAAAAATTTGGCTTGTTCCAAGTATTTCTTATCACCTGTTACCAAATAGAGTTTTGCAAGAGCCATTTCGGCTATTTGATGTCCGGGTACAGCGACTGTTTGGCCTTCTCTATCACCAATTTCTCTGCATACGCAGTCGGCATATCGTATAGCGATATCGAGAAATTTACGACTTCCTGTTGCCTGATAATGAGCTACTGCGCCTTCGATCATGTGTCCTAAGTTATAGAACTCGTGGCTGAGATGTTCTACAGCCGACCAACGAGTAGCACCGGCCCAAGCATGTGGGTGAGTGGGATTCATCGAGCGAGCGGTATAGAGATAGCCATCGCTTTCTTGCGCACCGGCCACAATGTCGAGTACGCTGTCGATATATTGCGACAATCTCTTGTCGGGGAATGTCTGCAACGAATAACTGGCACCTTCTATGATTTTATACACATCGGTGTCGTCAAACGAAAATCCCTCTACCTTGTAGCTTGTGTCGGGGTGTGCTGCTTTTACGAAGTTGTCGTAGCGTCCGGTCTCTTCGCACTTTTCAAAGGCGAGTGGTATGGTGACCTCTCGGTTGGCTTGCAAGCGATCTTTCCAGAAGTGGTCGGTGATTTTTACATCGGTAAATGCTACCGGAGTGATGGGATAGCCCGAGTGTAATTGTTGCGAACGACACCATGGTACGATAGCGGTTATCAACAATAACGTGGCAAGTATATGTTTCATGGTATAAGAAGTTGTGTATTAAAATTTTTACGCTTTACCGCAAATGTAAGAAATTTATCGATATATAAACGATTTCTAATTATGAAAAAAAATATATCTTTGTCGTCGAAAAGACAAGGTTACAGAACGAGATATTCAAGTCTTTATTATGTGCTTGTAAAAGACAGGTTTATATAGGTAAAATACGCAAGATTATGTCTATACTTCGATTCAGAGTTGTTGAGGAGGCTTTCAAGAAAAAGCCGGTAGAAGTTCCTCTGCCCAAGGAGCACCCGTCGGAATACTTTGGTATGTATGTATTCAACCAAGAAAAGATGCAGCAATATCTGCCATCGGAGGTATATACGCATTTGATGCATGCTATTTGTGACGGTGCTCCACTCGACCGGGCTATGGCCGATCGCATTGCCGACGGAATGAAAACATGGGCTGTAGAGATGGGGGCTACACACTATACTCACTGGTTCGCTCCTCTTACCGAGGGTACTGCCGAGAAACACGACTCGTTTATAGAACTCAATGGTGATGGCGGCGTGTTACAAGAATTCTCGGGAAAGGTTCTTGTGCAACAGGAACCTGATGCGTCGAGTTTTCCCAATGGAGGTATTCGCAACACATTTGAGGCGCGTGGTTATTCGGCTTGGGACCCTTCGTCGCCGGCTTTCATCGTAGATGATACCCTCTGTATTCCTACCATATTTATAGCCTACACCGGCGAATCGCTCGATTATAAAGCACCATTGCTGAAAGCGCTTCGTGCCGTTGATAAGGCCGCTGTAGAGGTGTGTCACTATTTCAATCCCGAGGTGAAAAAGGTATATGCCTATCTCGGCTGGGAGCAAGAATATTTCTTGGTCGATGAGGGATTGTATGCGGCACGTCCCGACCTATTGCTGACCGGTCGAACATTGATGGGACATGAAAGTTCCAAAAATCAACAGCTCGAAGACCACTATTTCGGGGCTATTCCCGGCCGTGTGGTGGCTTTCATGAAAGATCTCGAAGTCGAGGCATTGAAGTTGGGAATTCCGGTTAAAACTCGTCATAATGAGGTCGCACCCAACCAATTTGAGTTGGCACCGATTTTTGAAGAGTGTAACTTGGCCAATGACCATAATCTGCTTATTATGTCGCTGATGCGTAAATTGGCGCGTAATCATGGATTCCGTGTATTGTTGCACGAGAAACCCTTTAAGGGAGTTAATGGTTCGGGTAAGCACAATAACTGGTCATTGGGTACCGATACCGGTGTATTGCTGATGGCTCCCGGAAAAACTCCTGACGAAAATTTGCGATTCATTACTTTTGTGGTAAACACACTCATGGCAGTGTATAAGCACAATGGCCTGTTGAAAGCCTCTATTTCGAGCGCGACAAATGCTCATCGTCTTGGGGCGAATGAGGCTCCTCCGGCTATTATTTCCAGTTTTTTAGGCTCGCAGTTGTCGAAAGTGCTCGACCATATTGAGGAGAGCGATGAAAACGATTTCTCGGCATTGGGCAGTAAGCATGGTATGAAACTCGATATTCCGCAGATACCCGAATTGTTTATCGACAATACCGACCGCAATCGTACCTCACCATTTGCCTTTACCGGCAATCGTTTTGAATTCCGTGCCGTGGGTTCTGAGGCAAATTGTGCGTCGGCTATGATTGCGCTCAATGCGGCAATGGCACATCAGCTCAAGCAGTTCAAAGTCGATGTCGATACATTGCTAACAGATGGTCTCGATTGTAAAGTGGCTATCATGCAGGTGTTGCGTCGATATATAAAAGAGTGCAAGGCGATACATTTCGATGGAAACGGGTATAGCGATGAATGGAAAGCCGAGGCGGCTCGTCGCGGGCTCGATTGTGAGACGAGTGTACCCTTGATTTTTGATAATTACCTCAAAGAGGAATCGATAAAGATGTTCGAGGAAACCGGCGTCATGAATCGTAAAGAGTTACGTGCACGTAATGAGGTGAAATGGGAGACCTATACCAAAAAGATACAGATCGAGGCACGTGTATTGGGAGATTTGGTGATGAACCATATAATACCGGTCGCTACGGCATATCAATCGACACTCATCGACAATGTGTATAAAATGCGTGATCTGTTTACACCCGAGAAAGCGGTGCGACTGTCGGCCAAAAATCTTGAAATCATTGAAGATATTGCCGAACGTGAAATCGCCATCAAAGCCAAAGTCGATGAATTGGTCGAGGCGCGTAAAGTTGCCAATCGCATCACCGACGAACGCGAAAAAGCGATTGCGTATCACGATATTATCGCCTCTAAACTTGAAGAAATACGTTATCATATCGACAAACTCGAACTCGTTGTCGATGATCGTTTGTGGACATTACCCAAATACCGAGAACTCCTTTTCGTTCGATAATACAATGGAACAGATATACAAAGAGAAAGCCGCGATTGTGTGTCGCGGCTTTCTCTATTGATGAAAATAATACCGTTTTATTCGATAACGCCTCCGGCAAGACATAGACGTCGGTCGGCGCTGTATATAACACCGAATTGACCGGGGGCTATACCCTGTATGCGGTTGTCCGATACGATGCGCACTTTATCCTCTCCGGTACGTTGCAGTGTACCACCGGTAAACTCGGGGGTATGTCGGTTTTTGAACGTGATGCGTACCGGCTCATCGAGCTCGCCCAACGGATTGCCTGTGATAAAGCGGAATCCGGTAAGATTGAGTTCCGTGCCATATTGGGTTTCGGGATCGAATCCGTTGGCTACGTACAAAGTATTGTGGGAGATGTCTTTACGTATGACAAACCATGGACCTCCGCTCAATCCCAAACCTTTGCGTTGTCCTATCGTATGAAACCAATAGCCTTTGTGTTTTCCCAGTATTTTACCGCTCTCTATATCGATGATATTACCCTCTTTTTCGCCCAAATAGTTGCGTATAAACTCGTTGTAGTTGATGTCGCCCAAGAAGCATATACCTTGGCTGTCACGGCGTTTGGCGCTGGGCAGACCGGCTTTTTCGGCGATGGCGCGTACCTCGCTTTTCATCAGTCCACCGAGGGGAAACATCAGTTTCGACACTTGCAAGGTGTTGAGTTGGGAGAGGAAGTCGGTCTGATCTTTCACCGGATCGACAGCGGTACCGAGATAGGTTACTCCGTCTTGCTCTACGATACTGGCATAGTGACCGGTTGCGATTTTGTCAAAATTTTTACCCCAATACTGCTCAAAGAAACCGAACTTGATGTATTTGTTGCACATCACATCGGGGTTGGGGGTGTATCCGCGCTTTATGGCATCGAGGGTATAGCCCATCACATATTTCCAATACTCATCGTGGAGCGATACGATTTCGAGTTTGCAACCATATTTGCGGGCAATGAGCGATACCATTTCTATGTCTTCCTCGGAGTGGCAGTGCAAGGTCTTGTCCTTATCTTCCATACCGATGCGTATGTAGAACAAGGTAGGGTTGTACCCCTGCTCTTTCAACAAGTGCACGACTACCGAGCTATCTACGCCACCTGATACAAGTGCTGCAATTTCCATATGTTATGAAATATCGTTTAGATTAGAAACTGTTTGAATTACATTCGTCAATCAATTCTTCCACTATCGGACGGCTACTTTCCGGGCATTGGGGCAATACATCTTCTAAGATATGTTTCACGAGGTAGGTATTGGAATTGTTTTGCTGTATAAGTCGTTTTATGGCATTGGCCACCGGTGTCAGTACCGATAGGGTAACGCCCTCTAACAGTAGCTGTTTCACCGACGAGAGTAATGCTTCGGACTCTTCGACGCTCGGGCTGTACCGATTGATAAATAATCGGTTCCATAGCTGATAGCCGATATATTTAGCCATTTCATGAGGCGAGGCTATACATTCGTTGGCCAATTCCGGAGCGAAAGCCAAATTCACGAAAAGATTTGTACAACAAGCGTCGGCTATTTCGGAATAGGTCGATTCTTGTATCATGCGCCGAGCCGTGTCTCTATCAACTTCTGTGGGTGGATAGAGATAGGTGGACAGCAATTTCGATTCACGCACCTGCTCGTTCCACAATCGGGTGGCCAACTCTTTATCGGGGGGGAAATGTGCGGCAATACGTTTTACGAGGGGGAGTGTCAGACCGAAGTTTACTCGATATTCCACCCCTTTTTCGTGCATACTGCCCGCTACGATACCATTCATCGCTTTGCGGAATTGACGTTTTATCTCACGTATCTTTTCGTCGATAGATTCCATAGTTTCAGTCTCTTAGAATGGTGGATTGTTGCTCTGGTTTTTGTAGAATTCATCGTTGGGACTGATACCCGTAGGCGTTGTCTCGGATGTGTATGTCGAGGGTGCGCTTTTGGTCGGTTGTTTATTGATTTTGGAGGGTATCATCGAGTCGTCGGAGAGGTTCTGGAATCGGGCGAATTCTCCGCGGAAACGCATACGTACGTCGCCTACCGCGCCGTTACGGTGCTTGGCGATGATGATTTCGGCCAATCCTACAAGAGAGTTTCCGTGACTGTCTTCGGTCATTTTGTAGTATTCGGGACGGTGTATGAAGCATACCATATCGGCATCTTGCTCTATGGCTCCCGACTCACGCAGGTCTGATAGTTGGGGGCGCTTACCCTCTTCTCCGGTACGTGCTTCTACACCACGATTCAATTGCGACAGGGCTATGATGGGAATGTTCAACTCTTTGGCAAGACCTTTGAGTGAACGCGAAATGGTACTTACTTCCTCTTGACGACTGCCGAAACTCATACCACTGGCATTCATCAGTTGCAAGTAGTCGATGATAATAATTTTCACCCCATGTTCGCGTACCAGTCGGCGGGCCTTGGTGCGAAGTTCGAATACCGATAGACTGGGGGTGTCGTCGATATATAGAGGGGCGTCGTATAGGTCGCTTATCTTGGCGTTGAGTTGTTCCCATTCGTGGGGGGCGAGTTGTCCGCTCTTTATTTTCTCACCGGGTATTTCGCAAGTGTTTACGATGAGACGGTTTACCAACTGCACATTCGACATTTCAAGCGAGAACAGCGCCACGGGTGTATTGTAATTCACGGCCATACTCTTGGCCATGGAGAGAACGAATGCGGTTTTACCCATGGCGGGGCGGGCGGCAATAATTACCAAGTCTGAGTTCTGCCAGCCCGAGGTCATCTTGTCAAGGTCGGTAAATCCGGTTTGCAAGCCGCTCAATCCATCTTTTCGTTTCGAGGCTATCTCGAGTATATCCAGCGCCTCTTGTATGACAGGATTGATTTGTACCACATCTTTTTTTACGTTGCGCTGGGATATTTCAAACAACTGCCCTTCGGCTTCCTGCATCAAGTCATCTACATCGAAGGTCTCGTCGAAAGCCTTGGCTTGTATTTCGCCCGAGAAGCGTATCAACTCGCGAGCGAGGTATTTCTGGGCTACGATGCGGGCATGGAACTCGACGTGGGCGGCCGATGATACTCGTCCCGTCAGTTCGGTTATCACATATTCACCACCCACCTCTTCTATGGTCCCGTTACGACGCAGCTGTTCGCACACGGTGAGCATATCTATGGGTTGTTGTTTCATTGCCAAATCTACAATGGCCTTGTATATCAGTTGATGCTTGTGTTCGTAGAAATATTCAGGTTTCAGTATGTCGCTGACGATGGGATATGCATCTTTTTCGAGCATCAACGCACCCAGAACAGCCTCTTCGAGTTCGCGAGCTTGTGGCTGTAATCGCCCCATCTCTATAAGTGGGGTTACTGTTTTTTTGCGTGTCGTATTTCCGCGTCTTGATGGTGCTCCTTCTCCTGCCATATATATGTGTGTTTATGTGATAAGTCGGTGTCGCTTTTTTCTATCGGGGCAACAAAATTACAAAATAGAAATGAATTTCCGACTAAAAATTTCGACCGAGTTATGAAATGCGATGTTGATATAATGTTTATATTTGTTGCAAGCAACGAATACAGACTGCGCTCGCTGTGAAAAATATCCAAGCAAGCTTGATATTTCTCGCTCGTTTGTTATTATATTTGTTGTAAGCAACCAATATAGGAGGCGGCTCGGAATAAAAATCAAATAAATTTGTTTTTCTTCACTCGCCTTTGTGTATATTTGCAGTAAACAATGTCACTATGATTACCTTTCCCAATGCAAAAATAAATCTTGGTCTGCAAATTATTTCGCGCCGTCCCGATAGATACCACAATCTCGCCACCGTATTTTATCCGGTGGGGTGGAGCGATGCGCTCGAAATAGTACCGGCCTCTGTGCCGGCGGGAGAATGCCGGTTGCACGTGTCGGGTATTGTTATCGATGGCGATGCGCACAACAACTTGGTGGTAAAGGCATATCGACTGTTGGCCGAGGATTTTTCATTGCCCGCCGTAGATATTTATTTGCACAAAAATATACCTTTCGGAGCAGGATTAGGGGGGGGATCGGCCGATGCCTCATTTATGCTACGTATGTTGCGCGATCTTTTCTCTCTGCCGCTTTCTGACGATGATTTGGCGCGTTATGCCGTGCGTCTTGGGGCCGACTGTCCGTTTTTTATCTACAATCGCCCGATGCTGGCCGAGGGTATAGGCGATGTGTTATCGCCCATCGAGGTGTCGCTTACCGGGTATAGTTTGGTACTGGTGAAACCTTCGGTATCGGTTTCTACCGCCGAGGCCTACTCGTTAGTCACACCGTCGATACCCGTGATACCTTTGTGTAAGATATTGCAATGCCCCATATCGCTGTGGCGCGATGTATTGACAAACGATTTCGAGCGTAGTGTTTTTTCCCATTATCCGCAGTTGGCGCGGTTGAAATGGCGACTCTATGACGCAGGAGCGGTTTATGCCTCTATGTCAGGTTCGGGTTCTACACTTTACGCGCTTTTTACCGACCTTCCGGCTGACTTGTCATCTCGTTTTCCCGACTGCCAACTCTGGTCCGGCCCCTGCCTCTATTAAGAGTCTCCCTAATTCATGGATTGATTTATAAATAGTCGTTACTATTCTACGCCCCAGGTGGGGTTGGGGGTAGGGCCCATAAACAGCTCAAGTACACCGCCACGGGCGAGGGCCTCGTGGGTGATTTGATAATGAGTATGTTCCTCGCCATTGAGCCGGGCACGTTGTATGTAGCAATTTTCGTCGCTGTTGTTGTGTACCTTTATGCGAAACTCTTTCCCCGAGCAATAGTCGGCATCGAGGGTGATACATATCTCATCGAATATAGGACTTGTAATGTCGTAGGTCGGTGTGATACTCGCTCCGCCATCGAGGCTGAACAGTCCTATTGCCATCAGTGCGCTGAGCGCACCCATCTGCCCTTGGTCCTCGTCGTGACCGCCATAGCCTTTGTCGGGGGTGATGGCGCCGTAGGCCTGTTCTTTCACGCGACGTACCCAGTATTGTGAGAGCCAAGGTTTTCCGGCGTGGGCAAATACGTGGGCATTTGACAGCCCCGGTTGGTTGGCATAGCTCACATAGCCGCGACCATACCCGGTTACAAAATCGGTAGTTACCGATTGCATGAATGCGTGTTGGAGCATGGCGCACAATGTATCGTTACCGCCCATCAATAGGGCGAGACCGGGTATATCGTGCGATACCCCGAATGTCGCCTGCCAAGCGTTGGCCTCCTCATATCCCCAACCATCGAGAGGGTTGGTATGTAGCCAACTGCTGTCGCCACGCCGGGGCAGTATCAATTTCAGTTCGGGATTGAACGATTGCTTCCACCCATCGGCTCGGCGGTGGTAATAGGCGGCCTCTTTTCGTTTACCTAATTTTCGGGCCATATTCCCGAGCGCCCAATCCTCGAAAGCCCATTGTATAGTGAGGCCGGCACGGTCGGGACAATAACCGTTGGCGATATAGAAAGCAAGATCGTCGTCTTGGTCTATGGCGAGCATACCGCCTCGTTCGTGATTGCGTTTCATCGCTTTGTAAGCCGTAGTGACCGACCATTTGTGGGAGATTCCTCGCTGGTAGGCACTTGTAATGAGCGAGGTGGCCGGGCAGCCGCTCATAATGAAAGAATAGCCTCCGGCATTGGGCCCGCGAGGCAGTAATCCGCCATTGAGGCTGTATTGTAGGAATGAGGCGGCAAAATCGTCTAATATCGATGGATAGGCGATACCCCATAGTGAATTGAGGTTCCATTGTGTGAGCCACACGGCATCGGAGTTGTACATGTGGTGACGCGGATTGTCCTGCTTATCGCAGGGTAACTGCCTTATCTTCAATGGTACATCGTAGGTGTATTTACCTTGTCGAGTTCCTCCGGTGGTATAGTCGGGGTATGCGCCGTTGCAATCGTCTATTTTATGACGACCGAGTAGTACATGCCACAAGTCGGTATAGAATTTCACCCGTTGGTCATCGCGTCCGCCTTTCACGGCAATACGCCCTAAATAGTCGTTCCATTCTTGCCGGGAGGCTTGTAGCACGGTATCGAAGTCCCAAACGATACCCGAGCTTGCCATATTCCGCTCGGCATTCTCTATCGAGGTATAGGATATGGCGATTTTCAGCAACAACGGTTCTCCCTTTTTCAAGGCAAAGTTAGCGGCGATACCGGCGGAGGGGGCGTCGCTGTAACTCATACCCTCATTGCGAGGAACGGCCTTTTCGTTGCTCTGCATGCCGGAAATATTGGTGTGCAAGGTGTCGCCTACCCAACTATCGAGCGAGGTAAATGCTCGGTCAAACTCGGCGGTGAAGAATATTTTTACATTGTCGGGACCGCCCCATAGCCGTCCGGTAGTGCTGAAACTGCCCACAATCTTGCGGTCGTTTACCTTATGTGCTCGGGCATTCACCATGGTGGTGGTACCGATATAGCCACCGAGGTTGAAGAGTATCCGAGCGTCGGTATCGTCGCTGTATATAATGCGGTATAGGCTTGCGCGGTCGGTTGCTGTCTGCTCTACCTGCGCGTTGTAGCGGTCGAGATATAGTCGGTGATAGCCGGGTTGTACCACTTCGCCGTCGTGCGAAAATTCCGATTTCCAGCCTTGCTCGCCGAGAGTGGGATCGGTTTGCACGGTTGCTGGCATGATGCTCAGCCCCGACAACATCCACCCATGTATCTGAGGAAATCCCAGTATTTCGCTGTCGTTGTAATTATATCCGCCACCACCTTGATTTTTGTTGCGGGTGAGCGGTGCGGCACTTATCATACCATAGGGCTGACTACCGGTTACAAAAAAGAAATAGCGTCCGCGTGTTGTTTCGATGTAAGGATCGACATATTCTATATACTCGTTGTAGTCGGTAGGGGCGGGGTACACCTCTATCTCCGATAGTCCGATGTGCGTTCCTGTGCCATCGGTGATTTCAAAGCGTATATATTCCGTCGTTTTCGGGGCAAAATTCACGACACGGGGCGCGCCATTGTTGGGAATGCCATATACCCCCACACTCGTTCCGTCGCTGAAATGCAATGTACCTCCGGCGGCATGGCTGTCGAGGCTCGGGCGGTCGTAGATTACCACTCGGTTTATGGTCACGGCCGATTCCCATCTCAATTCTATCCACGGAAAATCTATTTCACCCCAGAATGTCACTTCGCTACCCGATAGCCATTCTCCCAACCCATCGATACGCATTATACCATCGGTTACACACCGAGCAGGGTTCGCATTATCGAGGGTTGACGAAACCGTTATACGGCCTTTGGTGGCGATATTATGCGGTGTGGCATGGCATATAAAAGGTATAGTACCGAGTAACAAAAATAACAGTATGCGTATATACATGACGATAGAGTTGTTGTAGTCTAAACAGATACAAATATATAGATGTTATGTCATACGTGATATATACTATCTTCTGATTTTCTGATATTATTCCATTTTTTGAAACCTTTTTGCGTCGAAAATATATTCCTTTAGAAATCTTTTCAAAAAATTTTTTTAATAAATGTTGTTATAGATGTCTATATATTTTATCTTTGCGCATAGATATGAAAAACAACAATATTCATTAGTAGTAGTTTTAATGAGGTTCAGGCTACTTACTAATGATAAAAAGATTTTATAGAACCTTCTCAAAATGAATGACTATGTATTGTAAGAACTGTGGAAAGCTATTGAACGAGGGTGCTGCTGTTTGTTTAAACTGCGGGGTGAAAGCCGGTAATGGAAATCGTTATTGTAAAAATTGTGGTGCAGAACCGGATCCACTTGCCGAGGTTTGTGTGAAATGTGGACACAAATTAAAAGGTAATATTCCGACGACTGATGTTGTAGATTCCTTTGGTGGCGCCATCAAAACATGCTTTAATAAGTATGCTGTCTTCGAAGGTAGAGCCAACCGAAGTGAATATTGGTATTGGGTTTTATTTAACTTTATTCTCATTGTTCTATCTTGGACTGGGGTTGCGTTACTACTTTTCATAGGATCAATAATACCATCAATAGCTGTGGCCGTGCGTCGCTTACATGATATTGGTAAGAGCGGATGGTGCTACTTGTTCTTCCTAATTCCCCTTGTCGGTCCGATACTGCTCATAATATGGTATTGTACACCAAGCCAAGACGGTGAAAATGAATATGGCGCAAACCCTAATTAAATCGTAGGTATTCGATAAACTTTTTTGAAAACATAAAATAGGGCTGATTCTATTTGGCGGATTCAGCCCTTTATTGCAATTTGGAGTGAGTTTAAAGATTGTCATCGGCATAATGATAGCGATAGCCTCGGAGGGTGCATTAGCGAAGGCATTGCCAATAGTGCAAAATATTTTGTAGGAGGGTTTCGGCGGTAAAGGGCGTTTCGGCCTGTTGCATCATGACGTCGGCAGGAGTGAGGCCCTCCTTTTTCATGCCGATATGTAGCGGTGCGGTGGATATGGACATAAAGTAGGATACCGGGAGTTGCGCCTCCAAGGTGAGGTCTATAACTGCATCGGGCTGTAGGGCAAGAAAGTCTTTGCACACCTCCGTGCGAGGTCTATTGTGCCCCCAGCAAAGTTCTTGCAACGATATTTCCACCGTGTCGATACCGGGGAAAAGTAATCCTGTTTGTTTCAGTGCGAATGTGAAATAATACAATGTGACCCGTTTACCGGCGTTCACCCACGATTGCAATATGGGTAATACTTGCTGTGCGCCTTGTGCGTCGGCAAGCACTACAATATTTTGTGCGTCGGCGAAAGGCAAAAATCGCTTTTCGCGCAACTTCCCGTTACGGCGATATAACCGTTTTATCTGGCTTATGGTGAGTGATTTCCACATAATCCTTTATTCTGCAATCATTTGTAAAAATTCTTCCTCGGAGATAATCTTTACCCCCAATTTAGTCGCTTTTTCGAGTTTGGCAGGTCCCATATTGTCGCCGGCAAGCAGGTAGGTAGTCTTGGCCGAAACCGAACCTGTGTTTTTCCCGCCGTGTTGCTCGATAAGTGCTTTATATTCATCGCGAGAGTGTTGTGTGAAGGTACCACTGATGACGATTGTAGCCCCTTGCAAGCGATCGGTGCGGTCGGCCAGCTGTTCAACCTTCATCTCCATCTGCACTCCGGCGGTACGTAATTTCTCGATGAGGGTTGTGGTATCGGGGTGAGCGAAATAGTCGTGTACGCTGTTGGCAATGCGGGTACCTATCTCATCTACGGCGGTCAGCTCCTCGATGGTAGCCTCGGCGAGGCGGTCGATACTGCGGAAAGCATAGGCCAATTTTTTAGCCACGGTTTCCCCCACGAAACGAATACCCAAGGCAAACAATACCCTTTCGAACGGAACTTCACGTGAGGCGGCGACGGCTTCTACGATGTTGCGGGCCGATTTGTCGCCCAGTCGGTCGAGAGAGGCTATATCGCTTTCTTGCAAAGTATATAGGTCGGCAATGTCGCGTATCAATCCCAATCGATAAAACAAATCAACTGTTTCTGTGCCTAATCCGTCGATATTCATCGCTTTGCGACTGATGAAATGCTCGATACGGCCTTTTATTTGAGGCGGACAACTTTCGTCGTTGGGACAATACCAAGCCGCTTCGCCCTCGTAACGTACAAGCGGTGTGCCACATTCGGGGCAATGTGTGATAAAGCGTACTTTCTCGCCGATAAGTATTCGAGCGTCCATATCCACACCGGTAATTTTGGGTATGATTTCGCCTCCCTTTTCCACAAATACCATGTCGCCTATATGCAGGTCGAGCGATTGTATTATATCATCGTTGTGTAATGAGGCGCGTTTCACGATTGTGCCCGATAACTGCACGGGGTCGAGGTTGGCCACCGGAGTAATGGCACCGGTGCGCCCCACTTGATACGAAACAGAGTTAAGCCGTGTCACGGCCTGCTCGGCCTGAAATTTGTAGGCAATGGCCCATCGGGGCGACTTGGCTGTGAATCCCAAGGCCTTTTGTTGGCGCAGTGAGGCCACTTTGAACACAATGCCATCGGTTGCGACAGGTAGGTTTTTACGATTTACGTCCCAATAATCGATAAAGGCGTAAATATCGTCGAGCGTGTCGCATCGCTTCATAGCGTCGGAAATTTTGAATCCCCATCGGCGGGCGGTTTCCAAGTTGTCGAAATGGTCGTCGGAGGGCAATTCCTCGCCTAAGAGATAATAGAGGTAGGCATCGAGTTGCCGAGAGGCTACGACCGACGAGTTTTGTAATTTCAGCGTACCTGAGGCCGCGTTACGAGGGTTGGCAAAGAGTGGCTCTTCTTCGCGTTCCCGCTCGGCATTCAATTTCTCAAAGACGGCCCACGGCATCAGTATCTCGCCCCGTATCTCGAATGTGCGAGGGTAGTCATTGCTCCGCAGTCGCAGGGGTATGGTGCGAATGGTTTTTACATTCTCGGTCACATCGTCGCCCTTCACACCATCGCCTCGGGTGACAGCCTGTGTCAATACACCATCTTCATAAGTCAGCGAGATCGACGTACCGTCGTATTTCAATTCACCGATGATGGTAAAAGGCTCTTGCAACGCACTTTGTACGCGGGTATAAAATGCCGCCACCTCTTCGCGTGTATAAGTGTTACCCAGCGACAGCATCGGGTAGCGATGCGCCACCTGCGTGAAAGCCTTGTTTATGTCGCTGCCTACGCGGCGGGTGGGAGAGTTGGGATCGTCGTATTGGGGATATTGCTCTTCGAGTTGTTGCAATTCGGCCATCATGCAATCAAAGTCCCTATCGCTGATGGTGGGGGCGTTGAGTACATAATAATTATAATTGTGCTCGTCGAGTTCTTTTCTCAACTGCGATATACGTGCTTCGATACGATCCATTGTAATACGATATTTGTTTCAATCCCGGAAACCTATTCCTATTGTTTTGCAAATCTACATAAATTTCCGCATTTTCAAAAACAAAATTTTGTATAAATTAGTTGATAGAAACAGACGAATATATCGATGAGAAATGACAATTTTCATTAAATTTGCAAACTGAAAACCGAGACTGAAAATATCGAACATACAACCTATGCGCATAGATATAATAACCGTATTGCCAGAATTGCTTGAAAGCCCGTTGAATCATTCTATTTTGAAGCGGGCGCAAGACAAGGGGCTTGTAGAGATTGTGGTGCATAATTTGAGAGATTACTCTACCGATAAGCATCGTAGGGTTGATGACTATCCGTTTGGTGGTGCGGCCGGAATGGTGATGCAGATAGAGCCTATAGATAGGGCCATCTCGCAACTCAAGAGCGAACGCGACTACGACGAAGTGATATATACCTCGCCCGACGGTGAGACATTTAACCAACCTATAGCCAATTCGCTGTCGATGGCCGAGAATCTGATAATCTTGTGCGGACATTATAAAGGTATCGATTATCGTGTGCGAGAGCATTTTATCACCCGGGAAATATCGGTAGGCGACTATGTGCTTACCGGTGGCGAGCTTCCCGCGGCTATCATGTGCGATGCCATCGTACGGCTCATTCCCGGTGCTATAGGCGATGAGCAATCGGCTCTATCCGATTCTTTCCAAGACAATCTGTTGGCACCGCCGGTATATACGCGACCGGCCGAATACAAGGGTTGGAAAGTGCCCGAAATATTACTCTCGGGTCACCAACGTAAGATCGACGAATGGCAGCACGAGCAGTCGGTAGAGCGTACTCGTCGCCTGCGTCCCGACCTGCTTGACAACTTCTAATAAATTACCCGATATGAATCTGAATCCTGAAAATTTTGTTTTAATTGGTGCCGTATTGCTGTTTTTCAGTGTAATTGCCGGAAAAACAGGCTATAAATTCGGATTGCCCGCATTGTTGCTCTTCCTCGGTGTGGGTATGTTTTTCGGTTGTGATGGTCCTATCCCCTTTTTACAAATACATTTCGATAGCCCCAAAATTGCCCAGTTTATAGGCGTTATAGCTCTGAGCATCATATTGTTCTCGGGTGGAATGGATACTAAGTTCAGCGACATACGACCGGTTATAGCGCCGGGTGTGGTACTGGCTACCATCGGAGTATTTCTCACGACACTCATCACCGGCTATTTTATCTATTTTATTTGTGGGTTTATACCCGATGTGCATCTCGGTATATGGGAATCGATGTTGTTGGCAGCCGTAATGTCATCGACCGACTCAGCCTCGGTATTCTCTATATTACGATCTAAGGGATTGAGCTTGAAAGAGCGGTTGCGTCCCACACTCGAGTTGGAGAGTGGTAGTAACGACCCCATGGCTTATATGCTCACCATTATATTGATACAAATCATACAAATGGGTAAATTCTCGTTTTGGAGTTTCATGGGCACATTGCTTATGCAGTTGAGTATAGGTGCAGTATTGGGGTTTCTGTTCGGGCGTCTTGCGGTAATGGCGCTCAACCGCCTCAATGTGCATAATCAGTCGCTCTATCCCATATTATTGTTGGCATTTGTCTTTTTTATCTTTTCCTTCACCGATATGCTGGGCGGAAACGGCTATTTGGCCGTATATCTTGCCGGATTGGTTGTAGGTAATGCCAAGGTGGTGCATCGTCGCAGTATGGCGACATTTTTCGACGGATTCACATGGTTGTTCCAAATCGTCATGTTCCTAACCCTTGGATTGCTTGTCACCCCCAGTCAATTACCTCCGATTGCGGGGATAGGTCTTATTATAGGCGTGTTTGTGATAATTGTAGCCCGTCCGGTGAGTGTATTGGTGTGCTTGTTGCCATTCCGTAATTTCTCCACCCGGGCACGCTTGTATATTTCGTGGGTGGGACTGCGTGGTGCCGTACCTATCATATTTGCCACATACCCCATGTTGGCCGGTGTCGAAAATTCGGGCTTGATATTCAATATCGTATTCTTTATCACTCTTATATCGCTACTCGTGCAGGGTACTACCGTAGGTACTATGGCTAAGTGGCTGCACCTTATAGCACCCGAGAAGAATAAAAAGAATTTCGATGTGCAACTGCCCGAAGAGATAAAATCGTCGATGTCGGAGATTGAAATCAATGACCGGACGCTTGCCAATGGTAATCGGTTGATGGATATGATACTTCCCGATAATACTCTTGCCGTGATGGTGAAACGCGACAATAATTTTTTCGTTCCCAAAGGTCACACGGTGTTGATTCCCGGAGATAAATTGCTTGTAATTAGTGACAATGAGGAGGAGTTGCGAAAGGCCTACGAGGCATTAGGCATCAAAGAATACTCCATAGAGAAGAATTAGACTCATTTTATAAACGATGAAGAGGGCGCATCTATTGGTACGCCCTCTTCGTATTATCAGCTCTGATTATAATGCTTCGCAGGCTTGCAACCACAATGCGCTGCTTGCATCGCTCGGCATACGCCAGTCACCTCGGGGAGAAAGACTTACCGAACCCACTTTCGGCCCGTCGGGAAGACACGACCGCTTGAATTGTTGGTTGAAGAAACGGCGGAAGAAGGTCGTCAGCCAATGTTTGATAGTGGCTTGGTCGTAGGTCTCTCCAAAGGCCTTTTGTGCGAGGAAATAAATCTTCTCGGGGGAAAATCCGTGGCGTATAAAGTGGTATAAAAAGAAATCATGAAGTTCGTAAGGTCCCACCAAATCCTCGGTTTTTTGCTTTATATTGCCCTGTTCATCGGCCGGGATAAGTTCGGGGCTGATGGGAGTATCGACTACATCGAGCAGGGTAGCGCGTGTAGTCTCATTTTGTTCGTGAGAGGCAATCCAACATACCAAGTGGCGTACCAACGTTTTAGGCACACTGCCGTTCACTCCGTACATCGACATATGGTCGCCGTTATAGGTAGCCCATCCGAGGGCCAATTCCGATAAATCGCCCGTACCAACGACTAATCCGCCGGTTTGGTTGGCAACGTCCATTAATATCTGAGTGCGTTCTCGTGCCTGACTATTTTCATAGGTTACATCGTGGGTATTGAGATCATGTCCTATATCATTGAAATGTTGTATGCAAGCATTTTTGATGCTGATTTCACGTATCGATACCCCCAACGAGCGCATTAAGTCGAGCGCGTTGTTGTAGGTGCGATCGGTAGTACCAAATCCGGGCATGGTGATACCCGTGATTTTATCTCTCGAAAGTCCTAATCGGTCGAATGCCCGCACGGTGACAAGTAGAGCCAAAGTAGAGTCGAGACCGCCGGATATACCTATCACAGCCGATTGTGCGCCTGTGTGACGCAGACGTTTTACAAGGCCCGACACCTGAATGTTGAAAATCTCTTCGCAACGTTCGTTGAGTAGTGAGTTGTCCGAAGGAATGAACGGGTGAGAATCTACACGGCGTGTCAGGTCGCTATCGGTATAGTTGGGGAGGGGTACGGGTATATATCGATATTCCGATATTTTACTTCCTGCGGCGGTATTACTACGTCGGGCGTTCAGTAGTCGCTCGATATCTATTTCTGTAATGATGATTTGTGGCTCGTCGCAGAAACGTTTTCCTTCGGCAAGAATAGTCCCGCTCTCGGCAATGATGCCCTTCCCACCGAATACCAAGTCGGTCGATGACTCACCGAGACCGGCCGATACATAGAGGTATGCCGATGTAGTGCGAGCCGATTGTTGGGAAACAAGTGTACGCAGATAGTCGTGTTTTCCTGCAAGGTCGTTGCTTGCCGAGAGATTGACGATGATGTTGGCACCATTCTGGGCGTGGTACGACGAGGGAGGTATCGTCACCCATAAATCTTCACATAATTCTACGGCGATTTTGGTATTGCCCGATGTAAATAGAATTTGCGTACCAAAGGGCACACTCTCTCCGCAACAATCTATGGTATCGTTGGTCATATCCATTGCCGAACAAAACCAACGTTTTTCATAAAACTCTTTATAATTGGGCAGGTGAGTTTTGGGTACAATACCATAAATACGTCCGTGACCGATGATTATTGCCACGTTGAACACCTTATTACTTTGTGCCAAAGGTGCACCTATGATGGCTAATACTTGTGTAGAGCGTGTGGACTCCACTACTTTACGAATGGATTTCTCGGCAGCCTCGAGCAATAAACGTTGGCCGAATAGGTCGCCACAGGAATATCCCGTAATACATAATTCGGGGAATACCACGATTTCGGCTTTTTGTTCATCGGCACGATGCAGTAACTCTATGATTTGGTCACTGTTGTAATTACAATCACCTACCCGGCAATCGGGAATAGCTGTTGCTACTTTTATAAATCCGTATTTCATAAGGCACCTTATAGGTTGTTTTGATAAGAGCAAAGGTAGAAAAAAACACTTTGTCTGTACCAAATCAACCTCGAAATTTTTCTCTTTGCCGATGATTCATTATTTTTGCAATGATTAAGAAGCTGTTTGAATTTTATTTGAAGACTTTGTCTTTTAAAGCTGTAATAATTTTCCCAAGAAAATTTAGAACAGCTACTAAACTCCGGTAGATAGGACTGCTTCAATTCAACTTGATTCTGTATTTGAAAAAAATTAAACTATGAATATGAGCCAATTAAGAATGATTATTGCGATATGTGTACTGTTTGTCGCCTTCCCTCTCCAAGCGATTGAGATAGACGATATATTCTCGGGAAAATATCGCACAAAATCTGTGTCGGGAATACGTCCCTCGGCCGACGGCGTACATTACACCTGTTTATCGCCCGAGCGTACTTGCATCGTGCGATACGCCTATGCGACAGGTTTACCGGTCGATACCCTGCTCGATGTAAATCGTGTGCCGGGAACCCCCATAAAAGCTATCGGGGGGTACTCTTTTGGTGTAGATGAGAGCCGTATGATGGTTTTCACCGAGGCCGAGTCGATATATCGCCGGTCATATAGCGCGGTATATTATATTACCGATGTGAAGTCGCATATTCTGAAACGCCTATCTACACAATGCCCCAAGCAACGTATAGCCACGCTTTCGCCCGATGGTGAAAAGGTTGCATTTGTGTATGAGAATAATATATATGTGAAAAATCTTTCCGATAATACGGAAACGGCTGTGACGCACGACGGTGAGTACAATAAAATCATGTATGGCGTGACCGATTGGGTGTATGAGGAGGAGTTTGCGCAGACTACTCTTATGGCATGGTCGCCCGATAGTAAAACATTGGCGTTTGTGCGCACCGATGAGTCGGGGGTAGAGGAATATCCCATGCAGTTGTTTCGCTCGCCATCATATAAATATGACACTCCGCAAGATGTATATCCTCGCTATGCCGGGTTCAAGTATCCTGTCGCAGGTGTCGATAACAGTAAGGTGTCGCTGTGTGTATGGAATGGGGGAGAGGTACGTCTCGTAACTCTGCCTTATGAGGCCGAGTATCTTCCGGCCTTACATTTTATACCCAAGACCGGCGAGGCGGTAATTACTGCGCTCAATCGGCAACAAAATCATATCCGCTTGATAGCTGTAGATGTGAATACTTTGTCGTCGCGATTGTTATACGAGGATATTGACGAAAAATATATTCAGGAACGCGATATTGTATCGGCAATATTCTATCCCGATTGTTTTATGACCTTCTCCGAACGTAGTGGTTATCGGCATATTTATCAGTATAGCTACGATGGAACGTTACAACGTGTCGTGACGTCGGGCGATTGGGAAGTTACCGATTATTATGGTCGCGACAGCAAGGGCAATATCTACTATCAATCGTGCGAGGAGGGGCCGCTTTATAGGGCTGTGTATTGCGTGGATAAAAAAGGAAAACGTCGCAAACTTTCGGCCGATAAAGGAACCAATACGGCGTGGTTCAACCCTTCATGCACCTATTATATCAATCAATATAGCAATATAAATACCCCTCCGGTATATACACTCAATGATGTGAAACGTAGGAAAGAGGTGCGTACTCTTGAAGACAATGCCGGTTACCCGGTCGGTGATCTTATTATCCCCGAATTTTTTACCTTCACTAATGAAACGGGAGAGACGTTGAATGGATTCATCATGAAACCAAAAGATTTCGACGCTACTCGACGTTATCCGGTAATTATGACACAATATAGCGGTCCCGGTTCGCAAGAGGTGCTCGACAAATGGATTTCAATCGATTGGGAGCAATGTTTTGTACCCGAGGGGGTGATTGTGGCTTGTGTCGATGGTCGAGGCACAGGCGCAAGAGGTCGGGATTTCCGTCAATGCACCTACAAACAACTGGGCGTGATAGAAACGCAAGACCAGATTGCGGCTGCGCGTTATATGGCATCGCAACCCTATGTCGATGCGTCGCGTATTGCTATTTGGGGCTGGAGTTTCGGTGGATATATGACCCTCATGACCATGTCGTCGGTGGCCGATGTGTATTGTGCCGGAGTGTCTATAGCTCCGGTTACCGATTGGCGTTTTTACGACACGGTATATACCGAGCGATATATGTCCACGCCTCAAGAAAATGGTGAAGGTTATAATGCCGCATCGGCTTTGAATAGAGCGAAAGATTTATCGGGTAGCCTGCTCATAATGGCAGGTACGGCCGACGATAATGTGCATTATACCCACACATTGCGGTATGTCGATGAATTGGTTGCCGCCGATAAGCAATTTGAGATGCAACTCTACACCGACCGCAATCATAGCATATATGGACGCAATGCTCGTCCACATCTTTACAAGCGATTTATCGAGTTCTTCCGAACCAAGTTGTTGAAATGATAAATAAAAGCGCGTCGAGAACTGAACACTCCGACGCGCTTTTTATATCAGAAAGTCGTTTACTATTTTGCGATTGCGCCTAACGCGCCATATTTGCTGACGGCTCTTACTTGTATTGCTGTCGTACCGGGCTCGATGTCGGCTTTGCATTTAGTGGTAATATCGATAACATTATCACCGGCAAGTACTATATAGCCGGTAGCGCCTTTTACGCGTTTCCACGAGACTTTATTACCTTTTACCTTCAATCCTTTTGGGGCGGGTAATTGGGCCATGATTTCACGGGGATTCCAAGTGTTGCCATTGTTGAGTATTACATTTTCATAGGTCAGTTTGTCGGCCTCGTCTTTTGTGATGGTGGTGGGGCAAGAACCTTTGGAGGCATTTTCGCCACGTCCCACATATTCCGAGCGACGTTTGCTGAGATCGACAAGATTTCCCTCTTTATCTACACTGTTATATTCGGCGAATATAGCCGGCACGGTACCCATCAGAGACCAACCGATGGGGTTGATAGGTATCATCAGTCGGGTGTTGATGTAGATTGTGCGAGGGGCGTTATGCCAAGGGCGACCGAGGGTGGTGCGACTATCTTTGGCAGCAGCTTTATTGCCATCTACGATACAGTCGCGGAGTATATATCCATATTTGGCATCTTTGTGGCAAGGGGCTACGATTACCGAGCCGCGACGCACGTTGTAGAGGGTGCAATTTTCGAGTAATACATCACCACCGCCATAGAAGTAATCAACAGCGCCTTCGATATAGCAGTCTTTTACATAATGGCGGGCGGTGTCTTGTGTGGTCGTCATCCACGTATCTTGGAATGAACGGAAAATACAATTTTTGAAAGAGGCTCTGTCTCCCGAACTATTCATGGCCAAGGCTTGAGGTCCGGCTTGTGCCTCCACGCCCCAATCGTTGATATACGAAATATTTTCGGTGTAGAAATCGGTCGATTTTACCTTCACTACACTGCCTTCGTATTTATGCACTTCGGCTTGGGGATTGTGTACCGAGTGTGCCCAGTAAGTGGCGTCTTTTGTTTTTTCGTTGGGGGCGCCACCTACATTCAGATTATGATGAATGATGGTCTTTTCCTTATCTTGGCCGATAAGGTGAATAAATGGCTTGTTGCGGGGTATAACCACATGCTCGCGATAAGAACCGTTTTTTACAAAGATAATCCAGGGTTCGGTTCTGTTTTCGGGTGCGGCATCGATAGCCTCTTGCACCTTGGCATAGTCGCCACTGT
The DNA here is from genome assembly GCA_017462265.1 of Coprobacter sp. GTDB lineage: Bacteria > Bacteroidota > Bacteroidia > Bacteroidales > UBA11471 > Caccoplasma. The sequence goes on along the minus strand of JAFTRN010000005.1, from coordinate 18,430 downwards.
TGTCGGTTGCTACAACCGCATGGAACGGTGCATTTTGAGCATAGAGGGTCGATGATATGAGCATCGTGATACTCAAAGACCATATTTTTCTTAGATGTTTCATATTATTGTGCGTTTTTTACGTTATTCCAATAGTTGTTACCTTCGATAATGGAACTGTTGATTGCCTCGTAGAATGTTTCTACCGGTTCTATTTGGAAACAATCGTTGATAAATCCGTTGGTTACATTCTCGAATTTTACGACCGGCATACCCTCTGCCGGATATTTGGTACGAATGTTGTTCAGTACGATTTTGTCACTGTTCTTAAATTCCCATGCGCAACCCTTCTCTACGGAAAATTCCACGTTGTTGAAATAAATTTCTTTGGCGGTATCGACAATAAATCCTATTTTACCCTCCATATTGATGTTATTGAACGACAGGTTTTGTACGGGCATTTCCTCTATACCGTTGATGTAACCTATTTGTTTTATCTCACGACCGGAAATATTGCTCAAATGTATGTTGCGGAATACCGGTGTACGTTCGCTTACAGGCTCTACTTTTGAGGTTTTGTCGTAGAACAGATCAAAAATGAACGCGTTGCGTTGTATATTGCGCATCACGATATTATCTACACGTATTTGCTCTACCACGCCACCACGACCGCGGGAGGCTTTCAATCGTATTCCGGCATCGGTACCATCGAATACGCAGTTGGATATGGTAACACGTTTCACACCGCCCGACATTTCGCTACCTATCACCACGCCTCCGTGGCCCGACAGCATCACACAGTTGGTAATGGTAATATTTTCACAGGCTTTTCCATATTTGCGTCCGTCGGCATCGCGGCCCGACTTGATGGTGACGCAATCATCGCCTACGCTGATAAAACAGTCGGATATTCGCACATTGCGGCACGATGTGGGGTTTATACCGTCGGTGTTGGGCCCTTTCGGGTTTTTATCGGGATTGTTGATGGTAACACCATGCACCACTACATTGTCGCAAAAGGCGGGGTTGATGGTCCAGAACGGTGAATTTATGATTTTTACATTCTCTATCATTATATTGCTACATTCGTAGAATTGTATGAACGGTGGGCGGAACATACGACGTTCGAGTGAACCTTTATAGTAGTCCGACACTTCAAGGTCTTGATTGGCCTCTTCCCACATTTGTTGCAATTGGTTCTTGGTAGGGAGTTTGCCACCATTCTCTTTCAATATTTTTCTTGTTTCGGCTTCCCAAGCCCACCATTTGAATCCGTTGCCATCGAGCGTACCGCGTCCGGTGATGGTCAGGTTATCGGCATCGTGAGCGTAGATAAGGGGTGAAAGGGTATTCATTACCGTTCCTTCCCAACGTATTTTCACGAAAGGCAGATAGTCCTCAAACGTGTCTGAGAAACGCAATGTCGCTCCCGATTCTATGTGTAGAGTGATATTGCTTTTCATTTCGATGGTGGCGGTAAGGTATGTTCCGGCCGGGAAATAGATGGTTCCGCCACCCTCCTCGGCTGCTTTTTCTATGGTTTTGTTTATCAATTCGGTGCAGGACTTTTTGCCGGTGGCGTCAGCTCCCAATTTTTTGATGTCGTAGGTTTTTGATGTGGCATATTGTGCCACGATGAGGCATAGGCTGAATACAAGGAATTTTTTCATAAGCGTGATTTTTATTTTGCACAAAGATATTCTCTATCCGGTAAAAACAAGAGGAATATCGTATCGGATAGGTGTACATTTAGACGAAAAACGTGTATTTATAGGTCTAAAAGTTCATCATATGTGTAATTTAGAAATTGATTGAGGGGTTGTGCAACAAGTAATTCATCGGCAGTGCGATGTATCCAGTCTTCACTCTCGAAAAATGCCTCCTCTTTCTGCCCGATGACGGAATAGTCGCGATGTTTCAAAAGATTGCCATATTCAAAATCTCGCGGGAAAGGCCGAGGAACTATTTTCAGCATACGCTCTTCGTTTATTCCGGCATATATTTTTTTGAATTTCGGATTTTCCAATATTTCTACAAATTCATCGCAGTTGTCGTAGATGGCCTGTCTCACCGCTTTCAATACGTGTGGTTCGGGGCACCAAAGACCGGCACTCAGCATACAATTATCAGGCTCTATATGCAGATAATAGCCGGCCCGAGGATTGTTTTTTCCGCCACGTACCATATAGGCGGCAAAGTGGCATTTATAGGGTGTTTTATCGGCCGAGAATCGTATGTCGCGATATATGCGGTAGAGACAATCCTTGGCTTCGAGACCACGCAATTCTTCATCGTGCAGGCTCAACAGGGCGATTATTTTATCGACGTATAGCTCAAATCGTTTGCGCAATAGGGTGTATTCTTCCTTATGGGCGTTGAACCATTCGCGATTGTTGTGTGCGCGGAGTTCCCGCAAGTAGTTTAGTATATCTTTCATGATGTAATTCTCGTTTTCTCAACGAAAGTAACTATAAAATTTGACATTCTTGCACATGGCGGACAATTATTCTGCAAAAAATAACTAACTTGCGCTCACTTATTCACCAATATTGTAAAACTTTTAATAAAATACAATGAAAGAAGAGGAAAGTATGCCGGTAAATTTACCGGAAAACGCCTTTCGTGAATTGAACGAAGGTGAAGAATACCAACCGGTGATGTCGCCCGATAAAAATTATCGGGAGGTGACTCCGTGGTCGGTTTCTTGGGGTATTGTGATGACAATCGTATTTTCGGCGGCTGCGGCCTATTTGGGCCTGAAGGTAGGTCAGGTGTTCGAGGCCGCCATACCTATCGCTATTATTGCAGTAGGCCTTTCCACGGCAGCTAAGCGTAAAAACGCTTTGGGCGAGAACGTGATTATACAATCGATAGGAGCCTGTTCGGGTAATGTCGTAGCCGGCGTTATATTCACTTTGCCGGCACTTTACATTATTCCCGGACTTTCGGCCAATTTCCTGCAAATCTTTATGAGTTCGTTGCTGGGTGGTGTATTGGGCATATTGTTCTTGATACCTTTCCGCAAGTACTTTGTATCGGATATGCACGGAAAATATCCCTTCCCCGAGGCTACGGCTACCACGCAAATACTTATTTCGGGTCAGAAAGGTGGCAGTCAGGCCAAGCCGCTGATTTTTGCAGGTCTTATCGGTGGTTTGTATGACTTTTTATTGTCCACATTCGGCTGGTGGAGCGAGGTACTTACAACCCGCATTTTGCCGTTTGGCGATATGATTGCCGATAAGGCCAAATTGGTGTTCAAGGTGAATACCGGTGCGGCGGTGTTGGGCCTTGGCTACATTATCGGATTGAAATATTGCCTTATAATATGTGCCGGCTCTATTTTTGTATGGTTTTTGTTGATACCCGGTTTCAATATGATATGGGGCGATACCATGCTCCATCTCAATAGTGGCGATGTGTCGATGACTGTCGGCGCGATGACTCCCGAACAGATATTCACTACCTACGTGCGTTATATAGGTATAGGCGGTATTGCTATGGCGGGTGTCATAGGTATAGTACGTTCTTGGGGCGTGATACGTAGTGCGGTGGGATTGGCCTCGAAAGAGTTGAAAGGGCAGGCCTCGGCTTCGCGTGTCGTTGTGAAACGCACTCAAAAGGATATCGCCATGAAATCGCTCGTGGTGGCAATAGCCATTACATTGGTGTTGATACTGCTGTTCTTCTATTTAGGCGTGATACACAACTTTGTGCAGGCGCTTATCGCCTTTGTGGTGGTAACACTTATTGCTTTCCTCTTCACTACGGTGGCGGCTAACGCTATCGCCATTGTGGGAACAAACCCCGTATCGGGTATGACGCTCATGTCGCTTATTCTGGCATCGGTGGTATTGGTTGCCTCAGGCCTGTCCGGAACGTCGGGCATGATTGCGGCGCTGGTTATCGGCGGGGTGGTATGTACCGCATTATCTACGGCCGGAGAGCTGGTTACCGACCTTAAAATAGGTTATTGGTTGGGTTCTACTCCGGCAAAACAACAGACCTGGAAATTTGTCGGGACATTAGTGGCTGCCGCTACGGTGGGTGGCGTAATGATTATTCTCAATAAGACCTACGGATTTACAGGCGAAAATGCCTTATCTGCACCTCAAGCCAATGCCATGGCGGCCGTTATTCAACCCCTGATGTTGGGACAGGGCGCACCTTGGTTGCTCTATGGCGTAGGGGCTGTATTGGCGCTGATCCTTACATGGCTCAAAATCCCTGCATTGGCATTCGCACTCGGTATGTTTATTCCGTTGGAACTCAACACTCCGTTGGTAATCGGTGGACTTGTCAGCTGGTATGTTTCAACCCGTTCTACCGATAAGGCTTTGAATAAAGCCCGTCAGGAAAAAGGTACGCTGTTGGCATCGGGATTTATTGCCGGTGGTGCCTTGATGGGTGTAGTCAGTGCGGCTATACGCTTTGCCGGATTTGAATACACTTGTACGATGAACGAAACCTTGTTGCAATCGCTCGGATTGGTACTCTATTTGGCATTGATTATCTATCTTGCCAAGAGCAGTCTCTCGGCCAAGAAGACGGAATAATTTATAGGGATCGATAATATACATCTTTACATCATACAAGGGGGTATCGCAGATTGCGATATCCCCTTGTTGTATGAATGGAAATAATTATTACAAATTTCTTTGTTTTTTTTCTGAATATTATTATATTTGCAAAATAAAGTACTCTTCATGTTAAACATTAAAATCTGTTTGCTTATGAAAAGATGGAATTTTATACGAATATTTGTCCTCACCTATGCTGTGGGTTTTACGCTGATGAGTGTGATTAATCACTATCTGCGGAGCGAAACTCGTACTATGGAAGAGTTGTTGTTTTCTACGTTGATAGCCTCTTTGATATTTTCGGTAGTGTGGGTATTTATCCTCCGCAAAAGAGTATAATATCATTGGTGCCCGAAAATGTCGGTACACTTAGGCAACCTCGTAGGGGCACTTGGCCCAAGTATCCGATAGGGAATAAACTCTATGCCGTTAGGCCTTTCTGCCTTGTTCCCTTTTTAGCCCTTTGGGCCATTTATTTCTCATTGCAGACGCTTGCGTCACGATATTTTGTCCCTCTTATCGAGATTTTATTCCTTGGGGTTCTCTTTTACCTCTACGAAATCGACATACTCCCCATCGGTGTGGTCGAAGACCTTTTTGCGACGGCGGGGAGAAGGACTGTCGGCTTGTGAGTTATTTTGTGCTTGGTTGGGATTTTCGGGATTGGTATAGAACGACGAGTTCTGTGACGGACGTCGGCCACCAAACAAGTTAGCGATGCGGAATATAAATCCGAATACCAACAATAAGATGATAAACCCGATGAATATGAAGAATTGAAAAATGAACATGGTTTTATATGTTTTTAGAAGCCGAAATGTTTTTTAGAAGCCGTAATAATTTTTTCAAGAAAATTTTAAACAACTTCTTACACTCTTGTGTTAGAGGACTTAGAGCAAAGATTCGTTATATCGTCTATTATCGATAGTAGGATATATAGAACGATGGCACCGGCAAATCCGGCAGTACCATACCATGCTATAAGCGCTAAGCTGCCGGCTATCAGTATGTAACGTAACTTATTGGCTCGCCAAGAGAGGGAGGATACTTTCAACGAGAACATCGGGAGTTCCGATACCATAAGGTACGAGAATACTACGACTAATGCGGGAATTAACAACGGATGCCACGTCGCGGTGTTGTCGAAGAGACATATTCCTATCCAGAATAGTGCGTTGGCCGGTATGGGTAAACCTCTGAAAGAGGTGGTCTGCCGGGTATCGGTATTGAATTTGGCCAGCCGCAAAGCTCCTGCAACCGGAATCAACAACGCTATGTAGGACAATTCTTTGAACCAATAGGGGAATAGTGTGAAACCGTCCAACAAGCTCCATACCATCATACCCGGGGCGATACCGAAACTCACAAGGTCGGCCAAGGAGTCAAGCTCTTTACCCATGGGTGAATAGGCTTTCAATACACGAGCCGCCAGCCCATCGAGAAAATCACAAATAGCTGCGAGGAGTATAAATAGAGCCGCTACGTCAAATCGATCTTGAAATGTGAAAATTACCGCCATACAGCCCGATAGCAGATTGCCACAGGTGATAGTATTGGGTATATATGAGGTAATGCGTTTCATAATGTCTGAAGATTTGTGGTATTAGAAGCCGAAACTTTGTTTTTTGAAGCCGTAATAATTTTTTTAAGAAAATTTCAAACAGCTTCTTAATATGAAACAAAGAGACACCGATTTTTGATTGTGAGGAGCGACGAAATCAGGCTTTCAGTCGAGCCACAGGCGTGATATTACCGGTCGTCTTATCGTTCAGTTTTACCAATATTTCGGTATCGAGTGGGAGATAGAGGTCTATACGCGAACCAAATTTGATAAAACCGATATGCTCATCGATTTGGCAGGATTCGCCCTCCTCGGCATACGTCACAACACGACGAGCCATGGCACCGGCTACTTGGCGCATAAGTATTTCCTGTCCGTTGTCGGCTTTGATTACGATGGTCGAGCGTTCGTTCTCGGTACTCGATTTGGGAAGCCACGCTGCCATATAACGTCCATCTTGGTGGCTCACATGGGTGACAGTGCCGTTTACCGGTGTCCAATTGGCATGAACATTGAATATATTCATGAATATGGATACCTGCATACGTTTATCGTGAAAATACTCATTTTCCATTACCTCCTCGGTCACTACGATTACGCCATCGGCAGGTGCTACCACCACGTTTTCCTGCTCACCGGGAAAATGACGACGGGGAGAACGGAAGAAGTTTAATAATAGCAAATAGAAAATGGTTGAAAGTGAGAGAACTACAATTTTTATAAGTTGTATAGGACAAAAATAATAGAGCAACCCATTGACGAGGAGCAGAATCAATAGTGTTACGAGTAAAATGTTACGACCTTCTCTATGTATTTTTACTTTCATGTTTTTCGTGTCGGTTATGCAGCACGTATGTGCTTATTTCGTACAAAGGTAATTACATTTTATGTAATGACAAAACAACTTATGCAAAATTTGCCAACTATACGATAATAGAATTAACAATCAGACGTCGGGAATAAAGAAAAATTTCAAATAGCGTCTGTGTTTAGATACAAAATCCCGAAAACGTTTCTAAAGTATTCCGGCCCTATTTACTCTCTTTATCCACATATCGGCCATACGTTGATGTCCGGCAGGGGTAGGGTGTATTCCGTCCCATATCCAATAGGTATCGCTATCGACCTCGGTCTCTTTATATAATTTCTCAAACAATATGTCGAAGGGGATAAGTGTTGCATTGTAGTCTCGTGCGATTTGTCGTACTACATCGGCGCATTGTGCGACCATTTCGGCCCTTGCTTGATAATTGGGGCTGTTTTTCATCTTTCCGGTATGGGCTACGAAAGGCGCACACAAGACAAATTTTATTTCGGGATTGTTTTTAAGGCATCTATCCAGCAGATTTCTATAGAGTTTATCCCATTCAGTGTAATCGAGTTGATTGCCAGATTGTAGAACATTGTGCACATCATTAGTCCCTATGAGAATGGTTACAACATCGGGGTTGAGGGCTAAAACATCTTTTTCCCAACGAGAGGCAAGATCTTGTAATGTATTTCCACTGATACCCCGATTGTAGAATTGGTAAGCTCGTTTGGGATATCGGCTTTGGTAGTGCGATGCGCAAAGGCTCATATATCCGTGTCCGTATATATGGTTCATATCCCAATGCGTGCGTTTTTCCGATGGTTGTGCGCCACCATTGCTATTACCCCAATTGCCGTCGGTTATAGAGTCGCCGATGAACAAGACGCGTTTGGCCCTGCCTTTTTCTTTGCGAGGTGCAGTGTGCCCATCTGTGGCTATACCACATAGGAGTAGGAGCGTTATAAGTAGCGTGTTAAATCGTATCATATAGAACGTGCTATTTGGTAATTCTGAACCAATCGGCATCTACCCAACCTCGTTCTTGGCCATGAGGAGCGGTGCTGAACAGTCCCACTTTCGCCCCAATCCACTTACCTTGTCGGGCGGTGAATTTCTCGCTTGTTTTGTGGAATTTCTTGCCCTCGAAACTATATGAGAACGTGCATATTCCTCCCTTTTTGACGGCGACACGCAGATAGATGTCTGTTTCGTAATTGGGGTATAGTCCGGCTTCGTATTTTCGACATTCGGGTATTTCGGCGATGCGGGTTATGACCTCTTTATTTCCTTGTTCGGCATCGTGGCAAGACACTTGGTTCAAGACAAATTTTTCACCCTCTTTTACGATGGCCAGATAACAATAGTCCCACCCCATGACGATGAGGCCCGATTGTTGTCCATCGGCCTTGGCCGAGACTTTCAGTTTGGTAGTAGCCACAAACTCTTCGGCCGGGAATTTTTGCAACAATAGGTTGGGAACTTCCCAGAAATTGACAAACCCCTCCGATAATATATGGCCATATAGGCGCATATATCCGAGATCAGAGGTAAATCCATATACGTCCTGGTAATTGGCATGCCATTCCCATTGCAGGCCGAGTTTCCGGCTGTTAAATTCGTCGCTCTCTATGGGCGTTTCTATCGCATATGATTTACCGACATTGGGTTTGCGGTATCGTCTTACAGGTTCTCCACAGCCGTCACCATCTTTGTCTATGCCTATCACGGGCCAGTCGTTGTGCCAAGTCATGGGGTTGAGGTGGATTATGCGGCCATACATCGCTTTGTCTTGAAAGTGAACGAACCATGATTCTCCTTTTGGGGTATCAATCCATGCGCCTTGGTGAGGACCGTTGATGTCGCTATTTCCCTGCGCCATGACTATTTTTGCTTCGTAAGGGCCATATACATTTCGGGAACGAAGCACCAATTGCCAACCGGTTTCCACGCCACCGGCGGGTGCGAAGATATAATAATATCCGTTTCTTTTGTAAAATTTAGGACCCTCAACCGTGTGATTTACACCGTCATTTCCATCATATACCAGTATCGGGTTGCTGATGACACGAGTACCCTCTTTGTTCATCTCGCTTACAACGAGGATACTGTTCATTTTGGCACGACTGCCGGCCCAGGCGTGTATAAGGTACACTTTCCCGTCGTCGTCCCACAGTGGGGTGGCATCTATCATGCCACGACCGGCTTTTACCAATACCGGTTTGTCCCATTCACCGAGCGGATCTTTCGTTTTTACCATGAAAATACCATGGTCGGGGTCCCCCCAGTATATATAATAGGTGCCGTTGTGAAAGCGTATCGAGGGGGCCCACACGCCTTTTCCATGACGAGGGGTGGAGAAATATTCTTGAGGCTCGATTTCTTTCAGGGCATAATTCACGATTTTCCAATTGACAAGGTCTTTGGAGTGTAAAATCGGAAGTCCGGGGGCGCAACCGAAACTCGAGGCGGTCATGTAGAAATCATCGCCTACCGCGCATACATCGGGGTCGGAATAGTCGGCGTGTAATATAGGGTTTTTATAGGTCCCGTCGTTTTGGTCGGCAACCCACACTTGTGATACATATTGCGCTTGTGTACTAAAACAGACGAGACATACGAAAATGAGGCTTGATATATGTTTCATAGCGGAAATATTTTTTGTTCTATATACGTTTCGAAGTACATTTTTTACTCAAAACGATTTACAAATATAGCAAATTATTTTCTCAACTCTTCGGTAGAGGATTTTGTTATAGGGGTATAAACAGCATGAATATGAATTGTAATTTTGAAGAAGCGTTGAAATTGAGACGCAGTTATTATGTCATAGGAAGAGACATATCTGTACCCGATGGTGTGATAAAGGGTATTTTAGAGCGAGCATTGACGTATGTTCCCTCGGCATTCAACTCTCAGACCACGAGATTGGTACTGTTGCTCGGAAAGGCACATACGTGCTTGTGGCAGATGGTAAAAGATGTGTTGCGCGAACAAATTTCCTCGGATGTATTTATGAAAAGCGCTCGTAAGATAGATACCTCTTTTGCTGCCGGCTATGGCTCGGTGCTGTTTTGGGAAGATATGGCGGCTGTTGAGGCGTTACAAGCTGCCTATCCCCTCTATGCCGATAGGTTTCCCGTATGGGCGCAACACACATCGGCGATGCATCAATTTGTTGTATGGACTATGTTGGAAAGGGTAGGGCTGGGTGCATCGTTGCAGCATTACAATCCGTTGATAGATGATAGAGTACGAGCCGAATGGCAACTACCGGCAACATGGCAGCTGATTGCTCAAATGCCCTTTGGAAAACCGTTGCGAGAACCGGGCAAAAAAGAAATTTTACCCCTCGATACCCGCCTCAAAATCTTTCGGTGATTATTGACACGGAAATTTTATGGCAATGTTTTGAAAATTAGCCAGATGAGGACAGTATTTTTCTATTAGTGAGACATGATTGGCCCTGGCCGGATTTATGTCTATACCGCCTCTACGGGTATAAAAAGCCATAACAAGCAGTTTGCGAGGACTAAATCTGCTCCATAGTGCTTGGAATATCATTTCCACAACCTCTTCGTGGAAATGATTTTCATCTCGGAACGAAACGATATATCGCAATAACGAATCGATAGTGGGTAGGGTGTCACTATCCATATATAGGTAGAGGTCGCCCCAGTCGGGTTGTGCTGTAATCTTACATCGACTTCGCAACATATCGGTCATTCCTTGTAATACCCCGTTTTCTCCCGATGATTGCAGTAGGTCAATGTCTTGTGTGTACGAGGTTAGTGGGACGGGTGTCAGGTAGTTACAGCCCCAATATTCCCATTCGCCGGCCGGGGCCGAGTGTAAAATGTGGGATAATTCTCCGGGGCTGTTTATAGCGGTCTTTACTTCGATTTCGAGCAGTATCGAGAGGTCTCGGCTGATGGTCGTGGCAAGATGCTGTTTTACACTTGGCGCATCATCTCCACACTTCATCATATTGAATGCGTTGAGGTATAGTTTTAGCGACTTACTCTCCACGATATATTGGCTTTCGCACGAGTACAGAATACGAACGATATAATTTACCGGTGCGCCGTTGTTTAGTAGGGCGCTTACTTCGTAGCAATTCCACAAATCAAGTCCGACGAATGGTAATTCTTGCGTATTAATACCATGATTGATACGGTTTTCACAGCGTGGAACGCGTACCAATATTTCGGGGCTGTACGTCCGAGGATAGGCGACCTTGCGACCTAATACGTGCTGAATATCATTTTCCATACTAAGGTAATAGCAAAGAGCTGTCGCCGTAACTGAGGAATCTGAAGTCGTGGCTCAACGCGTAATCGTATATTTTACGCCAATCACCATTTAAGAATGCCGAGACAAGCAACAACAGGGTACTGTGTGGCTGGTGAAAATTGGTAATAAGTCCCTGTACAATATGAAATTTATATCCGGGAACAATGATAATGCGGGTGGCTGACACCAGGCGGTCGAGTGAATTTCTTCTCAGATACCCGATAATCGCTTGCAGGGCCTCTCGACTTGAAATTTCAAGCGTTTCGTTATAGGGTTGCCATTGCTCCACGGTTAAATCTTCAGGCGATGCGGTCGGATTTTGTATCAATTTACAACCGATGTAATACAGGCTTTCGAGTGTGCGTACCGATGTCGTGCCGACGGCGATAATACGTCGCTCGGTCGTGGCTAATGTTTCCAATAAATCCAACGATACCGATATGTATTCGGTGTGCATCTCATGGTCGGCAATGGTCACACTTTTTACAGGTTTGAAAGTTCCGGCACCGACGTGCAGTGTCAGTTCTTTGCGTGGAATATCTCGCTTTTCCAACGCTGCAAATACCTCGGGAGTGAAGTGCAGTCCGGCTGTAGGGGCGGCTACAGAACCCTCTATGCGGGAATATACAGTTTGGTAGGTCTCTTTGTCCGATTCTTCTGTCTCGCGATTGAGATAGGGCGGAATAGGTAGTTCCCCGAAAGCTTCGAGCAATGAGGCGAAAGTTATACCGCTATTATCCCATGTGAAAGTTATCTCGTGAGCATTACTACCGTGTGTATTACCTCGTTCAACGGTGAGCGTAACCTCTTGCCCGTCTATATCGAGCGTGCGATGCAACGAGCCCTGTTTCCATTTACTCAGATTGCCTATGAGACAGCTCCATACACATCGTTCGGTCGATTGGAACGACATGAGGTAGTCGTGGGGCGATAGGGGTTCGAGGCAGAATATTTCTATGAGAGCTCCGGTACTCTTTCGAAAGTGCAGACGTGCCTGTATCACCCGGGTATTGTTACATACCAACAATGTGTCGGCGGGAAGTATCTCGGGTAGTCGGTCGAATTTCGATTCGGATATGTCGCCTTGTCGATAGATTAAAAGTTTTGACGTGTCGCGACGAGAAAGCGGAAATTTGGCGATACGCTCATCGGGTAGCGGATAATCGTATTCGTCAATACGGATATTTTGCGGATTTTGCATGTACCTTGTTGAATATTTCTGCAAAAATAATCATCTTTGCAATACAAAAGACGAAAATCTGCGAGTAAAAGAAAATAATATGATAAAGATAGGCGATAAAGTGCGTTTCCTCAATGCTGTCGGTGGCGGTATTGTGCGACGTATCGACCGAGACATAGTGCTGGTCGAGGAAGAAGATGGTTTTGAAACCCCGGTGTTGGCTCGAGAGTGTGTAGTCATAGAGAGTGGTCGGGTGCAAGATACCAGAGCAGTACCCGTCGATAAGAAAGAGTCGCCGCGTCGTGCACCACAAGTCATGCCGGTCATAGAACCGGAAGATGAGCCGGAGTTGCCGATTGTGGAAACTACCGGTGGTAATAAGATAAATCTGTATTTGGCATTTCTCCCCGAGGAGGATCGTCGGCTCAATCAAACGGCTTTTGACGTATATCTGATAAACGATAGTAATTATTACCTCGATTATATATGTATGTCGCGCAACAACGAGGGTGATGGCTGGGCAATGATATATCGTGGCACAATAGAACCTAACATTCAATTCTACATGGAGACGATTACCCATGAAGATGTGACCGCTTTCGAACATTTTTCGATACAGGCCGTTGCCTATAAGCGTGATAAATCATACCCCTACAAAGAACCCATTTCTACGATATTGCATATCGACCCCGTGAAATTCTACAAATTGCACACATTTGGAGAGAATGATTTCTTTGACGAGAACGCTTGGGTTGTACCGGTGGTCGAGAACGATTTACCTACGCGTCCGCTTCGTATCGATGCGCAATCATTGGCCGAGGCCATGCGCCAAAAAGCCGATGACCGCCCTCGCAAAAAAGTTGTGTCGCACAAGCAGGTACAGACCGGCCCATTGGAAATCGATCTGCACATACATCAGTTGGTCGATACGACAGCCGGTATGAGCAACAGCGATATGTTGCAGTTGCAATTACAGACCTTCCGCGATACACTCGATGCCCATCGCAAGGAGAAGGGGCGCAAAATCGTGTTTATTCACGGAAAAGGCGATGGTGTATTGCGACGTGCCATACTCGATGAGCTACAGCGTAGGTATAAAAATTACGACTATCAAGATGCCTCGTTTCGAGAGTATGGTTTCGGGGCTACACAGGTCACGATTCGTTAAGTAATAGAAGTTTATGATATGTTAGAAATAGGAAGATACAACAGACTGACAATTGTAAAAGAGGTAGATTTCGGAGTATATCTCGATGGCGGTGAACGTGGCGAGATATTGTTGCCGGCCAAGTATGTACCGCGTAATGTGGCACCGGGCGATGATGTGGAGGTGTTTATTTACCTCGATAGTGAGGATCGCATTATTGCCACCACCGAAACGCCTTATGCACAGGTGGGTGAATTTGCTTGCTTGCGGGTAAACTCGGTAAACAGGGTAGGGGCCTTTCTCGATTGGGGTTTAGATTCCAAGGAGCTCCTTGTGCCCTTTCGCGAGCAACGAGCCGAGATGGTCGCAGGAAAATATTATATAGTATATCTGTATGTAGATGAGGCGAGTGAGCGTATTGTCGCTACGGCCAAAATCAATCGTTACTTGGGGCAGACACCGGTAGATTATACGTTCAATCAGACGGTCGATTTGTTGGTGACACAAGAGACCGATTTGGGCTTTAAGGTCATTGTGAACAATGCCCATTGGGGTATGATATACCATAGTGAGATATTTACAGCGGTGCGTCGAGGTGATAAGTTGCGGGGGTATGTAACTCATATCCGTGCCGATGAGAAAGTAGATGTGGCCTTGCAACCTGTCGGATACAAGGCATCGGTCGATCCGTTAGCCGAAATGATACTTGAGGCCTTGGGACGCGAGGGGGGATTTTTACCCTTGACCGATAAGTCCGATGCCGAACTTATCGCCTCCTATTTCGGATGTAGTAAAAAGAATTTCAAAAAGGCCATCGGGGCGTTGTATAAGAAACATCAGATACAATTGCTCGACAATGGTATAAAACTTGGCGGTAAATAGCCCCTATATCCCCGTATGATACGCCATTTGCTCCTATTTCTATGCTTGATTATAGGGTATGCGTGTACACCACGCAAGGTCTATCTCTCGACCTCGTTTCGCGAGCCGGCGACCGATGGACTGCGATTCATATATAGTTACGACGGCTATCATTGGGATTCGGTGCCGGGTGTGTGGCTTGTGCCCGAGGTAGGAACGCAACGATTGATGCGCGACCCCTCGATAATACAAGCCCCCGACGGAACATTTCATTTGGTGTGGACCTCGAGTTGGCGCGATGATTATGGCATAGGATACGCCTCGTCGCAAGACCTCATACATTGGACGCCACAGCGCCATATCGAGTTGATGCGCGACTACGATACGCTCACTCGCAATGTGTGGGCGCCAGAGCTTTTTTACGAACCTACGACCGCTGAATATTATATCGTGTGGGCTTCGGCCATACCCGGGCGATTCGACGATACGCAGCGACAATATTATACCGTGACACGCGATTTCGAGACCTTTACCTCGCCCCGTCTCTTCTACGACCCGGGATATAATTCTATCGATGGAGCTGTATTACGTAGAGGTGATGGCGATTATGTGTTGGCAGTGAAAGACAATCGTAAACCCGGGTATAGTCATATACACGTGTCATTCGGCACCACCCCGGTGGGTCCGTGGCACGACGATAGCGCGCCATTTACCCCGGAGTGGAGCGAAGGACCTACCTGGGTGAGGGTGGGCGACGATTATTTGATTTATTTCGATTTGTATAAGCAATATCGCTATGGTGCGGTGCGCACGAGCGACTTTGAAACCTTTGTCGATATTACCGATTCCATATCCGTACCACCCCGCCACAAACACGGCACGATAATCGAAGTCGATGAGCACTATCTGCGGCGATTACTTTCTGCCGCAGGCAACAGTAAGAATTTGTAATAAAATATTTTTCCGTATCTTTGTGCGCAGTAAACGACCTATCTGTGATGGGTAAACAATAAAACGTAAGTGCTATGAAAAAAACTCTGATTGACCTATTTGAGGAATCGGTAAAAACATATCCCGATAATACATTCCTGTTGGAGAAGACGGGAAAACAATTTACTCCTACCACCTACACGCAGGTAAAAGAACAGGTGTATCGTCTCGGAGCCGGATTGCAGGCCCTTGGTGTGAAAAAAGGCGATACGATGGCTTTGCTCAGCGAGGGACGTAATATGTGGGTTATAGGCGAGCTGGCGATGTTCTATGCCGGTGCTATAAACGTGCCCCTTTCCATCAAACTCGAAGAGAGTAACGACCTGCTTTTCCGCCTCATTCACGGAGATGTGAAATACATCATGGTGTCGGGCACGCAGTTGAAAAAGGTGCGTCTTATCAAAGAAAAACTTACCGAGGTGCAACGAGTTATAGTGTTCGACGAGCAAGAAAGCTACGAGGACAAGGAGATAGCACTCGGCGAGGTATTGGCCATGGGCGATGAATTTCTCGCATCGCACTCTATCGACGATTTTTTGGCCGTTGCGCATTCCATACAGAACGACGATTACGCGACCATTACCTACACCAGCGGTACGACGGCCGATCCCAAAGGGGTGGTGCTTACGCATCGCAACTACACGGCCAATGTGGAACAAGCTCTCACCTTGGTACATATCGACCAGACTTGGCGCACGCTTATAATCCTGCCGCTCGACCACTGTTTTGCCCATGTGGTGGGCTTCTATATCATGATGTCGCGAGGAGCTACGGCGGCTACGGTGCAGGTGGGCCGCACTCCGCTCGAAACCCTTAAAAATATACCCCTCAATATACGTGAGGTGAAGCCCCATTTTATACTCTCAGTCCCGGCATTGGCCAAGACATTCAAGAAAAATATCGAGCAAGCTATCAGGGCCAAAGGCAAGACCACCGAAAAACTGTTCAACGCCGGTCTGCGAGTGAAACAGCTCTACTATGGCGATAGCAACCTCGATCCCAAAGGTCTGCGTATATTCCTCAAACCTCTTGTCGCCCTGTTCGATAAAGTGCTTTTCTCGAAAGTCCGTGATAATTTCGGTGGTTGCTTACGCTTTTTTATCGGAGGCGGCGCGTTGCTCGACAAGGATTTGCAGAAATTCTACATAGGCGTGGGTATGCCCATGTTCCAAGGCTATGGACTGTCCGAGGCTACTCCGGTCATCTCGTCTAACGGTCCCGATAGGTATCGTTTCGGCTCGAGTGGAAAACTGGTAAAACCCATTGAATTGAAGATCTGTGACTCCGAGGGAAAAGAACTCCCGTTGGGCGAAATGGGCGAGATTGTAGTACGTGGCGAAAACGTAATGGCCGGATATTGGAAAAATCCCGAATCCACAGCCGAGACCGTGCGCGACGGCTATCTCTATACCGGCGACCTCGGTTATATGACGGCCGAGGGTCTGCTCTATGTCAAAGGTCGCTTCAAGAGCCTGCTTATATCGAGCGATGGCGAGAAATACAGCCCCGAGGGTATAGAAGAAGCTCTTGTAGAACATTCGCCCTATATCGATCAAATCATGCTCTACAACAACCAATCGCTCTATACCACGGCGCTGATAGTACCCAATAGAGACCGATTACAACAAGCCCTCAAGGCGCAGAGCCTTTCGTTAGCCGATGAGGCCGGTCGCCAATCGGCATTGGATCTGATAGAGGCCTCTATAGCCAAGTTCAAGAAAGGCGGTGAGTGTGAAGGTATGTTCCCCGAACGTTGGTTGCCGAGCTGCTTTGCCGTGCTGTCCGAGCCCTTTACCGAGCAAAATCAGATGATAAACAGCACCATGAAGATGGTACGAGGCAAGATAGAAAAAGCCTACACGGCACGCATAGAATATATGTACACCGCCGAAGGCAAACAACTCCTCAACCCCCAAAACCTCTCCGCCCTGAAATAGTCCTAACCGATATTGCTAATGACGCTATGCCGAGAATGAATTCTAAAAAATAAATTTGCCATATCGACGCATACCCTCTCACACAAAATACCACCGACACCGCAATGTCAGTGGTATTTTTTTATTGGTGTCCGATAAAAATACAGCATACCGTGGCAATCTTTTTTTTCGGTATGGCTCGTCCTACGATAAGCGAAACCCCGACCTGCAAAATGTAGGGTGGCTTGGTCCAAGCTTCCGTTGGGAAAAATGACTCAATAAAGCAATGGTTTCCAACGTAGTTTTTTGAGGAAAAACGTGCCTAACATCACAATGTAACGTAGTGAAATTGTGGGGTTTTTGTAAACCAACATCTTCGATGGATATTGTTGTTAAGGTATCTAATGATAAAACCTCGGAGAGGTTTCTTAGGAGGAATCCCCACGATAGAGCATGGCGATTCGTGGGGTAGATGTACGTAAAAAAATAGCTACGTCGAAGATGTTGCTATAATGAAAATGTCCAATACCTAAAGGCTTTGGTAATGCACGTATATCAATCCCCCGTATAAGAGAGTCGGTAGGCGAACGCAATACGGGGCTGTACTAATCGATTACCTAACGGCAATCTTTTTATAATACAAAAACAAGCCCCTCTTTTTATATTATCGCATAAATTATGTTTAATCAAAGATTTACGAAGGTTTTTGACAGAGTTTATCGGA
Source organism: Coprobacter sp. (assembly GCA_017462265.1). Taxonomy (GTDB): domain Bacteria; phylum Bacteroidota; class Bacteroidia; order Bacteroidales; family UBA11471; genus Caccoplasma. The sequence continues at coordinate 391 of JAFTRN010000005.1, read as the reverse complement.
CACCAATAATTAAAATGTCTTATTAGACCTATTTTGGGGCGCTTCTTGGTGATATTATCTACAATAGTAGAAATTAAAATGTCTTATTAGACGCAAATGGCAAATTCGGGTGGTCATATAAATCTACAATAGTAGAAATTAAAATGTCTTATTAGACCAACGTGTACCCCGCACCTATTTACGAATCTACAATAGTAGAAATTAAAATGTCTTATTAGACTACAAGAGTGACAAACGGTACAACCATATCTACAATAGTAGAAATTAAAATGGCTCAGTAGTTATTTAGTGTGGGTAAGCGTAAAGCTTAGCAATGCGAAAGAGGAAAAACCTCTTATCAACGACACCCCTAAGATTGGCTCTGAAAAGTTTGATTTTAGCATTGAAGGAT
>JAFTRN010000004.1 GCA_017462265.1 Coprobacter sp. | reverse complement strand
CGGGGGAGACTTTGGGCCTTCGTTTCCGTGCGAACCGCTACGCTCATCGCACGGCTACTCAAATATAGCCCTCCGGGCAAGCGTTTATTTCACACTCGGCGGACGCTTGGGCCAAGCGTCCCTACGTTTTAGAACGCTGAGTTAGCCTGATTTTGGTTGACTATCTCGTTTTGCTGGTCAAGGTTACACCTATCGGAGGCAAGCCAGGCCGTAGAGAGGCTGTATCAAAAACTATCGGGTGGCAGTTTCTATAAGGTATCGCTGCGGGAGGCATCGATACAAAGCAGGGTAAATAACAAAATGGTAAATCCCCACAACGACGAACCGCCATAGCTGAAAAACGGCAAGGGAATACCGATAACCGGTAATACACCTATAACCATTCCTACATTTATAGCCAGGTGGAAAAAGAGAATACAGGCCACACTATACCCATAGACACGACCGAAAACCGACCGTTGCCGTTCGGCAAGCTGTATAATGCGTATCAGTAACAATGCGAAGAGCGTCAATACCAATGTCGTGCCGACAAGCCCCTCCTCCTCGCCTATGGTGCAGAATATAAAGTCGGTATCCTGCTCGGGCACATAACGGAGCTTGGTCTGTGTACCTTCTAAAAAGCCCTTTCCCCACACGCCACCCGAACCTATGGCTATTTTCGACTGATTTACATTATAACCCACACCTTTAAGGTCCTCTTTCATACCCAACGTCACCTCTATACGGGTACGCTGGTGGGGTTCGAGTATGTTGGTAAAGGCATAATCGACCGAGGTGAGGAACAATCCCGAGAAAAGAGCAAATACCACGGCTATCCACAATTTGCGAACCATGGTTTTGAAGTACAGAATTATCGTCGCGAATATCGTCACAGCCAGCAACGCCCACACCACATAGGTCATATCGAAAGCGTACAAATAACGCGACACCAATATGGCCGATACCTCAACGACCACGGCCGAGAGCAACGTAACCTTGAAGAAACGGGAGTTACGCAGATACGACGACACCATATAGGCCAATACCACCAATATGATAGTCAGCACCACCCATTCGCCCATCGGTGTAGAGAGCCATTCCACCGCCGAATATTTCACCGCCACGACAAAATAGAGTATCGCACAAAAAGCCGCAAACAGGAACAGACTGCTCATACCCTCACGATAGAGCAATCCGATAAGCGAGAGAAATACCAATGCCGAACCGGTTTCTTGCTGCAACAATATACACACCACCGGTAGCAAAATAACCGCACAAGCCTTAAAGAAATGTGACGGACGTGTAAGTTCAAAATCATAATTATCGAACATCTTGGCCAAAGCCAACGCCGTGGCATACTTGGCAAACTCGGCCGGTTGTAACCTTACCGGCCCCATTACCAGCCACGAATGAGAGCCCTTTATATCGGGCGCGACAAATATCGTAACTATCAGTAATACAATAAGTGCAATATAGAGCGGATAGGCCAGCGACACAAACGTGCGCGGCTCGGTCATGAGCAGAAAGAAGGCAATAACCATCGACAGCGCAATCCACAACAGCTGTTTGCCCGAGCGGGTATCGAAACTGAGCATCGAGGTCGTAGCGTCAAAATCATAACTGGCGGCATAGATACTTATCCAGCCAAAGAACACCAACACCAAATAGAGTGCCACGGTGTACCAGTCGAGCGAGTACCATATATTATTTCTGCGAGTCATTGTCGGTATTATCTTTTAGCACTATTGTATTGGCACCGAGCATACGCTCTTCGAGCCATTTGCGCGACGGAGCAATCTCGCCGTTGAGATATTTCTCCATCATGAGACTGCCGATAGGCACACCATACGAGGCCCCCCAACCGGCATTCTCCACATACACGGCAATAGCTATGCGGGGACTTTCCATGGGAGCGAAACCCATAAAGGCCGAGTGGTCGCGTCCGTGCGGATTTTGAGCCGTACCCGTCTTACCACACACCTCTACTCCCGGTATGGCACCTATGCGACAAGTACCATCGGTCACGGCCTTACGCATACCCTTCACAATGGTTTCATAATGCGCAGGATCTACCCCGGTATAGTGAGGCTTGGTATATTCCTCGCCGATATAGGAGTCTTGTATCGATTTCACCACATGAGGAGTGAAATAGTAGCCTCTATTGGCGATGGTGGCCGACAGATTGGCAATCTGCAACGGCGTGGCCAAGACCTCACCCTGACCGATAGAAACCGAGATGACCGTTACCGCCTGCCAACCATTCTTGCCATAGTAGCGACCGTAAAAGTCGCTGTTGGGTATAAATCCGCGATATTCTCCGGGCAAATCCACCCCCAGACGATAACCGTAACCCATATCTACGATATAATTTTTCCACCGCTCAAACGCCTCGGCTCGTGAGCCATATTTTTCCACATTATCGACCATCTGTCGAAATGCATGGCAGAAATATCCGTTACACGAGGTCGATACGGCCGGAATCAACGACACCGGAGAATCATGCACGTGACACCCAACCTTTATACCCCGGGCAAAAAATCCCTCATGACACGGATAGGCGGTCGAGGGCGAAATGGTATGTTCTTGCAGGAATATCAGCCCCTGCGTGGGCTTGAAAGTAGAGCCGGGAGGGTATGCACCCATTATGGCTCGGTCGAACAAGGGCTTGTACTCATCGGCAGCAAGCACTTTGTAGTTATCGCCCCTATCGCGTCCGGTCAGTAAGGAGGGATTGTAGGTAGGGCTCGATACCAGTGCCAATATTTCGCCGGTTTGGGGCTCTATCGCCACAATAGCGCCCAACTTATTCTGCATCAGTTGTTCGCCATACTTTTGCAGTTCTATATCTATAGCCAATTTCAGGTTCTTTCCCGGCACGGGCACACGGTCGAGCGCGCCATCTTCATAACGGCTCTTTATACGACCATAGGCATTGCGTAAGAACACCTCTTGCCCCTTCTCCCCACGCAGATAATTCTCGTAGAATTTCTCCACACCGAGGTCGCCGGCATAGTCACCCTGCATATAATAATTATCGGCCTCAATCTCCTTTTTTGAAACCTCCCGTATATTTCCCAGCACATTGGCTCCGGCCTCATGCAAGTAACGACGGACTGACTGGTTTTGGATATAGAAACCGGGATATTTATACAGTTTTTCTTGTAATACGCCATATTCCTCTACCGTGAGACGGGTCATAAATCGCTGAGGCGAATGTGACGAATAGCCGGGATTGAGCCTGCGATTGCGCATATTGCGCCAGCGCTCACGAAACTGTTCATAGGTAATACCCAGGGTATGACAGAGGTCGAGCGTATCGAGCCCCTTCACTTCACGCGGGACCACCATCAAATCATAAATCGGTTGATTATCGACCACAAGGCGTCCCTCCCGATCATAAATCAACCCACGAGAGGGATATTGCACCCGAGTAAGAATCGCATTATTATCAGCTAATTGGTTATACTCATTATCGGCTACTTGCAGCGAGAACAATTTGCTGATATAAAAAAGTATTACCACAAGCATGAAGCCTCCGATAATATACTTTCGTCGCTCGTTGTTGTAATCCTTTCTCACCCTCTTTTCTTATATATCCATTCCACAGCCAGCAGTATAAGTGTCGTAAGCGCTGTACTGCCCACAATACGCATAAGGAGTTGCGACGGCTCGAAAAACGAGAGAGAATCGACGCAAAACAGTACCGTACAGAATATTAATGTAAGCACCGTCGTGTATATCGTATAACCCTGCCAGCCCAGCATTGCCGCCGACGGGGTGAACGACTCCTCTCCCCTGTCGCGATATTGAATAGCATTGATGAGATAGTGATGCACAAAGGCCGCCGTCACCAAGGCCAAGGCATAGAGACCCGGGGTATTGGTAAACATATCGGTAACTATTCCCAAAAAGAAAGCAAACGTCAGGGCCGAATAAGGCGATACCCCCGATGGCATTTTCAACAACAGATATATGATGACAAACGGCGTAGCACATTGCCAGAATACGATGCGATTGCACACCAACACTTGCAACAGGAATACCAACAATATTCCTACGATGCGAATTACCAACTGCTTATTCATATCGGTGAGCCTCCTCTTCTATTTGTTTTTGCTCCAGCGGTCTACGATTATCGACCACCTGCACAAAGTTGAGTGTAGAGAAGTCGGCTGCCAGACGCACCTTGACCGAAAAGAATTTTTCTCTTTTCTTCTTGGCATCGACTACATATCCTACCGTGAGCCCCTCGGGGAAGGCGCTCGAAAATCCACTGGTAACAATCGTATCGCCTACATTCACGACGGCATTTGTCGTCAGTTCTTCGAGTATGGCGTGGCGTGTATCCTCGCCGGTCCATATAAGGGAACCTATATTTTCACTACCCTGCACCTTGCAACTGATGCGTAAATTGGGATTAAGGAGTGAGAGAGCCACAGCATACCCCGACGAGGACGTAGATATGACACCTACCACCCCGTTCTGATCGACAATACCCATTTCGGGCACTACTCCGTCTGAACGACCTTTGTCTATTGTAATGTAATTGTTTTTGTTGGCAACACTGTTATTGACGATTTTTGCAACAATCACACGGGCGGGATATACTGCGGGAACTACCCACCGAGAAAGTGTGTCCTCGGCCTCGCGCAAAGCAAGAGTATTACGCAGAACGGCAAGCTCACTTTGGAGCTTACCGTTCTGGGCTAAAAGTTCCCGATTTGCCTTCTGCAATCCGAAATATCCGGTCACTGTACCCGATAGGGCATAGACCGAACCGGAAATACGTGCGGCCGAGCTGAAATAGACACTCTGTTGATACGGATTGAATGTAAACAACAGAATAAGACAGATTGCCGCATAACATAGATAGGCAAATAACGAACCGTGTGTGATGAAAAACTGAATCAGTTTACGCATCGGATATTTTATTCTACACGATTATCGTATCAATACCGTAGAAGAGAATTTATCCACGTTTTTCAGCGCGATGCCTGTACCCCGTGCCACCGCACGCAACGGATCCTCAGCGACATGGAATTGAATACCGATTTTATCGGTGAGACGTTTGTCGAGGCCTCTCAACAAGGCTCCGCCACCTGTCAGATAGATACCATTACGCACGATATCGGAGTAAAGCTCGGGCGGTGTAGAATCCAGGGCGGCCAGTACAGCGGCCTCGATCTTGGTCAATGACTTCTCTATACAGTGTGCCACGTCTTGATAAGTAACCGGCAATTCCATAGGCAGTGAGGTCATCTTGTTGGGACCGTGCACGATATAGTCCTCGGGCGGCTCGGCCAGCTCATTGAGCGCCGCACCTACATTTATTTTTATCAACTCGGCTGTACGCTCACCCAGTTTGATATTGTATTGGCGACCCATATAGTCAATAATTTCCTCGTTGAACTCGTCACCGGCCACGCGTATCGACTTGTTGGTAACGATACCACCGAGCGAAATCACGGCAATCTCCGTAGTACCGCCACCTATATCCACGATCATATTTCCCTCGGGGGCTTCTACGTCGATACCTACACCTATCGCGGCGGCCATAGGTTCGAAGATGAGATACACATCACGACCGCCCACATGCTCGGACGAGTCGCGCACAGCACGTATCTCCACCTCGGTACTACCCGAGGGGATACATACTACCATACGCAACGACGACGAGAAGAGCGAGTTGCGCTTGGTTACCATCTTCATCAATCCGCGCATCATCTGTTCGGCTGCATTGAAGTCGGCTATCACACCATTTTGCAACGGACGTATTACACGTATATTCTCGGGGGCACGACCATACATCGCTTGCGCCTCATGCCCTACGGCTTTGAGTTTGCCCGTGCGATTATCGAGTGCTACCATAGAGGGGGCGTCAACCACGATTTTACCGTTGTAGATAATAATCGTATTGGCCGTACCCAAGTCCATGGCTATTTCTTGGTTGAAAGAGAAAAATCCCATAGTCTTTGTGGCTTAAAGAAGTTGTTTAAATTTTATTTTTTGAAGCGATGTTTTAACAGCTTCTTAGTGTTTGAAATGACGTATTCCGGTAGCGACCATGGCTATACCGTTCTTGTTGCAATACTCTATCGTGAGGTCGTCGCGTACCGAGCCACCGGGTTGTATCACGGTATCGATACCCTCGGCATGTGCTATCTCCACGCAATCGGGGAAGGGGAAGAAAGCGTCCGAAGCCATCACCGCTCCTTTGAGGTCGAACTCGAACGACTTGGCCTTTTCTATGGCATGACGCAACGAATCTACACGCGAAGTTTGTCCCACACCGCTGGCATATAATTGTTTACCTTTGGCCAGAACTATAGCATTCGATTTACTATGTTTCACGATTTTGTTGGCAAACAGCAAATCCTCTATCTCCTCGGGTGTCACAGCCTTGTCGGTAATCTGTTTCAATTCCTCGGGCGACTCTTGATGCAGGTCTTTTTCCTGTACCAACACGCCATTGAGGAGCGAGCGGTATTGTACCGTAGCATCGACGGCCTTTTTCTGTACCAGCACGATACGATTTTTCTTTTGATAGAATATATCGAGAGCGGCAGGTTCGTAGCCCGGAGCAATAATCACCTCGAAGAAGAGTTTATTGATTCCCTCGGCAGTCACGGCATCGACCACGGCATTGGTCACCAACACACCGCCAAAAGCCGAAACGGGGTCGCCGGCAAGTGCGGCATTCCAAGCCTCGAGCATAGTGGGACGCGAAGCCAATCCACAAGCGTTATTGTGTTTGAGTATAGCGAAAGTCAATTCCGAGAACTCCGATATAAGCGACACGGCAGCATCGATGTCGAGCAAGTTGTTATACGATATTTCTTTACCATGAAGTTGCTCAAACATATCTTCGAATTTTCCGAAGAAGAAGCCCTTTTGATGGGGATTCTCACCATAGCGGAGCGGTTTCGACTCATCGACAGCCGCACGGAAAGCCGACAGATTTCCGCCATCGAAATAGTTGAATATGGCGCTATCGTAGCCCGACGAAACAGCAAAAGCCTCCTTGGCAAAGAAATAGCGATCCTCAATAGAGGAGTTAGCACCCTTCTCGTTGAGCAAATTCAATAGCGGGGCATATTGAGCTTTCGACGCAACGATGATTACATCTTTGTAATTTTTGGCAGCAGCACGTATAAGCGAGATACCGCCTATATCTATTTTTTCGATAATGGCACTATGATCGGCGCCCGAAGCCACGGTCTCCTCGAAAGGATACAAATCCACGATTACGAGGTCTATCTCGGGTATCTCGTATTCGGCTATTTGCTGACGGTCGCCCTCTACCTCACGACGGTTGAGTATTCCGCCAAACACTTTAGGGTGCAAGGTTTTCACACGACCGCCCAATATCGAGGGATAGCCGGTAAGGCTCTCTACGCTCTTACAAGGGAAGCCGAGCGACTCGATAAAAGATTGCGTACCACCGGTAGAGATAAATTCTACGCCATCGGCATGTAACTTGGTGAGGATTTCATCTAATCCGTCTTTGTAAAAAACAGAAACCAGCGCTGTTTTTATTTTTTTATTTTCTGCCATATAGTATATGATTTTGCTAAGAAGTTGTATTATTTTTTTGAAGTTACAAAAATAGTGATTTCACCTCTAAATCTCAAAGGTTTTTCCACAAAAATATGGCGGTATTATTAAAAAATAATTAGAAGCTGTTTGAATCGAAAGCTACTTCTTGCGAGAGGATTCGGCATATACCCGCATTTCACAGCGACGACAGTCAAACTCGAGCCGTAACCGAGTTTCGCGATATTGCAAATAGAGGGGTTCTTTCCACGATTTTTCGCCGTTTCGAGGCGAGCCATATCGAGGGCATTTTCCCCATTGTCGCCTGATACAGAAACGAGTAAACATCAACGGCACGTTTTCAACCGGACCACATTCATAGGCCTCATCGATCGACTGCACTCCGTGAGCACGATAGAACACCCGGGCCTTATCGTTGGCTACGTTGCCCAAGTAAGTAAGCGACGCCACGGGATAGCTCCCCTCACCCTCGGGGCGACGACGAACCGGGCGGTAGGCGAGCCTACGCACCATCATCAGTCGTTCCACTCCATCGCGACGCAACGAGGCGATTTGCGACGATGGAACGAACAAATCCCGCGTCACCGCCACCTCCACCTTTCGTATCTCGAAACAGGTATCACCCAGTCGCGACAACTGCCGACGCAAATTGTCGGCCTGTGGCACACGTGCCGTCTCTTTCTCCAGCAATAGCGACACGACCATCATATTTCCCTCGTCATCGGTCATCTTCAATGCGCAACCGCTCGTTGTTTCATAAAACAGCATATCTACCGGGATACGACGCTCGGCACTCTTGCGAGAGAGCTGTTGTTCGAACCGATGGTCGTAGTTGCGATACAGCGTCGTACCTATCGGCAGCCGCAATTGCTCGGCCGGAAACACAAGATTTCCCTCTACCCTATTGGCTCGGAAACCCTCAAACACGCCGGTATCTCTCAGAAAGCACAGTCCATCGCCATTATTCAGCGGCGCACCCTCTATCCGATATGCGGTGCCACGGCGCTCCACTACACGCCCTACGGGTTCGCCTTGTGATTTAGGCGTGTGAGGTGAGCCCATATCCTTATCGGGCTTTCCGTCAAAAAAATAGCGGGTAAATCCCCGATTGAAACTCTTGTACAGATCCGGGGTAAAAAGATATTCACATCGTCCCGACGACACCGGCCTATACTCGGGCCGTCGCGCATAAATAGCATCGAGACATCGGCGATAATAGGCGACAACATTTTTCACATAGGCCATATCTTTGAGGCGGCCCTCGATTTTGAGCGAGGTGACGCCGACATCGAGCAGCTGTTCCAATCGGTCGGAGCGATTCATATCTTTGAGCGACAACAGGTGTTTATCCTTTATCAGCGGTCGTCCATCGGCATCGAGCAGGGTATAGGGCAGGCGACAATATTGGGCGCACTCCCCCCTATTGGCACTGCGCCCAGCAACAGCCTCGCTCAGGTAGCACTGTCCGCTGTAACTTACACACAACGCGCCATGCACAAACACTTCCAACTCTATAGGCGACGCCTCGGCAATAGCGCGTATGCTTTCGCCCGACAACTCTCGAGCCAATACCGCACGTGTAAATCCTGCTTCATACAAGAACCGTACCTTCTCGGGGGTACGGTTATCGCACTGGGTACTCGCATGCAGAGCAATAGGTGGTATATCGAGACGCAACACCCCCATATCCTGCACGATCAACGCATCGACACCCACATTATACAACTGCGTAATCAGCCGTTCGGCCCTACGCAACTCATCGTTATAAAGCAGGGTATTCAGAGCCACAAACACACGAGCATTGAATATATGGGCGTAATCGACCAGTCGGGCTATATCGTCGAGCGAATTGGAAGCCGCGACTCTCGCTCCGAAAGCCGGTCCGCCTATATACACCGCATCGGCGCCGTGTGTTATAGCCTCTATACCTATATCGGCCGTACGCGCCGGAGCCAACAATTCGATACGCCGGGATTTCATTATCGTATATCTTCGATATTATAGGGGGTTTCTTGATAGACGTAATAGTTGAGCCAGTTGGCAAACAACAAGTTGGCATGAGCACGCCAACGCACAACAGGTCCGGCATCGGGATTGTCGTCGCGGAAATAATTGCGAGGTATCTCTATCGATAATCCCTTACCCAGGTCGCGATAATACTCATTGGCAAGCGTATCGGGTGCATACTCCGAATGACCGGTAAGGTATATTTCCCTGCCTCCGCGAGCTATCATCACCGCCGGCCCCGACTCGCCCCCCTCGGCCATGACGGTCAATGCCTCGCAACTACGTACCTCATCGGCACAAATAGCCGTATGGCGACTGTGGGGAATGTAAAATTCATCATCGAAACCACGGAACAGCGGTTCCTTACGACATCGGGGCATGACTGTGTGCGAGAACACGCCGAAAAATTTCTTGTCGAGCCCATATTTATGAATACCATAATGGTGATACAATCCGGCCTGTGCCGCCCAACATATATACATCGTAGAGGTAACGTGCGTGCGCGACCAGTCGAAAATCGCTTTCACCTCGTCCCAATAAGAGACCTCCTCGAACGACATCTGCTCCACCGGCGCACCGGTGATAATCATTCCGTCGTACCGACGCTCGCACACCTCCGTGAACTCCTTATAGAATGCCATCATGTGCTCTACCGGCGTATTTTTCGACACATGGCCCGAAATCTTCAAAAAATCTATCTCTATCTGCAAAGGCGTATTCGACAACAGACGCAGAAGATCGGTCTCGGTCGTAATCTTCAACGGCATGAGGTTCAATATAATAATACGCAACGGACGAATATCTTGCGACGAAGCCCGCAACGAGTCCATCACAAATATATTCTCGGATTTCAATATTTCCACCGCCGGCAATTTGGCAGGAATATTCAATGGCATAGCTATAGTATTTTTATGAGAACACAAAATTAGAACAAAAAAACGGAACATGAAAATATTACTTCTATTATGCCACAGCCCACCAACAGACAAAAAGAAAAACAAACAAAGATTTTTTATAGCAAAAAGTTTATAAAAATAGCAATATATAAAACAAAATGACTATATTTGCCAAGAAATAGAATACAAATTCACAGAAATCGATTGCATTTATTTTCATAATAAATCCACAAGTTTCTGTATCACAAATAAATACATCTACAAAAGCACTGCTTTTATGGCACTGATTATACCTAAACATTACACTCCGAAACTTTTGCCCGAAACCACCGAGCAAGCCATCAAGGGGTTGAAGGAAAGTTTTCAACGGGCTTTGGCCAAAAATCTGAATCTGCGTCGCGTCACCGCCCCCCTGTTTGTACTATCGGGTACCGGCATCAACGACGACCTCAACGGCACCGAACGCGCCGTGAAATTCCCCATTAAGTGTATGGGTGACCGTCGGGCCGAGGTGGTACACTCATTGGCCAAATGGAAACGTATGAAACTCGGCGCTTATCACATTGCTCCCGGTTACGGCCTATATACCGATATGAACGCTATACGTTCAGATGAAGAGCTCGACAACCTGCACTCCCTGTATGTAGATCAGTGGGATTGGGAAAAAACCATTACCGCCCCCGATCGCACACTCGACTACTTGAAAGAGACCGTGCGTAAAATATATAAGGCGTTGAAAGACACCGAGGCCGAGCTATACGAGATACACCCGCACATCACCCCCATGTTGCCCCCAGACATAGCTTTCGTTCATGCCGAGGAATTGTTGCAAATGTACCCCGACCTCACCCCCAAAGCCCGAGAATATGAGGCCGCTCGCAAGTATGGCGCCCTATTTATTATAGGCATAGGCGATAAGCTCTCAAATGGTGAGCCCCATGATGGTCGAGCCCCCGACTACGACGACTGGACTACCCCCAACAGCGATGGCTACAACGGCCTCAACGGTGACATCATACTATGGAACCCCATACTCGAATGTCCCTTCGAAATATCCTCTATGGGCATACGTGTCGATAAAAAAGCTTTGTTACAACAATTAGAGATATGTAACTGCACCGACCGTCTGAACCTCGAATTTCACCGACTGCTCGCCAACGATGAGCTACCGCTCTCCATCGGTGGCGGTATAGGACAGTCGCGCCTATGTATGTATTTGTTGCAGAAGGCCCACATCGGCGAGGTACAAGCCAGCATCTGGCCCGAAGAGCAAATCGCCGAATGTGCCCGCCACGGCATACACTTATTGTAGAAGTTGTTTAAAATTTTCTTGAAAAATTTATTACGGCTTCAAAAAAACAAAGTTTCGGCTTCTTTAAGGCTCTTTTGGCTGACTTTTTCATCAAAATGCGCCGGAAATAGCGGGCTATTTCCGGCGCATTTTGACGAAAAATTCATTCCAAAAGACTCCTTAAAATAATCTCGAAAGATAGTGCCAACGAGCGCAATGTAAACTTGTTTACAAATTGCAAAGCGAGTGCAGCCTATCTTCTACAAAATAAAATTTAAACAACTTCTAAAGGGTTTATATTATATAGTTTGAATGTGCCCCGAGGCGACTCCACGTCCCTCGGGGCTTTTCGATTACCCAACAGCAATCGAAAAGTTCCGTATAGGCGAGCGTAATGCGGTGGATATGTCGCGTATGTATTATCAATGTATTTAGGTATTGGACTATATCGTTATAGCAACATCTTCGATGTAGCTGTTTCTATTCATCTCCTTATCCTCACGAAACGCTACGCTTATCGTGAGGTTTCTTCTCGAACAATCTCTCCGAGGTTTTAATGATGGATAAAAAGGATATTCCTCAACAACAGAGAAATACATCGAAGATGTTATTTATAAGAAACCCCATAATTCCACTACGTTGCATTATGGGGATAGACACGTATTCCTCAAAACCCTACGTCGGAGACGTTGCTATAAAATCGGCTTATACGGGGCTACAACATCTCATACCGATGGCATAATGAAATAAAAAAAACGTATGCTGTATTTTTATCACACCAATATTAATCTTCTTTAAACAATAATATGAAGCGATTACTCTTTTTTATCTTCAGAGTCCTTTATTAGTCGCAATACACTTTCAATCCTCTTCTTATATATCGGGTCTATTTCTTTATCAGTTTTTAGTTCATCGTATATTCTATCTATTTTTTCAACTTTTATATGCCGATCTTTATCATAACGTTTTACAACTTTTGGTATTTGCTCCATCAAACCTATAGATTTTTCGATCATTATACCATCATTATGTTTTATCGCTATTTGTAGGGCTTGCAGTAATTGTTGTATTGTAACATTTGGTTGTATATACATCACGGCTAATCCCGATGATATCTTGTAATAGATTTCGTAACTATATTTATTACGTTCTAACTGTTCTACCTGTTTCTGAATCTTATTATTTTCTTTAGACAATTCTCGCAAAGTAAATGCGTCATAAATATTCATACCAACAATAAGTGTTGTGCATACACCTATCAGGGCTATTATATGAGCATCTACCTACAACATTGGGCAACAAATCCCACTCAAAGATATGGCCTACCCCACCGATTTCAAATAGTCACTGAGGCACCACTCTCTATCGACGATGGAACGACACATCGTCGATACAAGCCCACGCGCCGGCTCGACCACGGGCGTTAAGCGCCACAAGCAAGTACAATATCAACGTGTTATATATCAATCGCATGGTAATAAAGTCTTTTATTCGAATTGTGCAATACAATGCACCCGACAGTAAAATTTAACGACTTACAAACGGAGTTTTATGAGCTTGGGCGCGCTTTCGTTGTGGAGGTAATCGACGGCAGTGACGGCATACACCCATCGCTCCTCGCCCTGCTTATAGGGTAGCAAATATTCCGCCTCACGCACGATAGCTTGCAAGGCCCGCGGATTGTCTATATCGACCGACTGCTCATCGGGGAAACGATATACGCAATAGTAGGCTGTGCGACGCAGTGGTTTATGCTTCTTGCTATGCTTCCATTCGAGGCGATAGCCATCGGCCGTCCAATGCGCCTCGATTTTCTTCACGGCCGCAGGTGCAGCATCGTCTATATGTTCGTAGGGGGGAATCAATGCCGGGGCGGCAAAGAAGTCTCTACGCAATTGCAGTGCGCACTTCTTGTAATTATCGAGAAGCGCATAGCCCGACCAGAAACATACACCATCGATATGGTCGTAATGGCGAGCCAATAGCATCTTGTAAGTAAGCTGTGTACTCTCGGGGGCTATACCGGGGGCATCGAGCGAACGAGTGAGGTCCTGGCCTATATAGAGTTGGCATCGCTCTCCTATCGCCTCGTTCCACCAAGCTATCAGTCGCTCGTAACAAGCTGCCTTATGGCCTATCTCCCAGTAAAGCTGTGGCACTACGTAGTCGATCCACCCCTCTTCCACCCAACGCAACACGTCGGCATAGAGGTCGTCGTAGTTTTGTAACCCGCGTGTATCGCTACCTATGGGCGATGTGGTATTGTTGCGATATATGCCAAACGGACTGATACCGAACCGCACCCGAGGATTGCGTTTCTTGATAAGCCGCGACACTTCCGACACCAACTTATTCACATTATCGCGACGCCAATCATCGAGCGACAATCCCCCACCATAAAGGCGATAACCGGTCGTATCGGGGAAAGCCTTTCCATTAGGATAAGGATAAAAATAATCGTCCATGTGTAAGGCGTCGATGTCGTACCGACTCACTATATCATCGACTACACGACAAATATGCGCACGTGCCTCGGGCAGTCCCGGGTCGAACATTCGTTGTCTGCCATAAGTTACAAGCCATTCGGGGTGTGTCGCGCATATATGCGACGAGTCGAGCGCAGACTTCACATTGCATTGTGCCCTATAAGGATTTATCCAAGCATGAAACTCCATATTTCGGGCATGGCACAACGTTATAAGGTATCGCATGGGGTCCCAATCGCCCTCGGGGCCTACCCCTTGTTCACCGGTGAGAAATCGGCTCCACGGCTCTACCCGGGAAGCGTAAAAGGCATCGGCTTCGGGACGCACCTGGAATATCAGCGCGTTGATACCCGCCCGATAGAGGCTATCGACCATAGCGTCGAAATAACGTCGTAAGCCGGCGGTATCCATCTCGGCATATTGCGATTGATACACCGTCTGTATCCACGCGCCACGAAACTCGCGTTTGGGGTATTGCCGTGCCGATACACTCAAACACAAGAGTATGAGGGGAATTATGAATAGTAATCTGCGCATAGTTTCTGCTTCTACAAGTTTTGTGGAAACAAAGTTAGCAATTTTGATCAGATAATGAAAGTGTTACAATACCTTCTCTAAATAAAATTAAAACCACGTCTTAATATTGAGAGGGCTGTGTCAAAATTCAAGCACAGCCCAACTCCTTCAACCATCGAGAATATCTCCATTCCTTTGCCCTTTGCCGAATTAGTGCAGCAAGAGGCAAATAGAAAAATATCCGCAATTGTGCGTGCGAAACATTTTATCGCATCAACGCTATTTCGTTGAAACTACATTGCCCTTGGTATCGAGTAAGTACCAGTCGTAGCGGCCGTATTCCTGCACCTCAAAAAAGTCCTTCGAGATCATATTGATGTTCGAATAGATAGCAGGAGTAATAGGCTCTCCTGTGATACGATTCATAATACCGTAGCTGTTCATTACCTCGTACTTCACAAAGTCTGCAAAAGCGTACTGAATCTCGCCACACTCATTGTAACCAATCGGATAATTGAGGTAGTATGTATCGTCAAACATAAACGGCTGCACGATATTGCCCTCGAAATCCACCTGCCACGTCTTGCCACCTTTGGTTAGGACAAAGCCATCTGACAAAATATCTACATAGCCGTATTCAGCCGGATAAACCACATTGTATGTAGAGTCGAGAACTCCGTATTTGCTATCTTTGATGATGATTCTATAGCCACTATCGTGTGGCGCCCAAATCTCATCATACGTAGGCTCTACAACCCATTTGCCGTTCTTGTCAATCAAACCCAAGTCACCATCTTTGTTTGTCATAATGCAATATCCATTGTGGAACAGATAGCCGAAGTCATACATACGGCACTCATCCGAGTAGTCGAACCGGAATGGGATAACAACCTCATTATTTGCGTTGATAAAGCCGATTTTGCCCTCCTTCATAACGGCCGCAAGACCTTCAGAGAACACCCACGCTTTGCTATAATTATTCAGTTCTGCATCAATTACAATCGCGCCGTTCTTGGTATTGATGTAACCACGTTTCTCCGGAATGGCATAAACTGCCAACGAGTCGTTTTCGGGCACATCTGACAACCAATTAATCTTGTCAGTCGTATACTCGCCGGTTGTGCGATCATATACTCGCCATTTGTTATCCGAGAACGAATGAAGAGTTATATTGTCCGAGAGCCTACGGTCATAGTAGTCTCTGCCATACTTATCCTCATATAGATCGTAAGCCTCAAGAGCGACAAAGCCTACGGGAACAATTATAAAGATTGCCACAATCGAGCAGCGAAACCACTTCGAGCGGTATTTCCACCAGTTACGGATTGTGCGCCATGCAAGGCGACCTGCAGCAACCAAAGTCGTCAGTATCAAGGCCACCACACCGAGCAGTGCCTGAAAAATTTGAGTCAGTCGTTTCATAGTTTCGTTGTATTATTTTTCCTCATCAAAAAAATCTTCGTTAGCCTCTGCCGCACAGAATGAGCACCCGAGGTCAGCGATGCGGTCAAATAGACGAGTGCGAGCACTGCTTACTTTTGCACCCATAACGGCAGTACCTTCGCTTGTTGCCTCAAAGTTCAGCACGTTGGTAATAGAAATTGTCGCCGCCACAGCCTCGACATTCTGATTGGCACCAATATATGCGAATATCCAGTTTTTCGTCTTCAATTCATCAACAAGAGCCTTGATCGCCTTGCCACTATACTCTTTAGAGGCATTCTCGTAGCCATCGGTTACAACCGTTACAAGCACCTTGTCATCCTCGGCCACCTTTTTGCGAAGAGCGTTGAGCGAAATGCCCATGGCATCGTACAGGGCGGTGCAACAATCGGGCTGATAGGTCTCTGCAGTAAGTTCCCTGACCTCACCCACAGGCACACACTCATAGATAGTCTTCACATCGTCGTTGAAGGTTACAAGGCTTACATAGTGATCCTGGTTTTCGTGCTTCTTTTGTGCCGAACGAATCGTCTGGATAGTCTCGTTTACGCTGTCAATAGCAGCTTTCTTGATGCTCTGCATAGAGCCACTCTCATCAATGATAATGAGATTGAAGATTCTTGTTTTCATAAGTTTATCGTTTATAAATTTTATTGTTCGTTTTATAGTATTGAGTCGGAGCAAAAGTCGCTACAGACGGGAGAATATTATACTCAAGATTAAATCGTCCACTGTGCTTTTCAAGAGAAATAGTTCTCTTCTTTTTTCTTAAAATACCCATTTCGTTTAAGTTTTATTGTTTGTTACTATTAAAGAGTATATTTTCAGTCAAATCTATCTTTTGAAGCAAAGAGTTACATATATGTGTAATCCTTTTTTAGCAGATTCTGCATCTAAAGCATCTTCGACACAGGGATAAAAATCCCATTTAGTTTCACGACTCATCCAAGATGGAAGAACTTCATCACAGAGCATCTCATACCACGAACCTTCATTCTCTGCAAGCCGGCGCAACCACTTTGGTTCTCCTCCGTACTCTATATAAATGTAGGAGATTTCATCAGATCTACCCTGAAATCGGGTCAATGCGTTTTTACATATCAAAGCGATTTCCTCTGAATAAGAATCAAGCCATCTCTCAAGTTCGCCTGCCGGTATTTCTATCAGGACGGAACAAAGTTCTTGATACTTGGAAACTGTTTCATTCCAAACCTCTCTATGTATATGTTTTTCTATCTCGGCTCGATCTGCAATTATGTGTTTATTTTCCATACCCAAGAATAATCAGAATCGAGATATTTTCTCGGGTTCCGTTATCATCACCCATTCCCCAGATGATATTGGCGGTCTCAAGGTGCTTATTGAATGACTCAATAAACATATTAAACTGTTCGATTGTCACAGCCCATATTCCTGCATCACTGCCATTGCCTTTGATGTACAGCAAGACATTACTTACGTTTTCTTTTCCTGCCTCAATAATGGCTTCATCAAGTGAATGCACGACATCTTCTGTAAGTGCCGACACTTTAAAATTTATTGCCTTCAAGGATTCTGAATGGTCCTTGATAAAGGCGTAATCCTTCATATCAACTGATATGATGCCTTTTGCCTCACCAAATGTCACTTCGGCAATGCGGTCAATCTGTGCAATATCTGTAATAATCATAGTCGTAACTTTTACCGGTTATTCAATATCTACTCTATGTACCTCGTCCACACCCTTGATAGCAGAGATGGACTTAATCGCACTATCCAATTCGTTTGCCGAGTGTACTGCAAAGTCTATCGTGCATACAGCAATGCGGTCAATGGTCTCGGTTGCGAGTTTATTGATTGACAAGTGCAACTTCTCGGTTATACAGTCAATCAGGTCGCTTAACAGATGATAGCGGTCAACTCCGCGAACCTGCACACGCACAGGATAGAGGAAATGCTCATTCTCCTTGAACTCAATGGCAAGAATGGAATCACCTTGCTGCGAAGCCATACGGATAGCCGTCGGACAGTTACGCTTATGCAAGACAACCTTTCCATCGTCAGCCTTGAAGCCAATGACCTCATCACCCGGTAGCGGATGACAATGAGGGCAACGCTGATGCTCAATTTCGTTTACAGATGAAAGATAGCTGCGTAAATGACGCTTTGCCTTGTAGGTCAGTACATGGTCAATCCAGTCGGCATCAGGACACGAGTTCTCATCCGTTCCAATCTCCACGCAATCGCCGCGATGAAGTACCGTCTTAACGGACATCAACTTGCCATTGATGCGGGCATACACTGCGTGCCGGCCGATCTTGCTATGAATCTCGTAAGCAAAATCCAAAGCAGTGGCACCTTTCGGAAGGATGATGCCCTTACCCTTAGGGGTGAAGACCATAATGTCATCGTTGTAGAATGACGCAGTAACGCCATCCATATAATCCATATCCTTGCTATGGAAAGCGACATCCTGCAACACGCTCTTGAACTTTTCAAGCCATTGCGATACATTCTCTTCGGTGCGCTCTGCTGCGCAACCCAAACGAGAAGTACGCACCATACGCTCCGATGAGATATGTACTTCTTCCCATACTCCCTGGTCGCTGAGCAACTTCACATGAAAGCTCTGATAGCCGTTCTCCTTTGGATTGTCAATATAGTTTGCCACACTGCCGGGACGCTCCTTGAATACTGAAGTCAAATCGCTGTAAATCCATATCGCTTTCCTCTTCTCATCTTGTTTATTAAACGGCATTGGTATCAACCCCGGCACATCTATTACCAATGTATTTTTCTCTTCCATTCTTGTAGAATCAAATACTATACGAACATAGTGTTTCCCGTCTACATGATTAAAGTCGCAACCGTTGGTTTGCATTTTTCGCCAAACACTATAAGGGGTACGATAACGAACCTCAACGTAAACCCAGCGGTTCAAAGAAGATAATACTCCATTTATGGTTTCAACAAATGCATTGAGTTTTTCCTTATTCTCATCCTTCTCCTTTTCCAACAAAGCCTCAATCTCGGCATACTCGCGAGGACAACGATAGCGGAACGAGAGGTTCTCCAACTCACTCTTGATATGGTACAATCCCAAGCGGTTAGCCAACGGAGCATAGAAGTAATCCGTTTCACCGGCAATCTTCATCTGTTTGTCGGGACGCATACTGTCGAGTGTGCGCATATTGTGAAGGCGGTCAGCGAGTTTTATGAGAATAGCACGCACATCATACTGCACCGATGCAAGAATCTGGCGGTAGTTATCCACCTGTTTCGATTTTTCGTACTTCTCCTTCTTCTGCTTGGTAACAACACCCACAAGGAACGCTACATCATCGCCGAAACGCTCACGAATGTCCTCGATGGTGTAATCCGTATCCTCTACAACATCGTGCAGGAAAGCGGCAATAACGGGATTCGCACCCAGTTCCAATTCCTCGGCCACGATACGAGCAACTGCAATCGGATGAATGATATAAGGCTCTCCCGTCTTGCGGCGCTGATCTTTGTGGGCTTCAGCAGCCAACGCATAAGCATCACGCACACGCTGCATATCATCGGCAGAGATACGCTTCTCCATATTGGTAAACAAAGATGCTATACTTTCATTGATACAAATTGTGTAGATGTCGTTCATAATGGTTTCTTCTTTAAGTTAGTACTCCGTTTTATTCTTGCTGCATCACCTTGAGCGTAATTTCGCAACGCTCTTCATTATAGAATGAGCGGAGCACCTCACCAAATATATCATTCGGAGAGAGGAAATCAAACATCGTCATACAGGAGCGAACCTTAATAGCATCGAGATCTCCAAATATTGACAATGCGGTTTTATCCTTATGCTCAAGTAGTGCTTCGGTAATCTCTCGGATTCTCGCACCGAGTAAAGTGTGAATAAGATATAGTGTACTTACTATCCTTCTACTAATTCATACTCGACACCGAACCACTCGTTGAGTGTTTCCTCGACCTTTGCATTGATTTCGGGTGTAATCTTATCCTTAATCTTCTTGTAAACATAGAGCATAGCCACGCCATCATCTAAGATGCCCAAGAACTTATAAATAACACTTGGAATGAAGTCCATAGGCAGAATAGTATAGATAATGGCTGCATAGATGAGTACACGGTCAAGCGTTGATGTGTTCTCATCGTCCATCACATAGTAGAACTGCAACAGCGGACGAGTAGCCACACGACCGGCTTTCAATGCCCAAGGGCGTAACTTGTCCATCAAGACGTTAATCTTACCACGCCAATTAACATTCTTAACTTTCTCAAGAAGTCCCGAAATATCCTTACCCATAACGAGGTAAGCAAGAATCAAAAGTGAAATTGTAATCAACATATCGCTTAATTTTTATTGTTCGTTTTATAGTATAGAGAATAGTTCGGCGAATTTCTATCTCTATGACTGCAAATTTTCTTCATCAATCTCCATTGGGAAGGAGATAATCAAGAACCGATTTCCAATCAGGGAATCTCTCTGAACCAAATTGTATCCACTCGCCCTCGAATTCACTTGTTCCGTTCTTGCCTCGATCGTCAATCAATATATCACCTTTGCATAGATTCTTGCAATGAGTTATAACCATTCGTTTGTGGAACACATCGTCTAAATAACGAGTTACCCATAACACCTTATCACTCCACGCTGAAGGGTTCTTCCACGGGGCAGTTGAGAGTATGTAGCAGTCGTAATGTTCATTGAGGCGGTGAACCGCGTCTATTGCTCCGTCCATTGGCAACATTTGCCCAAACAATCCCGGTATCTCATCATATCTGCCTTCATATTCTTTTAGCGTCTGTTCGTCCTGCTTTGCCAATGCCGACTCAAAATCAACCAATACGCCATCCATATCGAAATAGAGGCGTTTCTTTCGTTGCGGTGTTTCGGTATAGTTTATATCATATGAATCTCGTATCTCTGAGAGCACAGAGCAAAACTCAGATTCGGTCAAGATGGTTTTGTATGGATTCTGTTCTCCCTGACTATGATACAACTTTATTTCACGAGTTGACATCAAAGCAATGCGAAAACGCTCGTTCTGCTCAAACATTGCCTGATATGCTCTACGTATCAAATCTTGAAACTCCTTGCTTTGACGGTTTATAGCAGAGCCTTTCCACCAAACTATCTGGTCCGTTTGCCAATGAGTCGATGTCATATTCTTTGCGTTTTTACCCTTCATAGAGCATATCTGTCGTTGCTTACCCGTATCCTGATATTTCAACGACTGAAGGAAACCCTCCATACTTCCGCATAACACACCGTCAAAACGGAATCCATTACTACACAAGTTTGACAGGACATTGGCAGGATATGGGCTTTTGCTCCATATATCCAACGCCTTACCTCGCCACACTTGCCATTTTATGTATAAGTTTCTAAGTTTCATCATAGTTTCATTAAGTTCTATTTCTGAGAGTAAAGTTACTACAATTCTATCATTTACTCTTCTTTTTT
>JAFTRN010000062.1 GCA_017462265.1 Coprobacter sp. | reverse complement strand
TACCGGCATATTTGTAGCCATTACTCTTATTTCCTCCTCGAGCGGCATACTCCCACTCCGCCTCCGTAGGTAAGCGGAAATTCCGGCCTGTAAGTGCGTTCAGTTTCTTGATAAACTCTTGGCAATCGTTCCAACTTACTTCTTCTACAGGACGTTGGTCTCCTTTGAATGAACTCGGATTACTACCCATCACAGCCGTCCATAGGGCTTGCGTCACCTCTGTCTCTCCTATATAGTAATCGCTGAGCGTTACTCGATGGGCGGGTTTCTCGTCATCACTGGCATCGCTTCCCTGCTCGCTCGTCGCTCCCATCGTGAACGTACCGCCCTCCACGGGAACCATCGTGAATGATACGCCTTTCACCGTGAAGATGCGATTGCGAAGTATCGGTTGCGTGGCGAGGGTGAACGACAGGGTGGCGGTCTTGCCCTCCTCTATCGTGATCTGTTGCTCCACAGGGGCGCAACCTGCCTTGGTGAGGCGCACGGTGCGCGTGCCTATCAGCACCTCGGAGAATATATCGGGAGTCTCACCTATTTCCCGGCCATCGATAAATACCCGAGCGCCTATGGGGCTGCTGCTTATATTGAGACAGCCATAGATAGGCGTGGGGGCCGTGAGGGTGATGTGCTTGTTGTCGCCGGCCTCCACCTCGAGGCTTTGCACAGATGCCCTGTGCAAAGCCTTGCGCGCCTCTACCCTATATCGTCCGGCGTCTAACCGACCGCTCCATGTGCCGGTTGCTTTGTGCGTATCGTTGATGTATATATCGGCATCGCCCGGGGCTGTGATAGTCACCTCGGCAAAGTTGGGCTGCAACGTGGCCGTGAAAGGTTGCGTGGTGCCGTCGCCCGTGACCTGCACATCGGCAGTATAGCTCTTGTACGAGGGGTAACGAAAACTGAGCGAGTGCTTTCCGGGGGTGAGCCAACGCGTGGTAAAGGGTGTAGTACCTACCGGCTGGTAGTCGCCATCGAGATACACCTCGGCCCCCGACGGAGTACTGCTCACCTGCAACACACCATAATCGGGCGCAAGCGTCACACTCATCTTCTCCTTCTTGTCGGTAATGGTCACAATACCGGCCTCGGAGCGGTGCATGGCGGCCTGTACGGTGAAATTGTGCTCGCCTACCCCCAACAATACCGACACCGTACCATCGCTACTCACGGTCACGGGGGTGTCATCGATAGTAACCTGAGCATCGACCGGCGACACACTCAGCACGAAATAGTGCTCGGTAGGTGCGTATTGTACGATTTGTTGCACGTGACCACATATCAATTTCATTTCATACGTTCGGCCCGACTCTATTGGCACGGGGTAGGCATAGTTGCGCAACACGCCGAGCTGCGGATGTTTGATAGTGATGCGCTTGGCCGAGCGTGGTACCCACACATAAATTTCACCCACATCCTGCTTGGTATCGACGATACCCAACAATCCACCCTCGAATCGAAATCCCGTCTCGGTAGTCTGTATTTTGATAAGGGCGGCGACCTCGCCGTTTTGGTCTATACGTTTATTGGGGCCTTCGATGTTGGCCGAGATTTCATTTTCCAACAAGCGGAAACTCTCCACGGCCAACTCCTGTGCCGCACCGGGCAGGGCTACGAGCAAGAGACAGAGCGGTATAAGGTATCTATATAGCGTGCGCATAGGGTATGTATTTTGTGTGTATTTTAATGATTTGCAAATTTATAAAAATTGTGTCGATAGCGCAAAATATGGGTTGGATTTTATTAAGAAACGTCTTCGACGTAGCGGTTTATATTCATCATCCTATCCCCCACGAATCGCTACGCTCATCGTGGGGTTTCCTCTCGAGAAACCTCTTCGAGGTTATGGCGGATGCTTGGCCCAAGCGTAAATAACTCCTCACCTGTTTATAAGGGGAGGTGCTACCGAGGGAGATTGAGCGCTTCCCGCTCACGTTTTTGTATCGTTTCGTCTCCGTGCGAACCGCTTCGCTTATCGCACGGCTAATAAGATGTAGCCCTTCGGGCAAGCATTTTCGTCCCCCGCTAAGTTAGTGGCGAGCCAGGCCGTAGAGGATTGACTAAATGTCAATCCGTGCCGTAGCGAGGGGAGCACAGTGCTCTGTGCGATGGAGGCCTCGAAGAGGTGGCACCTTGTGTGCCGGGGGCGTGTGTACTCGGAC
>JAFTRN010000061.1 GCA_017462265.1 Coprobacter sp. | reverse complement strand
GGCTGTAATACTCGATAAGCGAGAGCAGAACCATACTTGTATGGATTATGCCGAGCGTAAGAGTATTCTGTAAGGAAAAATGTCTTATGCCGATGGCATAATGAAATCTTAAAAACACTAAGTCGTATTTTTATCGGACACCGATAGTTTATTTTACACTGCGAGAGAGCAGACGGTGGCCTATGCGACAATAGAGACATTTATGAGGTTCGCAATAGGCATTGTTGAGTTGTATGGCAGCTTGACTGTCAAGAGCCGTACGTATTTCGATATGCCCTTGGGCCACACGTCGCACGATACGATTGTCCTCGGCCGGGAGTTCCTCCAGCATGTGCATGGCTCGCTCCACATAGGCATCACTCCCCGTGCGCACGGCATAGCTGTACAACAATGGCGCCACACAATTTATTATAAGAATACGCACGGCTCCTCGGCCTAACGTCTTATTTTGTGTAGGCGACTCCACTCCGAAAGTATAGTGCGACTCCCAATAGCCTTCGAGACGTATATCGAGCAATTCCCGCACCGACTTCTCATCGACACACTCCAACATTCGGGCAAAAAGGTTAAATCCGCGGTGTATGAGTTGAGCCAGCAACGCTATACGTTGATGCGGGAAATTAGCGGGACGCAAACGGAAAAACTTCCAACTATCTCCATTAATTGGTTGTAACGAGAACTTGTTTTGCAGAAATTTATACTCCCGTATCATACGTTGATAATAGCCATCATCGGGGTAACGATCGGGATAGAGCAGCCCGGCCTGTCCAAACAGAAATGCCTCTATCTGGAAAAGCGAATCGGCGTGTTTCTGTAAGAATATCAATGGCAAGCTGCGCGCCAACCGTTCAAACGCGTCATTATTGATACCCAATCCCATACTGCGCGACAAGGTGATATAGCACACCTCTTCCCAAGCCCCTTGCCGCTCATCGAGCCAATCGAGAATACGCTCACTCTTCTGTTGCAAGCGTTCGAGTGCCAGCGAGGTGAGCCAGTCGGTAAGAAACAGCGGAGGGAGGTCGGTAAGTCGTTCCCCGCAAGGCAACACATCGCTTTGCGAGGTAATATACTCATATTCAGCCTTCAATTTTTCGGGCACAGGCACCACCCATTGAGGTATCGGCTCTCCACCGGCACGACATATACGGGCATCATCGTCGGCAACGACGTGCAATATCACCGTGTTGTAGGCCTCATCGCCATCATGTCCGTGGCGATGCCAATCGCTTGCCCGCAGATGCATCTCCACATTGCCGGCCCACACTCTATCGCCTATACGTATTTTGGCATTGAAAAAGTCAGGCCCGGCGTCGATATTGCGTCGCCCCGGGTCTATCACCTCTATCGACTGCCCGTCGGTCGTTGTATGTTCCACGTGACTCAGCAGACGGTGTTCCCACATATAATAGAGTAGCTTTTCCATAAAAAATCTATCTGTATGCAAAATAAAGAATTTTCTGACGGAAAAACACTATCTTTGTTCAGAAAAACATAATCTCGTATGAAACTTGCATTGATAGGATATGGCAAGATGGGACATGCCATAGAACAAATAGCCCGTAGTCGCGGGCACGAAATCGTGTCGATAATCGATGTGAACAATCCCGAAGAATTTGAATCGGAAGCCTTCGGCAGTGCCGATGTAGCCATAGAGTTCACCGCTCCCTCGGTAGCCCTCGGGAACTATCGCAAAGCCTTTGCCGCCGGAGTGCCGGTAGTATCGGGTACTACGGGTTGGCTCGAACATCTACCCGAGATACAAGAGGCCTGCCACAACGGTCAGACATTCTTTTACGCCTCCAATTTCAGCCTCGGTGTGAATATATTCTTCGCCCTCAACAAATATTTGGCACAGGTGATGAACCAATTCCCCGCCTACGACGTAAAAATGGAGGAAACACACCACATACACAAACTCGACGCCCCCAGCGGTACGGCTATAACCCTTGCCGAGGGCATCATCGAGAAACTCGACCGCAAATCGTCATGGGCTGAAGGTCGCGAGCCTCAATCCGATGAGATAGGTATCAAAGCCATTCGTCGCGATGAAGTACCGGGTATTCACACTGTGACTTATGAATCTGAATTTGATACGATTACCATCACACACGATGCCAAAACCCGTATGGGATTTGCCTTGGGAGCGGTACTTGCCGCCGAATTTACCTGTGGCAAAAAAGGCTTCCTCACCATGCAAGATATGCTTCAATTTTGATTTTTAAACAACGTCTGAATATGCCTTCACCTACTCTCAAAGAACGGTTGCAAGCCGTGAAAACCACTCGCTGGGTACGATTCGGTATCGTAGCGTTGCTCTATATCCTATTTGCCGTGTGGCTCGACAACTATTATATATTGCCGGGCCTCATCGTATTGGTCGATATCTATCTGACCAAATACATTCCTTGGACCTTTTGGAAAAAGTCCAAAAACAAATCTTTCCTACGCGTAATGGAATGGATAGATGCCATAGTCTATGCCTTGGTGGCGGTGTATTTCATCAACCTGTTTCTATTCCAAAACTACAAAATACCCTCATCATCGCTCGAAAAATCGCTATTGGTAGGCGATTATCTCTTTGTGAGTAAGGTGAGTTACGGCCCCCGGGTGCCTAATACCCCGCTGTCGTTCCCATTGGTACAGCACACTTTTCCCATAATCAATACCAAGTCGTACATCGAATGGCCGTCGTGGCCCTATCATCGCTTGGCCGGACTTGGCGAGATAGAGCGTGGCGATATTGTGGTATTTAATTTCCCCGCCGGCGACACGGTTACTACACTCGTCTCAAATCCCGACTACTACACGCTGGCACATTACATGGGACGCGACGCGCTGAAACGCAATAAGGCTCAATTTGGTGAAATTGTATATCGTCCTGTCGATCGTCGGGAAAATTATGTAAAACGATGTATAGGTATGCCGGGCGACACTTTCGAGATACGCAACAACCGCACATTCATCGATGGTAAGGAGTTGAGCGACCCGAGTCACATACAATACAACTACTACGTGATGTTGCAACCGGGCTATCGTTTTGTGGAGAAACAGTTCCGCGAACTCGGTGTGAGTGTCGATGACCGCGCCATCG
The DNA here is from genome assembly GCA_017462265.1 of Coprobacter sp. Classification (GTDB taxonomy): domain Bacteria; phylum Bacteroidota; class Bacteroidia; order Bacteroidales; family UBA11471; genus Caccoplasma. Next base: position 21,530 of record JAFTRN010000061.1, on the reverse strand, counting down.
TATCGAACGACATCAATTTCTACGCCGAATTACAAGCCATGGGCTTCCCCCTCTCCTCCGACGGCACTTTCGCCCCTATATATCATATGCCTCTCACCCCGAAAGCGCTCGAACAACTGAAAAAATACCCCTACGTCGCACAAGTGGTGCAAGAGCCGGGTATATTCGGCGGTGAGGCCTATCCGCTGGGATACGGACGAGGTTGGACACGTGCCGACTACGGCCCCCTATGGATTCCCAAGCGTGGCGAGAGTATAAAACTCACCACCGAAAACCTGCCTTTATACATCAGAGCCATAAGAGACCACGAAGGCAACACGGTAGAGGTGAAAAACGGCCATATCTACATCAATGGTGTCGAAACCGACACATACCGGTTTGAAATGGATTACTATATGATGTTGGGCGACAATCGCGACAACTCGGCCGACAGCCGTTTCTGGGGCCTTGTTCCCGAAGACCACATTATAGGAAAGCCTCTGTTTGTGTGGCTGTCAATAGATAAAGACCGGGGCTGGTTCGACGGACGTATTCGCTGGAATCGCCTCTTCAAATCGGTCGAAAGCCTTTCGGAATAGATGAGTACCGTCTGCCTCTCGACCGCCTATCTGGCCCCTGTCGCATATTACAAAGCGATGTGCGGTCACGACCATACCCTCATCGAGGCTCACAGCCACTATGTGAAACAGTCGTACCGCAACCGCTGTACCATAATGAGCGCAGGAGGCCCTTTATCCCTGTCTGTTCCGGTGGAGCGCACCCGTCCCGGCAAACCTTTTACACGCGATATGCGCATTTCTTGCCACGACAACTGGCAACACATACACTGGAACGCCATAGCGTCGGCATACGGCTCCTCTCCTTTTTTTGAATATTACAAAGACGATTTATACCCTTTCTACCACCAACCGCAAGAGGGCCGATTCCTCCTCGACTACAACAACGCGTTGCAAGAGACCGTTTGCGAGTTGATAGGTATCTCGCCCGACGTGGCTTATAGCGAATCGTATATAGAAAAAAACGACGATATTATCGATTTGCGGAATGTGATAAGTCCAAAAAACACTCCCGTGCAGGAATTTCTGCCACGGGAGTACTATCAAGTTTTCGCCATGAAATGGGGCTTTCGGCCCGAGGTTTCGATTATCGACCTGCTTTTCAATATGGGCAACGAGGCACTACTCGTTCTCCTCGATCGGTAATCGCGCAATCTACCATTATTTCACCATATATTTTTCGCCATCAACGATGTAGTGCACATCGGCCATTCCCGCCGTAGCTACAATCAATAGCAACAGGGCTAATACAGTTTTTTCATGATAATTTCTATAGGCTATTCCTTTTCAACAGATTGAGTTTCTTCTCCCTCTGCCGATTCTTTATGGGGTGATAATACGCGATTGCGGAACGACTTGTCGTATTGCAACTGGCGCAGTATAAGTCGCGAGGCTTTCTGTTGCGCCTCTTTCTTGGAATACCCCTCGGCCTGTTTTCCGGGCACCCCTCCTACTACGGCATGCACCTTGAAGAGCGGATTGTTCTTCTCATCGGTAAGGCTCTCATCGACCTCCCATAGCACCTCTACATGATGACCTTGTCCCCACTCTACGAGCTTCGACTTATAATTGCCATCATTCTTTTCTATCTCATTGAGATCTATATGATTTTTGAAAATTTTATCCTTTATAAATTTACGGCATCGCTCATAGCCGCAATCGAGATATATCGCTCCTATAAAGGCTTCGAAAGCGTTACCATAGATATAATTATTGTGCGAACAAGATCGTAACTCGGCACGCACGAGACGGTCGAGTCCTATCTCTATCGCTATGCGATTGAGCGTCTCACGCTGTATGACACGCGAACGCGAGTTCGACAGAAAACCCTCATGTTTCTCGGGAAAAGCATGATACAAAATATCGGCCGCAACGGCGGTAAATACAGCATCGCCCAGAAATTCGAGCCGTTCATTATTTATTTTTCGCCCTGCCGCATTGCACGATCCTATCGAACGATGAGTGACAGCCTGGCGATACAACTCTATATTCCGAGGCATAAAGCCCAGAATTTTATAAAAAGAGAGATAAGGCTCTCTACGACAAAGCGCAAAGAGCCTTATTTTATGAAAGATATTCTCTAACACTTACTTCGAGAATTTTTTGACGATGACACTGGCATTGTGACCACCAAAACCGAATGTATTGGAAAGAGCCACATTCACGGTTCTTTTCTGTGCTTTGTTGAACGTATAGTTCAAGTCATAATCGATTTCGGGATCGTTATCACCCTCGGCGTGATTGATTGTCGGGGGAATGATGTCTTTTTCAACGGCTTTTACACATATCAACGCCTCTGTGGCCCCTGCGGCACCCAACAAGTGACCGGTCATAGACTTGGTCGAGCTGATATTGAGCTTATATGCATGTTCACCAAATACCTGTTTGATGGCTTTAGCCTCAGAAATATCGCCTACCGGTGTAGATGTACCGTGTACATTGATGTAATCGACCTCCTCGGGGCTGATGTGCGCATCGGCAAGAGCGTTGCTCATAACCAACTTGGCACCCAATCCTTCGGGGTGAGTAGCGGTAAGGTGATATGCATCGGCAGAAAGTCCGCCACCAACAACCTCGGCATAAATTCTTGCTCCGCGAGCCAACGCGTGATCCAAGTCTTCGAGAACAAGACAAGCGGCACCCTCGCCCATTACAAATCCGTCGCGGCTGGCGCTAAACGGACGGCTGGCGTGCTCAGGATCGTCGTTACGGGTCGAAAGGGCGTGCATAGCGGTGAAACCACCTACACCACCTACCGAGATAGGAGCTTCGGCACCACCGGTCACTATCATATCGGCCATACCGAGACGCACATAGTTGAACGCGTCAATCAAGGCGTTGGTCGATGAAGCACAAGCCGATACCGTGGCAAAGTTGGGACCGCGGAATCCATACATCATAGAGATGTGTCCGGCTGCGATGTCGGCAATCATCTTGGGAATGAAGAACGGATTGAATTTCGGACCCTTTTCGTCGTCATAGGCGCGCATCTCATCTTCAAAGGTACGGATACCACCGATACCCGAAGTATAGATTACACCTATGCGGTCTTTATTGGCTTTTTCCAAGTCGATAGCGCAGTCTTCAATGGCTTCCTTGGCGGCTGCCACTGCAAATTGCGCATAACGATCGAACTTGCGTGCCTCTTTACGATCGAGATATTGAGTGGGTTCAAACCCTTTTACTTCGCAAGCAAACTGCGTCTTGAATTTCGACGCATCAAACAAAGTAATAGGCCCGGCACCACTTACACCATTTATTAGGGCGTTCCAAGTATTTTCTACTCCGATGCCCAATGGAGTAACTGCCCCCAGGCCTGTTACTACGACTCTTTTTAATTCCATAAGGTAAGAGAGGCGTTTTTCTTACACGTTAGCTTCGATGTATGCTACAGCATCGCCAACAGTGCCGATTTTTTCAGCTTGATCGTCGGGAATGGTAACGTTGAATTCTTTTTCGAATTCCATGATAAGCTCTACAGTGTCGAGTGAATCGGCACCCAAATCATTGGTGAAGCTGGCTTCGTTCGTTACTTCAGACTCTTCGACACCTAATTTGTCGACAATGATAGCTTTAACTCTTGATGCAATTTCAGACATAACTTCCAGTTTTTAGTTTGTGAATTGGTTGGTCTAATATAGTTTTTGCGACGCAAAGAAACGGCTTTTTCTTCAAAGAAAAAAATATTTTCGGTATAAAGTTGCAAAAACATGCACACAGTGTCCCGATTTGTGCAAAAATCAGCCTTATTTACCCGATTCCGAAGCCCCATTCCTTAAATTCTGCAATATTCTCCCCGGTCGTCACCTTATATGCGGCATACTCGCGTCGCAACGGATATTCGCCCCTCAACCGCTCGAAATCCTCGGGATTTTTTTTCAACGCCCCGCTGTCATCGAGAGGATTATAGGTCGCCAGAATAGCCGCATATAACGGCTGCACCCGATTATCGGGCACTATATAAGGGCGAGGAGGCATAGGTGGCTGTATGACCGATAAATCTATATTCACACCCAAACGCGAAGCGACCTCACGTACCATCATGCGAGTAGCATTGGCCTTACCATCGGCCGAATATCCGGCTATATGCGGTGTGGCAATAAAAGCTTTACTCATCAAAGATAAGAGTGGCGCAGGCTCGTTCTCCCAACAATCGATTATCATATCACTTATGAGGCCGGCATCATAAGCCTTCTCGAGTGCGCAATTATCTACGACGGCTCCACGGGCGGCATTGATTATAACCGGCCGGCGCTCCAACTTACCCCAAAAAGCCTCATCGGCCAAATGATAGGTAGCCCAACGTCCTTCTCGCACAAGGGGGGTATGAAACGTTATATAATCGCACTGTGTAGCAATGGTATCGAGCGACACAAAACCGGCCTCACCCTCTTTCTCGGCTCGCGGAGGATCGTTGAGCAGCACCCGCATACCCAACCGACGGCATTGCGCCTCGACCTGTCGGCCCACATGCCCCACGCCTACTACACCGATACACATTTGCGCCAAATCGATATGGCGCGCAATCGCATGACACAGCAACGAGGCTGTGATATATTGCGCCACCGAGGTAGCGTTACACCCGGGGGCATTACACCATTCTATGCCGGCAACACGACAATAGTCGGTATCGATATGGTCATACCCTATGGTCGCCGTACCTATGAAGCGGCAGCGACTGCCGGCAAGCAGTGAGGCGTCGCATCGGGTACGGGTGCGCACTATCAACATATCGGCATCGCGCGCCACATCGGGGGTAATATCGGCTCCGGCATGGTATTGCACATCGGCATACGGTTCCAACACTCCCCGTATGAAAGGCACTTTATCGTCTATGATTATTTTTGTTCTCATCGGCATTACATCAATGACACGCAAAAGTAGAAAATCTTTCTCATACAACGCTTATTTCGCGCCTCAAAGGAAATTATTTGCCCGAAAGATTGAATAATTCACAAAGTATATGTATGTTTGTATCTTCAATATAATTATATATAGAATAGATATGACGACATTCAGCGAAAAGTGCAATGAAATATTTTGGCGTGCCACACAAGACTATCACCGCGACGATAATGTCGATACGCCGATACAAAACCCTTATCCTGAACATACCATAGAAAACGACCTATATCGTAAAAATTGGATCGATGCCGTACAATGGCATCTCGAAGATATTATACGCAATCCGTCGATAGAGCCTGCCGAGGGTATGGCGATAAAACGCCGCATCGACAAGTCGAACCAAGATCGCACCGACCTCGTGGAATTGATTGACAGCTATTTCTTGCATCAATATGCCGATGTGAGAGCGCTCCCCGATGCGGTAATCAACACCGAGAGTCCAGCCTGGGCCATCGACCGGTTATCGATTTTGGCGTTGAAAATTTACCATATGCAGCAAGAGGTAGAGCGTACCGATGCCGATGCCGAGCATATCGCCAAGTGCAACGCCAAATTGCAGGTACTGCTCGAACAACGCGTAGATCTCTCCTCGGCCATAGACCGCCTGCTCGACGACATAGAGTGCGGTCGCCGCTACATGAAGGTTTATCGCCAAATGAAAATGTACAACGACCCAGCCCTTAACCCCATACTTTACAACAAGAAATAAATGGGAGAGTTGCGATTTCTCCTCAACAGCGGGAAAAATAAAAAATTCCCCTATTATTTGCGCAATGGACTACGATATTTGTGCCCGACTTTCTTGTGTAGGCGCAAGTTGGCATCACTGCTTTCCGAGGCAGTCTCTCGCAACGATGCCGAATATATACAGTCGCGTGTCGATTATTACAACCGCTTGACACACGACACACCCCTATCGACGAATCCCCGTCGCATCGGTGATTTTCGATTGTTCGGAAAGTCTCGGCGGAAATGTGGAACGGTCTATTTCTTCGACGCCTATCAATATCTGCGCTATTTTCCCTCCTCTCTCCGGTGGGAATACTACCCCGGTGATATCACCACGATACCGGCGATTCCCGCATTGGTAAAAAGCCGCCCGATAGCCGATAACAACCACAACTCGGTAGTGATGAAGTTGAACAAGATACGTCATTTCATCTTCATCGACGACACCATACCTTTTGAACGGAAAATCGACAAAGTGCTGTTCCGAGGGAAAGTGTCCGGCAAGCCGGTACGCGAGGCTTTCATGCTACAATATTTCGGCCACCCGCTATGCGACTTAGGCGACATAAGTCGCCACGGAAGGTCCGAATGGAGATGCAAGAAACTCACCATTTGGGAGCAACTGCAATACAAATTCATTCTCGCCCTCGAAGGCAACGACGTGGCCAGCAACCTCAAATGGATTATGTCGTCGGGATCGGTAGCGGTAATGCCACCTCCCCGATATGAAACATGGTTCATGGAAGGCACTTTGATACCCAATGTGCACTATATAGCCATAAAGCCCGACTTTTCCGACCTCGAAGAGCGTATAAAATACTATATATCTCACCCCGATGAAACACAGCGTATCATCGAAAACGCGCATCGATACGTCGAAATGTTTAAGGACCGACGTCGTGAAAAGCTCATTTCACTACTCGTTTTACAGAAATATTTTCGTTACACAGGTCAATCCCATAAGTCATGAACGATACCCCAAAAGACAATGTTTTGATAGTACGATTCTCGGCCTTGGGCGACGTAGCAATGACCATACCTGTCGTATATGAAGTTTGTCGCAAACACCCCGAGCGTAGGTTTGTGTTTGTCACAAAGAAAAGTGTCACCGGCATTTTTGTCAATCCGCCTGCAAATCTGAGTATATTCTCAGCCGATACCTCGGCCCGCCATAAAGGGTTCAAAGGTATATGGCGTCTCTATCGCGATTTACGAGAAGAAAAATTCGGCTATGTAATCGACCTGCACGATGTATTACGCTCTCGTATATTGGGGCTGTTGTGGCGTATGTGCGGTGCTCGCTGTTTTACCCTCGACAAGGGACGAAAAGAGAAACGCCAACTTTGCGCACCCGATAAAAAATCGGTCCTAAAACCGTTGAAAGGCTCTATCGAGCGGTATGCCGATGTGTTCCGCAAAGCCGGATTTGAGGTTACGACGGAGTTTCGTTCGATTTTTGACGGCAATCACCCCGCGCAACCATTACCTACCGACATAGAACCGCGCCGAGACGAGGAATTGTGGATGGGTATAGCCCCTTTTGCCAAACATCAAGGCAAAATTTACCCCATTCACCGTACCGAAGAACTGGTAAAGTATCTCTCCGAGCAAAAACGGTATCGCATATTCCTCATGGGCGGAGGCAGTACCGAAACCCCTATACTGCAAGCCTGGGCCGAAAAATACCCCGGTGTCGTATCATTGGCCGGTAAGCGGCTCGGATTTCCCGCCGAGCTATCTCTTATCAGCCGCATGGATATGGTCGTATCTATGGACTCGGCCAATATGCATCTGGCATCGCTTGTCGGCGTACCGGTAATCTCCATTTGGGGGCAGACACACCCCTATGCCGGCTTTTTGGGGTGGAATCAAGCCTCCGCAAACATCGTACAATGCGACCTTCCCTGCCGTCCCTGTTCCATTTTCGGCAACAGACCTTGTCGTCGGGGCGATTATGCTTGCATGGAGCAGATACCGCCAAGTGTGATTATAAAACGAATAGAATCGCTATCATAAAAAAGTAAAAACGACTACGACGTTCGCTAAAAAAAGCTACCTTCGCATAGAATTAAATTCCTCACCGCAATGAATATCGTTATCAACCCCCAATATTCACACCTGAACGACTATATCAGTCGCCTGCCCGAGTTATTCGACGAGGGACGATTGATATACTCCGCCCGCAATGTGTTGAGAGAATTTACCTGGGAGGGTATCGATGTCGTGGTAAAAAAATACAAAGTACCCATTTTTATCAACCGTATCGCATACGGACTTATACGCAAATCCAAGGCTCATCGGTCATACGAATATGCACTGAGGTTGCTCGATATGCACATTCGCACGCCACAACCCATTGCTTATATCGAGGAATATTCCTGCGGGTTGCTCACCGACAGCTATTTGGTGACAACGAAAGAAACATTTCCCCACATGATGCGGAAGTTTCATACCGACGCTTCACTTACGCCCGAAAGTCGTCCCATACTGAACGCGTTTGCCGCCTACACCCTGCACTTGCACGAGCGTGGAGTATTGCACCACGACTATTCACCGGGAAACATTGCTTTCAACGAAAACGGCGAGGACATAGAGTTTTCACTCTTCGACATCAATCGTATGAGTTTCGGGAATATCTCACCCCGAAAACGTCTGTCCAATTTTTGCCGACTCACCCCTTCGGTGAAAGTTCTATCCTATATCGTAGGCGAATATGCCCGCCAAAACGGGTGGAACACCGAATATGCCTTGAAAATTGCCCTGAAAGCTCAATCTCAATTTTTCAAACGAGCCAATCGACGAGCTGAGAAACGAAACAAGCGGGCGAAGAAAAATATGTAAACAAACATAGTCATGGAAGAAGACTTTGATATACGACAACAACGATACGACAAAGAGCAGGAATTCGAAAAGGCTTTACGCCCTCTTGCCTTTGACGATTTCAGCGGACAAGAAAAAATCATCGAGAATCTGCGTATTTTCGTCGAAGCGGCCAAGATGCGGGGTGAAGCGCTCGACCACACCCTGCTGTACGGACCTCCGGGACTGGGTAAAACGACGCTTTCCAACATCATCGCTAACGAACTGGGGGTTGGCTTCAAAGTCACCTCGGGACCTGTACTCGACAAGCCCGGCGATCTCGCCGGCATACTCACTTCGCTCGAAGCCAACGATGTGCTGTTTATCGACGAAATACACCGCCTCAGCCCCGTCGTGGAGGAATACCTCTACTCGGCCATGGAGGATTTCCGCATCGACATTATGATCGACAAAGGTCCGAGCGCTCGCTCCATACAGCTCGACCTCAGCCCATTCACCTTGGTAGGTGCTACGACACGTAGTGGATTGCTTACCAGCCCGTTGCGAGCTCGTTTCGGCATAAATTGCCACTTGGAATACTATGACCACACGGTGCTGAGCGCTATCGTTAGACGATCGGCTGCCATACTACAAGTGCCATGTACCCAAGAGGCTGCCGTAGAGATTGCCATGCGCAGCCGGGGAACACCCCGTATCGCCAACGCGCTACTGCGACGTGTACGCGATTTCGCACAGGTAAAAGGCAACGGCCGCATCACCATAGAAATAGCACGCATGGCCCTCGAAGCCTTGAATATAGACCAATACGGTCTCGACGAAATAGACAACAAAATATTGATAACCATCATCGATAAATTCTCGGGCGGACCTGTCGGTGTATCGACCATCGCCACCGCGCTGGGCGAAGATACCGGCACACTCGAAGAGGTGTATGAGCCATACCTCATAAAGGAGGGCTTCATAAAGCGCACTCCTCGCGGACGTATGGTTACAGACCTTGCCTATAAACACCTCGGACGCAACCGCATGGAGCAAAATATGTTGTTCTGATAAAAAATCGAACTATGGCCGGAATAAAAAGCCTCGCTAAAGATACCGTAGTGTATGGATTGAGCAGTATCATCGGTAAATTTCTGAACTGGTGTCTTGTACCGCTCTACACTCACATGTTCACCGAGACGGAATATGGTGTTGTAACCTATCTCTACTCTCTGGTGGCCCTGTTACTCACCATGCTTACCTATGGTATGGAAACCGGTTTTTTCAGGTTTGCCAACCACGAAAAGTATAACGACCCCATAAAGGTATATACCACGGCCCTTATATCGCTGGCCTCTACCTCTATATTATTCTTATTGGCGGTCGTGCTGTTTATCGAGCCTATCACCTCTATATTGGGAAACTCGGGCGACCCTCGATACATACTCATGCTGGCGGCAACCCTCTCTATCGACGCTTTTACGGCCCTACCCTTTGCCTATCTGCGATACAAGAGCCGACCGGTGCGATTTGCCGGCATTAAATTACTTTCGATATTTCTCAACATAGGGCTGAATCTCTTTTTCATCGTACTCTGTCCGCAAATACATAAGATACACCCCGAATGGGTATCTTGGTGCTACGATGCCACATTCGGCGTAGGATATATATTCTTATCGAACCTCATTGCCTCGCTCGTGACACTTATCGTGCTGATACCCGAAATATTCGGCGTGCGTTATCGTTTCGACAAAGAGATTTGGCATAAAATGATTTCCTACTCCTTCCCATTATTGATTATGGGGCTGGCGGGCATCATGAATCAGACCATCGACAAACTCATATACCCTATGTTGGTTCCCGACACCGAACGTGCCATGACCGAACTGGGTATTTACGGTGCTAATTATAAAATAGCCATTGTCATGGTAATGTTCATACAGGCATTCCGATTTGCCTACGAGCCGTTCATCTTTGCTAAAAATCGCAATCGCGGCGAGGACAAAAAAGCGGCCTACGTCGAGGCCATGCATTACTTCATCATATTCGCCCTGTTTATATTCCTCGGGGTAATGTTCTTCCTGCCTGTTCTGAAATATTTTATCGCCCCGGCCTATTTCGTGGGGTTGGCAGTAGTGCCTATCGTAATGGCCGGTGAATTTTTCTTCGGCATATTCTTCAACCTCTCTCTTTGGTACAAGCTTACCGACCGCACCTATTGGGGTACATGGCTCTCGTTGCTGGGACTGATTGTGACGCTTGCCATCAACATTGCATTCGTACCACACTACGGATATATGGCGTGTGCTTGGGCTGCATTTTGTTGCTACCTCACAATGATGATTGTATCGTACTTGTTGGGACGTAAATACTACCCGCTACCCTACAAATGGAAAGCCGCACTACGCTACACGGTCTTGGCCGCCCTGTTATACACAATTGCCATGGTGGTACCCACATGGGACTTAGTGTGGACATTACTCTTCCGCTCGATATTATTGCTGGCCTACATCGTCTATGTAATACGATATGATATGCCCTTGCGAGAATGGCCGGTCATCGGAAAATATTTCAAATAAAAGGCCTATAAAGGATCTACATCGTAATACACGATAAGGGAACGGAATCGAGAATCTTCCAATATATCATTTTGCACCGCACGTAAAAATTCTCGGACTTTCGAGGCCGATGCCGTATGCTCTATTTTGAGCATTATGCGCCGTATATACAATGTCTGTATGCGCGAAACGGGTGGTGTATGCACGCCCGACACCCGAGAGCCGAATATCGGCACCAATCGCTGTACATATTCCGTGGCAGCCGTCTGCACGACGGCTTCGTCTCTATGCTTCATAAATATATAGATAAGGCGGGTGAAGGGTGGATAAGCAAAATCTTGTCGCTCGGCTATCTGGGTATTATACATCGTGTGATAATCGTGCGCCATGAGCTGTCGCACGACAGGGTGTTGGGGCTGAGCCGTCTGCAACACGACCATACCCTGCTTACCCTTACGGCCGGCACGGCCTGCCACCTGCTCCATCATCTGAAACGCACGCTCGTGCGCTCTGAAATCGGGATAGTTAAGCAATGTATCGGCACTGAGAATACCCACCACGCTCACTTTGTCGAAATCGAGACCCTTGGTCACCATCTGTGTGCCGATAAGGATACGACTTTTGTGCTGTTCAAAGTCCGAAATTATCTGTTCGTAGGCCTTGCGACTGCGTGTCGTATCGAGGTCCATACGGGCTATGGGATAGTCGGGAAAAGTGCGTTCGACCTCCTCCTCGATACGCTCGGTACCAAACCCGCGTATCTCTATGCCTCGTTCCTTGCAAGCCGGACATACCGTTGGCACCTCTTGCGTATATCCGCAATAATGACACACCAACCGATTGTCGCGCTTATGATAGGTGAGGCTCACATCGCAATGGGCGCATTTGGGCGTCCACGCGCAATATCGGCACTCGATAACCGGAGCAAACCCCCGTCGATTTTGGAACAATATCACCTGCTCGTCACGCTGTAACGCATCGGCACACATTTCTCGGAGTTGGGGCGACAGATTACTTTCCCACGAGAGACGACGTTTACGACGCAGATCTCCGACATCGACCGTGACAATTTGGGGCAACGCTATATCCTCATGTCGTGTGAGAAGCTCTACCAGTCCATATTTCCCCGACAGGGCATTGTAATAGCTTTCAATGGCCGGCGTGGCCGTACCCAATAGGACTTTCGCACCATGCATCGAGGCCAACACTATGGCCGCGTTGCGGGCATGATAGCGCGGGGCCGGCTCTTGTTGTTTATAACTACCCTCATGCTCCTCATCGACTATCACAAGCCCCAAATCGCGGAATGGCAGGAATATCGACGAGCGCACGCCGAGTATCACCTGCGCACCCTTATCGTGTAACAAGCCCTTCCATATCTCCACACGCTCGTTATCGGTAAATTTGGAATGATATATCGCCAACTTATCACCGAAAACCGCTTGCAGACGCGAGGTGAGCTGGGTGGTGAGCGCTATCTCGGGGACCAAATATAGTACTTGCCGACCCTGCTTCAGCACCTTCTCTATCAGATGTATATATATCTCGGTTTTACCACTCGACGTCACCCCATGCAAGAGCGTAACCGACTTCTGGGTAAAGCACTCCACGATAGCATCATAGGCCGTTTGTTGCACAGCCGATAAGGGATTTGCCTCGCCTATACGGGTTGAGACACCACCTAATCGACTTATTTCCTTGTTATAGACCTCAAAAACACCACGCGACACCAAGGCACTCCACACGGGAGTAGAAACCTCGGCCCGCTCGAGCAAATCTTTTCGAGAGACCTCGCTCAGCTCGCCCTTGCGCATAAACCCCGACATTTCGAGATAGCACATGAGCAGTCGAAGCTGTTTCTTAGCCGATTTCAATTGTTCAAACAACGAGCGCAATTTTTCCTGCTCATCCGGCGCGATATCACGCAATCGCACATACTGCTCGATATGCGGACGATACCTGCTGCGCATCTCCTCGGATATACGCACCGCCTCCTGTTCGAGCAGCGTTCGTACCACGGGCAATATATTACGCAATCCACTCTCGCGCTCCAACTCTTGCACGCTCATCTTCTCTTTCCGGCTCAACACATCGAGCAACACCCGTGCTCTTTCCCGCAACGGATTGTCTTCGTCCTCGACAAAATCGGGATTTAGGGTGATTTGCGTCTCACTCTCGGGTTTCAGGCCCGAAGGCACGGCCGCCTTGTACACATCGCCCACCGAACATAGATAGTATTCCGCCACCCATTCCCAGAATTTCAATTGCGGACGGCGCAATATAGGGGTATCGTCGAGGAGTGTCGATATTTCTTTCACCTCATAATCCTGCGGGCAATCGGTATGCACATGCGCCACGACAGCGGTATAATAACGCGACCGCCCGAAAGGCACCACCACACGACTGCCGGGCAATACACACGCCTCCCACTCCACCGGTATGCGGTAAGTAAAATACTGTGATAGAGGTAATGGTAATATAACGTCGGCAAATCGTGACATAATACAATAAATTTATATGATACAAATATAGCGAAAGGTGAGTGGAGAAAAACAAATTTACTTGATTTTTATTCCGAGCCGCCTCCTATATTCGATGTTTGCAACAAATATAGCGAAAGGCAAAAGAAGAAAAAACAAATGTAAATTTTTTTTTCTTTTTCATCGGCTTTTTCTCTATGTGTGGCAAATAGTTCGTATTTTTGCGAGGAATACCGTCTTATGCAAGAAATTATAAAAACATACCTCTCGGAGACAGAATTCTCCCGTATCGATTTACGAGCCGTACTCATAGATATGGACGGCGTACTCTACGACTCTATGCCGTACCATGCCTCGGCTTGGTACGAAGCCATAGCCTCACTGGGTATCGCTTGCACCCACGAGGAATTCTATATGTATGAAGGACGTACCGGCGCATCGACCATCGATCTTCTTTTCAACAGAGAATATGGTCGCTCGGCAACCGACGAAGAGAAAGAGCGTATATATCAGCACAAAAGCGAACTATTCGCTGCAAAAGGCACAGCTCACCCCATGCCCGGTGCGCTCGACTTCTTGGGTCGTGTAAAAGATACGGGATTGACACCGGTATTGGTAACCGGTTCGGGACAGAAATCGCTGCTTACCAAACTCAACCACGACTTTCCCGGCATTTTCACCCCCGAAACCATGGTAACGGCTTTCGATGTGAAATATGGGAAACCCCACCCCGAGCCCTATCTTATGGGATTGCAGAAAGCCGGAGTGAACCCGTGGCAGGCCATCGTAGTGGAAAATGCTCCGCTCGGTGTAAAAGCCGGCACCACAGCCCAAATATTCACCATAGCGGTCAATACCGGTCCGCTGCCCGACAAGGTGCTGCTCGATGCCGGAGCCAATCTGCTCCTGCCCTCTATGCGCACACTTGCCTCGCAATTCGACACTATTTACACTCAACTAAAGAAGCAATTTTGAATTTTCTTGAAAATTTTATCTTGGCTTCAAATATATAACATTATGGCACAACAGATACTTTTCACCCGCAATATCGCCGCGACACTCGACGAGGTATTGGCAGCATACGACTACGACCGATTGTTTCTGCTCACCGACAACAATACCGGGCAGTACTGCCGTCCGTTGCTCAGTGAGAGCAAAGTTCTGGCGACAGCCCGATGTATCAACATACTCCCCGACGACACTCACAAAAGCCTCGACGCGCTCGCATCGGTATGGCAAGAGCTGAGCGACCGCCACGCCTCTCGCCACTCGATGATGATAAATCTCGGCGGAGGTATGGTGACCGATTTGGGAGGTTTTGCCGCCGCCACATTCAAGCGTGGCATACGTTACATCAATATACCCACTACCCTGCTGGGAGCAGTCGATGCCGCCGTTGGGGGAAAAACCGGTATCAATTTCAACGGATTGAAAAATGAGATTGGCGCTTTCGCTCCCGCCGAAGCCGTGCTCGTATCGACAAGTTTTTTCAAAACACTTTCGCGCGAACATCTCTTATCGGGATTTGCCGAGATGCTGAAACACGGACTGATAAGCACTACCGATACCTATAACCGCCTCTTCACCCTCGACCTATCAATGCCCGACAGCGAGGAAATGCTTGCCTGTCTCGAGCAATCCATCGCCGTAAAACGCCACGTCGTGGAAGAAGATCCCTTCGAGGCCAATATTCGCAAATCGCTCAACCTGGGCCATACCGTGGGCCACGCTTTCGAAAGCCTCTCCCACAAACGAAACCGACCCGTACAACATGGCTATGCCGTCGCTTGGGGATTGGTGTGCGAATTGCTCATTTCGCACCGTTTGCAGAAGTTCCCGCTCGATGTCTTACGTACATTCGCACAATATGTGAAGCAAAATTATGGCGTTTTCGTAATTTCTTGCGATGATTACGATTATCTCTACGAAAGAATGACTCACGACAAGAAAAATACTGCCGACACCATCAACTTCACCCTGTTATCGGGTGTAGGCGAGGTCGTTATAAACCAAACCGCCTCACGCGACGAGATATGTGTGGCACTCGATCTCTATCGCGATTTGATGGGGTTATAACCCTTTTTCGATAAAAAATTACGTATCGATGCAAAAAAAAGCTCAGGAATTTTGCAGATACAAATAAAAGCAATACCTTTGCACTCACAAATCGGGGCGTAGCTCAGTCCGGTTAGAGTACACGTCTGGGGGGCGTGTGGTCGCTGGTTCGAATCCAGTCACCCCGACTACAAGAGAGTCACTTGCTGATGCAAGTGGCTCTCTTGTTTTTACCTATACTGCTACCCTAATTTCCGTTCTTCCAAATAAAACGACAATCGCCGGACTATAAAGCCGGCGATTGTCGTTTCACGTATTTCAAAAAATGTACAATAGAATACACTTCTACGGGTAATTATTTGATGTATTTCTCCATTTTCTGAGTCACCTTCTGTATATAATCGCGTGTCTCGGCATGAGGCAGATTCTTCTTGAGGTAGGCAAATAACTCGTCGTAACTCATGCTGTTGATGGTAGGAATGGCGGCCTTTATATTGGTGGTCTTGTTGAAGGCACGGCTCACATTACCGGCTCCCGTATTATAGGCCGCAATAGCGCAGAGCATACGACAACGCTCGTTTTCCACACCACTGAAATAGCGATTCATCAACAATCGCAAATAACCGCTACCGAGCTCTATATTGTTCTCGGGATCTAAGAGATATGACGGCGAGGGGGTGCGATCGATTTTATATACATATTTATAGGAGTCGCGACCACCCGACTTGGGTACGAGTTGCATCAGTCCATAAGCCGGCACGTGCGAACGAGCCGCCGGGTTGAAATAGGACTCTTGCTCCATTACCGCTAAAATCAACGGTTCGTCCACGTCGAATTTTTGTGCATATTTCGATATATGTCGGCGGTACTTCTGCGCACGTTGCGGTATATGATCCTCTACCAGCTGCATCGATACCGATATGATATTACCCTTACTACCATTAGTGGTCGTAGAAGTCACCACGGGTTTCTGACTGCCCACCACGGCACGGCCTATCTTATCGGCCACCGTAGCGAGGTCTTGCGATACCGCGCCGGCAACTTTCGCCGTAGATTTTCCGCTCTTGGAACTGCTCGATTTCACGGTCTTTTTCTCGGCCTTCACTATGGCGTCATTGGCATAACCATATTTTTTCAGGTCTATCTGATTCCCGAGGAGAGATTGGTCGGCCAACGGCTTCTGCGAATCGACTTTCGACTTATAATCGACCGACTTACCTTTACTTACAAGCAGGTCCGACACGGCCGCTTCGAGACGGCGATTAATCACTGCGGTATCGCGCATATCTTTGTCATCGACCACGATTTCGACTTTCACCTGCCCATTGGCAAAATCTACAATACTGCGCGACGACAAGTCATCGCTATATTCCACCCAGTCTTTCTGTGTGCTCTCTACATACTGGTTTTTTCCCCACATCTTTTCCACTTGGGCGCAGAAGGCCTCATACTCGGCCTTGCGAGCCTTTTCATAAGCCTCATACTCGGCTTGAGCGTCTTTCATATATTGGTCGCGCTCGTCGACCTGCTTCTTCATCTCCTCTTGTTGTTGTCGCACATACTCCTCATAGGTCTCCTGGGCCGATGCCATACCACAAGTCATAATTGCCAACAATGATAAAATAAAAAATCGCTTCATAGTCGTATTTCTTTAATAGATTTGACAATCAAGAATATGCAAATGTAATGATTTTTCCACACAACATTAGAAGCTGTTTAAAATTTTCTTGAAAAAATTATTACGGCCTCAAAAAACAAAGTTTCGGCTTCTTTAAGGCTCTTTTGGACGCTTTTTTCATCAAAACACTTGGAAATAGCCCGCTATTCCCTGCGCATTTTGACAAAAAATCCATTCCAAAATACCCATTAAATAACCTCGACAATAAAATTCAAACAGCTTCTTAGAATTTCTCGTGATTATTATCGACACGATAAAAGAAATATCCTATTTTTGTGGATATAATGAGATAAAACGATGAGATACACAAAAGCGAATATTATCTTTTTCAGTGCCACCGGTACGACCGAAAAGGTAGCGACAGCCATTGCGCAAGGTACAGGCATAAACACTATTGAAACCTGCGACCTGATAAAAAAACCGCAAGTCGAGAAGCAGATTCCCGCCGATGAACTGACCATCATCGCCATGCCGGTGTATGCCGGACGCATACCTGCCCCGGCAGCACAAGCCTTACAAAATTTCAACGGCAATCATTCACCCGCCATTATCGTGTGCGTATATGGCAATCGAGAATTCGACGACGCACTGGTAGAGATGCAAGATATTGCCGAGAAGCAAGGATTCGAGATAGTTTCGGCCGCGGCTTTCATCGCCCGACACTCCATATTCCCCACCGTGGCAACACAGCGTCCCGACGCCGACGATATAGCCATCGCCCACAATTTCGGAAAAGAGAGCCTTGCACGTTTACACGACACCGATATACTGCACCTACCTCCTATCGCGCCACAAGGCAATCGGCCCTACCGCACGCCCGGCAACGTCCCTCTGAAACCTCGTGCGTCGCGTCGATGCAACATGTGCGGTGCCTGTGCCCTGCAATGCCCCACACAGGCCATCGACAGCGAGAATCCTCGCCATACCGACAGCGCCCGATGCATCTCTTGCGCCCACTGCATAGCGATATGTCCCCGAGGTGCTCGCCGTTTCGGAGGTCTCATCTATCGCATTGCCTCTCAAAAATTTACCAAGGCCTACGCCTCACCCCGCAAAGAGCCATACATCATCTATCGATAAAAAGGCCTTGACTTTTCTTTCGACGCACCATATTGTTACATAAAATGTATATACACTTTTTGTAATTACATTTCTGTAACACTGTGTACATAACCATATTCTCACTTTTTTATAGCGGATTATACTATTTTTTACTACCTTTGTCGGTTCATAGCGAAGATTATATCGAAATACAAATAACAACACAACGATGGAATACAATTTCAGAGAAATCGAGCAACGGTGGCAACAATATTGGAAAGACAACCATACCTACCGCGTGACGGAGCAAGAGGATAAACCCAAATACTACGTCCTCGATATGTTCCCCTATCCCTCGGGAGCCGGGCTGCACGTAGGCCACCCCCTCGGATACATTGCGTCGGACATCTACGCCCGATTCAAACGCCTGAAAGGCTTCAACGTATTGCACCCGATGGGCTACGACGCCTATGGCCTGCCCGCCGAGCAATATGCCATACAGACGGGACAACACCCCGCCATCACTACCGAGAAGAATATCAATCGCTATCGCGAGCAACTCGATAAGATAGGTTTCTGCTTCGACTGGGAGCGTGAAATACGCACCTGCGACCCCGAATACTACAAATGGACGCAGTGGGCTTTCATACAGATGTTCAACAGTTACTACGACTACAACGAGCAGAAAGCCCACCCCATCAACAGCCTTGTAGAGGCTTTCGAGACCAATGGTACCGAAGGACTGAATGTCGCTTGCGGCGAGGAACTTTCGTTCACCGCCGATGAGTGGTGTGCCATGAGCGAGAAAGAGCAACAAAAGACGTTGCTCAACTACCGTATTGCCTATCTCGGCGACACCATGGTGAACTGGTGTCCCAAACTGGGTACCGTGCTTGCCAACGACGAGGTGAGCGAGGGTGTATCGGTACGCGGAGGCTACCCCGTGGAGCAGAAAGTCATGCGCCAATGGTGCTTGCGTGTATCGGCCTATGCCCAACGTCTGCTCGACGGCCTCGACACCATCGACTGGAGCGACTCGCTGAAAGAGACGCAACGCAACTGGATAGGCCGCTCCGAAGGTGCCGAAATGGAATTTAAAGTGGTAAATTCCGATGTCACCTTCACCATCTTCACCACCCGCGCCGATACCATTTTCGGTGTGACATTCATGGTGCTTGCCCCCGAGAGCGAATATGTGGCACAAGTCACTACCCCCGAACAAAAAGAGGCCGTAGAGGCCTACCTCAATCAGATAAAACACCGCACCGAGCGCGAACGTATGATGGACCGTAGCGTGACCGGCGTATTCTCGGGCGCGTATGCCGTGAACCCGCTCAATGGCAAGGAGATACCTATCTGGATAAGCGATTACGTATTGGCAGGATACGGCACGGGAGCCATTATGGCCGTACCGGCACACGACAGTCGCGACTATGCGTTTGCCCGCCACTTCGACCTGCCCATCATTCCCCTCATCGAGGGCTGTGACGTGTCGGAAGAGAGCTTCGATGCCAAAGAGGGTATCATGATAAACTCTTGCGGAAATGGCCTCGACCTCAACGGTCTCACCGTGAAAGAGGCTATCGCCAAGACCAAAGAATTCATCAAAGAACAGGGCCTCGGCCGTGTGAAGGTGAACTATCGTCTGCGCGACGCCATTTTCAGCCGCCAACGCTACTGGGGCGAACCTTTCCCCGTATATTACAAAGACGATATGCCCTATATGCTCGATGAGAGCCGTCTGCCGCTGCTTCTGCCGGGTATCGACAAATTCCTGCCCACCGAGCAAGGCGAGCCGCCCCTGGGACGCGCCAAAAATTGGGAGACCGACGAGCATTATCCGCTCGAACTCTGCACCATGCCGGGATTTGCCGGCTCATCGGCCTACTACCTGCGCTACATGGACCCGCACAACGACGCCGCTCTCGTATCCGACGAGGCCAACAGCTATTGGCGCAACGTCGATCTCTACATCGGCGGTACGGAGCACGCCACGGGACACCTCATTTACAGTCGTTTCTGGAACAAATTCCTCTATGACCTCGGCGTTGTATGCGAGGACGAGCCCTTCAAAAAGTTAGTGAACCAAGGTATGATACAGGGCCGTTCCAACTTTGTATATCGCATCAAAGATACCAATACCTTCGTGTCGGTAAACCTCAAAGGGCAATACGACACCACTCCCATACACGTAGATGTGAACATCGTGAGCAACGATGTGCTCGACATCGAGGCCTTCCGCAAGTGGCGTCCCGAGTTTGCCGATGCCGACTTCATACTCGAAGATGGCAAATACATCTGTGGTTGGGCTGTAGAGAAAATGTCGAAATCGATGTTCAACGTCGTGAACCCCGACGACATCGTAGAGCGTTACGGTGCCGACACCCTGCGTCTCTATGAGATGTTCCTCGGCCCCATCGAGCAAAGCAAGCCGTGGGACACCAACGGTATCGACGGCGTGCATCGCTTCCTCCGCAAGTTCTGGAATCTCTTCTACGAAGGCGACAACTGGGCCGTTACCGACACCAAGCCCTCGAAAGAGGAACTGAAGAGCCTGCACAAGCTCATCAAGAAGGTAAGCAGTGACATCGAGGCCTTCTCATACAACACCTCGGTAAGCGCCTTCATGATATGTATCAACGAGCTCACCGCCTTGAAGAGTCGCAATCGTCAGGTACTCGAGACCATCGTCGTATTGCTCGCCCCCTTCACACCGCACTTGAGCGAGGAACTGTGGCACAGCTTAGGCCACGACACCTCCGTGTGCGACGCCCAATGGCCCACCCACAACGAAGATTACCTCAAAGAGGACAGTGTGACCTATGCCGTGTCGTTCAACGGCAAGGTGCGTTTCAACCTCGAATTCCCCACCGGTACCGCCAAAGAGGATATCGAGAAAGAGGCGTTGGCACACCCCAATTCCGCCAAATGGCTCGAAGGTAAAACCCCGAAAAAAGTCATCGTCGTTCCCAACAAACTCATCAACATCGTTGTCGGATAACGACCTTTTCCCTTTAACGTACCGAGGGCTGCCAATTATGGCAGCCCTCGTGTGTTTATAAGAATCTCTATTTTTATTTATTAGTGTCCGATAAAAATACGGCATACCGTGACAATCTCTCATCGGCCTGGCTCAGCGTTCTAAAACGTAGGGACGCTTGGTCCAAGCGTCCGCCGAGTGTGAAATACGCTTGCCCGGAGGGCTATATTTGAGTAGCCGTGCGATGAG
>JAFTRN010000060.1 GCA_017462265.1 Coprobacter sp. | reverse complement strand
GGATTGGTCTGGAAACCTCGCCAAATAGAAATGTTATGGGATTCTATCTTATGTCAATTTCCAATAGGCGTATTCACTCTAATTCAAGAGGATAACTCTGAAAATTTCAATTTATATGATGGACAACAACGATTAAATGCTATTCAGATTGGGTTTGACGCCAAGCCATTATGTGATAAACCGAATGAGATATTATGGCTTGATTTAAAGTTTGATAGAGGTAACGACCCTTCTCGGTATTTTGGTTTTAGATTGACAACCAAGGCGCATCCTTGGGGGTATCGATTAGATGGCTCAGCATATTCTTCCGCAGACCGTAGAATAGCTATTGACGAGGCTATTAAATTGATGCCAACAAATGAAGAAAACAAAGAAAATTGGGATATTCGTTGTTTCAAACCTATTGGTGCTGATTGTCCTATACCATTTGCTGCTATAACGTTAGCGCTTAAAAATGTGGATAGTTGTGACGATTTTATTCAAAATGTAGAACGTAACTTAGAGAATTATCCCACTAAAATTTTTACTGAAAATCATCGGGAGCAATTATCCCAATTATTTAATACTTTGAAGCGGGTAAAAGATTATACTCTTATTTTAAAAAAAATAATTATTACTAAAAAAACAGATAATCAAGAAAAAGAAAATGATAAAACACTATTAGAAGTCTTTTTTAATCGTATAAATACGGGTGGAACTGTAATTTCTGATAGTGAGTTAGCCTATTCGGCGATAAAACATTATTGGGGTGATAATGATTTTGTCGGAAAAGTGAGGGAGATTGCTAAAGATAAAATACCAGAACACGTGTTTGCTCAACTGCTATTTAGATTTTATTGCTCGGATAAAAATATTCGAGGGATAGTTAAAGCAAACGATATTAGGATATTAAGAATGAACGAAGTCTTATATAAAGAAATAAACGATGGATTGCGTGAAAATATCGTTAGTTCAATCGTATCTCAAGTAGAAAAATGGCTTACTCATAATAATATTTCGTCTTGTTACTACACCGAGGTGGCACATAATTGTCCGGAATTGTTTATATTGCTTATGAAATTTGCCCAAGTGGAAGATTCTTTAAATAACGACTTGGACGACTTTATGTGTTCAATGTCGTTATATTTATATTTTTTCTGTAATAACAGAGTAGAAGCAATTCGTTATCTGTATAAAAATTTGTGGGCGCAAGATATTAAAATCAATCAGATTTTTCTAAAAGAAAAGTTGGCGGATTGTATAAGTTTCGGGTGGTCTCATCCTATTCCAAGTACAGAAGATGTCGATAAATTCAAAGAATCTTGTTTGGAAAATATTGGTACAGAATGGAATATTTGGAACTATCGACAAGAAAAATACGGGGAACATATATGTCAGATGTTTAGTTATGACAATAAATATCGTCAGCTCTCAATGTTGAGAATTATTGAGAGAGAGGCCTTTAACGAATACTTCTCCAACTATAATCCTGTATGTAAAAATCTTTGGGAAGATCTAAACAGACCATGGGATAATGACCATATAATACCCAAATCATGGATTAAATCTGGAAAATATAAAGATGTTTGTGCTCGTCTGGTAAATTCCATAGGAAATATAGCATTGATTCCATTTGAAGAAAATAGGTCAAAAAATAATGGCGCTGATTGGACTTTTTACGAAAAAAATTTAGAGTTATTCCATTTAGAGTCATTCGACAAATTTAAAGAAGAAAGCGCAAAAGATAAGATAACTGAAGATAATATATTATTTAAGGAATTTGCAGAAAAAACGCTAAATCGTTTCTTTAAAATCTATACGGACTTTATAAAATTGTTAGAACCAATAAAATCAGAAGAGTTGTCATATTATCAACAATTGCGAAAGAATTTCTTGAAAACTGTTTCCGCACAAGAGTATTACTACGTTGTAGGAGAAAAAGAATACCCGATAACCGATAATTTTGGATGGAAACAACCATGGATTAGCGCGAAAATAGGAGATGTAGAGGATGACAAAGATAAATCCTATTATAGTTTAACGTTAGGTCTTATAGGAGAGCAATTGACCATAGAAATGGGTAAAAGAAAAAATCCCGCAAAAAATATTGCAGACACGACATATAAAGGTTGGTGGGAAAGGAAAAGTTATAATTATAAAAAGTATAATTTGTCGAACTGGTCTCGTAATGAGGAAATTTATCACTGGATAATATTACACTTCCTTAAACCGGAGTATATAAATGATCCAAAAAATTTTGGAGATAAATGGATTGAAAAAATCAATGATGATTTTGAAATACATATAATTTTAAAGGATAAACAAGATTCTCTAATGATAGGTTTGAGGCACTCACCATTTGATAATAGAAACCATGTCTCACCATTAAATGAAAAGTATAACCTTTTAAGGGATTTTATAGCGAATAATAAATTCAGTAGTCATGATTATTGGAATGCATTCAAATATTTTAAAGATTATACAGATACAGAAGAAACAACGGAAAAGATTGTAGAACATATCTGGAACGATATCACAGAAATGATTAGAATCATAGAATATTGTGATTCTAAGAAATAACCTTTCCTTTCAAAATTCCGAGTTTACTTTCTTGGGAGGAAGCGGCGGTGGGTGGTGTCGAAGGTGATGTGGTCGTTGCAGAACATGGTTTCTACGTCGCCACGGGCTATCAGTTCGTCGGTCGTGCCGCATTGCAGTCCCCTCTCGGCCGATAACAGCCATAGTCGGTCGCACAAGGTGAGCGCTTGCTCTATATCGTGGGTGGTGAGCAGTATGGCCTTACCTTCATGAGCAGCTATCTCGCCCAGCAGCACGAACATCTCTATGCGGCTCGGCAGGTCGAGAAATGCCGTGGGTTCGTCGAGCAATATCACATCGCTTTCCTGTGCCAAGGCTTTGGCGATAAACGCCTTTTGCCGTTCACCATCGGATAGTTGCGACAGATAGGTACCCCGCTTATGAGCTATCCCCACGAGGCGCATCACCCGGTCGATAACCGCCCGGTCGTCACTACTCAATCGTCCGAAAAAACCGGTGTAGGGGTATCGCCCCATCGCCACCAACTCTTCGACCAGCAATCCCCCGGCCACGTTGCGCTCGGTAAGCACCGTACCAATGTGTCGGGCAATATCCCGATTGCCATACGTGCTCAATGTCCGGTCGTGGAGCCGTATCTCGCCCCCGAGGCAGGGTTGCATACCCGCCAAGGTGCGCAGCAGTGTCGATTTGCCGGCACCATTCACGCCCAGCAGGGCTGTAAATTCGCCCCTATACAGGGTGAAATTCATATCGGTATAAAGCGGCGAGGGGTGCTTGTCGCTATACCCTATGGCAACGGATCGGCCCACTATGACGGCATCGGAGTTCATCAGTTGAAATATTGTATTTTGCGTTGATTTACTATGACATATATGATGACCGGCGCGCCAAACAGCGGTGTTACGGCGTTGAGCGGTATAATGCCCAGTCCGCCCGGTAACACGCACAGCAGGTTACACAGCAGGGCCACGATACCGCCTATGAGCATGGTGGCCGGCAATACCCGCGTATGGTGCGACGAGCCGAGTAACAGACGGGCGATATGGGGTACGGCGAGACCTATGAACGATATAGGTCCGCAATAGGCGGTGACTACGGCAGTGAGCCAACCGGTGCATAGCAGTAACGCCACGCGTATGGCTCGCACGTTCACACCCAAGTTGCAGGCGTACCGCTCACCGAGTAATAGGGCGTTGAGGGGCTTTATGAGCAGTATCGCGCCAAGCAGACCTATGCCTATGGCCGTTCCGAACAGGGGCAGCTGCTCTACCGATATGCCCGAGAAATCGCCCAATCCCCATACCGTGTAGGAGAATACCCCCTCGGCCGTGGCAAAGAAGTTGAGCAATGATATGGCCGACGAGGTGATGTAGCCCACCATGATACCGATAATGAGCAACATGAGATTACTCTTCACCACCGACGCAAAGGCTATGATAATGCCGAGTACCACCAGCGCGCCCACCATGGCACCGGCAAGCACGGCCAATGAACCCGACAGGAAGAAACCGGCACCGCCTATGCTGCCCCCGAGCAGTAACATTACGAGGGCCACCCCCAGCCCGGCACCCGAATTGACGCCCAATATCGACGGCCCGGCCAGCGGGTTGTTGAAGGCCGTTTGCAACATCAGTCCTGACGTGGCCAGTGCCGCACCCGACAGTAGTGCCGTGAGGGCTTGGGGCAATCGCGATTGCAACACGATGAAGGTCCAGCTCTCTTTCTCCACGGGATTGCCCATGCAGATGTCGGCCACGGCACGCAACGGTATTGCCACCGAGCCCCAGGCCAGGTTGGCAACGACGAGCACGACGATGAGTGCTATAGATGCGGGTATGAAATAGCGTGTCCTCATGGCTTCATGTGATGATAGTAACGCAATGTATCGGCCGATGACAGCCCGGGGTGAAAGATATGTATCAAGTCTTGCAACAGGCGGTCGGGGTGCAGAGGCACCTCCTCGAAGAAGGTGTTGTCGTGCAGATTACAGCCATATATTTGCCCGGCATTATAGGCTTTGAATCGGGCGTATGGGGCATATTCCGATTTCAGCGTTGCCAGGGTGGCGTCGCTCTTGTCGGTGTATTTTATGAGCCAGAAATCGGCCTCTCGGGCGCGATCGTACACCTCTTCCCACGACAGGGCAAGCGAACCGCTATGTGTGTCGTCTTTCCATATATAGTCGGCCCCGGCATCGGCAAAAAGTCGTGCCATGTAGCTATCGCCACCCGGTACAAACCACGTGCCACCGGTCTTTTTCTCGGCCAATACGGTAGGAGGATTTTCCACCTCCGCAACACGATGGCGCAGTTCGTTGTATCGTCTCTCTATCTCGGCAAACAGGGAATCGGCCACACGCTCTTTACCGGTGAGCATACCTATGAAGCGTATCCATTCGGCGCGACCCAGCGGGGTGTATTCCATATAGTCGGCACACTCTATGATGGGTATGCCCAACTTCTCCACTCGACCGTAATTGCAGTTTTCAAACGGTGATACCACGATGGCCTCGGGAGCTATGTCGATGATTTTTTCCACATCGGGAGCTTGCGAGTTGCCTATGTCGGTCGTATGACCCGATGCGAGTTGTGCCAACAATCCCGTCCGATGTATATATTGCGGTTCGCACACACCGGTGATATGCGAGCCGGCCCCCAGCTCGTCTATCATGGCGGCATGTACCGATGTATATACGGCCATGCGTTCCACCGGCACACGCACCTGCGTACCGGCGGGAATCGACGAGGGTATCTCACCCCCTTTCGGCACCAATATGTAGCGATGGAGCAGGCGGGTGGTGTCCCACGGGTCACGCATATCGGCCATGATGTAACCGGGGTGTTGCGACAGCGTGAATCCCTTAGCGTATTGCAAGGGTATAGTCTCGCCCCGGCCGGACGTATCGCTATGCCGGCAAGCGGTGAGTATGAGGCACAATATCAAGAAAATAATCGCACGATTCCGCATATCAGTCGATGAGGGGTGATGATGTGCAAATGTACGCATTTTTTTTTGAAGCCATAATAAATTTTAGCATTCGTAGATTTTTTATCATTAGTGTCCGATAAAAAGCTATTTTGATATTATTGGTGTCCGATAATGTAGGGCAAGTCACCATTTATCGTAGGGACGCACGGTTCGTGCGTCCGGGAAAAAGGTTTTGCCGGGCGATTAGTCGGGTGCGCACGAGGTAGAAAAAACAACAACGGGGCGCGTGTGCGCTCCGTTGTTGTCGATATGAGGTGTTATGTGATTACTTGCGGCGGGCCTGTTGTTGCTGTTGGCGTTTGAGGGCTGCCTGTTGTTGGCGTTGAGCCTCTTCGAGACGAGCCATAAAGCCCGATTTCTTGCGGGGTTTCTTCTGATTTTCTTTGAGTTTGGCCAACACCTTTTCTTCGTTGATACATTTGCGGAAAATGTAGGTCTGAATGATGGTGATAAGCAGCGATACGAAGTAATAGTAGCTCAATCCCGAAGCGTAATTGTTGAAGAAGAACAGGAACATCAACGGCATGAGATACATCATAGCCTTCATTCCCGGCATCTGCTGTCCGCCACCCGTGCTATCCATATTGATCTTGGTATAGAGTATGTTGGTTATGGTCATCAGCAAGCAGAAGAGGCTGATGTGATTGCCGAAATAGGGGGTGATGAGCGGAATATATACGTCCCACGAGAAGATAGCATCGTACGACGAAAGGTCATCGGCCCACAAGAAGGGTTGCTGACGCAACTCGATAGACGAGGGGAAGAAAGCAAACATCGCCAAGAGGATAGGCATCTGCAACAACAAGGGCAGACAGCCGCTCATGGGGTTGGCGCCGGCATTGCTGTAAAGCGCCATGGTTGCCTGCTGACGCTCCATGGCTTTCTCGGGACCGGGATATTTGGCGTTGATCTCATCGACCTGCGGTTTCAGCACACGCATACGCGCGCTCGACATATAGGATTTGAAAGTCAGCGGCAGCAAGAAAGCCTTGATGATAAGCGTCATCAGCAATATGATGATACCGTAATTGCCGATATACTTACCGAGGAAGGTGAAGATGGGGATAATGATTCCGGTATTGATCCAACGGAAGAATTTATAACCCAGCGGGATAAGTTGGGGCAACTGCAATTTATCGTCGACCTTCACGCCCTTGTCGTAACTCTTGAGCAGAGGATAGAGGTTGGGGCCGAGGAATATACGGAAGCCGGGACCTTCGGTCGAGGTGGGATCGTAATCGACAGTCGTTTCGGCCTTAAAGTCTTTGAGGTAATTAGCATCGTTTTCAATCACTTCCGACGTCAGTCGAGCGCCATTGAAATTTTTATCGGCGATAAATACCGAGGAGAAGAATTGATTTTTGAAACCAATCCATTTCACACGGGTAGAAATACTCTCGTGGTCGTTTTTCATCTCGCTGAGGTGCTCTACGTCGTCGCCCACCTTGTAATAGATGGCGCTATTGCGCTCCTCAAATACACGGCCTTTCTCCTGACGGCGCAAATCCTGTGTCCAATACATATCAAGATCGACGGTATTGCGAGGCAGAATGGTCTCCATACCATTCTGATACACCTTCATATCGAGCATATAGCCCTCCTCGGGAAGGGTGTAGCGAATCTCGAAATTACGGGCGTCGTCAAAGGGTAATTTCATCGACAATGTGCGTTTATCGGCCGAAACCTCAGGCACGAAATAGAGGTCGGCGGTATTGATGGTACGACCTTGAGCCTTGAATATGAATCCGTAGGCATTGTCGGTGGCGTCGAACAGCATCAACGGTAATGAGTCATAGGTACGATAGTCGTTGAGTACGGCCTCGGTAAGGCGACCACCCAAGGTCGAGAAAGTGAGCTTCACCTGAGGATTGGAGAGGGTTATCGTTTCGTTCTCGCCCTCGGCAAAGGGTGCGAAATCGACATATTCACTGCGCAAGCGCGATTGGGTGTCGGGCACTTCAGTCTCTGTCTCGGCCTGTGCGGCCTCTAATGCAGCCTGCTCGGCACGAATCTCGGCCAATCGGGCATTTTCTACTTGAATTAAAGAATCTTGATGTCGTTGCATTGCGGCTTTCTGCTCGGGCGAGGGTTGCATGAACCACGTGTACCCGAAGAGTACCGCCGCCATGAGGACAAAGCCAAGAATTGTGTTTCTATCCATTACTATCTTTTATATGGCAATTTTTTATTTTTGATGTTTTAGGGTATTTCGAGAATAGATTTAATACTTCTAAAAAATGAAAATTCCGGACTATTCCAAAAACGTTGCAAAAGTAGAAAAAAAAGTCAACACCTCGCTACGAAAAAGAGCATTAATTATCAGAAGCTGTTCAAAATTTTCTTAAAAAATCAAACACAAATAAAAATTAATCAACTTATTAAAGATTATTGAGAAGATGTTACTTTTTTTTACCTACCTTTGCAAAGTATTATCACCCCTGTATCACATTTATGCGTCCAATCATTAAGAAGATATTATCTTTCAGTAATCTACGTCTATATATCATAGCTGCCCTTGTCGTATCGATGAGCCTGCCCGCGTATGCCGGTCCTACCCCTACGCACCAGAATCCGCCCATCGACACCGGCACTATGCCCGACAGCGTAAAAAATCTGATACAAGACGTGTTGGGATTGATAGACAGTATGTCGATAAAGACCGACAGCAGCAAGATGGAGATACAGGTCGATAGCAGCAGTTGGCGACACGACACCATCGTGGTAAGCACGTCGTTTGTACGCGACTCGATTATCGCCAACGAATTGATGCACGTGCTCGACAGCGTCTCGGGCCGGAGCGAAAGCTCGGCATTAGCCATCGCCGACTCTACGGTCGTCGTAGAGCCTATCACATATACCTTGGCTATCGACACCACCCTGCAACTGACCATGGACTCGCTGGCCTTGGCTATCCTCGACGACTTCGGCCAAGGAGTGACAGACTCCACCATCACAGGAACGCCGGTAAACATCATATTCATGCCGGTGATATTCGATGGGCAAAGGCCCGAAAAGCGTCCGCCACTCTGCACTCGGAAAGCCGACAACCCATACCGTCCCCATCGCATACCTCGCCGACGTACCTCGATAGAACGGGAACGGGATTTTGCCACCATAGGCGATTACGCACAGGCAGAAATGATAGTCGATAACCCCGAATTAGTGCGTTATACACCCGAAATGCTACCTAAGGCCATACACATGGACCGCGTAAAAAAACGTCGCGAACTGCTTGAAATCGATACCCACGGAATGCCCTCTCTACGCGAAGTACAAGGCCGGAAAGTGAAACTGAAACGTTGGATTTCGAACTTCCAAAGCTCCTTACAGGTATCGCAAACCTACATTTCGGACAACTGGTACCAAGGCGGAACGAGCAACGTGAACCTCATCAGCAACCAAGTATATACCCTCAAATACAAAGATTACAAAGGTAAGATACTGTTTGAAAACTCGGTACAGTGGAAACTCAACATAGGCAGCGCGCCCG
Source organism: Coprobacter sp. (assembly GCA_017462265.1). Lineage (GTDB taxonomy): Bacteria > Bacteroidota > Bacteroidia > Bacteroidales > UBA11471 > Caccoplasma. Next base: position 17,080 of record JAFTRN010000060.1, on the reverse strand, counting down.
ACGACACCGTGCGTAACTACAACATCAGCGAAGATGTATTCCGCATCGACAGCAAATTCGGCTATCAGGCTTTCAAGCGATTCTACTACTCGGCAAGTATCTACTTCAAGACACAACTTTTCAACAACTACACACGCAATACACACGACAGAGTATCGTCATTCTTATCACCGGGTGAATTCAGTATCAACCTCGGTTTGACGCACAACTACACGAGCAAGAATAGCACATTCTCCTCGTCATTGTCGCTGTCGCCTCTCTCATACAACATAAAGACCTGTATCGACCACAAGGTAGATGAGACTCGATTTGGTATCGAAGACGGCAAAAGAGCCCTGCACAAAGTCGGTTCGTCGTGCGATGCTAATCTCAGGTGGGTGCCGTGGCGCAACATCGAGTTCAAATCGCGTCTCTACTACTTCACCTCCTATGAACGGGTACAAATCGACTGGGAAAACTCGCTCAACTTCATTCTGAATCGTTACTTCTCTACCCGCATCGAATTCAAAATGCGGTATGACGACAGTGTAAAGCCCAACGATAAAGGTTCATTCATACAGATGAAAGAGCTGTTGAGTTTCGGTCTCAATTTCAGAATCTGACCATGAAGAAACGGCTCCTGCTATACTGTCTGTTGCTCTCGACCATAGCGACGCAAGCCTTGGAATTCAGGGTGGCCGATTACTCCCGAGCCACCATACGCAAACTCATAGAGGAGCGCATAAAAGAGGGTACTTTCGAGGGTATAGAGGGTATATGGGAGTCGAGCGACAGCATAATCTACGCCATAGAGCGATTCGAAGACGAGCGCATACCCGAGAATTTCCGCTATCGTGTCATACAACTCGAAGGAAAAGATGTCACCCCCGGCAAAGTCGATTATTTCATAGAGCTTACCACCCTCTCATACCTCTATCATATTGTGGGCGAAAATCCGTTTCCCTATAGCAGTTCGGGAATCGCCCGGGAGACATTTTTCGTGCTATACCCCAATAGTTTCACCTTCAAAAGGCAGATGAAATCCGTCACTTTCTCGCGCATCTATCCGATGATAGAAGAGGGCGACGAAAATTCCAACTGGCAGGAGCGTAGTACCGGCTCGGGATTTGCCCTCACGGAGGACGGTTATATCGCCACCTGCGAACACGTGGCCAACGGCAAAGAGCGTGAACTCATCGTCACCGGTGTAAACGGCGATTTCAGCCGAGGTTACAAGGCCCGGTGCGTCATTTCCGACGAAGAGAGCGATGTATCTATCCTGAAAATCACCGATACCACCTTCACGGGATTCGGTAAGATACCCTACAACATACGCCAAGACGAACCGATAGAGGGTGAGAAGTGCATCATTTTAGGCTATCCCGACACTGAAATGCTGGGGAGTAACATCAAGGCGACCGAGGGCATTGTAAGCGCCTCCATGACCGAATTTTTCCCCACGGCATTCTACACCACGGCCTTTGTAACCGGCGGTAATAGCGGAGGTGCGCTATTCGATGGCGATGGCAATCTGCTGGGCATTCCGGCTTTTGTACAACGGCGAGAGGTGCAGCTCTCCCAAGGGGCGGTGCGACCGCTGTTCCTGCGCAACCTCATCGCCAAATGCGATGAGTTGAAAGCCCTGAACATGACTCCGGCCAAGGCAGGACGCACCACCGAGCAGATAATCGCAGCCAACAAACCCTTTGTGGTACTGATATATGTAAATTGCAACCCTTTCGACAAAGACGGGAACAATCGCACCCAATTTCGCTTTCAGAAAAACATCGAACGAGTAGATTCCGTAACCCTGCTGTCGGATATGTTCAGCGACAAACGTTACGACGAGTGCATCGAATTCACCGACAAGCTTATAAAATCGCACCCCAAAGATGGCGCGCTATACTACGTGAGAGCCTACAGCCGTCACCAACTGCACGATTACCGCAACGCACTCATAGATTACAGCCAATGTATCTACATCTACGGCTCACCTCGCAAAAAGGAAGACAAAGAGCTGCTCGCAACGATCTATACCCTCAAAGCCGAATGTCAAATCGACTTAGATAATGAGACCGGCGCCATGAGCAGTATCGACGCCGCTCTCGAACTCGATGACCAAAACGACGACGCGCACTATTTCAAAGGCTATCTGCTCTACAAGAAAGATCAATACAAGGAGGCGTTGAAATTTCTCAATAAGATAGAGGTAAAGGGTTCCAACCAAGCCATCGTCCACCACTACCGCAGCCTGTGCTACGAGGCCCTCGGAGAGCGTAAAAAGGCTGCCAAAGAACGACAAAAAGCCGAAGAACTCGGCTATACCCCATCGGAGAGCGAGCCATAAACAGAGCCATAAACATCTATCACGGCATGATTGTTTAGTAGGCAATAACCTTTGCGCATTGCCTCTATGTATTTACGTAAACTCATATTTTACCTCGGAATCGTTCTATTCCTATCGGTGTCGATATGCTCCGATATTCAGGCACAAATCCGCGATTCTACACAACTGAGCAACCCCATTGACAAACGGAAACGGAAATTCTTTCGGAAAGTCGGTGATTATTTCCGAAATGCCAATAAACCGAAACCACACAAACGTTTCGACATCAGTTTTATAGGCGGCCCGCAATATGCGAGCAGTACCCAATTCGGAGTAGCCGTAATGGCGGCCGGCATCTACAAAAGCGACCGCGACGACAAAGCGACATCTCCCTCGAATGTCACCCTCTTCGGGGTAGTATCTACCACGGGATTCTATATGGTGGGCATACAGGGTACACACATCTTCCCTCGCGACCGATATCGATTGCTATACACAAGCTATTTCTATTCCATGCCGAGCGACTATTGGGGTATAGGCTACAGCGCCGGCATGAGCGATTACCGATGGCGTTACCAGCGATTACAGACACAACTGAAAGCAAATTTTCTATTCCGCATCACCGAGGATTTATACCTCGGCCCTTTGGCGAGTTTCAATTATATAAAAGGTCGGGGCTTCACGAAGAAAAATCAGGCTGACCGACGTACACTCGATGATATTATCGCCGGGCAACATCGCCGGGTGAGCAGTACCGGCATAGGTGTGTCGATGGTCTATGATAGTCGCGACGTTATCACCGGCGCCCACAAAGGCATATTTTTGAAAATAGAGCAGGTATTTTTTCCCGGATTCCTCGGCAACAAGTACGCCTTCGCCACGACCGACGCCACGCTCGACCTCTATCAGCGAGTGTGGAAAGGCGGTATATTGGCCATAGACCTTCATGGACAAGGCAACTACGGCGATGTGCCGTGGACCATGATGAGCCGACTGGGAGGCCCCTACCGCATGCGCGGATATTATGAGGGACGATTTCGCGACAACAATATCGTAGAGGCACAGATAGAGATACGACAACACCTATGGCGACGCAACGGCATGGTCGTGTGGGTAGGCGCCGGGAATGTGTTCGAGAGTATCCGTAAATTCGATTTTGCAGAAACCCTGCCCAACTTCGGTATAGGCTACCGATGGGAATTCAAGGATCGTGTCAATGTGCGTATCGACGTCGGCACCGGAAAAGACTTCAAACCCTCGTTTATGATCAATATCAACGAAGCATTTTAGGCATAACTATGCAATCCGCCCAGAAAGAAATTTACCCCGAAATAGGTAAATAATACCGTAAAAAACGCCAATACCATATATATGTGGAAAAACAGAGGACGACGAAACAGAGCGATAGAACGAGAGTGCAACGCTACAGCATATACCAGCATGGTAATCAACGCCCACACCTCTTTCGGGTCCCACCCCCAATATCGTCCCCATGAAACATTTGCCCATATCGCTCCGACAAATATCCCCGCAACAAGCAAAAAGACAGCCGGATACAACATCAGTCGGCTTACTTCGCACAGATATTCCTCATCATTTTCATGCGATTTTTTAGAATAATGCAATACGATGGCCATCAGTCCATTGAACATTATAAATGCTAACAATGCGTATGCCAGCATGATAATTACGACATGAACGCACAATAAGGGCGATTGCAAAACCGGCATCAGATAGGTAATCTGCGGATTGGCCTCCCCCATCATAGCAACAAGCAATGACAAGCCACACAATATGAATCCAAACGGATAAGCCATATAAAACCTCTTACGCACAAGTATGGCCAATAACACACTGCACCAGGCCATAAACTGCATAGTTTCAAATCCGTTTGACAATGGTATATGACCACCTATATAACCCCGTAATACAATCTGTGCGGAGAGATATATCAACAAGATTCCTGCACACAATCCTGCCCCAAACGTCACGACACGCGACTGCCGGGTATGACGCAAGACTAACCGACAGCCCAATATAAAAAACAAAATTCCGATCACAAAAGCCGATATAGCCACATATCGATTACAGCTATATGAGTTATAGATCTTCTCGGCCCGAAAGCGAGCATCGGAGAGTGACAATCGTGAGACTTTATCATGCTGATATTTACCTATCTTCGCAACTATTTCCGCCACCTCTTTATAATTTTTCATCGCCAACTGTTCGGCAATATAGTTCATACTGCCACCCACGAAAGCCCATTCATTTTCGGACATTTCGGCCGGCAACCTGTCTATAGGTGAGAACCACGAAAACGTAGAATCCGTCGGGGATATATAGGGATATATCTTCAGCAATGAGCCGGTGCAAAGCATCGATACGAGATTGAACTTCTCATCGGCCTCGACGAATTGTCGTCGCAACGAAATATCACTTTCTCGGGAGAGAGAGCTCTCCAATTTATAGCCATATATATCCAAGAAATCTGTTAGGCGAGCATATTTACCGTCAATACCCAACACACGGCGGGCTTCAGCACCTTTTATTTTTATCACCGGCTCATTTTTCCATTCATCATAATAAAATATCCACCCCGTAAGTACCTGCTCGGCCGTAAGTCCCTTATACGATGATTTTCCATATAATTTCGATGTAAAGTCATTGGCAAAAGTCTGTAAGGGAGCTACCCGACCATTGTAATATATATACAAATCACCAAATTCGGCAGCCACGCTCCTCGGTAATGTCTGTGGTGTGGCAGGTATTGCATACGTATAGGCCGGTATTAGCAAAAACATCATCGCTATACCCCGACGTATCGATACTCGACGTAACAAAGTGCGAAATACAGAATCCTTGTGAAAAAAGAACGCAATCAGTGATATAAGTAATATAGCATACCCCAAATAGGTAATCGCTATTCCATAAGGGTCGTATGAAATCGCCAATGTCGTACCGGCCTCATCACGATCGTAACCCGATTGATAAAAACGATACCCATCAAGTCTCAGAATATTGTTCATAGAAACTTTGGCGTCCACACGCTTATCATCGATATTTACAGACAACAAGCTTATGTAATCCATAGGGGTAGATGACGCCGGATAATATTCCACCATAAAATCTTTCAGTATAATCTCAAAAGGGAACTGCCTGCATTCCCCCACATCATCGACATAACTCCGTACCGGTATATTCTTGCGTAAATGTACCGAGCCCTGTGTGCCCGAGATATGCGTCACCAATGCACCCGACAAAATAAGCAAAAATGCCAAATGTATGCCGAACGTAAAAATTCGTTTCCACAATCGACAGCAACACATATAGCCTGTCGCCGACACCCCCAATATAACCCACAACGTGATTCCCCACCACGATGTATAGAAAGTGGTCGTAGCAAATTCATGTCCGTAACACTTCTCGACTATCGTTGCCATCATCAAAACAACGACGATTACTGCAACAGATATAAATGCCGTATATTTGAACATCTTACATTTCATCACTATCGAAAACCTCTTAATCGTTTTATGGTATGAATGTCGGTCGCCACCATAGGGATAGCGACCGACATCGGCCTATATAGAATCTATAAATTTCACTATTGCGTCACGCTCGGACTTGGAAAGCGCTCGGAATTTTTCGACAGAGAGACGCGCGTCACTCTCCGAAGCTCCATGCCACATAACAGCCTCTATCACATTACGAGCCCTGCAATCGTGCAGACGATCGGCGGTCGGCGAACCGGTACATTTCTGATGCAAGCCCCTACCCCACAAAGGTGTCGTGCGACACCAACCTGTGCGAATATCATTGACCATGTGTAATTTGTGCTGTACCATATCGGTATATGGCCATATTTTCTGATAGGGATATCGCGGTAATCGTGCGTCATTGTCGGTAAAGAAACGTGCGGGGTCGCGTATCTCGTCGCTACCGGTGGTCCACGACGGCCTATGACAATAGGCACACCCTATCTGCTCGAAAAGTTTCCGGCCCTTGAGTACCTCGAGATCCTCTACATTGCGAGCGGCAGGAACAGCCAGACCTCTATGCCATACCATAAGGTCGATATATTCCTCATCACTCATTTCCACAGGCAAATCCTTGGCCGTAAGATAAGCCTTTATACGTTCTTCGAGAGTACCGTTCCACCAGTCCGACTGTTTCTTTTCGGGATCGACTTTGGCTATATAGCTCTCAAATCCGGCCTGTACCTCGGGGTCTTTAGAAGAGTACTCGGCATATTTACCGGCGGCATCGAGATAGTGATACCTGCGATCGCTACGGGTTACATTGGTGATATTCCATATAGCGTTGGCCCCGGCAGCATCTTGCAACGGACCGCGGCTCAACGCGTATGTGTAGCGTCGCGGATATTTCGTACCATCGCCTTGCAGCGAATTACTATACTGACTTACCCATTCTCCATCTTTGAAAAAGGCTTCATTGAGGGGCATAAAACCATCACGTTCCTGCCGTGCGTATTCGGCTTTGAGGCTGTCATCGGGTATAGCGTCGAGCAGTCCCGTTCCATAAATACCGATTGTAGACTCTAACCTCACCTCATATTCCTTGGGTATGGTATAACCTTGATTTATCACATACACAGCCTCCTGTGGCATATACACCTCGGGATATTGCAGTTCATATGTTTCGCCATCGGGGAATGTATTGTTCCACTCATCGATATGATTGTGCCACGACACTTGTATGAGACTCTCATCGACAGGTGCTTTGAACGGAGCTACCGCATGACCTTGCGGCATACCGGCCAACCAACTCACATAGGCGTTATCATCGGGAGTATATACTACCAACAGGCAACCATTGCCAATATCCCCGGTACGAAACTCACCGGCATCAATGCGTTTGCCATGGCCATACCCGGGGTGACAATGCAGGCACGAAGTGCGTATATACACCGGTCCAAGGCCCTGTCTTACACCGGTATTGTTAGACATAAAAGGCTTTTCAAAAAGAGCCTCACCATTCTTGAATGACTGATACATTCCGGCATTTTGAACCGCCGGTGCAGGTTGTTCATACGCGTTGAACGTCGCCAAATGTGTCGTACCAAGTTCTCCACCGGTATAATACCACTCGGGAAGCGACTGCTCCTGATTGGCAACAACCTCACCCTCGGTATCGTCGGTACACGATATAGCGATGCTGCACATTAAGACAGCCAACAAGCTTTTTGTTTTCATATACATTTAAACGACTGTTAATATTTTGATAATTCAGACATTACCTCATCGAGTACATCTACCAGGTCGGTACCTACCACAGTGACGGCATTATCGGCAGCCGCCCCCGATGCGCTTTTGGCAAATGGTTCAGGTATAGCCTTTATAGCATCGATAGCGGTTTGTATTTGGCTCTTTACTTTCGCATCTAATTCGGGATTGACCTTCACGATATAATCACTGACCGACGCGTCAGCCTCATTACTACCCTGATATGCATTGCGAATACTTATAATATTATCGATAAAATCGGCAATCGAATTGAGACTGTAAGGCGATTCTATATAATTTTTGTCATCTTCGTTAGAGGCGTTTGCCGGACGTCCTATTTTGGTATTTCCCACCTCATCGGCAATATCTATACACCCCAGTATTATATCCTCGGCCGTCTGCTGATAGGTCTTGTATATACTACCGGCCACCCCGGCGTTTTTCATATACCAACCATAATTTTCGGCGGGAATCATTTCGTTATCTTCGAGGAGAGAACGTTTTTCGTCGGTGATATTTTCTATACCGGCCCAAGAGGCTTCGAGTAATACACATTGATTACGCAAATCATTAGCCACAGCACAAAGATAGACCAATTCTTCGGTGGTGTAATTGAGGTTATGGGGTAACGAATTTTCGCCCGAGGCATCAAGTTCGAATAGCATATATTCCACGGCGTGAAAACCCAATAAACCATAACCGGCATTGTTTTCTATAACCCAATTTTTTCCACTACGCAGGTAGTCGAGCAAATCGTCCATGGCGTTCTTGTCCAACGGCCACGAATCGATATGCGGGTCGATATAGTAATTGGCTGCCGGACCATACAGAAAAGCCTCACTTTTTTCCCAATAAGCTCTACTGTTGTTCCAGCAATTCCCGGCTTCCTGTACCATCTCCGTCGTGAGTGTACCTGCAGCAAACGCATCGGCAATATCCGCACAAGCATCGGCCATGGCTATCGCGTTATCGGCCATACCTTTATAGGTGGGGACAACCGTATTATCGACATAGGGCATCACGGCCGCTTTGAACATAGCTTCTTTGTCGATAAGTGTATCGTCACCATTAGAATCATTATCGTCACTGCATGCAACGAAACCGGTAGTTAACAAGGTTATGCACATAGCGTACATACCAAATCTGATAATTTTCTTCATTTTATATCTATTTTATTTGTTGAAAAATCCCGAATAGGCCACACTGAGCGACACCGACGGCTCATCATTGTATCGGCTTTGTAACAAGCCTATACTATACTCTCCTTTTATGACTATCTGTTTTATGGGGAAGTAGTTAAGTCCCACGACTACACGATGACGCCCGCACCACTTATAGTCTTGTATCGATTTTTCGGTACGAAACATCGAATCGTAATACTCATATCGGCCGAAAACATAAAATTTCTGTTTCTTGTTTTTGAGTTTATGCCATAGCGCAAACATATCATATCCTGCCTCCACACCGGCGGCTATAGCATCAGAGGCCACAGCCTGCTTGGGCGATGGGGAATCCTTGCGCATAGACATATTGTACTTGGTAATCATCTCCGAGTCTGTCAGATGTCCGTAATCGAGATTTCCTCTGACAATCCAATTATGATCGTTGTAGCTGAAATCGAAAGCACCAATAGCCACAAGGCCTTTCACGCCTTTGTATTTAGCATTATCGGTAGCACTCAGCGTATTTTTGAATGAGTTTCCGATATACCCGCTGAGCGAGAGGCGCAATCCGCGTATCGAAAAATTATCAACTCTGAACGCCCCGGCATAGGTATTGGCTATCTTGAATTCATAAGGGCTTCCCGCCCCGTCGTGAATCCAGCCTTGACGTCCGAAACGGTCGGCATCTAACCCGGGCAAAAACACGGCTTCGTAACGCCAATCGCCGACCTCACCCCAAAAGCTGATACCGGTCTCGTGCCAGGTACAGGGAAGTATGGTATTTTCACCTTCGGGACGATAAGCCGTAAAAAACTCGGTAGGCATATGATATATATTCATCGCACCTACAGGCACGAGTATATGGCCCAGTTTGAGATTAAACGCCGGAGAAAATGATTTTTGAATCCAAAACTGCTCCAATGCCACCTCTCCTCCTCGTTCCACTTCACTCTCGTATTCGCCGGCCTCTTCCTCTTCTATCTCTACAGCACTCTCGGTACCACCATGCTCAAACTCTATCTCGGTACCCATACTCCAACCTTTACCAAAGTCGTAACCCAGGTATATTACGACATGAGGTATATCAAAACGTCCGTGACTACCATCATTTTTATAAGTTTCGGCATCGGTATAACGCAAATACTTGTCACTAAAAAAGTTCCTTGTCATTACCACCTCACCATATCCGCCGATTGTAAGTCTCGACTTCGAGAAAAAGGGGGCTTTTTTTTCGGATATTGTATCACACTTTTCGGTTACATCTTTTCTTGCAAACAAAGGTGAAGTACCCCATAAGAGTAGCATACCCAATAATAGAATTGTTCGTTTCATTGTCTATTTCGTTTTTTCCGATGCAAAAATAGAGTAGATGAAAAATCTCTAAAATCCCCAAAAATGAGTAAATGCAGAATGATTTTAACTAAAAAAAGGTATAGCAAAACACCTCGCCACTCATGAGCAGCGAGGTGTAAACTCTTTCGGGCATAGTGTACCACTACCTATCGGACACACCCGTAATATGTTGTATTTATCCTATCAAGACACGACGTTGCAAGGGGTTCCTGAGAGAAACGCCCGGATATTCTCGACACATATCCCGAGCAATCGGGTGCGGGCCTCGCGGGTAGCCCAGGCTATATGTGGCGTGATGAAACTATTGCGGGCCGTAAGCAGGGGATTGTCCTCCGAGGGAGGCTCCACACTCAACACATCGGCACCGAAAGCCGCCAAGCGACCGCTATTCAACGCATCGGCCACGGCCTGCTCATCGACCAGCGGTCCGCGTCCCGTATTGATGAGAATGGCCCCCGGTTTCATCCGCGACAGACGCGACGCATCGACCATGGCACGAGTGGTTTCGGTAAGCGGACAATGGAGGCTCACAATATCGCACGCGGCAAACAATTCATCGAGTGTGGCCGGGTATATATAATCGGGCAACTGTGCCGGCGACTTCGAGGTATTGGCCCACACGTCGAGCCCGAAAGCCCGGGCGATACGAGCCGTCGCCATACCGGTATTGCCCAACCCCACGATACCCATGCGCTTACCGGCCAACTCTACGAGCGGGGTATCCCAGTAGCAAAAATCGGCATTGCCTGCCCAGCGACCGCGACCGTTTTCCTCGGCATAATGTCCTACCCTGTTGGTAATGTTCAGTATATGAGCAAACACCATTTGCGCTACCGAATCGGTGCTGTATGCCGGTATATTTGTCACCACCACACCCCGACGGGCTGCCGCCTCGGTATCGATTATATTATAACCCGTAGCCAGTACGCCGATATAGCGCAACCGGGGCAGAGCGGCGATGGTCTGCGCCGTAAAGGGCACTTTATTGGTGAGTACGATTTCGGCCTCGCGACTGCGCTCTATTATCTCCTGCGCCGATGTGCGATCATACACCGTGAGCGTACCGAGCGATTGCAACGCGCTCCAATCCATATCTCCGGGATTGACGGAATATCCGTCGAGTACTACAATATTCATGCTTAGAAGTCGTTTATTTTCCAGTTGCAAATATATTGTATATATTGGCAGATTCCCGCAAATTCTACTCTTTTTAGATTTTTTATTTCATTCTTCGTGTGAAATACGTTACCTTTGAGCGAAAGTTTATTCCTATGCGTAAGATTTTTTTCATATATTGTTGGCTTATCACGTTACCGATTATGGCTCAACACATAAGCATCGACGGCGCCTATTATTTTCCCACGGCCGAGTCGAGCGGATTGTCGGGTGTGTATGTGGTTCACCCCGATGTAAAACCTACGATACGTTATATCTCCAACTCCACGGCCGATATTCGTTGGTACCGATTCGACGACAAAGGTACGGTAGGGAAAATAGAGGTCCTCGGCACGCAGAGCGGTAACACATCGACACTGCTTGTAGCCGACAACGAACGAGCCGGCGACTACGGATACATTGTTGAGCAAGAGGGTGTAGGCACCATCACCTTATGGTTGGCAACGTATCGGCCCATCGTATCGTGTAGCGTGGCCGAGGTGCAAGACAACCCCGGCGAGCAGGTCGCCATCACCGGCGAAGGCATAGGCATATCCTACTACACAACCGCCGCGCGCAAGCGTTATGTACCGCGTCGCGTGGCTTACACCACAGCCGCATGGAACGATGCTACGACCTCTATCATCGAAAACGTGCCGGCCGAAAGTCTGGCGACCGTCAATGCCGATGACGAGTTGAGCCTGCCCGCCCCCTACGGTACCACCACATTCACCATTATCGACTCCATACCCACCGCATGGGGCGCGTCGCCCGTACAAATATCCACGGAACAATACGATTCGCCGGCTATCTTCATGCGGGCCACGGCCGAGCAGAAAGTACGAGGCGCGCTCAACGAGGCTGCCGAACTCCCGGCCTCGGGCTTTGGCGGTTCGGCTCCGGTAGAGATGACCTTTACCGCCTATGTGAACGGCAATAATTACTACGCGTGGGAATTTGCCCGCGATGCCGAGTTTACCACCATCGACGCCCTGTATGCCGAGGAACGGTTGGAATATGCCTTCAACGACGAGGGTACGACCTATGTGCGCCTGCATGCCTATAACGACTATTGCGAGCGCGACACCCTGTTTGAAATACACGTGGGCGAGTCGAAACTCGAAGCGCCAAACGCCTTCTCGCCTTACGGCAGCCCCGGCGTGAACGATGAATGGAAGGTGGCTTATAAATCGATTGTAGAGTATAAATGCTGGATTTACAACCGTTGGGGACAAAAAATGTTCCATTCGACCGACCCGGCACAGGGTTGGAACGGACGTTTCAACGGGCCTATCGTTCCACCCGGAGTATATTTCTATGTCATAGAGGCTCGTGGTGCCGACGGCCAAAAATACAACCTCAAAGGTCACATCAACATTCTTCGTTCCAAAAACGAAAAACATCAATAGCCATTCATGTCAATCAGCGAAGATAATAAAATAGAGATTTGGGGTGCCCGTGTGCACAACCTCAAAAATATCGATATAGAAATACCCCGCGACAAATTTACCGTCATCACGGGGCTGAGCGGCAGCGGCAAGTCGTCGCTGGCATTCGACACCATATATGCCGAGGCGCAACGCCGATACATAGAGACCTTCTCGGCCTACGCCCGCAATTTCTTGGGCAACTTAGAACGGCCCGACGTAGATAAAATCACGGGGCTCAGCCCGGTCATTTCCATCGAGCAAAAGACCACCAACCGCAATCCCCGCTCCACCGTAGGCACCACGACCGAAATTTACGATTTCCTGCGTCTGCTCTTCGCCCGCGCCGGTGAGGCCTACTCCTACCTGTCGGGCGAGAAGATGGTAAAATACACCGAGGAACAGATACTCGACCTCATCAAGGAGCGCTACCTCGGCCGCAAAACCTATATATTGGCACCGCTCGTGCGCAACCGCAAAGGTCATTACAAAGAGCTTTTCGAACAAATGCGTCGCAAAGGCTATCTGTCGGTGCGTGTCGATGGCGAGATACGTGAGATACTGCCGGGCATGAAGCTCGACCGCTACCGCAACCACAGCGTGGAACTGCTCATCGACAAGCTCATCGTGTCGGAACGCGACGAGCGCCGACTGAAAGAGAGCGTGAGAGTGGCCATGAAACAAGGCGACGGACTGCTGATGATTCTCGACGTGGAAAGCAACGAATTGCGTCACTACAGCCGCACCCTCATGGACCCCGCCACCGGACTATCATATTCCGAACCGGCTCCGCACAATTTCTCGTTCAACTCACCGCAAGGCGCCTGCCCCCACTGCAAAGGCTTGGGTTACGTCAATATCATCGACAAAGACAAAATCATTCCCGACCCCGAAATATCGATATACAACGGAGGTATATTACCCCTCGGAAAATACCGCAACGTACTCTTGTTCTGGCAAATCGAGGCTATCTGTGGCAAATATGGCGCCACCCTGAAAACCCCGATAAAAGAGCTTCCCGACGAGGCCCTCAACGACATACTGAATGGCACCGATGAGCGTCTCAATATCAAGAATTTATCGTTAGGAAATTCCAATTACTTCCTCACGTTCGAGGGGCTTGTGAAATACATCGAGATGCAGCAAGACAGCGACGCCTCGGCCAAAGCTCAGAAATGGGCCGGGCAGTTTGTCACCACGATACAATGCCCCGAATGTAACGGCGCGCGCCTCAATACCGAATCGCTACACTACCGCATCGACAGCAAAAACATCGCCGAGTTGGCCAATATGGATATTGCCGAGCTGTTGCAATGGCTCGACGGGCTGGAACATCGCCTCACCGACAAACAGAGCGCCATAGCCCACGAAATAGTGAAAGAGATACGTTCGCGACTGCAATTCATGGTCGATGTGGGACTTGAATACCTGAGCCTCTCACGGGCATCGGCCACCCTCTCGGGCGGTGAGAGCCAGCGCATACGATTGGCTACCCAGATAGGTTCGCAACTGGTGAACGTGCTCTACATACTCGACGAGCCGAGTATCGGCTTGCATCAACGCGACAACACGCGCCTCATACGCTCGCTCAAGCAGTTGCGCGACACGGGCAACTCGGTGATAGTAGTCGAGCACGACAAGGAGATGATGCTCGAGGCCGACTATGTAATCGACCTCGGTCCCCGGGCGGGACGCTTCGGTGGCGAAATAGTTTTTGCCGGCACACCTCACGAAATGCTCGCAACCGACACGCTCACAGCCGCCTATCTCAACGGCCGGCAATCCATCGCCATACCGTCGAAACGACGTGAGGGCAACGGCGGCTCCATCATGATAGTGGGCGCCACGGGCAACAACCTCAAAAACATATCGGTATCATTCCCTTTGGGAAAATTCATCTGCGTGACAGGGGTATCGGGTAGCGGCAAGTCGTCGCTCATCAACGGTACGTTACAACCCATTCTCAGTCAGAAGTTTTACCGTTCCCTCACCGACCCGCTGCCCTATGCGGCGGTAGTCGGGCTCGAAAATATCGACAAGGTCGTAAACGTCGATCAGTCGCCACTGGGCCGCACGCCTCGCTCCAACCCCGCTACCTACACCGGACTTTTCGGCGATATACGCGCACTGTTTGTGGAGCTGCCCGAGGCTAAAATCCGAGGCTACAAGGCCGGTCGATTCTCCTTCAACGTGGCCGGCGGTCGCTGTGAGGTATGTGGCGGTAACGGCTACAAAACCATAGAAATGAATTTCTTGCCCGACGTGCTCGTGCCTTGCGAGGCCTGCCGTGGCAAGCGCTACAACCGCGAGACGCTCGAGGTGCGTTTCAAAGGCAAGTCCATCGCCGATATTCTCGATATGACCATCAATCAGGCCGTGGAATTTTTTGCCGGTATCCCCAATATTCTGCAAAAGGTGAAAACGTTGCAAGAGGTGGGCTTAGGATATGTGAAATTGGGACAACCGTCGAGTACCCTCTCGGGCGGTGAGAGCCAACGGGTGAAATTGGCGGCAGAACTGGCCAAACGCGACACGGGAAAGACTCTCTACATACTCGACGAGCCAACGACAGGAT
Organism: Coprobacter sp.; assembly: GCA_017462265.1. Classification (GTDB taxonomy): domain Bacteria; phylum Bacteroidota; class Bacteroidia; order Bacteroidales; family UBA11471; genus Caccoplasma. The sequence goes on along the minus strand of JAFTRN010000060.1, from coordinate 1,859 downwards.
TGCATTTCGAGGATATACGCGTGTTGCTGAACGTGCTGAATCGCTTGGTCGATAAAGGCAACACCGTGCTGGTGATAGAGCACAACCTCGATGTGATAAAAATGGCCGACCACATCATCGACATGGGTCCCGAGGGTGGCCGTGGCGGTGGAACGGTACTGATTACCGGCACGCCCGAGGAGATTGCCGCCCACCCCGAGATAGGCCACACCGCCCGCTACCTGCGTCAGGAACTCGGCCTTCCACCCTTGTAAAACCGCACGGTCTGTGCGCGTCCGGAGGAAATTTAGAAATTATACTGTATGGCCAGGTTTATGCGGTTGGCGTGGCCGGCGGTATTGTCCCTATCCACACGTCGGCCATAGAGATACTCCACCCCTATCTGGCAATCCTTGGTGAGGTTGTAAAACAGGTTTCCCACCGCATATTGCGCATAGCGATACGTGCCCGGCGACAGTACTCCGTCGTACATACGGCACTGGCTGTATGTGGCCGAAGCAAAGAGGCGCGATGTGATATTAAACTGTACACCGCCCATGGCGGCCCACACTGCCGGAGTGGTCATCTGCCCCGGGACGCCGGAAGGTACCAAATCAAATCCGTTACCACCCAGGTCATTGATGTACTCCTCTATACCCTTGCCATACACGGCGTCGTAATACACGATCCATCGGCGGGTGATATTGGTCACACCGCTCAACTGCACACCCCAGCCCAACTCCATTCGATTTTTCGAAGCCACCAAGTCGCGATACGACAATCCGCGCAAGATTCCCGACAGACGCACGTGGCTGTTGGTCTCGTCCCACGCATATTGTATATACATGGGTATATCGGGTACACGCTGAGCGATAGCGTCATTTTGGTGCGGCGAGTTGGTCATGGTCACCGACGGCGCCTCCACGGCAATGGCCATGGACCAATGCTTGCCGATATGGGGGTGATACTGTATCATCACATTTCGCGCGCTGGCAGTGCCGCACGGCCCCTCGTTGTCGATCGTCGGCGGACCGGCCGCCACGTCGGTAAAGGTACTCCAGGCAAGACCGGCTTTCACATCGCGCATATCCACATAGGCTTGTCTCAGTCGCATAAACGCGCCATCACCGCCACCACGGAAGTCACTCTCCACATACACCGTAAAATCGCCCATGATGCGATTATTGCCCACCAGCGACAAAAATATGCGCGAGGTGGTAGCGTCCATTTGGAATTGTCCGTTCTGCGCAGGATTGTCGGGCGTGGGAATGGCATAGGTCACAAAATCACGATTATCGGCCATACCCTTGAAATCGACCGACAGCGTACCTTTCACATAGCCACCGATACCCAGCGCCATAGTGCTCTTGCGATTGATGAGGATAAAGCGCGGTGCGCGCGGGTCTTGAAACTGCCGCTCGATACGTAGGAACATATCGGTCAGCGAACTACCCACCGGTATGGCCGTGGGGTTGCGTCGGGGGAATATCGGTCGGGCGTCGTAGAGCAACACGACCGAGGACTCCTCGTGATAGAGGCTGTCGCCCTCGTCTATATCGATTATCTCCACCTCATCGGCCTGCTGCGCCTGCACTGCCGGTAGGCACGCCACAAAAGTAAAAAACAGAATCACCTTTTTCATAATCATGATTTATAAATTGTTTATACGTAGCATTGAAGCCGTTTTTACCTCATAAACACCCTATCCCCCATAAAGTTCTCACCGATTACAATTTTTATTTATTGGTGTCCGATAAAGATTTTAAAAATCTTCGGAAATCTATGATTTAAGATAATTTATGCGATAAAATAAAAAGAGGGGCTTGAGTTTGTGTTATAAAAAGATTGCCGTTAGGTAATCGATTTTTACAGCCCCGTAT
>JAFTRN010000059.1 GCA_017462265.1 Coprobacter sp. | reverse complement strand
GTGGAGATCCATCTCGCAGGCGCGAGCGATGTCGTTTTTGGGCATACGCGTTACAAACTCGGCGTTCATGCCGTAGTTGGCGAGCGATACAGCCACGTTGGCTTCACCTCCGCCGAAAGTGGCGGTAAACTCTTTGGCTTGACAGAAACGTTGGTAGCCCGGCGTAGCCAAGCGCAACATTATCTCTCCAAATGTTACTACTCTTTTACTCATAGTACTGCTTCTTAGATGCTGTTTAAATTTTATTTCGAGATTATTTAAGGGTATTTTGGAATGAATTTTTCGTCAAAATACGTAGGGAATAGCGGGTTATTTCCAAGTTTTTTGATGAAAAAGACAACCAAAAGAGCCTTAAAGAAGCCGAAACTTTGTTTTTTGATGCCGTAATAATTTTTTCAAGAAAATTTTAAAACAGCTTCTTAGAATTGGAAGAAATTTTTAGCGTTGTTGTAGCTTATATCTTCAATCATCTGACGCACGCGGTCGATTTCGGCATACGGAATTTCTCCATTTTCCACATCGCGACCTACGAGGTTACAAAGTGTACGACGGAAATATTCGTGACGCGGATATGAGAGGAAGCTGCGCGAGTCGGTGAGCATACCTACAAAGCGGCTCAGCAATCCGAGTACCGAGAGGGCGTTCATTTGTTTCTCCATACCATCTTTCTGATCGAGGAACCACCAGCCCGAGCCAAATTGAATTTTACCGGCAATCGTACCATCTTGGAAGTTACCCAGCATGGTGGCAATCACCTCGTTGGCACAGGGGTTGAGGTTATAAAGAATGGTTTTGGTGAGTTTTCCGTTACTGTTGAGACGGTCGAGATATTTGGCCATGGCTTTAGCGGTGGTAAATTCACCGATAGAGTCAAATCCTGTGTCAGGACCGAGGAGTTTGAACATCTTGGAGTTGTTGTTGCGTATAGCGCCATAGTGGAATTGTTGTGTCCAGCCTTTTTCCCAGTCCATCTCGCCAAATACAATCATCATTGCCGATTTGAATTTGAGGATTTCCTCTTGGGTAAGGTTGGTACCACCATATACCTTATTAAATATAGCTTTGATTTCGGCGTCGGTGTAATCCTCGGCATAGAATTCCTCGATACCGTGATCAGAAAGTTTACAGCCTTGCTCAGCAAAGAAATCGTGACGACGACGGAGCGCCTCGATCATATCGTCGAAGGTAGAGATTGCGACACCACTCACCTCGGCAAGTTTCTCTACATAAGCACGGAAATCGGCGGGAACCTCTACGGCCATGGCCTTATCGGGACGCCAGGTAGGCAACATCTTGATTTCAAATCCGCTTTCGCGTGTTTTTATATGATATTCGAGCGAATCGACGGGATCATCGGTCGTACATACCACTTGCACATTGTAACGACGCATCATGCCACGAGCCGAATATTCGGGCTGAGCCAACTTCTCGTTACATTCGTCGTAGATTTCACGAGCGGTTTTGGGGTTGAGTATTTTTTCGATACCGAAAGCCGTTTTCAGTTCGAGGTGTGTCCAGTGATACAAGGGGTTACGCATGGTGTAGGGAACTGTTTCGGCCCATTTTTCAAATTTTTCCCAGTCGGTGGTATCTTTGCCCGTACAGTAACGTTCATCGACGCCATTGGTACGCATGGCGCGCCATTTATAGTGGTCGCCACCCAACCATATCTCGGTCAGTGATTTGAATTTATGGTCATCGGCCACCATTTGGGGAATGAGGTGACAGTGATAGTCGATGATGGGCATTTTAGCCGCATGATTGTGATACAACTCTTGTGCGGTCTCGGTCTGCAACAAGAAGTCTTTGTCCATAAAGTTTTTCATAACGATAAAATTTAATTGTTACTATTCTTTTTTTTGTGGTACTTGTCCGAAAAGAGCTAAAGAGGACGTCTAAATGGCTGTTTTTCGGGCATTCATTATCAATCACGGTTTCGGCTTATTGACCAGTGTTGTTTCATGGCGGCACAAAATAGTCGAAACGATAGATAAATAACGACCGTGTTCGGGCACGAAATTACGATTTTTTTTTGAAGTAAAAAATAAATGCCATATATTTGCGTGTACAAAAAGTGCGCTTTTTAACAAGAAAAAAGAATTTATACATGGAGAACCACTCGGATAAAATCCGCATAAAAGATATTGCCCGCATGGCAGGTGTATCGGCAGGTACTGTCGATAGGGTACTGCACAACCGAGGAGAAGTCTCTGCGCACACTCGCGAAAAGATAGAAAAGGTATTAGAGGAACTGGACTATCGGCCCAACCTATATGCTTCGGCCTTGGCCTTGAAACGCCGACGATATTCGTTTGCAGCCATGCTGCCCAAAGCCGGTGGATATGACTACTGGATAGAGGTATCGAAAGGTGTGAATCTGGCCGCACGTGAATTTTCCAATCTCAACATCACCATAGAGTTGGTACTCTTCGACCAATACGACAGTCGCTCGTTCGAAGATGCCGTTTCGCAACTGCTTTCGCTCAAAGTCGATGGCGTATTACTCGCTCCGGTATTCAAAGAAATATCGGTGCATCTGGCTTCGCGTCTCGACAAGGAGCAAATACCCTACGTATTCATCGACTCCGACATCGAAGAGGCGCACCCCCTCGCCTATTTCGGTATGGATTCATTGCAAAGTGGATTTCTGGCCGCCAAACTGTTGCTGTCCGACATGGAATTGCCCGGCGACATTGCCGTGTTCAAAATCAACCGTTTCGGAAATGTAGGCTCCAACCAGTCGGAACTACGCCTCCAAGGATTTACCAAATATGTGCAACAATACCACCCGCATCTCAATATGCACATGGTGACGTTGCACCCGTCGGACGACCGCCTCAATATGCAATATATCCGCGACTTTTTCATCAGTCACCCCCATGTAAAGGAGGGTATTTCATTCAACTCTCGTGTATGGCGCATCGCTTGGTATCTCGATGAAATGCAACACTCACTCTTCCGCCTATTAGGCTACGAGCTGCTTGCCCCCAACATCAAGGCGTTGAAAGATGGAAAAATCAAATATCTGCTCTCGCAGCGCCCCGAGTTACAAGGCTACCGCGGTATGAAAGCGCTATGCGAATATAAGATTTTCAAAAAAGAGGCCGCTCGTCGCAACTTCATGCCCATCGATATACTCACCGCCGAGAATATCGACTATTACACCGATTTTCAGTCATTCTAAAAAATAACAACATTAATGTATTAAAACCTATGAAACAACTTAACAGAACCACCGCTCAGGCTAACAAATATCCCGAACGGATTATTCAATTCGGAGAAGGTAACTTCTTGCGTGCATTCGTAGATTGGATTATCTACAACATGAACGAGAAAGCCGATTTCAACAGCAGCGTAGTAGTTGTGCAACCTATCGAGAAGGGTATGATAGATATGCTCAACGGACAAGACTGCCTCTACCACGTAAACCTGCAAGGTCTCGACAAAGGTGAGGTGGTAAACAGCCTCACTCGTATCGACGTTATAAGTCGCGCGTTGAACCCCTACTCGCAGAACGATGAGTTCATGAAACTCGCCGAGCAACCCGAAATGCGTTTTGTTATTTCCAATACTACCGAAGCAGGTATCGCCTTCGACCCCGCTTGCAAGCTCACCGACGCACCCGCCTCGTCATATCCCGGAAAGCTCACACAGTTGCTCTATCATCGTTTCAAAACCTTCAACGGCGACAAGACCAAAGGTCTCATCATATTCCCCTGCGAATTGATATTCCTCAACGGCCACAAGCTGAAAGAAACCATCTACCAATACATCGAGTTGTGGAACCTCGGCGAAGAGTTCAAAACTTGGTTTGAAGAGGCTTGCGGCGTATATGCCACTCTCGTCGATCGTATCGTACCGGGCTTCCCCCGCAAAGACATCGACAGCATCAAAGAAAAACTGCAATACGACGACAACCTCGTGGTACAAGCCGAGATATTCCACCTGTGGGTAATCGAGGCTCCCGAGTCGGTTGCCAAAGAGTTCCCCGCCGACAAAGCCGGCCTCAACGTGCTGTTCGTACCCTCTGAAGCCCCCTACCACGAACGTAAAGTAACCCTGCTCAACGGCCCGCACACCGTGCTCTCGCCCGTTGCATACCTCTCGGGCATCAACATCGTGCGCGACGCCTGCCAACACGAAGTAGTAGGTAAATACATACATAAAGTAATGTTCGACGAGTTGATGGAAACCCTCAACCTGCCGAAAGATGAGTTGAAGAAATTTGCCGAAGATGTACTCGAGCGTTTCAACAACCCGTTTGTCGATCACCAAGTGACCTCTATTATGCTCAACTCGTTCCCGAAATACGAAACCCGCGACCTCCCCGGTCTGAAAGTATATCTCGAACGCAAAGGCGAGTTGCCCAAAGGTCTCGTACTCGGTCTTGCCGCCATCATCACCTACTACAAAGGCGGTGTACGTGCCGATGGTGCCGAAATCGTACCCAACGACGCTCCCGAAATCATGCAACTGCTCAAAGACTTGTGGGCTACCGGTTGCACCTGCAAAGTGGCCAAAGGCGTATTGGCAGCCACATCTATCTGGGGCGAAGACCTCAATGAGATACCCGGTCTCACCGACGCTGTAAAAGGCTATCTCGACTCTATCCAAGAAAAAGGTATGCTCGAAACGGTTAAATCTATTCTCTAATCGCAATGAGTACCAATTTCATAAAGATAAATCCCGCCGACAACGTGGCCGTAGCAATCGATCCCTTGAAAAAGGGCGATTGCATCACGGTCGATGGCGTATCCGTAGTCGTTGCCGAGGATATTCCTGCCGGTCACAAAGTAGCTTTGAAAGACTTCTCTGCCGATGAGCATATCATCAAATATGGCTACCCCATCGGTCATGCACGTGAAGCCATCGCCCAAGGCGCATGGGTAAACGAGAAAAATATCAAAACCAACCTCGAAGGTCTGCTCGAATATACCTATACTCCCAAACTCGAAAGTGTAGAGCAACCCTGCCAAGGGCTCACTTTCAAAGGGTATCGCCGTAAAAACGGTGAAGTGGGTGTACGCAACGAGATATGGATTATCCCTACCGTAGGTTGTGTAAACGGTGTCGTAAATCAGCTTGCCGACGCATTGCGCAAGGAGACAAATTGTGAGGGTGTCGATGCTATCGTCGCATTCCCCCACAACTATGGTTGCTCGCAACTCGGCAACGACCACGAAAACACCCGCAAAGTGCTCCGCGACATGGTGCATCACCCCAATGCCGGCGCTGTACTCGTCGTAGGTCTCGGTTGTGAAAACAATCAGATGGACGCTTTCCGCGAATTAGTGGGTGAAGTCGATGAGGAACGTGTGAAATTCATGGTATGCCAGAAGGTCGATGACGAGTTTGAAACCGGTATGGCACTGTTGCGCGATATGTATGCCGTTGCCTCGAAAGATGCGCGCACCGATGAGCCACTGAGCGAATTGCGCGTAGGTCTCAAATGCGGTGGTTCCGATGGATTCTCGGGTATCACGGCCAACCCCCTATTGGGTGTATTCTCGGACTTCCTCGTATCGCAAGGCGGCACAACGGTTCTGACCGAAGTACCCGAAATGTTCGGTGCCGAAACTATTCTCATGAATCGTTGCGGTACACCCGAGCTTTTCGATAAGACCGTACACCTCATCAACGATTTCAAAGCCTACTTCATGGCCAACAATCAACCGGTATATGAAAATCCCTCTCCGGGTAACAAGGCCGGCGGTATATCCACCCTCGAAGAGAAATCGCTCGGTTGTACCCAGAAATGCGGTAAATCCATCGTGCGCGATGTATTGATGTATGGCGAACGTATCAAGACAAAAGGCCTCAACCTGCTCAGCGCCCCGGGTAACGACTTGGTGGCTGCTACAGCATTGGCCTCGAGCGGCTGCCAGATGGTACTCTTTACCACCGGTCGCGGTACACCCTTTGGCACATACGTTCCCACGATGAAGATTTCGACCAACAGCAACCTGGCCGCCAACAAACCGGGTTGGATCGACTTCAATGCCGGCACATTGGTTACCGGTGAGACCATGGATACCGTCGTGAAACGATTTATCGATTACATCATCGAGGTCGCCAGCGGTAAGCAGGTGAACAACGAGCGTAAAGATTATCGCGAAATCGCCATCTTCAAAACCGGAGTAACCCTCTAATCACGAAGATATTCCACACAGCAAGGGCAACCGAACGTGTCGTTCGGTTGCCCTTGTCATATATAGGCTTCCGATAAAAATCAATGAAATAAAAAAACTCACACAAGTGCACTTTTTCGGAAGAGAATTGTTATCTTTGTCATAAACGAATATGCTACATGCGCCATGAAATAGGCTCGTGTGTGCGACATCTTTGCAGCAAACCGCGAATATACTGTATGAAAAACAACTTTGTAATCACCATCGGTCGACAATTTGGCAGCGGCGGACGAGAAATAGGTCGGGAACTCGCCCGACTGATGGGCATAGCCTATTACGACAGGGAATTAATGCAAGAGGCCGCCCGTGAAAGCGGTATAGATACGCAATACTTCGAACGCGCCGACGAAACCGCCCCCTTCAATCTGCGACAAGCGTTCCTCGGCTGGTCTCCGTTCGGTTACGAGGGCACGCTATGCAACGAGAACATTTTCAAGTTGCAAGCCGATGTGATACAGCGTATTGCCGATAAGCAATCGTGTGTAATCGTGGGACGCTGTGCCGACTACCTGTTGCGCCGACACCCTCGTTGTTTCACCATATTCATTCATGCCGATATGCCCGACCGCATACGACGTATACAGCAACTCGAGCCACTGAACGACAAAGAGGCTGTAGAAAAGGCTCTGAAAATAGACAAGAGACGTGCCGGATATTATAACTTCTACTCCGACAAAGAGTGGGGTGTGGCATCGACCTACGACTTGAGCATAAACTCGTCGATATTGGGAGCAAAAGCTACCGCCGAACTTATAAAACAGTGGGTAGAGACCCGCATCAAAACTCAGGAATAGATTGTCGCCACAATACGGCGTTGTCCGCCATAGTCGCGAAACTCACACAGATATATGCCCTGCCACGTACCGAGAGCGAGGCGACCATTACTAATGGGTATTGTGAGCGACGGACCGATAAGCGAACTCTTGATATGCGCCGGCATATCGTCGTCTCCCTCGAGCGTGTGGGTATAGTGCGATGCTCTCTCGGGTACAATACGATTCATCGACGACTCGAAATCGGCTCGTACCGACGGGTCGGCATTTTCATTGATGGTAAGTGCCGCCGATGTATGTTGAATGAACAGATGCAGCAATCCTGTGCGCGGCAACATGCCCAATTCCTTTACTATGCGGTTTGTCACCAAGTGATAGCCCCGAGACATCGCCGGCAACGTGATAAGTCGTTGTTCTACCATGATAGCTGATTTTGTGATACAAAAATAAAAAGATTCTTACACAATCGTGCAAGCCATCACCAAGCAAAAACAAAAAATTTTATTTTTTCACCCCGCAGAGAGCATTTGTAAAATAGAATAACTATCTTCGCATGACAATTGTCAAGGTTTTCAATAAAATTTCAACTAAAAGAACTATAAAATGAAAAAGACAAGAGCAGCCATTGTAGGATATGGCAACATAGGTCACTATGTACTCGACGCACTGCAATCCGCCGAAGATTTTGAAATTGCCGGAATCGTACGTCGCGACGCGACAAATATTCCCGACGAGTTAAAACCCTATAACGTAATAAACGACATCGACGAATTACAAGATGTAGAGGTCGCCATACTATGTACCCCCACCCGCAAAGTTGAAGAATTTGCCGAGAAAATTATCGCTCGCGGTATCAATACCGTCGATAGTTTCGACATACATACCCAAATAGCCGGCCTGCGCAGTCGCCTCGACGCCCTGTGTAAGCAACACCACACCGTGTCGATTACCGCCGCCGGTTGGGACCCGGGAAGCGACTCCATGGTGCGAGCCTTGATGCAGGCCGCCGCACCCAAAGGCGTGACCTACACCAACTTCGGCCCCGGAATGAGCATGGGACACACCGTAGCCGTGAAAGCCATAGAGGGTGTGAAAGCTGCCCTATCTATGACCATTCCGCTGGGTACCGGCATACATCGTCGTATGGTGTATATCGAGTTGAAAGAGGGCTACGCTTTCGACCAAGTAGCCAAGAACATCAAAAACGATCCCTATTTTGTAAACGACGAGACTCACGTGATGCAGGTAGAGTGCGTGAATGACCTGCTCGATATGGGCCACGGCGTGCACATGATACGCAAAGGGGTATCGGGCAAGACGCAAAATCAGATACTGGAATTCAATATGAAAATCAACAACCCCGCTCTTACCGCCCAGATACTCGTAGGCGTGGCTCGCGCCTCACTACGCCAACAGCCGGGTTGCTACACTATGATAGAGATTCCGGTCATAGATATGCTGTGCGGCGACCGCGAAAATCTGATAAAACACCTTGTATAACAATATATTGTTATTGAAAAAAAATAAGTTGTAACCACTATGATACTCGATACCATTACATGGACTGCCGATCCGGCGATGTTTTCGATTCTCGGACGGGAAATACGTTGGTATGGATTGTTCTTCGCCATAGGATTCCTTATAGGATACGCCATCGAAGAGCGTATTTTCAAACGCGATAACGCACCCGCCGGTTGGTGTGATAAATTGTTTATATACACCATCATCGCCACCATCATCGGGGCAAGGCTCGGTCACTGCCTGTTCTACGGCTGGGAATACTACTCGGCCCACCCGCTCGACATATTGAAGGTGTGGGAAGGCGGACTGGCCAGCCACGGCGGTACTATCGGTATCATCATAGCCATCTACATCTATTCGCGACGCGTCACCCACCGTTCGATGCTGTGGACACTCGACCGATTAGTAGTGCCTACGGCGCTTGTGGCGGTGCTGATACGTCTCGGCAACCTCATGAACCATGAGATATACGGACACGTGACTTCGCTCCCTTGGGGATTCCGGTTTATAGAGAATGTAGGTGCGTGGCACAACTACGGCGCCACCCCCATCTTCACCGATCCATCGCACCCTACACAACTCTACGAGGGGCTGTGTTACCTCATAACCTTTGCCGTGGTGATGTATCTCTATTGGAAATGCAATGCCGGCGATCGCCCGGGGCTGTTGTTGGGAGTATTCTTCATAGGTATATTCCTGAGCCGTTTCTTCATAGAGTTTGTAAAAAACGATCAAGAGGCTTTCGAAGCGACTATGACGCTGAACATGGGACAATGGTTGAGCATACCCTTTGTCGTAGCCGGTATATGGCTCACCCTCCGTGCCCTACGTCAGCCCATCGAGAGCGGTCGTATAGCCGACACCTCGTACCGACGTAAATAGCCGTTTTGTTATAAGGAGCTGTTTAAAATTTATAACGGCTTCCAAAACTCTTTCAGTCACTACGCAACACGATTGCATAGTGACTTTTTTTGTAACAGAAAGAGGTAGCAGGTCCGTAAGTAAAGGTCTTTATTATAGCGGGCTATTGTGCCGGCAGGTCGTCACTCATCATCAACGACATGAATGGGTATGCCCCCTCCTGCTTCTCAAAGAGCCATCTCACAAAATCGTCGTGGCAGAAATCGTAATCGATTGCGCACTCCTCGTGTATAGCGGTTACTCGACCTTCGGCTATTTTGTATCGGTATTGGGAATACAGATGTTTCTGCAAGTCGGGCGACAACTCGGGGAAGTCAAATTGCAAGATAAATGCAGCCTTTGGGTGAGCTTTGGCGTAGCACTCGAGCAGTGGCTCGGGATTCAGAATACGTACCATACCGGTCACCGCCCGCATAGACAGTTCCTCGCAATATCTCACACCGGGAATTATACGATAAGCGTTCTCACCTTCGGGAGTAAACATTCGCAGTCGTCTGAAATTAAATTTCTTATATAGGCGAGACAACAATGCGCAGAACGATACCGCATCGACTGCCGCCACATCGTGCAGAAACAATTCATCGATACGTGGAGAGGCAAAGGCCATGGCCACCACCCTACTATCACTATCGGTCACATACACGATGTCGCCTTGCCCCAATTGCAAATCGGCCACTACCGCCTCCATATCATCGGCCGTATGCTGTACCACGCATGATCTGCCGATGGTAAGGCGCTGCCACTCATCACACAACGTAGCCATTTCGAGCGGCACAGAATAGCTATATACCATTTCGAGCTGAGCGGCATCGAACACCTCATAACGATGTTCTTGACGGTAAAAGAAGGGTACGAACCCCCGATCGGCATAAAACCGCACCAATGATTGGTCGCCGGGTATGAGGGCTACAAACGGCACGTTCTCGCGCAAGAGGCTATTCATCGCCGAGTACATGAGGTCGGTCATCAGCCCTTTCCCCCGGTATTGGGGCAACGTAGCCAATCCCGACCAATAACCTATCGGAATCTCACTGCCCCAACATCGGAGAGTATAGGGCAGATTATACAATACGGCACTCAATGCCCCTCTTTCGCGCATGACATATATATCAGCTCCGGCTATTTTTCGATCGAAATACATTGAGATAAATTCGGTACTATCCCCGAAAATATCCTGCCATATACGTTGCAATCGTGATCGATAATCGCTATCGAGTGTCATTTTCTCACAAAAAGGTTCGAGGGTATAGAGACTATGAAACGAGAAATCCTCTTCATAACAGGCATCACTATCGAGTTCGGCTATGATATATCTTGCCCGCTCTATGGGTAGGGAAAGTTCGGACTTCGACAGCAACCGATAGGGATTATACGAACGTTTGGCCTGGCGTAACCCGGAGATACCCAAGTCCTCCTCACGATTGATGTAGATATAGGCTTCGGGAATATTACGTGCAAACTCCCGATTTATCATCGGATAGGCCCCGATGTAAGCTTCGTCGGCTTTCTCTACATGCACGCCGAAGGTGTCGTAATTGATAGGCGAACCATAGGTGAAGGCTACCAATCGGTCGCCCACCCACAACGTACCACCCATCAGTGCCAGCTCCTCGAAATGGCTCAGTGAGTAGGCTATCGCCCTATGCTCATTCTCTACCGCCTGCGCATTATCGGTATTTTTATTCCGAGCGAGCCAGTCATCTTCAAGCGCCATACAGCTCGCCACCATATCGGGTGTCAAGGGCTTGTAACAATGGTCGGGATAGGATTTCTCGAATCGATTGATATGATTTCGTTTAGGTTGCAGACGCTTTCCCGAAAGCGTGGCCAAGTCACTACGCAAGTAGATATAGTCGCTATAATCCTCGTTTGTAGTCATATAATCGGCGAAAGAGAAATTTTCCGGGCTGTATTCGTCGGTTATCGTTCTCATCATTTCGGGTACGATGCCCGGTATCATACAAGTATCGCCTCCGGCCTGCGCTATATCATCGACGATTACACGCAACTTGTCTATCCACGACATACGCCCTATGGGCATCATATAGGCCGGTGAACCATCGGGGAAAGAAAAGCGTATAAACAGTGTGTTGTGCCACTCGGCATACTCGGTGTGATAGAGAAATTGCCAAGCACACATATTGGCAAAGGCGAAATCGCAATTACGATAATCGCCCGTCCATATATAACGTGTGATTACCTCACGCGCGCCAGGAGTGATAGGTTGGAACGAAATCATTGTATGGTTATAAACAAATACGAAGATACAAGGTTTTCTTGTATCTTCGATTCAGAAGTTGATTAAATTTTTCTTAAAAAAAGAGCAAAGAGTCTCGAGGGCTTAATGGCATAAAGACTGCAACTCGAGCACCTGCGAGACTCATTTGTTTGTCATTATAACACTACTTTATAGGTCGATATGTTATCGCCCGAGATAAGTCGTATAATATATAGACCTTTCGAAGTATCAGTCAGTGAGCCCTGCCCTTCGACTACTATCGAGGTGTGCAATATAGCTTTCGCATCATAGAGTTGTAATCGTGCAGGTGCCGACAGGTCATAATGAATCTTATCATCGGCAACATACACTTCCGAACGATAATCGAGCTTATCGACCGCTGATGTCGTAGCAGGATTGAAAGTCGATAATGCGAAACGGCTACCCGCCTTGCCATTGTCGATGGCTTGTACACCCCATTCATAATCGGCATCTTCGAAAGGCAAGCTCATCGCATAAGTACAACCGGTTATCTCACCCGAAACAGTACCCACCTTTATATATCCCGTCTTAATATCCGCCGGGACGGTCATGAAATAGTTATCGGCCCCCTTCTTGCGTAGATACACATTATATCGCAACGACTTCACCGGTGTAACATCATCGGTAGAGGCCTCCCACATAAACCTTATGGTCTGTGAAGTACGATCGTAGAAACATTGCAAATTTGTAGGAACCGAAGGCGGTGTATTTGGGGCGATTTTTGTTGTATCCGAGACATTTTTCCATAGCTGTGTCGCGCAGGCGTTGGAGCAGACCGACGATTGTGCCCAGCCCATATTCCAAGCATCGAGATAACCATCGTTGTTGTAATCGATCAGGTGATTATTGCCATGGCTTATGCGCGAAAACGAACCGACTTTGCCAAAAGGATCGTCATAATAGGCCCCGAAAGATTGAAACAAGAAGTCACCACGATTGAGATAGAGCCATGTGGTGATCTCGTGTTCGGCCCCATGCCCGCCGATGAGAATATCGGGCAACCCATCGTGATTGACATCAGCGACCGAAGGTGTGGCTCCATCGACCCCCTCGACAAATCCGCAGAAATCATCATCGAGCATCAAGAAGTGGCGGTCGCCCCTATTTTCATATATATAGAGCGATTTCGAGACCGAAGTTCCTTTGTTGCGAGAATAGCCCGAAAGGAGTATATCGTTCAAACCGTCGCCGTTGATATCGCTGACCATGCAAGCACCATCATACACACCGAAGAGTTGCTGCCCGATCTCGCAGAAAGTACCATCGCCGTTGTTCCAATATATGTGCAGATTGTCCTCTCCTACACCATATCCCGAGGCTACAATATCGAGCCAACCATCATTGTCCATATCGGCAAAATGCACGGCTCCCCGCGCCAAATCGGCAAAGGGTTTCTCGCCATACAGCGGAGTTTCTTGTCGCACAAAGCCTCGTCCGGAATCATTCCTATAGAGATATACCGCCCGTCGATCGTGATAGATATAGGAGGTATCGCCCTCGGGTACTTCGTAATCGTCGCGTCCGGTCACCACAATATCGATATAGCCGTCTCTGTCGTAATCGCCCGTCGATACCCAGTGACGCGAACGACCACCATCGGTATCGTTGTATATAGGTGCTATACCCCTACTATTGCCCTCTTTCGTGGCAACGTTCACCTCCTCAAATTGATAATTACCCACGGCATCGGCACCCTTGTTTTCATACAAATAGGCGGCGACATCGTTGAGGTCGGTCGAATAGTTGTAATTTTTAAGTCCGGGCAGGAACAGGTCGAGTAAACCATCGTTGTTATAATCGAACCACACGGGACAGGCATAATAGCAGGCCTCAAACGGCATTGTTTTCCGCACAAAAGCATCATCTCCGGCATAGTCGTAAACCCATGTGGCCCCCTGTGTGGCGATATGTTCATTACGGCCCGAATAGAGTACTTCCAACACCCCATCATTATCGTAATCGCCCCAAGCGACATTGGAACGATCGGCCGTGTGATAGAAACTACCGGCCGCCACCGAACCGACAGCCGACTGTACCGGCTCGGCGGGAACCGGTGTCGTAAGTTGTTTGAATTTCGGTGTCACGACATCAGTCGTAGTAGGCAGAGGTGAATATTGTGAGGGAGAATACTCCTCATAACTTTCGGTGTAAGGAAAATCGGTCGTAACAAAAGCCGAGATTCCGGCGTCCATTATCTGCTGTCCGCTACCCTGTTTTCCGGCAATGGCTATCAAGTTCCAACTATTAGGGCGAAGAGTCTCCTTGGCTTCGGTCGATATATCGAGAGGTACGTAATCGAACACACACCCGCCCCGAGAGGCCGCCCATAGGCCATTGATATACAGGGTGACATCGTCGTCGTGAAACACCATGAATCGCAACGAATCGATGTGTTGCTGAGAAATATCACCGAGATAGAACCAACGTCGCATACATATTTGCGACGTATTCCATGGAGTTGTCACCAGATGAGCCGATTTCTCGGGCATATTCGCACCGAAAGCCGCCTCGCCCTGCGCCCATGCCGAATCGTCAAACTCGGGAGCAAACCAACGTCGAGGTGCATCATCGAGTGTCGTATAACGCCATGTATATCGATGTTCTCCGGCCGTAGAGAGAATAGGCTTTACCAATACCTCGGTACGTGGCAACGCTATACATTCCTGTATCTTACCCTTCAGTTCTCCATACGGTGAGTAAGGTTTCAATATACGACGATCGTAGGTAAGTATTCCATTCTTTTCTATCTCTACATCGGAAATCTGAGTATATACAGCGGCATTGAGACCTTGATAATAAAGTTCCTTGATACGATCACACAACTTATTAAAATAGTGGGTAAAATCTGCTCCCGACTCCACAGCCGTGTAGCCGAAATCGCCGCCCGGCCAGATGTGTCCGGGTATTTTCAGCGTGATACCCCCATACTCGCCACACACTGCGGCACGCGTAGTACTCGACGGACACGAGGGGGCCGGGTAGCTGTGCGTGTCGATAATCTGCCCCACCTCGGCATCGTTCCACCCACTCGCGCAACAGATGAGTGAGGTCTTACCAAACCGTGCCGGTACCAAATTATTGACTTTCGTATCGACAATACCGGTCATACGCTCGGTGTCGAACTGACCCCAACCCTCGTTGAAGACAACCCAATGCACGATACAAGGGTGATTTTTCAACGCCTCGACAATACGTATCGCTTCATCTTCAAACGTGGCTTTGGCCACGTCTTCATACCCGGCTACGATATTGGGGCTGGGCATATCCTGCCACACCAACAATCCCTCTCTATCACAATGATAGTACCAACGAGAGGGTTCGGTCTTGATATGCTTACGCGACATATTGAAGCCTAACTCCTTGGTCATACGCACATCGTAGAGCAAAGCCTCATCGGAAGGCGCGGTATATAACCCGTCGGGCCAATAGCCTTGATCGAGTGGTCCCATCTGGAATATAGGCTCGTTGTTGAGAAATATACGAGGAGTTCCATCGACCGATTTCACCTCTATTTTACGTATTCCGCAATAGCTCTTTATCGAGTCGGTCGCCACGCCCTCCTTTTCGAGCGTTATATAGAGGTCGTAGAGATATGGATCATCGGGCGACCAGGGGTGCACCGACGAAAGTGTGAGCGTGGTAAGTTGTGACGGCGTAGCGTCATAGAGCGAGGCTACCACGTTACCATCACGATCTTTGATTTCCGCATCGAAAGTTACCCCATCTGTAACCGACGCCTCTACCCGTAATCGCAACCACGAGCGGTCTAAATTAGGTTCCATCTGTATCGAGGATATATGCACCGGATTTACCGGTTCGAGCCACACGGTCTGCCATATACCACTTACCGCCGTGTACCAACAAATCGCCGGATTCTTGGATTGCTTACCCGTAGGCTGTCCCTGTACGCCCGTATTGTCATAAATATATACGGCAATCTCTTGTTGCTCATCATCGGTAATCGCTTCGGTAATATCGAAATAGAATGGATCATACCCACCGGTATGTGTACCGACTTTCCGGCCATTGACATATACCACCGTCTCCCAATCGACGGCACCGAAATGGAGCAATATATTCCGTCCTCGCATCGTCTCGGGAATCGTAATCGTGCGGCGATACCAGTAACACTGCTCATCACTCTTTTCCATCACGCCCGACAAGGCCGATTCTATGGGGAAAGGTACCAGAATTTTCTTATCATACGAAAAATCAGTGCTGTATTCTTCTCCTACCACACCTCGACGCAGCTTCCACAAGCCATTGAGGTTGAGCCATTCGGGGCGTTCCATTTGCGGACGGGGATATTCCTGTAACACACTATCGGGGTGGAGTGTTTCACTCCACGGGGTAGTCATTGCCACTTGTTGCATCTGCCATTCCTGGGCCATTGTCGGAATAAGAACCAACATCATAGCACAAGCGAGTATGGTCTTTCTTGCTATATTCATAACCTGTATTTTTTTTGTATTATTTTATCTTTTTATTATTTTATTGACAACGCTCTGATTTCTGCTGCCGGTGTTATATCGTCGGGTGTATCGACTGCCACAGCCGCGGCAAAAATGGCCACTCTATAGTCATCGGGCAGTCGCAGGGTTTCAGCCCCACTGGGAATAGGTAGCGCTATGCGATAGATATAGGTAAACTTATAAGGTTCGTTACGTCCCGCCTTGGTGTGGCGATGAGTACCTATATAGGCCAACGGGTGCTCACGGACATATCCCGTGGTAAGACCGGTATGCCCCCATTGCGCATAGAAATCGGAATAGTAGGGTATGCGACAGGGTACCGATGTATCATCGAACATGAACGTAACGTTCCTATCCTCCTCCGACGAGGCCGCTAACAGGTAGAGGTGTGTATATTTCCTATCATCGGGCAGGGGTATCGTCTGCCCCTCACAACGCATGATATGCCCCTCTCCCGGATTAGCGGGCAATACAAAGGGGATTCCTGCCGTATAAATCGTATCGGGCAACAACTCGGCCGCATAGGAATTTCCCGCAGGATCGAACGTGCCCATACTACTCAGCGGGTCGGGCGTAAATGCCGTAAAATCACGTTGAAGCGGTAAGAACGAATAGTGCGTATCGTTAGTAACCGACTGAGCGGTATTTTTCAGACGCACAGCAAAGGTTTTGATTCCAAAAGCATGAATATCATAGGTAAGCACATTACCCTCTATCGGCAATTCCGCTATTACCTCTTCGGCACCGTTCATCGCCGCCGCCCACTCTATTTCGGCGGGGAAGGTGATTGTAGAGCCCGTCTGCGACACGCCCGATTTCTCATACACACGCACTACGCAAGCATCGATATTCTCGGCTCTCTTCATCGCGTTCAGCACCGCACCGCCCTCGGTCGAGAGAAAAGATATTTGTTTTCCCAAATCACCTTTGTGTGCCGGTACAACGTAAGGAATCAACGGATTATTGAGCTGTTCGGCGCATAGTGACAATTCCGTAAAATGGGGCGTACCTATATGCCCCACAATAGAGTAGGTAAATCTATGAAATCCTAAATCTTGATTACTTTGATAGGCATAATCGCGAAACGTAGAATGTGGGGTGTGCAATAGCGTGAGGCGTATCGTACTATCCGATGGCTTATCCCAACCATATTTACTATCGGTCATAATCGTAATACCATAATCGTCTTGCGAGAGGTCGGCCCACTGACGGGCAGGCACCTCATAGGCTATCGGTGTATTGTTTCCTCGGCGAATATGTCCCACACCCAAATCGTATGAGGCGCTATCGGCCGTGATAGCGGTATTAAACTCGGCCTTGAGCAACGAAGCCTTTGATGCCCAATCTATTTCGGTAACTATGTCGATGCGATCATCGCAAGCTCCTTCGGTAAGACGTATGTACTGCACATAACGCGACTTTCCATCGCTACGCTCCACACGCAAAGCGGCCGAGCCAGCACCTTGTTCGGCCACCGAGATGCGCACATTCTCACCGACGGATAGGGGTGTCTTATCTATTACGTGTTTGTGAATCTCCCACGCCGGCCAATAATAGGATTCATTATCGGGTATAAGAGCCAATCGAAATCGCTTTCCCTGCGCCACAAGTTCTTTGTCGCAACGCTTATCGATAATCGAAGCTATATCGCCACAAGCGTCGAGAGTAATACGATATATACTGTTTTCCAATGTATTGCCCGATGCTCGAGGATATTTTGACGTTTGAGATTTTTCCGATACGGTAAATTGTATATCATAAACCGACAAGCTTACAGGCGGTACCGATGTGGTAAAAGCCACCTGCGCCACGCCATCGGCCACTGATACGATTTGTGCCGGACACTCACGCTTGTCGGGCGCAAGTACCCTCACATCACGCGGAGTGTTAGCAACCGGAATTTTCACCACGACACGAGCGCTATTGACAGTCGCTACCGGATTGTATAGTAATACAGGAGTACCTTTCGCCCGAGTGTCCATACGTCGTGCCAATTCGGCGGCAGCGGTCTGTATGAGGTCGGCAAAATCGGTTTGCGCTATGATTTCATCGTTCCAAGAAAACGGATAAGCCTCGGGGATACTCGTACCGGTGAGGTCATCGTGGAATTGGTGCCATATAAAGCGACGCCAATTCTCGTTGAGCCGCTCTTTCGGATATTTATATCCCGTATAATAGTGTGCCATCACCGATATACGCTCGGCCGCGTCGGCAAGCTGTTCATTACGACGATTATACAATTTCATAGCCGCCTGTGAGGTATAACACCCTGTGCCATGTATATCCATCAACAACTCGCCCGTATATTGAGGAAGCTCGCTATCGGCATATTCTTTTTTCAGATCGTGATAGAGCTGCGACGAGGTAGCGGCCACTATCTGCACATCACCGTCACCCTTCAACCCCTTCTCTACCGAAACCACCGAAGGTATGGTAGGAGAGCCGCCTCTGTCGCCGGTACCATAATATCTGTAGGCTATTCCAAGCGGAGAATTGGAGGCCAATCGTTTCAAGTCTTCATCACGACTGATGTCCTCGCCATTCCAACGATGTGTATAATCATTACCATTGAGGGCCGCATAGAGTGATGAGCCATCGATACCATGCCATATACCTATGTCGAACGGCACCTTTGCCTCACCATAAAAGGGCTTATTGCGCCATTGCAACTTCTGGGTGGAAAAACCCACAAGACCGGCGTGCGAAGCAATCGTGGGTAATGTGGCACTGAATCCGAAACAATCGGGCAAAAACACATCATCGGATTTCACGCCAAACTCGCTCTTGTAAAACTCCTGCCCCAACAATATATTGCGCAGTGCCGACTCGGGCGATGGAACGTGCGTATCGTTAGCGTCCCACGAGGCGCCGGCAATATGCCATCGACCGGCTGCGACATACTCTTTTAGCCGCTCATACTCGGCCGGATAATACTCTTTCATCCAGCTGTATTTAACCCCTCCTTCAAAATTGAATAAATAATTCGGATAGCGATCGAGCAACCATAAATTTCGTCGCAGGGTATGGGCGACATACTCATCGATAGAGGTTTGCACCGTCCAATTCCATTGTGTATCGAAGTGGGCGTTAGAGACCACATAGGCTTTGAGCGGTTTTTGCGCAAAAACTCCCGACAAAGCCATAATCAAAGTATTAACAAGCAGTATGACACGTCTCATGGCGTATAATATAAATTATGGTTTTATTGTAGTAAGTTTGCAAGTGGCAGCATTCAGACGTTCTCCCGATACCATCACTTCTATATTGCCGGAATCACGTCCCGCCTCTATAATTAGTACAAGTTTTCCATTGAACACTCGCATATAATTAGATGCAAACGAGGTGAGATCGGTCGCATCGCCATTGCACATAGCTCGCAAGCGTCCATTTCCCGATACCTTCACAAATAACATAGAGGCATCTCGGGGACAAAGATTTCCTGCCTCATCGCATACATCTACCGTAATAAAGGCCAGATCTTTACCATCGGCAGTCAGAGTGTCACGGTCGAGACTTAGTCTTATCTGTGAGGGATTACCGGCTGTTTTCACGACGCGCTCTTCGCAAGCGATTCCGTTCGCATTATAAGCAACGACTTTTATTTCTCCCGGGTGATAAATCACATCGTCCCAGCGCATACGATAACGACGAAATTTATCATTTTTCACATTTGTACATTTACCATGACTTACACCATTGACAAACAATTCCACCACAGGATAATTGGTGTAACATTGTACCGGTACCTCCAAGCCCACCCTATCGGGCCAATTCCAATGAGGCATAAGATGTAGTACCGGTTTATCACTCCAACGACTGCTATAAAGGTAGTAACGGTCCTTGGGTAATCCGGCTAAATCGACTATACCGAAATAGGAACTACGCGACGGCGCTCCCTCGCCATATGGTGACGGCTCGCCCAAATAGTCGAAACCGGTCCACACAAACTCTCCGAGAAGGAATTCATTATCATCTTGCTTTTCAAATTCGGTATCAGGCGCACTGCCCCATGGTACATATTCCATATCATAGCTCGACACTTGATAATCGTTATACCAAGGTGTCCAATTATCACAAACAGGAAACTTATATACCCCTCGTGAACTAACCGCCGAGGCTGTCTCACTGCCATATAGTATGTAATCGGGGTGTTTCTCGTGCTGCGTCACATAATCGAAATGTTTATAATTGAAACCGACAAGATCGACCGCATCGGCCAGGCCATTGTCTATCGCGGCCCAATGGTTATTATATCCGGCCGTCGTAGGACGGGTAGGGTCTTCACGATGAGCAATATCATTGAGATATTTGGCCACTTTCCACCCCTCTTTCTCACCTTGCTCCCGCAATTCGTTACCTATACTCCACATAATGACACACGGGTGATTGCGATCTCTATGTATAAGACCTACAAGATCACGCTCGGCCCATTCATCGAAATAGAGGTTATACCCATTGGCACATTTCCCATTTCTCCACTCATCGAAAGCCTCCACCTGTACCATAAGTCCGAGGCTATCGCAAAGTTGCAACAACTCTATCGACGATGGATTATGTGCTGTACGTATGGCGTTACACCCCATTTCTTTCATGATTTGTAATTGCCGCTCGGTTGCCCTGCGATTGACAGCGGCTCCCAACGGTCCCAAATCGTGATGCAAACATACACCTTTGATTTTTGTCTGTTTTTCATTCAGAAAAAAGCCCTTATCTTTATCGAAACGAATGGTACGGAAACCAAATCGAGTTGTATATCGATCGACCTCTACTCCATCTACCCATACCGATGACACGGCTGTATATAGGTGTGGCGTATCGGTATCCCACAATAGAGGTTTTCGCACATTACAAGTCTGCGAGAAAGTATATTCGTTCTTGATTCTATGCGAGGACTCGGTCTGTGCCACACGATGACCCGACGGAGCATATATCGAGGTGATAAGTTTCACTTCATTATTACCTTCCGACAACGATTTCACCGTAGTTGCAATAGATACCCGTCCCTGCTTTTTCGATATTTCGGGAGTTGTAATATAGGTACCCCATTCTGCCACATGCACCGGATGTGTCAAGACCATTCTCACCGGCCGATATATACCTGCACCGGTGTAGAAACGAGAACTCTCGGGTAAATTTTCGACTCTGACATCGAGATAATTTTTCCCACCAAAACAAGCATAGTCCGAGACATCGAAAGAAAACGAAGAATAGCCATACGGACGATTTCCTATATAATAACCATTGAAATAGACCTTGGCATTACTCATCACACCATCAAACTCCACATAGAGCCGTCGATCGGAAACACTCTTATCAAGCCATATCTCCCGACGATACCACCCGACACCGG
Organism: Coprobacter sp.; assembly: GCA_017462265.1. Taxonomy (GTDB): domain Bacteria; phylum Bacteroidota; class Bacteroidia; order Bacteroidales; family UBA11471; genus Caccoplasma. Next base: position 100,922 of record JAFTRN010000059.1, on the reverse strand, counting down.
TAGCAGGTAATGCTCCGGTACGACCGGTACGCAAACGTGCCGCTGTGTCACCATCTTCTATCACTTTTACAAATTGCATATCCTCATTGAGATCAAAAGGGCCGGCTATCGCCCAATCGTGTGGCACGCACACTTGCTCCCAGGATAAATCATCGAGGCACTCGTAGCGGTAGGTAATATCTCCTCGATGAAAAAGCCATGCCGTATCGAGCACAATCACTTCTCGCGCCGATACGTGTGCTGCAATTGTAAAAACTATCAAAAAACTGATATAACGATAAAAGGTCATATTTTCATAAGATGAGAATAGCACACCGCACATTCTGAGAAACTGCGGTGCGCTATCGGTTATCGTAAAGGGTTACAATACAATCGTTTTTTCGAGACGAATGTCTTGAGATGAACTGCCTATCTCAAATGTGTATTCGCCGGTAGGAGTTACAAATTCCTTGCTCTTCTCGTCCCAATAACGGAGTTCCTTCTTGGGTACAGAAATCGTAACGGTCGAGGTCTTGCCTTTCTTTATATGTACGCGCTTGAATCCACGCAGTTGTTTGAGGGGCATATAGGTTCCTGTCTCGGGATATTTCACATATACTTGCGCTACTTCATCGCCATCGTAACGACCGGTATTCGACACCGAGAATGTGAAGTTTACAGCCTCGTCGCTGAGTGAGGTTTGCAAATCGGCATATTCGAATGTGGTGTAACTGAGGCCGTATCCGAACTCATACAGAGGTTTACCCGTAAAGTATTGGTAGGTACGATTCTGTACAGAATAGTCGTTGAACGCAGGCAGTTCCGATAGCGAATTGTAGAACGTCAGCGGCAAGCGGCCACCGGGATTGTACTTACCAAAGAGGGCCTCGGCAACGGCATTACCGCCTTGCTCACCGGGATACCAAGCATCGAGTATCGCCGGGACATTCTCATCAATCCAATTTACAGCCATAGAACTACCGGCCACCAACACAACAATCGTGCGCGGATTTATCTTATAAATTTCTCGAATAAATTCCTGCTGATCGGCCGGAAGCTCGAGAGTATAACGGTCTTGTCCTTCTCGCTCTATAGATTTGTCGATACCCAGCACGGCGATGGTCACATCACACTCCTTGGCGGCCTTTCCGGCCTCGCCGAATAGCTCTATACGTTCACGGCTATCGATGTCGGGAGCCGTCCAATACATACGGGCAAAAGAGTTTCCGCCGCCATCGAAATATTCCACCTTTATATCATATCGTTTACCGGCCTCGAGATGCACAAGCACCTTATCGTCGGTAGCAGGACGTTCCACCCAAGAATCAATGAGTTTCTCACCATTGATAAAGAGGCGACACCCGTCATCGGTCTTCAAGGTAATAGTATATTCGCCGGTGACGGTAGGCAACAATGTACCGGTCCATCGTGCCGACATAGGAGCTACAGGCAGGAAAGGATCGGGCGGACGATTGGCAGGGTCATAGAAGAGTTCCTCCTCGGTACGCACCGACGGAGTACCTTCGAGACGAGCGTTGTCAAAATACTCCACTTTCAATCCATCGGGAAAGAAATTTTTATTCACCGGTTCGTAACCCGTAGAACTCGATACCCACGGAGCGTGTACCACTTTCACCCGCTTGCCCACGATGTTGCGTATGCCTTCGAGTATAGTGACAGGCTTATTTACCGGCGTACCACTATAGTCGCCAAACTCTATGCGGTCGGCATTGATACCCACAACAGCTATCGATTTCACCTCGGAAAGGTCGAGGGGCAACATATTATTCTCATTTTTAAGCAACACAAGACTTTGACGTGCCGTCTCGAGTGCCAACTCTTGGTGTTTTTTACAACCCACCACCGACGGTTTTATTTTGTTGTAAGGATTTTTATCGGGATCATCGAACAAACCCAGCAACATACGGCCACGCAACAAGCGATAGGCTGCGCTGTCGATTTCGGCATCGGTGACACGATATTGGTAGTAGGCATTCAGCAACGGACGAGTATATACGTTATCGGCACACTCCATATCCATACCGGCTTTCATCATGAGTACCGCCGCCGTTTCATAATCTTTACACTGCTTGTGCTGTGTCACCATCCACTGCGGAGCACTGCAATCGGAAACGATATAACCCTGAAATTGCCAATCTTGGCGCAAAACCTTTCCTATAAGATAGGAGTTGATGAGACAGGGCACGCCATTCACAGCATTGTAGGCAGTCATGATCGACTGCGCTTTACCCTCGACTATACATTTCTCGAAAGCCGGGAGGTAATATTCGCGCAAGTCGCGCTCGGATATCACAGCGTTGCAACTTGCCCGGTTGTGCTCCTCGTTGTTGGCGGCAAAGTGTTTCGGCGTAGAGACGGTCTTTATATATCGGGGGTGATTGCCTTGCAATCCTCGTACAAACGCCAATCCCATGGTACCGGTAAGGTACGGGTCCTCGCCGTATGTCTCGGGGGTACGCCCCCAACGCGGGTCACGCGCCATATTGATGGTGGGCGACCAGAACGAAAGCAGATCGCTCGAGCCGTCTAACTGTTTCTTGCCCAGTTCCAATTCATTCCATTTACCACGAGCCTCGTCGGAAATAGCCGTTGATATACGATACATCAGTTCATCGTTCCAAGTCGCAGCCAACGCTATCGCTTGGGGGAAAACCGTAAAATTCCCGGGACGTACTATTCCATGTAACGCCTCGTTTCCATGATAATACTTGTCGATACCAAGGCGCGGTATGGCCGGAGCGTTATGTATCATCAGTGCCACTTTTTCCTCGACGGTCATGCGCGAAAGCAGGTCCATCACCCTGTCGTGAATAGGTGCGTCCATATCTTTGTAGAGCGGTGTGGAGGTCTGCGCACATACAAGGGCCGACAGCGAAATTGCCGCCCCCACACATAGATTTCGTATCAAATTTCTCGCCATAGTTTAGAAGTTGATGGTGTTGAACGATTTTGCTTTTACTATGAGATTCAGATAACGGCCTGCGACTTCGAGAGAGAGGCTACGAGCCTCGTTGCTACGATTGGCTACAAGAATGGTGGTCTTTCCGTCGGGATTGACAAATGCCAATACCTCCTCGTTGTCATAGGGCGTTTCGAGGCGATAAGCGCCGGGCATCACATAGTGACAAAGATGTTTCATCAGATAGAACTCGGGATTGTATGTAACGGTTTTTGCCACGGTATCGACCGAAATCAACGCGTTCTGCTTCCACCCCCACGGACTTATACCCTCACGATCGAGAACCATATTCCAATAGGTAAAGACGCGCACGCCATTACGCATATAATGACTTATCTGCCACCAAGTATTCTCGGCAGCGCCCCAGTCGTTGGAGCCGTTACCGCACTCGGCCTCGGTGTGCATGAGTTTTATGTGTGGATATTCCTTGTTGATATGCGGTACGGCCCATTTACCGTCCCATTGGAAACCCACGCCTTTGATGTATTTGGCGGCATCGGGGTCGTTGAGCGCCGTGCGAGTGAACTCGGGGTTATCACGATTGATCGTACCGAAATAGATCTCGGTCTCGATATTCTCTTTTTCAAACTTCGGGCCGAGATACTTGCCGATAAAATGGGCCATATCTTGCGGACGCCACGGGCAACTGCCATACTTTGTGGGCGAGCAAGGCTCATTCTGCATATTTACCAATTCGATGTTGATACCCTGCTCGGCATAGGCCCGCACGAATTTCACGAAATAGAGCGCGTAGGCCTCCAAATAGCCCCGTTCCATACGGAAACCGGTTGTATTCAAATCCTGACGTTTCTCGGGTTGCAGACCATTCAAATTCTCGCCATGCTCATAGGGTTCGCTGGCATAGTGATTGTTGGTCTTCATCCATGCCGGAGGACTCCATGGCGATGCCCACATTTTGAGGTCGGGACGTATCTTCTGCGCCGCTTTTATATAAGGTATAAGTATATAGCGGTCGCGATGGATATTGAAATTTATCATCTGGAAGTCGTCGGCCACATCGTTGAGCGAATAGAAATTCAAACCGAAATCACTGGCCCCGATAGGCATACGGCAATAGTTGAAATTGGCCTCCTCGGGGCTGAACAGATTGTAGATGACTTCTTGTTTCTTATCGTCGGACAGATAACACAAGGCGTCCCAGCCCAATTCGTTGAACGTTCCCCCCAATCCGTCGATGGGTTGCATCTTCTTATCCGAAATCTTTACCACATTATCCGTCGTAGGTACGTCCGACCATTTCGCACCCTTCTCTGTGCGCCAATAATCATTTTGTACCGAAGATTTCCATGTCACTTTTTGTGCCGACACGACACCTGCACACAATAGGGCCATGGCAAATACAATGCCTGTCTTTTTCATATCGTATATGTATTATTTGATGACTAATGTATTGAATGAATTAGGTTTCATTTTCACCTTATACACCTTACCATGCAACGCGATGGTTTTGGTCTCGGTATGGTCGGCGGTATTTACAATGAGTATCACCGTCGCATCGTCGGGGTTACGGAATGCAAGCATTTCTTCATCATTACCCAATGTTTTTATTTTATAAGCACCGGGTTGTACAAAATGACTGAGGTGCTTCATGATATAAAATTCGGGTGTATAGGTCACTTTTCGAGTTTTGGAATCGATTACAATCATGGCGTTTTGATTCCAACCCCAGGTACTCGTGCCACGATCTTGTAGCACCATATTCCAATACATATAGGATCCTGCTCCCCCACCGATATATCGGCGAATAAGCGAGTAGGTATATTCAGCTGCGTTCCAATCAAAAGTACCGCCACCACATTCATTCTCGGTCTGCATAATTTTCACACCGGGATACTTGCGATGGACATCGGCAACAATATCCTTACCCTCCCACTGCAAACCTATACCTTTAATGTATTTGGGTGCATCGGGGTGCGACATCACCACCTCTATATCCTCTATACGATTACAATTGATCGTGCCAAGCCACAACTCCACATCGGGGTGGCGCATTTCAAATACCGGTACGAGATAATCGAATATAAAACGACGCATGGCCTCGGGTGTCCATAGACAAGTGGGCCACTGATTGCGGGTATAAGGCTCGTTCTGAAATTGGAGCATTTCTATATTGATACCCTGTTTTTTATACGCTTTGATATATTTGGACAGATAGTCGGCATAAGCGGCCAAATAGCGAGGCTCTTGTATGAAATGGTCGCCCTCGGTGACTTGTCGGTCCCGGGGCAGGTCGTTGTGATCGCCCGATACCGTCGCATAGTGACGGTTGGTCTTCATCCAGGTCGGAGGACTCCATGGTGAAGCCCACAATCGTAATGCGGGATTGATTTTCAATGCCGATTTTATATAGGGAATCAAGACTTTCTTCTCGCGAGCAATGGAAAAATGTTTCATCTCGAAATCGCCATCGTGCTCGTTGAGGCTATACCAATCGCGTGAATAATCATTTGCCCCGATGGTAGTACGACAATAGGTGAAATTCATACCCTTATTCGGCTCGAATAGCTCTTTGAGAACAGCTTGACGTTCAGATTTGGGAAGCAAATTGAGAGCGTCCCAACCCAATTCGTTGAATGTTCCGCCAAAGCCCTCCATTTTCTGCTCACGATAGTCGGTAATAAGTACATGATCCATCACATCGGGATCGTCATCGACTATGTGTATATCGTTGCATACTTTCCACTGTTCATCGGGAGTCGAATATACCCATTGCACCTGTTGAGCCATAGCCGTACTCAACCCCGCCAGGCAACATAAGGTCAAAAGTTGTCTCTTCATATTGTTGTTTTCTTATTTCTCGTATCGTTCTTAATTTTTAGGGTAAGGTGCTGCCGAAGGTGGTACCGCTTCGGGAGCGATACCCCAAACAGTATTGCGTTTACTACCCATTTGCAATTCGATGACAGCGCCGTCGGCAATATCGGTATGCGAGAACCATGGTTTGTTCCAATTTTCACCATTGATTTTTGCCGATTGTATATACTTGTTCTCGTCGGAGCAATTCCGTGCTATAATACGCACCTTTTTCCCGTTGGTGAGGGAAATGGTAATCTCCTCGAAAAAGGGACTGCCGATATTGTAGGCCGGGAGGCCGGGTGTCACGGGATAGAACCCCATCATGGAGAACACGACAAACGACGACAGTCCACCTCCGTCTTCATCGCCCGGCACACCCATCAAGTCGTTGCGGAACCATTGGTGTACAAGGTCGCGCACACGTTTCTGGGTTTTCCAGGGCGCACCGGCATAATTATAGAGATAAGGTATGTGCAACGATGGCTCATTCGACATGGAAAACTGTCCCACGTTTCCTGTTTGGTCGGGCAGTTGGGCATAAAATTCATATTTATTACGACCGAGCCATTCGCTGAACGTAGCATCGAGATTGCGCACAAAATTTTCACGGCTACCCATCAAATTTACCAAGTCGCCTATATTGTGCTGTACGTCCCAGCGATAGGTCCAACCGTTGTTCTCATCGTAATAGTCGCGCGCCCCTATTCCACCGGAAAAGCGATAGTCGAACGGCTCGATAAATTTACCCTCTTTGTCTTTGGGGTGGAAAAACGCGGTTTCGGCATTGAATAGGTTACGATAGTTATATGAGCAGCGCAGGTAATATTCGGCTTCATCGTCCTTACCAAGCGCCTCGGCAATGCGAGAGAGACACCACTGGTCATATGCCGTACCCAACGTTACCGCCACAGCCTGACGTTTTTCCCAGCCATCAACTTCGGGTGAAGTTTCCTGCTCACCGGGAGCAAGAGCCGGAATATAGCCGTGACGGGTGTAAAACTCGTTGAGATAGCCGGCATCGCGTGCCGACCAAGGCGCCAACGTCTTTTCCTCGATGGCTTTACGGGCATATTCATACCCCTTTTCGAGATCAAAACCACGTACACCCTTGGCCCAAGCGTCGATGAGCGTAGCCACGCCATGATTACAGTTCATGCGACGTGAGTCACCGGTGATAGAGGGGAAGGTCGGGAACCACTGTTTGTCGCTCTGCTCGGCCATGCGTATCAATGAAGTGAGCATAGCCTGCTCCACATCGGCATCGATGAGCAGACGCAAGGGGTGCGTGGCCCGGAAAGTATCCCACAACCAATCGTCGGTATAGAATGGCACTCCCCCATCGTCGTGCACTTTGTGGTCGGAAGCGCTGAAATAGCGTCCCTCCTCGCTGATATTTACCGGACGTTCATAGCAACGATAGAGCGATGTATAGAACACTACCCTGTCGTTGTAGTCGCCCCCTTTTATTTTTATCTTACCCAATTCCTTGTTCCACACCTCACGGGCAGATTTTTTCACTTTGGCAAAATCGGGCTCGGGTATTTCGTTATAGAGGTTACGACGTGCCTGCTCCACACTGATGAGCGATATGCCATAGCGGGCATTGACTACCGCCCCGGCATCGAAACGAAAGACCGCACAAGCGTTATCGCCCGAGACTGTCATTTTCGACGTTTGTATTTTTCCATTCTTCAGCGCACCGCTTTCTGTAGGATTTTTATCGGTTTCGAGGTAGATATACACACGCACCCACCCCCATGTATTCTGATAACCCTTTATCGTATTTCCCTCGATTTCCAACTCACCATTACCGGCATTGAGCAGTAAATAGGCCGACTTGTCGCCACTATACTGCAAGCGATAAATCGCCGAACGTGCCGACGGAGCAAACTCGGCCGTCACCTGCTGATTGTCAATATCCACCTTATAATAATAGGGCTTCACGACTTCATTGTCGTAATCGGTGCGAATGACCGACGATAAAGCCGTACCATCACCGACGCATGCCGAGAGATTGAAACAGTGATTTTCGCGATGATTGACCACCCACACCGGTAATCCATGGATATAACTCTCGGTGTGATCGCCCCGCTGAGGATAGACCCGCAACATACCATTGGGCAGGTGTATCGTAGGATAGGTCGGCTTCAACAAATGGCTGATATTTCCCATATAGGGATTGACATAATCGACCGGTTCGACGGCACGCCCCGATAGGCCGCAACACAGCAGTACGACACTCGTAAGTATTAGATTTCGGAATAGGTGTTTCATCGTTGTAAATATGAGGGTTGGTATCGCAAAGATAGATTTTGTGTCCGAAAATCAAGAGGTCGGATAGCGCAAATAATCTATTTACGCCATCTGACCTCTCCGTGGTATTTATTGGACAACAGTAATCAGTTGGTTGTTGACCTCCTTCATGGTAATCCACACATCGTCGGGCGTAAGGCGATAACGATAGTGCAAATTGAATTGGTAACGACCGAGCGTGTTTGTGGTGAAAGAGTTTTCCTCGGGCTCACCCAACATTTCCACCTCTATGGTACCATAGGGCGATACCGTTACCGAATTATCGTCATTGACGGTAATTATTATCGCATATTTGTTGATTTCATCGACCGTTACATTCGCGGGATTATAGGTAGTAGTACCGGCAAAGGTGCGCACGGAATTTTTTCCCAGCGGGGCAAATATACGTGTCACCGATATACCGCTTGCCACATCGCCATCGGCATTGTGACGCGTCTCGGTACCGGTCATCTGGTAATAAGTGGTCGATGCCATGGTCGCATATTTGTTTTTGAGTATGATGCGGAAAAGCACACTCTGCTTGTCGGGATTTATTTCATAATCCGAAACCGATTTTATACGCAACGGAATCATATAAATAGAGTCGGGCGACAGACCATCGGGGCGTACTTTTATAGGCAAAAGACTATAATTGTCGGGGTTATCGGCTCGCAACACGGTCGTAAACGACTCTATGGTATAGCGAGAAGGCTCGAGCTCTTTCGCAAATCGAGATGAATCGATGTCGTAGTTGAGGCGATTATATTCCGATAGCACCTCATCATCGGGTTCGAGTTCCACGGTCACATCTTTCATAATATGTTCGGTACCTCCGCAATACACCGTGACGTAGCCGGTAGATTCCGCACCGAGCTCGTGTACGGAGCTGAACGACAAATCGGTATCGCTCAACAGATATATTACCTTTTTATAGAGTTCGCCCTCGAATTGCTCATTCTCGTCACACGCCGTAAAGCCAAGTGCGACCGAGAGGGCAAGCGTCATATATAATTTACTTTTCATAATGTTTACAATTTTACTGTTACAGATTAAGAAGCTGTTTTCAGCCTAAGCTTCTAATACCAACCGGGATTTTGGTCGAGCACTTTCGATTTGCGCACCTCGTTGCGTTCGAGAGGCAGAAGCACCATCTTCTTATCGACCACACGATTACGGTAATCGGCATGATTGATAGAGGTACGCTCGAAGTAATTGGCTGCGCCGGCATACACGTTCATACCGGTAATGGGTACGCTCTCTTCCTGCTCATAAGTACCCCAACGACGCACGTCGTAGTAGCGACGACCTTCGCACAAGAACTCGATGAAACGTTCGTGTTTGATAGCCTCGTCCATGAGGGTTTCATCGGCAATCTCGGCCTCGGTAAGGCCGGGCTGTCCCGAGCGGAAACGTATCTGATTGAACGAGAATACCGCCTCATCGAGATTCATAGCTCTCGACAGGGTGTAAGTGTGTCCGCTGGGCAGTGTCACATTGTGCGTACTCTGCAAGTGGTTCACGGCCTCGGCATAGGAGATAAGCATCTCGGCATAACGTATAATGGGGAATACTTTCGACATACGGGTAGAACCATCACCATTATACCAGTTGTCTTCGGGGTGTACATATTTTTTGAGTACATAGCCGGTAATACAAGTATTCTTGGGTTCGCTGATTGCCTTGTCGGGACCCGCGTTACCGCCATTGTAGTAATAGACGGTCTGGTTGCGATAGTTGCTGTTGTTGCACGATGTACCCGGCCAATAGCAGCCGCTGAAACCTACACAAGCATAGAAACGCATCTCACGATTGACATACATATTGTGTGTACCACGAAGCAAGCGATAGCCCGAGAAGTAACGAAGTACGCGCGAGTTGCCGGTCTCGGAATATTCGCCGAGCAGGCGAGCCTCCTCTATGGTTTTACCATCTTGCATACGATAAGCGTCGATAACCTTCTGGGTGAGGCACATACCATTGAATCCGTTCATGTATATGGGGAAAGACTGTTGCGTGTAATTGCGAATACCATCGGAATATTCGCCCCATATAAGCTCCTTATTTTGCACAGGATAGGTCGTACCGTTGAACATATTGGTATATGACTTTAACGGGTCGATACCTCCGGCTCCAAAGGGAAATTCGTCGGTAGGAATACCATCGGGCAACTCGGGTGTAACGGCAGTCTCGTCACCACCGGACAAGGTTACTTTCTCTACGGTGTGTAACTCGTAGAGATCCATATCCATGACACGCTTGGCGGCAGCGGCGGCCAACGCCCATTTGCGTTCGTCGTAGGTCTGCGACACATATTGCGCACCATCGGTAGAACGTGTCCAATTACCGAAATAGCGTTTAGCGGCAGCGCCACCATTGAAAGCAGGACTTGCAGCGTGCAGACGTACCCGGGCTATAAGCGCGTAGGCGGCTCCCTTGGTGGGACGACCGAAATTGGCTATCGGTGCAACTTCGGGTATATTCTGAGCGGCCAGTTCGAGTTCCGAGCAGATGTATTCCACCGTCTCGTCGTAGGTGGCACGAAAACGTTCATAATACTCGGCCTCACGGTTGTTGTCGAAAATATCATCGCCCAATAACACTGCGGGGCCATAATTCATCAGTATAAAGTAATAGGCATATCCACGGAGGAAGTGGGTATATCCTATCAACTCGGCACGTTCAAGCGCCGAAAGTTCTTCACACTCATCGATGCGAGCCAATATGACATTTGCCTTACGTATCGCCTTATAAGCCGGTTTCCAAGAGTTCAATCCTCTTAAATCAGAAGGGCTTACAAGACCGAGGGTGAGAGCCTTGCCATGAAACAGGCCTTCGGTCATAAGGGTAAATATCTCGTCACCTGCCGTAACACCGGGTGCGACATCATCACCGAAGATAGCGCTGGCGCTGGGCAGTTCTCCGACAGCCCCCCATAGGTATTTTTCCAAATAGAGTTTATTGGTGAATATCGAGTCATACTTCAATGTATCATCGAAGTATTGGTCCACATCGAGATAGCTTTCGCACGACGACAGCAACCCCATAATGGGCAGCGATATGAGCCATATTATATTTTTTATCGTTTTCATACGTATATATATTATGCGTTACTAATCTTAGAAATTAACATACATCTGGAACGCGTAAGAGCGAGGAATGGGATAGGCTGCACCGTTGTAGTCGGCTTGCTCGGGATCCCACAACTTGAAGGGGCTCCACACACAGACATTGGAAACCACAAATTGCAAATCGAGCGACTTCACACCCAACGCCTTCAAGGCCTTACCGGCTTTGAAATTGTAGTTGAGGTTAATCTCTTGGAATCGCAGATAGCGACTGTTGGCTTTCCAATAGGTAGAGTACTGAGCGTTGTTGCTGTTGCTACCATAACTGAGACGGGGATATAACGCATTGGGATTTTCGGTGGCAGGGGTACCGGAGTAGGAGGCCGGTGTCCAACGATTGCTCTGGTCGGCAACAATCTTGAGCACGTTACCCGTAGAGCCGTTCCAGAAGGGTATAAAACCTTCGCCATTCGAACGAGTATTTACATAGTAGTAATCGGTATTGCCCGTACCCTTGAACAAGAGCGACAACGACAGGTTTTTCCAACGGAACTCACCACCGAAACCATACATCAGACGCGGGAAGAAAGGATACGACAAAGGTACTTTATCGTCCTCATTGATAATACCATCGGCATTTACGTCCTTGTATTTGATATCGCCCACGGTATAGGCGCCGAAAGTCTGTTTGGGACTTTGTGCCACATCTTGCTCATCGCGGAAAAGGCCCTCGGCAATGTAACCCCGGAAAGCATCATGCACATATCCGGTATGATTTTGATATTCATAGGGTTGCTCGGCTTGCTCCCAATTTTCGACTTTATTGGCCGAGTAGGTGAAATTACCACGGACGGTAAACGAAATATCTTTACCGAAATCTTGTGTATAAGAGATATTTCCGTCGGAACCGTAACTCTTCATCTTACCGACGTTACCAAAGGGCATATGGGTAAGACCTACATAATCGGGAATTTGCGAACGTTGTTGGTAGATACCATCGCGCTTGTCTTGGAAGAAATCGACTACCAAATCGACTTTCTCGCCGAACAACTTGGCCTCGATACCGAGGTCGGCCTTCTTGGCACGCTCCCAACGCAGATTGTTGGCACCCACGCGATCCTCGGTAATATAACCAACTGAGCTACCCCAACCACCACCGGTGTTATAGGTATTCATGAGCGTGAGATAGGGGAAACGGGTGTCGGTAAGGCGGTCGTTACCCACCGTACCGTAAGAGGCACGTATTTTCAAGAAATCGAGCCAAGGCATGGCGTCTTGCATAAAGGCATATTGGGTAGGTACCCAACCCAAGGCCACAGAGGGGAAGAAACCGAAGCGATGCCCCTTCTCGAAGTTTTCCGAACCGGTGTAACCAAAATTGACATCGAGGAAATAGGTATCTTGGAAACCATAGGTAAGACGACCTGACAGACCTTGATAACGAACGGGTATGGCATACATACCACGCACGGTCTCGGCCTTATCGTCAAGACTTTTATTCAGCGTCTGCTCGCTACTCATATAATAATAGAGCAACGCGCCTACGGTGTGGTCGCCAAACTGATTGTCGTAGTTGGCCATCGCCTCGAAGTGAGCCTTGTAATATTGCGACTCTTCGTGCGAATATTTGGCGGGTTGTGCCTCTACACGCTTGATGATACCCAGCTCGCCGGAGTATTTACGCGTGGTGGCATAGTACATCTCGGGCAGGATAGAGCGTACCTCAGTAGCCGCTGAGTGCAGGTCGTAAGCCCCTTGCGCACGCACAGAAAGGCCATCAACCCATGCCGAGAGGTCTTGTTTCAATTCGAGTGTCACTTTACCGCGATAATTGCGTTTATCGGCCATACCGGTATTATTGAGCATCACATACGGAGAGTAAGCATCATTTACTCCATAAGCAGGCAGGTGACCGGTAGAATATACGGTAGGAATGGTAATGGGAGTAAGATTGCGTTGTGTCTTCCACAAAGCGTCGGTATCGCTATTGCCCGGTTCTTTCTTGGTAGAGAAGAATCCGTCGGCACCGAAATATATTTTTGTGCTCTTCGTAAGATTTATATCGAGGTTTGCACGATAGTTTACGGTACGATAGCCCACCTTTGTCGAATATTTTGAACTTTCGTCCTGCTTATAGGCCGACGATTCGTTGTTCATACCGAGGCTGAGGTAGTAACGCGCCAAGCTGCCACCACCGCGAGCATTGACGAAATAGGTCTGTTGCAGTGAAGTCTTGTGCAGTATTTCATCTTGCCAATTGACATTGGGGTAAAGATCGGGGTCGAGACCATATTTGATAATATCCAACTCTATATCGGAATAAAGCGGAACACTACCACGCACGACACGGGCCTCATTGGCCAGTTTGGCATACTCATACGAGTCGAGATACTCGGGCATATTGGTGAGCTGCGATACCGTGAAATTGACACGGCCCGTCACTTGCAGGCGGTCGGTTGTACCGCGCTTGGTGGTGACAATTACCACACCATTGGCACCCCGCACACCATATATGGCAGTAGCCGAGGCGTCTTTCAATACCGAGAAACTCTCGATGTCGGCAGGATCGACATCACTCAATGTGCCTTCGAGACCATCGATGAGCACCAACGCGCTGCTATTGGCACCAAACGTACCTATACCACGAATCCAGAACTCGGAGATGTTCTTGCCCGGCTCACCACTACTCTGCATGGTGATGATACCCGGTACGCGACCACCCAGCATATTCTGAATATTGGTAGAGGGTGTCTGCAACTGATCGACATCGACACTGGTCACAGCACCTACCACACTGATTTTTCGTTGTGTACCGAGACCTACTACCACCACTTCGTCGAGCGCGTTGTCCGAGGTCGAGAGTGTGACCTTGATGTTGGTCTCTGAGGTGGTAACAAGTTTCTCTATCGGCTGAAAACCGATACAAGAAAATACGAGGACATCGTTTTTCTGACATTTGATGGAGAAACGACCGTCGGCATCGGTTACGGCACCGGTACCGGGGCGGTCTTTTACCGAAATCGTGGCACCCGGCAACGTGGTATTGGTGTTGTCGTAAACGGTACCCGTTACTGACAGCGAGGCCGGTCCTTGCTGTGCAAAGACGAGGAGCTGACAGCATATAAAGATGGTTATAGCTAATAGTTTTTTCATCGTATATAGCGTATTATGTGTAACACCCAATTATTCTATGGCAAGACGACGGATACATTGATTCTCGAAGTCGGCAACATATATGATACCCTCCTTGTTGATGGCTACACCGAAGGGGCGATTGAACAGCGCCACCTCGGGGCTACCGTCCTGATAACCGGCCTCACCGGGCTGTCCGATAACGGTACTCACTTTGCCGTCGGGAGTGACCTTGCGTATCACGTGGTTGTCGGTATCGGCTATATACATATTATCGTCCTCATCGAGTATGAGTTGTCGGGGATTGTTGAACATGGCCGAAGCTCCGTTACCATCGATATATCCGGCATTGGCAGACATACCGGCGAGCAATAAATGAGCACCGGTCTGAATATTATAGGTGTACACGCAGTGATTATTGGTGTATGCCAAATATAGCAAGTAAGGATTGGTACGGCTAAACGCCATATAACTATCGCTTCCGCTCATAAGTCCGTTGGTCACTTGCGAGGTCTGTCCGGTAAGCGGGTCAAATTTATAGAGAATACCGTTTTTGGCTCGTACATACATAAAACCGTCGGCCTCGCACATAGCAAACGAGTGCTTATAGTCGAACGTAAGTTGTTCCCCCGTATTGGGTTTCAGCGACATCTTGATGGGGCTCCACAAGTTTTCTGACGACATGGTCCAGTATTCGAGCCCATTATCCGTGGGTATATACACGGTCTTACCATCGTCGAGCATACAGGGTTGGTTGAGGGGTGCGCCGGTATCGGGTATGAGCAGGCGGCTCACATCTTCGTCCTCGTTTACCAATATCACCTTATTGTTGCTGTAATAGCTCTGGCGATTACGCAACGAGACAAAGATATTATTATCGTTATCGACAGCCAGATAAGTAACCGCGGGGAAAGAGGTCTGTGCAAGGTTTCCTGTCGTCACATCATCGGTAGTATTCGTACCCATACCACAGACGGTAGTCACCACGGTCTGTATCTGATAGGTGAAGGGGGTGGGATATTCCACGCGCTTACCATCGACCTCTACGGCCACCTTGCAACGAATAATCTGATTTTCATCACCTTCACCCGGTTTGCGCGGACAAATGGTGTAGATTTTATCGCCTATCGACTCGATGACGGCAGCCTCTTTTTCGTTGAAAAAGACCTTGATTTTACTCTCATCGGTACCAAAATTAGAACCATTGAGAATCACTTTGGTGGCGATACCTCCCGAGTCGGGATAGAATTGTGAAAGTTCGATAGGCTGTCCCGGATTGTGCGGTACGGCCGATTCGTTTTCATCGTCACCACATGAAGCAAAAGCAAAAAGCGACAAAGCCCATAGGCTCACGACGCTGAACATACTTAGTTTTCTCATGTTACTGATATTTAAAGTTATTGTTTTTTAGACAGATAGTATAATTTTGCCTGATTATGAGGAGAGGAATATTTCAACTGACCGTCGGTAATAGTCACCGGTGCGGAACTCCAACACTCGTAGCTCTCGGCCATATCGATTGCAGAGGCATCTATCCCCATAGTCGCAAGGTCGATGGTACCCGTTTTGTCGCCTATTCCGTAATTGAAGTGCGCGATGTAATAGGCCTCATCGGTTTCGAGATAGAAGAGATCGACCGAATTGTTACTACCCGAGAGCTTATGTCCATAAGCGGGACGGAACGAGCGACCGAGATTGATTACATCGTTTATCCGTTCATAGGTGGCATATTTCACCGCCTTGGTCTGTGAGGTCTCATCGCCAATATAGGAACCGGCAGTCGCCAGATTGTCGCCCAGCATACAATATCCGGTAACGGCAGCCGTGGTCATACGCGATATATTCTCGGCATCACTGCGATTGCCCATCACTATGTGGTCGGGGTCGTTGTAGCAATATACCCTATCGAGCCACCAACCGAAAGAGAAACTATTCATCATATAATTGGTATGCCACATTTCGCCCCACGCATCGCAACTGATACGGCGTGCATGCGCATATTGAGCCGGGAACAAGGGCGAAATAGACTCCACAAGGAATATATCATCACCACAACGCTCACGCAAATGTTTCATACCATAATTATAGGCTTGCACACCGGTCGTAATATCTTTGTTGTAATAACTGTCGGCCTCGACTATACCATTGGTTTGAAAATCGAGCTTGATATAACGGAAACCCAAGTCTTTGAAACGATCGACAAAATAATTGATACGCGAGAGTGTCGCCGGCGACGTAGGGTCCATACATTTCGCGCCACAAAGCGAGCGCTCCTCGCCATTGACATAGAGTCGCGTTTGCCAATAATGGTATCCGTTGTTTCCTTCTACGGCATCGCCCGAGGCGTGATACCAATCACAGAAGGGTGTCCAATAGATACCGGGAACCTGTCCATTCGCTTTACAATGGTCGGCAAAAGATTTGAGCTGGTCCCAATTGAGATTGTCCCAAAATGAGTCAAGACCCACAAATACAAGTCCGTCCTGCGCATAATGGCCTTTGTCTTGCAAATTTTCTTTGATAAAGTCCGATACCGAAATCACACCATCGTAATTGACATTTCGTTCCATACCGCCCCAACTGTTCCAGCCAAACGGCGTTGGCTTGTTCCATGTGCGTTTGGGAGCGATGAGATTATTCACCTCGCCATAGGTCTCCATACCGGTGCGCCAATCGCTGAAATAGCCCACCAACATACGGGCCGACTTCACCTCAGCGCCCGACAACGAGCCGTGGGGTTGCAAATAATCACCGACAGCATCACGTGTAGCGCTATGCGTCACACCGCTGAAACATTCGAGACGTGAGAGGTAGGATTGCGTCAAAGGGCTACCGGTAAGACGCACCGCCGATTTCCAATTATCATGCTCTACCGAGCCGATAACCAAGCCCTGCTGCGTCTCACCATTGAACACCGATGTGACCTCGAATGAGATAGAATCGCGCGCTATACGACCGATTGAGTGCGATGTCACCGTATTGGTTCGGCTCAATGGGAAAGAACCATAGGTTACAAAGCCATCGTTATCGAATGGTATGGTGAGAAAACGATTGTTGGCATCTTGGGGAAGGAATAGGTTTTGCGCCTCGGAATACACCGGAGCGATGTAGTTACTCTTCACCTCGCCACTTGCAGCCACAAGCATCACCTCGGTGAGGAAGTAATCCCTATCGGGGTAGAGATAGAACGCCTGACGCACTACCGGATTGGCTGCCATACGCGTATCGCTATACTCTATTATGTATTTTCGGGCCTCGCCCACAGCATCGACGTGTGTCGTATTGCTTATCACAGCCTTGTCGTATGTAGAGGCGTCGATAAGTGTCGATTCCACCTTGAAACGTACCGACACGTCTCGCAGTATGGTATCGCCCTCCTTGATGAAAGAGCTCTTCATCGTCGCGTCGTCAAATACGATCGTCCACTTGCCATACGACATCTCCGTCACGTCGGCTCGTCCTACCCATATCGAGGCAAGAACCAAAGCAACCACCGACATAAATTTCATACGAATACCGTTTTTCATAATCTTAATATTGTTTACACATTTTATGCAGTGTAAAATTACCCAAACATCTGCAAATATTATCGCTCGCTTATCTCAAAAAATAGTAAAATAGTGTCATGCGACATCTCTATACGACGAGAGTATCATTGATAAGTATTTATAAATCCTTATTGTTATAGGTTGCGACGATTGTGATATACCTTTAGTACTTATAAAAAAACACTGTGTCGTAATGACACAGTGTTTTGTAAAATGGAGACGATAACCCTATCGGCAATCGTAATGACCGATTATTTTACGGGTTTATCGGTCATGACGAAACGGATATTATCGGCATGGATTATGTCGAAATAGTTGAAAAATGAAGAGGTATGTTCCTCACCATCGATATAGATTTTCTCCACATAGAGGTTTTCGTCCGAGAGATTCTCGGCCGTAATTTTCAGGACTTTCTCTTTTCCATCGACACACAATTTCATATCTATCTGCGGAAATTGTGGTGCACCGATAGCAAATGTGTTGCTACCCGGTGTCACGGGGTAGAAGCCCATGACCGAGAACAGATACCAAGCCGACATCTGCCCGCAATCGTCGTTACCATTCACGCCGTCGGGCGAGTTGCGATAATTGACGCGCGTGTGTTTGCGTGCCAACTCTTGCGTTTTCCACGGGCGGTCGCAATAGTCATAGAGATAGATATAGTGATGACCCGGTTCATTGTCGTGTCGATAATGATTTTCGACGAAATTTCGGTCGAGCTTGGCGGCAAAAGCCTCTTTACCGCCCATCAGCTCTATCATGCCGGGAACATCTTGCAACACGCAGAAGAGATAGGTCCACTTCGAGCCTTCGGTGAGACCATGGCGATTGTGATCGTCGAGCTGTATCCAATCGCCGTTGTAATTACGGGGTAACATAAAGCCAGCCTCGACATTATATATGTTACGATAATTCTGCGACCAGCGTATAAGCGACTCATAATCCGATGTTTTACCCATATCACGAGCCACCTGTGCCACACACCAATCATCATAAGCATGCTCCAATGTGCGCGATACCGACTCAGCCGTCTTGTCATCGGGCACATAACCTATCGTGTGGTAATAGCTGGCACCGGCCCGTGCCTCATACGAGGTCCAGCGGTCGCGGTCGCCGTAGCGACGACGGGTATCATTGTCGGGTGGCACCATGGAGTTCTTACGCATGGCCTCGTAGGCGAGATTCACATCATAATTACGTATTCCCTTCATATAGGCATCGGCAATAAGCGCGTCGGCATGTGTACCAATCATTATATTGGTGTACGACGGATTGGGCCACATGGGCAACCACCCTCCCTCGCGATACATCTGCAACAGAGAGGTAATCCAGTCGCCGGTAAGCGTGGGCTCCAAGAAAGTCATCAACGGGTGAAAAGCCCGGAATGTATCCCACAACGAGTAATCATTGTGTGAAACGCCTTCGTGTATCTTATCGTCGAACGCACTGTAATATCGCCCATACTCCGAAAATTCCCGTGGGAACAGATAGGTGTGATACATCGCCGTATAGAAGATGTGCTTGTCGGTATCGGAGACGCCCGACACCTTCATCTTTGACAATTTTTCGTTCCAGACCTCACGTGTAGCATCGGAGAGTTTCTTGAGATTCCACCCGGGAAGTTCTTTCGCCATATTGGCGCGAGCCTGCTCTATGCTTATAAATGAGGTACCGACTTGTGCCATCAAAGGTTCTCGACCGGCGACAAACTCCACATAAGCCCCCATGCGAGTACCGGTAAGTTCGGCACTATCGGGATATATTTCATCGTCGTTCCACGTGCCGTAAGCGGTCACGGGCTTATTGAATTTTATAACGAAATAACCTTTGAAATTGGGCAATTCAGGGCCGATTTGAGACGATTGACGGTCGGGATTATAGCCGATGATTTCATTGTTTTCTGTATCGACCTTCACCCACCCACGGATTTTTTGCAGACGGGGCGAGTAATCGTTACACCAATCACCCAAGGCAGGATTGAGATTGATACCTTGTACTATAACGCGTTGCCGTTCGTGCCGAGGGAAAGTAAATCGCAAAAGTCCGGCACGACTTGCCGCCGACATCTCCACTTTAATATTCTGCTTGTCACCGACCGGAAGATTTACCGCATAGTAATAGGGCGATACCGTTTCTCGATCGTGCGAAAAGGGTATCTTACGATCCTCGGGCAAGGTACGCACCTCCTCGCCCACTTGTGGCATGAGTGATACATAGCCATAGTCGCCCATCCACACGGTAGGCTGATGCGACGCCAAAAAGCCCATAATGGCCGTATCGTCATAGACGTAGGCCATAGAGCCCATCTTATTCTCTCGCGTCTGTGGCAGAAAGTTGGTCATCGCAAACGGGCGATTGACAAATGGGGCGGTTCCTCCCTCGCCCTTCAAGGCCGTACCGATATAGGGATTGACATACTCGACCGGACTGTCGGCCATTGCCAGAAGCGACGTGCCCAATAAGCCCCACAATAATATATACTTTTTCATAGACTTTATATTACTCATTTTCATAGTACCACACGCATCTATCGGTATAGGTCTTGCCGGCCGATACCGCCGATACAGAGATTTGATTTTCTCCCGGGAGCAATGTAATATTTTTCCAAATATAGACATTATGATCGGAATCAACAAGCGGTAGCGACACCCCATTGACCGTGAGTGTCACATTTTGGCAGTTGGAATACACCTTCACATCGGTCACAGCCTCGTGGCGACGGTCGTGACGACGACTTGTGATATACACGACGGGGTGCCGCGACCAATTGGCTTTGTAGAAATAGAAAGCATCTTTGGGTGTCTTGCGGTCGTAGGTCACGAGACCTTTATCGTTGATACCGGGAGCATCGCCCTCGTGGCGTGTGGCACTGGCAAAATCGAACATATTCCACACGAAAGTACCCCACACAAAATCACGCTTGGTAATCTCCCGATAGTTGCCTTCGTGTACCGTAGCCTGCCACTCCTCGGGGTGGAAGTCGCCATCGGTCTTGGGAGCGCTCGTCACCCCTTGTTTATGATGCGACACACTCGCACCGGCACCATACTCACTGATACACACGCCTTTTCCATCGTTTTTCCAATCGATGGAAGGGCCCATGGTTTCGGGGCCGGCCCAGTACCAACCGGGATATGTGTTGTGCGCAAGGTAATCGGGCACCGTGTTTTCGGGACGTCCATCGTTATTGGCCGCAGCCACGGTGATGCGGGTGGGATCCTCTTTATGCGCCAATGCGTTGAGTTCGGCGACAAGCCCTTCGGGGTGTCCTTTACCCAGTTCATTGAACAGACCCCAGCAGAATATGGAGGGGTGATTATAATTCTGTCGTATCATCTCCACAAGTTGCTGTTTGAGGTTATCGGCAAAGACCTTGGAACCATCGGTAGCCCGCTCGATAAAGGGTATCTCGGCCCATACCAACATACCGGCTCTATCACATAGCGTATAGATGTAGTCGGACTGCGGATAGTGCGCCAATCGCACTCCATTCGCACCTATCTCTTGTATCAAGCGCATATCCTCGTCATGGTCGGCATTGGATATAGCCCAGCCCTTGCCGGGACGATCCTGATGACGATTGACACCTCGTATAGGATACGATTTTCCATTGAGGAAGAAACCTTTCTCGGCATCTATCGTGTAATAACGCAGACCGGTATATTGCGACAGAGTATCGACTACCCTACCCTCTTGCAACAATTCGCAAAAGAAACGATACCGATGGGGTGCGTTCAATCCGTCCCACAACTGCGGATTTTCGATGATTATATTTGAGTTATATTCCCTACTCTGCTCACAATCAGTATAATCGTCGGTCGTAACGACCGCCAACGGATTACCATCGGGGGCATAAACCGTTGTACGCAACGATATTGACGCAGCAGGCGTGGCATCGACTTTCACTTTTACATCGACCACCGCCCGGGTATCCGACACCGATGTAGGGGTAAGGTATACCCCCGATGATGCATAATCGAGCGGAGTAATACAATTATGGGGAAGTATCAACAGCGATACCGGGCGGTAAATACCGCCAAACTTGGTAAAGTCGCCGGCCAACGGAGCTATATCATCGTTGTGGGCATTGCTTGCCATCACCACGATTTCGTTATTACCTTTCTTTATGTAGGGGGTGATTTCGAAACAAAAAGCGCCAAATGCCCCTTGATGCTCTCCCAACAGAGTGCCATTGATATACACCTTCGCTTCCTGGCTTACCGCCTCGAAGCGTATAAAAATGCGTTTTCCGCGTATCTTTTTGGAAGTAGGAAATGTGCATCGATATACCGCCTCACCCCGATAATAATCGGGCGAAGTAGCATCATGCGCATTCCAACAATGCGGTACGGATACCGTCTCCCAATCCATCGACGAGAGTTCCGTAAGCGGCACGGCACCTTTAGCGAATTGCCACCCATCGACGAGGGGTATCACCTCTCGCAACTGTGCCGAGGCAACAAAGCATGAAATGAAAAACGAAATGCAGAGTGTAAAAATGTGTTTTATCATAGCTTCTATTTTTGTGATGCAACAAAATTAATATTTCCATAGATTTTCAAAAATTGTTTCCGTACCAATTTTTAGCAGTTTAGTGCAACAAACAGCCTTTCATCGGTATTTATCGAGCGAGATGCGACAAAATTACTATTTTTTGAAAGGCTCAAATCTATTTATATGTATATATTTGTATCGAATATATTCCACGCAAAAACGGTACGAGGATAATGAACAGAACCCTTCTTACAATTTGTTGCATTATAGGTTGCCTATTGAGCAGTGCGGCACAAGATAATTCATTCAAATATTACTTCCGTAACATCAGCCGGAAGGACGGATTGTCGCAGACCGACATCAAGGCCATATTGCAGGACAGCTACGGATTTATGTGGTTTGGTACCCGAAACAAATTGAACCGATACGACGGACATAATTTCCGTATATTCGACTGCTACGATGCCGAGACCAATACTCGCAACAACAATATCAGCTCCCTATTTGAAGACGCGGAGCGACACTTGTGGATAGGTACCGACAACGGGGTGTATGTATTCGACCCGATGACCGAGAAATTCTCGTTCATCAACGACAGCACCGAGACCGGTGTCACGATGAACGACTGGGTATCGGCCATTAAATCCGACAATGAAGGGAATATGTGGATAATACTTCCCAATCAAGGAGTTTTCAGATATCGGAAAGGCACCCCGCTCCGTCTCTATACTTTCGGAAATTGCAATATACCGAGCCTTGGCACACCCCAATGCATGATTATAGACCAGAGTGGTCGATTATGGATAGGTACGAATGGGCACGGCATATATCTCTACAACAAAACGACCGACAGTTTCACCCAATATCTCGGAAATCAGAACGGCGAA
Source organism: Coprobacter sp. (assembly GCA_017462265.1). Classification (GTDB taxonomy): domain Bacteria; phylum Bacteroidota; class Bacteroidia; order Bacteroidales; family UBA11471; genus Caccoplasma. Next base: position 77,728 of record JAFTRN010000059.1, on the reverse strand, counting down.
ACCCTCACCTATGAAAACATCTATAAAATGTGTGATTATGGCGAGGATATAATCATCGGCGTGCACGAAGGAAAACTTCGGAAATTCAACAAACGAAAAAACACACTTACCGATGTGGATGCCCCCGAGGTACACTACAAAGTAATACGCGAGATAGCCTGCTACGACGAAGAGATATGGGTAGGAACACAGGCGGGTGTATATGTGGTTAACGAGCAGAAAAAAAGCGTGGATCACATCTACAACGACCCTATGTGCAGCTATTCCCTGTCGGACAACCAAATCGGTGGCGGTATATATCGCGACGACGAGGGTGGTATATGGATAGGTACGAATATGGGCGGTATAAACTATCTGCCCCGGCACAACATAGAATTCCGTCGGCACATACCCCTGAATAGAAAATATTCCATCAGTAGCAAACGTACCCGAGAACTTGTTGAAGATGCCAAAGGGAATATATGGATAGGTACCGAAAATGCCGGTGTGAATATCTATAACCCGAAAACAGGACAATTCCGCAATATCGAGCGTGATACTCGCGGAAATTTGAGCAGTGAAAAAACCTTGGCACTTCTCCGTACCGACAACAATATATGGGTAGGATTCTTCAAAAACGGTCTCGATATAATCAATGGCGACAACCTCTCATCACGCCACTACACAGGCGAACAATTAGGTCTCAACGAGTCGAGTATCTATGCCATGTGCGAAGATAGTAAAGGGAATATATGGATAGGTAACGGCTGGGGCGTATATGTAGGCAACCGACGTACGATGCAATTTGAGCGACAATCTCAATTTGGCGACAGCTATATTTTCGACATTATCGAAGATGCCGATGGCCATATATGGGTAGCCACCATGGGAAAAGGAGTGTTTCATTACAATCCCCACGATGGTAGCTTGCAACACTTCACCCACAACATCAACGACTCGACAAGCCTCAGTTCCAACTCGGTAAGCAACATCACCGAAACCATGACCGGAGAGATATGGTTATCGACCGACCGAGGAGGTATATGCCGTTACAACAAAGAGAGCAATAATTTCACCTCGTTTTCCGTGAAAAAGGGATTACCCGATGACACCGCCTACAAGATATTAGAGGACAAAGACCACAATCTATGGTTCGGCACCAACAACGGTTTAGTAAAATTCAACCCACAAACCTATACGAGCCAAACCTACACGACCAATGACGGACTGCCCGGCAATCAATTCAACTACAAATCAGCATTAGCCACCGGCTCTGGCCTGTTCTATTTTGGCTGCTCCGAGGGACTTATCTCATTTGATCCCTATAAATCGAGCAAAAACCGATGTATTCCGCAGATAGTCATCACCAAACTGCTCATCAACAACGAAGAGATACTGCCGAGGGGTGAAAACTCGCCTCTCGAAAAAAGTATTCTCTATACCGACGAGCTTACCCTCCATTACAGCCGTGCCAGCATCGGTTTTGAATTTGCCGCGCTCAGTTTCACCGAACCACAGGCCAATATGTATGCTTATAAAATGGAGAACGTCGATGACGAATGGAACTATACCCATAAAATACACACCGCCACATACGCCAATCTGTCTCCCGGTAAATATACATTCAAAGTACGAGGTGCCAATAACGCCGGTGTATGGAACAACGACGAACGCACACTGAGAATAACGATACTCCCACCTTGGTGGAGCAGTCCGCTGGCATACTCGGGCTATATCGCTCTCATCATCATATCTGTCGCCACGCTGTTCCTACGATACAAGCGCAAGAGCGAAGCACGAGCCAAAGGGCGTTTAATACTGATAGAGAACGAAAAAGAGAAAGAGTTGTATCGTGCCAAAGTGGAATTTTTCACCCATATAGCCCATGAGATACGCACTCCGGTAACGCTCATCAACGGGCCGCTGGAACAGATGGAGAAGATGGATATAGACGACACTTCAGTACGCAAGTGTATCAAAATCATGCGTAAAAGCACGTCGGAACTGCTATCGCTAATCAACCAACTGCTCGATTTCAGGAAAGTCGATAGCAACAAGATGCAAATGAATTTTGCCCCTGTAAATACGGTGGAGATACTCAATGACGTGTATCAACAATTCCTCTCCACACTGCCCGAGAAAAAAGAGATGTCACTGATATTACCCGAAAAAGATGTGTATATCTCGGCCGACAGACACTCGCTGACAAAGATATTCAATAATCTGTTTTCCAATGCGTCACGATATTCCGATGTATATATCGAGATACGTGTACAAACCAACGGTGAGAATGTAGATATACAATTCATAAACGATGGAGACGTGATACCCGAGGAGCAGCGCGAACGCATCTTCGACCCGTTCTACCAAATGAAAAAGAACGAAAATCAGTTATCAAGCTCGGGTATCGGGTTATCATTGGCACGCTCATTGGTCGAAATGCACCACGGAAAACTTGTCTATCAGGAACAGGAAGGACTCAATTGTTTCGTATTGTCTATACCGACAATCCCGGCACCGGTAATCACCACACCCGAGACCGATGCCCCCAATGGACCGGAAGAGAATGAAAACAAGCTCTACGACGAAACTATATTATTGGTAGAGGATAATGCCGAGTTATTGAGTTTCTTGGTCGATGCGTTACAGCCCTATTTCGCCATAGAACAGGCTACCGATGGCGTAATGGCCTTGGAGATACTCGAAAGTAAGAATATAGATCTTGTGATTTCGGATATCATGATGCCGAGAATGGACGGATTCGAGCTATGCCGAAATATAAAATCGAACATCGAGTACAGCCACATACCGGTAATATTACTTACTGCCAAAAATGACCTCGACAGCAAAGTGAAAGGGGTAAAAATCGGAGCAGAAGCCTATATCGAGAAACCCTTCTCATTTGAATACTTGTTGGCACAAATCAGCTCGCTTATCGAGAACCGTAAACGAGAAAAAGAGGCTTTCATGCGCAAGCCATCACTCTTTGCCAGTCCCTCCAATATATGTAAAGCCGATGAAGAATTGCTCAACCGCATCATATCGGTCATAGAGGAGAACCTGACAAACGTCAATTTCGGTGTGGAAATGCTATCGGAAGTCGTGTGTCTGAGCCGTTCGAGCCTGCATCGGAAAATAAAGGCATTGGCAGGTACCTCTCCCACCGACTTCATACGCCTCGTGCGATTGAAAAAATCGGTAGAGCTTATAAACGAAGGAAGTTATCGTATCGGCGAGGTATGTTTCCTTGTGGGTATAAACTCTCCCTCATACTTCATAAAATTATTCCAAAAACAGTTTGGTATGACACCCAAAGAATTTGAAAAACAAGCAAGACAAAACAATGAAGAAAAAGAAAAATAAATCTCGTATGAAAAGATTTTTATCATTTGTTACAGCCCTCTGTGTGGCGCACAGCATCAATTGTCTTGGCAACAATCTGATAAAACCCGGTGAATTGTGGACCGACAACACCGGTGTACACATCAACGCCCACGGCGGAGGCATACTCTATCACGAAGGTATGTACTATTGGTACGGCGAGTATAAAGGCGCATATACCTATCGTGCTCCGGGTGTAGGGTGGGAATGTTACCGCACCGAGACCGGTGGAGTATCGTGCTACTCATCGAAAGACTTATATAATTGGAATTTCGAAGGTGTTGTGTTGCAACCCGACACGCTGAATCCCCACTCCGACATACACCCATCGATGGTGATAGAGCGTCCCAAAGTCATATACAACGATAAAACCCGCAAATTTGTAATGTGGATGCACATCGACAATTATAACTACAGCAAAGCCGCATCCGGAGTAGCCGTAAGCGACAGCCCCACGGGAAAATTCACGTATATAGGCAGTATGCGTCCCAACGGTCAGGAATCGCGCGACATGACCCTGTATAAAGACGACGACGGGAAGGCTTACCACATATACTCGTCCGAAGGAAATTCCACGCTCTATATCAGCCTATTGAACGATGACTATTTAGCTCCATCTGGAAAATACACCCGTAATTTCATCGGTAAATCTCGTGAAGCACCCGCCATATTCAAGCGCAACGGTAAATACTATTGTGTAACATCGGGGTGCTCGGGGTGGAGCCCCAACGAGGCCGAATATGCCATTGCCGACCACATTACGGGGCCATGGACTGCCATCGAGAATCCCTGCCGAGGTAAAGACGCCGATAAAACGTTTTACGGACAAAGTACCTTTGTGCTCCCCGTTGTAGGTAAAAGCGATTGCTACATCATGATGTTCGACAAATGGAACAAAAACCACCTTATCGACTCCCGATATATATGGCTCCCCATACAATTCTCGGGCGACTCCATCACCATACCTTGGCGTGAAGAGTGGAAAATTCCCGAATAATCGGACAAAAATTGTATTTATTGAACCTGCCGTAATACAATATACCGAGAAAAAGCAAGACCTTTACAAAAAATCAGAAGTTGCCAATTCGTTGAAAAATCATTTATAGCTTCACAAAAAACATCATATTATGAGAGAGAGAATATTTATCGGTCTATTGCTCATGGGAGCTTCTTATATAATGTACGCGCAAACGCCGGGCAGTACAAGCAATATAAAATTTGTGCGAGAAACCAATCCGGTTCCCGCACAAGCGACAATCGGCACCAATCCGGCGGGAGTATTCTACCATGCGCTCTATACCGGCTCGGCATGGGGCGACTATAACAACGATGGCTTTCTCGACATATTCTACAGCGATCGCAATGTGATGATCAACGAAAACACGGTATATGCCAACCTCTATACCAATAATGGTGACGGCACATTCACACGCCCCAAGACCACGATAAAGGGCACGGCTTTCTCGTGCCCCGTGTGGTTCGACATGAACAATGACGGACAACTCGACCTGATGTTGCCGGGACTTACCAACTGGCATTACTATTGGTTGCATGAGAATACCGATTATTCGGGTATCGGAACACACCTGTATATCAACCAAGGTATCGATACCGATGGTAATGTAACGTTCAAAGAATATTCGGCAAAAGAAATAGGTCTGAACAATCTGTATAACGGAAAAACCGGTGGTAAGGGGCACAACTGGGTATCGACCGGTGACTACGACAATGACGGCTATACCGATATACTCATGACAGGATTTGAAGATGGCGCACGGTTCGATACCGACAGTCCCGAAGAGGCCGTTCGGGCCGTTTATCTCTACAAAAACATAAACGGCGAGCGGTTCGAGCGACAGACAACCGCCTGCAATGGAGGTGAATTTCACGGCCTCACCGATGGTAGTGTACGTTTATGCGATCTCGACAACGACGGATTTCTCGACATACTCGCAACCGGATATGGAGCTACACGCGCCTCGGAAATTTATGTATATTGGAACACCGGTAACGGTACGTTTATCGAGAGCGATCAGCAATTCAAGGGTGTAACAGACGCCTCTTGCGATGTGTGCGATATAAACAACGACGGATTTCCCGAATTGGTAGCGACCGGTGTGTATGTAAATACCAACACCAAATGTTTCTTCCTCTATAAAAACTTGGGAAACCGCACTTTTGAAGAGTTGGAATGTCCCGAGTTGGAAGGTATCGATGGCGGACAGCTATCATTCGGTGACGTAAACCACGACGGACTTACCGATATATTGGTCGGCGGACATGGTGCGACCAATGAGCACACGACTTGTATCTATGTAAATCAGGGCGATTTCACCTTTGTCGTAAATGGTGCGCACTACGACGACCCGTTTGGGAAGAAAGGGCACTTCGGACGTGTAACCCACGGCAGTCAACACCTTATCGACTATAACAACGACGGATATTTAGACGTATGGTCCACCGGCTGGGTGTCGGGCGGTTGTGGCAATGGTTGCGCTGTAGAGTTGTGGTACAACACCTCATCGACCAAAGGCGTAACAGCCAACGTTGCTCCCGGCACACCAAGCAATCTCACGGCAAGCTACAACGCCGGTAATTCCTCGGTCACATTCTCGTGGAGCGACGCCCAAGACGACATTACCCCCACCACGGCATTGCGCTATAATCTCTACCTTCGAAAAAAAGGGAGCGACAAATGTTTCATCACCGTACCGGCCGACCTTACCACGGGTTTTGTACGCGTAGGACGCATATCGGGCGACATCACCCGCTCCGAATACACCATGACCATACCCGACGAGGGTGTATATGAATGGGGTGTACAAGCCATCGACAACGGAAACGTGGGCGGACTTTTCGCACATAGTACATTCTCTACCGACGGTAGCGGTATCAACAACATCAGCGACGAATCACCCATAAAAATATGGAATACAGGTACGACCTTGTATTATTCTCTGCCTGAAATCGGCACGATAAGTATTTACAGCATAAACGGCTCTCTCATAAAGTGTATGCAAGCCGGTATAAGCGGAAATACGACCCTGCCTACAGGTATATACATCGTAGAAATAAAGACCGACAGCTCGATAAGACATCAAAAAATCGCCATACCATAAATATCTAATTATTAAATATCTATAACCAAATGCGACTTATATTTCAATGTATATTCGCCGCCATCAGCATATCCCTATCGGCCCAAAATGTGATAAACCTCGGTGAAACACCGTGGAAATTTACCAAGGTCATACGCTCGGAGTCGAATCTCTCCGAGGGAAAATCGTTTGTAAATAACGGACGTACTATATCGGAACTGAATGATGGTAAAATAGATACCCGGTGGCGTGTAGAGGCAGGCAAAGAGCCTACGCTGTTTGTCGATTTGCTCGAGCAACGCTCACTCCGCGACATCACCATCGTGTTTCATGGCGATGCCACACGCCAAGCCGTGTGCAGTATCGACGCGAGCAACGACGGGAACACATGGACTTCAATACACCGAGAGGTTTCAATGAAATGCGACCTAAACCTGACCAACGACATCACCAACGTAAACAATACAGTAGGATACACGGCAATAATCACCTCTACGCAGGTAACGTTGCCCGTCGGCGGTGACTATCGTTATCTGCGTATTGCCGTGCCTACCGGAGTCGATACGCCGGGACAAAGCATCGCTTGTGAAATCGGCGAGATATTGATACACCCCGTAGGTAAAAACGAAACCACGGAAATACCCTTCTATTGCAACACATTCGACGACTCATCGTGGGAGACCGTGGGAATACCCCACTGCTACAACGAACACGACACCTACCTCAATGCCACGACCGGCGAACGTTGCTGGCGCGGAGAAGCGTGGTATCGCAAAAAAATCACTTTCGACAAGAAAGACCGAGATAAAGCGATATTTCTCGAATTTTATGGGGTAAATATCGGTATGACACTCTACGTCAATGGTCGCGCCATCGAGGGCAATACCAGGGTAAAGCAACCCGAGACCGTGACGCACGTAGGCAGCTCACTGCCCTTTGCCATCGACATTACCGACTATATCGACCGGGACAACGAAAACTTGATAGCCATTCGCGTATCCAACTCGAAAGGTACATTTTTTACTTGGCCTTGCTTTGCCGAGAACGAGGGTTTCGGACAGGCCATGGGCGGTATCGTATCGCCGGTGTATCTACATAAGAAAGCACAAGTACACATACCCTTCAACCGCTATTCGCCTCACAACAAATGGGGTACATACATCGGTACGGTAGAAGCCTCGAAAGAAAAAGCCGTTGTGCGCATACAGACCAACGTGGAAAACACATCGGATACGCCCCAATCGACCGAATTACGTACAAAATTTATCGATAAGAAGGGAAAAGTCGTATTCTCTTACAGCGAGAAAAGTCGTATAGAGGCCGGGAAGACTGTTCTGTTCGATCACACGGCAACGATAGAAAATCCGCATTTATGGTATCCCATCGGTTGCTCGGGCAGCCCCTACCTCTACACGGTAAGTAACGAGGTGTATCTGAATGGAAAGCTCGTCGATAAGAAGGTCGAGAAATTCGGCATACGCCAAATAACTTGGGACGACAAACATTGCTATATCAACGGCGAGAAATGTATTTTACGCGGATTTGGCTACCGCAACAACTACCCCGGACTGGGTGCGGCCGTACCCGAATCGTTCCGTTGGAAAGATATTGCCCTCATCGCCCAATGCGGTGGTAATACCCTGCGTGTGGGCCACCAACCTCCTTTCATGGAGGCATTCGAGGCCGCCGATACCTACGGCGTGTTACTGATTGTAAACAGTGGCGACAACGAATGGGCGCTGAAAAACGAGCCGGCCCTCACCTACAAACGCGAATACGACCGCGACGCGGTAGTGGCTTTCCGTAATCACCCCTCCGTGGTGGTATGGGAGTCGAACAACGGCCTTGCCTATGACGGCGTGAAATACCTGCCAAGCTACACCCTCGAAGAGGTGAAAAAATGGGACTACATACAGCCTCGTATCGTGCTCAATCGTGATGGGAATCCCCCCGAATGGGACCCCGATGAGCCTATTGTCATAGGTTATACCAACCATTATCACAAAGAGCAGGGTCGTCCGTCGCTCAATACCGAGGTGTATGGTACGAATTGGAGCGGAAATCCAAGTTGGTGTATCGCTCGTTTTGACTACGACAACGAAAAGCCCTTCTCCCAATTCTATGTGCAAAATTACCTCGACGACCTACGTAACGACGCTTGTGGCTGGATAGATTGGATGCTCGCCGAGACATACGGCGAAGGCTATACGATATACCTCAACGGAAAACGAAACCAGAAAAGCCTCGGCTCGTGCGCCATGGACGGAAACCGATTTCCAAAACTGAAATACCGTATCTACGAAAAAGCTCTGTGGGTGCCCTACGACCAACGACCGGGTGTGGCCCTGCAAAGTCATTGGAACTACTCGGGTGTGCAGAATATAGACGCATGGAGCAACTGTCCTTATGTAGAGGCATTCCTCAACGGTAAGTCGCTGGGAATCGTCACCCCCGATAAAGAAACTCGCCGTTGCACCTGGGAAAACGTTACTTGGGAAGCCGGAGTGGTCGAAGCCGTGGGCCTCGACGAAAACAAAAAACCGGTATGCCGGGAACGTATCGAGTCGTCGGGCGAACCCTATGCCATCGAAGTGACCATAGAACCGCAAGGTGCCAAACCCTCGGGTGAGAAATTCGTACTGAAAGCCAATGCCTCAGACGCGTTTATCGTTACCGCCAAAATTGTCGATAAAGAGGGCCGCTGGTGTCCGCGTGCCGACCACGAGCTGACCTTCGAAGTTGAAGGAGAAGGTGTGTATAAAGGTTCTTACAATTTCTACATCGCCGAAGGCAAAGAGCTGTCGTATCACGCGCCGGGTGACCACAGATTGCAGGCCGAGGGCGGACTGATGCGTGCCGCAGTACGCACGACATTTGTTCCGGGAGAAATAAAAGTGAAAGTAAGTGCCAACGGTCTTATCGCAGGTGAGGCCTCAACCCAATCACGGAAAGTAAAAAACGACCTCTAACACGCTTTCGCTATGAGAACTAAAATCGTAAGTATACTCTTAGCCGGCAGTCTTACCGGTATGCTGGGCAGTTGCTCGCCAAAAAAGATAGAATTAGGTCCTAACCCCTTTATCACCCATATGTACACCGCCGATCCCTCGGCTCACGTGTGGGACGACGGCCGCCTCTACGTCTATGCCTCGCACGACATAGATCCGCCACGTGGATGCGACCTCATGGACCGCTATCATGTATTCTCCACCGATAACATGAAAGACTGGACCGACCATGGCGAGATACTCAATTCGAGTCAGGTGCCTTGGGGCCGTCCCGAAGGGGGATTTATGTGGGCGCCCGACTGCGCCTACAAAGATGGTATCTATTACTACTATTTTCCCCACCCCAGCGGTAGCGATTGGAACTCAACATGGAAAGTTGGCATCGCCACCAGCCGACATCCGGCTAAAGATTTCACCGTCATGGACAAACCGATGGAAGGTGTCGGCGAATTTGGTATGATAGATCCGTGCGTATTTGTCGATGACGACGGAAAAGCCTATTTCTATTACGGAGGCAACTATAAATGTATGGGGGCGCCCTTGAAAGATAATATGACCGAATTGGAATCGCCTCTTACCGAAATGCTCGGTCTCGAAGACTTCCACGAAGCAACCTGGGTACACAAATACAACGGTAAGTATTACCTCTCATATTCCGATAACAATCCGGGCGCCAATCGTTTGCGATATGCGATAAGCGACTCGCCGTTAGGTCCGTGGAAATCGATGGGTATCTATCTGGAACCTACCGGGTCGGGAACAAGCCACGGCTCTATCGTGAAATACAAAGGCGAATGGTGGGCATTCTATCATAACAAAGATTTATCGGGCATAGACGAGTTGCGCTCCATTTGTGTAGATAGGCTCGAATACAACCCCGACGGCTCAATCAAAATCGTAAAACAACACAAGTAACCACAACACATATCTAATATTATGAAATCAAGCACATTACAAACAGCATTAGTGGCCATTACCATAGGTATGCTGAGCAGTTGCTCGCCGAAAAAGATAGAATTAGGTCCTAACCCCTTTATCACCCACATGTACACCGCCGATCCCTCGGCTCACGTGTGGGACGACGGCCGCCTCTACGTCTATGCCTCGCACGACATAGATCCGCCCCGTGGGTGCGACCTCATGGACCGCTATCATGTATTCTCCACCGATAACATGAAAGACTGGACCGACCATGGTGAGATACTCAATTCGCACCAAGTGACTTGGTCCACACAACCCGGATTTATGTGGGCACCCGACTGCGCTTACAAAGATGGCACTTACTATTTCTATTTTCCGCACCCCGAAAATGAAAATTGGGGTTGGTCGTGGCAAATAGGCGTTGCCGTGAGTAAGTCACCCGCAACAGGATTTACCGTACTCGACAAGCCCGTACAAGGCGAAGGTATAAGCGGACATTGCATGATAGATCCCTGTGTATTTGTCGATGACGACGGCAAGGCCTATCTCTTCAACGGCGGTTGCGGTCGTTGTGTCATGGCTCCGCTGAAAGACAATATGGTAGAACTTGCTGCTCCGGCTACGGAAGTACAAGGACTCGAAAATTTCCACGAAGGCGCTTGGGTACACAAATACAAGGGCAAATATTACCTTTCATATCCCGATAATACCGATGGTGCCAACAATATGTGCTATGCCATGAGCGAATCGATATACGGACCGTGGAAATCGATGGGTATATTCCTCGCATCGGGTGAAAAGGGCAGTGGTACCATTCACGGCTCTATCGTAGAGTATAAAGGGGAATGGTTTGTATTCTATCACAACAAAGCCCTATCAGGTCGCGATGAGTTGCGCTCTATCTGCGTGGAGAAGCTCGAATACAACCCCGATGGCACCATAAAACCCGTTAAACAGCACTAAAATTCAAACGTTTAAGAGATTGCACGGATTTTTCCGATATTATTTTAAGAGTTATTTATTATGAAAAAGATATTGGCATGTCTTACCGCAAGCGCGTTGTACCTATCGGCCGGGGCCAAGGTGGTACTCCCCTCCTACTTCTCCGATAATATGATTGTACAACAAAAAACGACGCTTACCATTCCCGGCACGAGCACTACGGGCAACGAGGTAGTGGTAAAAGCGAGTTGGGACAAAAAGAAATACTCCGCCCATCCCGATGATAAGGGAAATTTCGAGATAAACCTTCCTACCCCCAAAGCCGGAGGTCCTCACACCCTCACCATTGACGATGGAGAACCATTGACCTTGACCAATATACTCTCGGGTGAGGTGTGGCTATGCTCGGGACAGTCCAATATGGAAATGCCTGTCAAAGGGTGGGGTAAAGTACTCAACTACGAACAAGAATTGGCCGATGGCAATCACCCCCACATACGCTTGTTGCAGGTAAAGCGTGTCATCGCTCACGCTCCTGCCGACGACATACAGGTAGAGGGTAACGGCTGGCAGGAATGTAATTCGAAAAGCCTCGAAGAATTCTCGGCCGTAGCCTATTTCTATGCTCGCTATCTGCACGAACATCTCCACGTGCCTGTCGGTGTCATCAACAGCTCATGGGGTGGCACTCCCGCCGAGGCCTGGACCGGTATCGCCACCCTGAAACAGGTGATGGGACTCGAGCAACAGGCTGCAGCCATTGAACAATGCGAGGCCGACATCACAAAATTGAACACCCTGCATCGCTCCAATATGGAAGCATGGCAAAAGGCCTATAACGCCGTCGATGCCGGCATGGAGGGCAACAAACCCAAATGGGCCGATGCGGAACAAGCAGGCTCGGAATGGAAACAAATGGAACTGCCGGGAGGCTGGGAATACAAGGGACTACCCAACTTCGACGGAGCGGTATGGTTCCAAAAGGTGGTAGATATTCCCCCTCACTGGGAAGGTCACGAATTGGAACTGCACCTCGGCAGTATCGACGATGAAGATGTTACCTACTACAACGGGAAAGAGATAGCCCGTGGGGGCGGATATTGGATACATCGCTCCTATAAAATACCGGCCGAACTGGTAAAGCCGGGTAAAGGTATCATCACCGTGAGGGTACAAGACAACAGCGGTGGCGGCGGTATAGGCGGTAATGCCCACGATCTCTCTATCGGTATAGGCAACGACAAAATAGCACTGGCCGGTCCTTGGAAATATCGTGTAGGCTCGGCACTGGCCCAACAACCGGCCGTGCCTCATGCACCGACCAGCCAGAATTATGCCGGAAATCTCTACAATGCCATGATATACCCCTTGGGGAAATTCCCTATCAAAGGTGCCATTTGGTATCAAGGCGAGTCGAATGTAGATAGAGCCGTGGCCTATACTCCCCTATTCCAAGCTATGATTAATGATTGGCGCGCCCTATGGGGATATTCATTCCCGTTCTATTTTGTGCAACTGGCCAATTTCCTCGACCGACAAGAGGTACAACCCCTATCGACCTGGGCTCACCTGCGCGAAGCGCAAGCCAACGCTCTACACCTCGAAAATACCGGTATGGCTGTCGCCATAGACATAGGTGAGGCCTACGACATACACCCCAAGAACAAGCAAGAGGTAGGTAGTCGCCTCGCCCGAGCCGCATTGGCCAATACCTACGGAAAGGGTAAATATGCCGTAGCCACATGCACCGATTTCCGTGTGATAGGTAAGACAATAGAATTGACTTTCGATCAAGAAATCACCATTCGTGGTGAAAAAGCCGAAGGGCTGGTAATAGCCGGGCCGGATATGAAATTCCATCGTGCCGATGCCCAAATCAAAGGAAATCGGATAATCGTATCATCGCCCGAGGTATCGATACCCATCGCCGTACGCTACGCATGGGCCGACAACCCGCCTTGTAACCTCTATGGTGACGGGGGATTACCTGTCGCTCCATTCCGAACAGACAAACTGCGTTAAAATATAAAGGGTTAAAACATTCAAGTCCAAATACGACTTACATATTTGTATCAAAAAAATTTACATTTATTGAACGCATTGCGTTATAAAAAGCCGATTTTGTTTGATACTTTTGTGTTAAGCAAGTCGAGAAAATACATTCAAAAATATACTAACCTTTAATCTCAACAACATGAAACAGATTACTACTCTCATGGCGGGCTTTATAGCCCTTATGTTGCCGGCAATGTCGTTTGCCGACAATCTGGTGATTAAAACCATACCCGACAATGGTGTGACCATCATTCCCAGCGGAGAAGGCGATGTAACGGCCTTTGAAAAACTCACCGGAAACATCGGTAATACCAACACCGATGTCGTGATAGACCTCGGCGAAGTCGATTTCGGAGAGAACGGAGAGAATTACAAAGCCACCGGTATCTATTTTGCCAACGGCTGGTATGTCGATGGTTGGGCAATATTGCACGCCGGTGCCGACTACGAAAGTTCTGTCCCTTTTACCCAGATGCAATACAACGAGACCGGCGGTTATCAGACCTACAATATGTATGCCGCCCAGATGGGTTATAATCGTCCCGACACTATCTATAAGGACATCATGAACCGTTTCCCCGAAAAACTTACCATGCCCATCACCTACGTGAAACCCACCGGTAAACAACGCGTATATCTAACCTTCATTGGCGATGGTGCAGGAAATATTCTGAACGTTACTTTCTACGAGAATGAAATAGACAGCACCATGTTCCTTACCGCCGAGGAGGACCTCTACAATGCCGGTATCATGCTGCGCAGCCCCGACCAAGTGGAAGGCTACGAGAACTCTATCATCAAATGTATGACCGAAAATTCTGTGGCTGCCGTGCCGGTAGGTGAAGGTACCGACTTCCCCGAAACACGTATCGACTCGGGCAATTATTACATCGACCAATACAAATACCACTGGGGCTGGACCACAAATGGTTTCATTGCCGACTATGGCGAGGTGGATTTCGGTGAAACAGGCGAATATACCCAATTGGTAGCCCGTGTACAACACTGGAGCGCAAACCCCTATGATCACTTGGATTTCTATATCGACGAAGTGAAAGACGAGAACCTCATCGCACACCTTTGGACCGGATTTGAACTGCGCGACAGCTACAAAACACGCGTTATCAACATCGCTCCCATCACCGGCAAGCACAAAGTATTTGTCAAATGGATAGAGGGTAGCACCGACCTGCGCTCGTTCGAATTTGTAAAAGGACAACCTTGGAACGAAACCGGCTCTTGCGGTATCGTATTCGAGGATATCAAACCCAATGACGACGCATTCCACTTCACCTATATCGACTGCCCCGAGGGACAAGGTAACCCTTGGTTCTATGAGGTGAAAAACAGAGGCCAATACGAAAGCGCCGGTAACATCGGTTACACAGGCAACGGAACCGTTATATCATTCTTCGACGCTACCGGCAACGGTATCGACTTTGGCAACGGCGAATACAAACGCATCATCGTAAATCACTCTTGCGATAAATCGTGGACCGACGAAATCGAAAACAGTAACTTCTCGTTCTACCTCGATCTCGATCCCAATTATATCTACACCGCCGAAGACTGGAGCGGTAACCTCGCCGGCATAATCGAAGGTCATGAACCTATCGCCGTAGTGAGATTGCAAGGTTCCGGTTCATGGGGCAAACGCTATGCTACCGCCGGTGAAATCACTACAACCGTTACCGGACAACACGAATTGTTTATGGTGTACAACACACCTACCACCGACGCAGGTGCCAATGTATTCGACATCTGGCTCGATGGCGGTAGCGCTACCACAGCCATAAAATCGATAAACCTTGCCGGTGTGAGTGTATATACCAACGATGGCGAAATAGTAATCGACGGCGCACAAGACGCACAAGTTACCATCTACACCCTCAACGGACAAGTTGCCGCACAAGCTGTTGCAACCGATAACTCTTGTCGCTACAACGTAGAACAAGGCTTCTACATCGTGAAAGTAACTCGTGAAGGAATGCACTCAACTTTCAAAGTTGTGGTAAAATAAGCTCGCTATTTTCTTAACTTAAACCCATACCTTAATTTTAATCGACCTCGCCTCCCCATGGGGCGAGGTCTTATTTCCCCACCCACCCAAAAACAGGGTACCAATTATCAATCATTAATTTATACACTAAAATAAAATATTGGTGTCCGATAAATATTAATAACGCACCGCCCGAGCTTGTGCTCGGGCGGTGCGTTATTGAGTTTATCTGTGTGCAGAATTATTGTTTTATTATTTTACGACCGTCGATGATGTAGAAGCCGGGCTGTAATTGCGATTCATCGGTACCCATATAGCGACCATCGATGCTGTAAATGCCTGTCGAGGTGCGACGCGATTGTATTGTCGTCTGCTCCAAACCATCTACAGCGGCGCTTTGCACGCTTATGTTTTCGAGATTACCGGTATATTGTCCCTTGCTGCTCAGGAAGGTTATCACCATCGTTTTCTGTCCTGCCGACAGGCCCGGAAAATCTACGGTATATTCCTTATAGGTCTGCCAATCGCCTGTATTGGTGATAGATATGGTTTCGTCCACCTCTACGGCCGAGGTTGCCACATCGGTCACTTTTATGTTCAGTTTGAAATCGCTGCGTGTGGTCGCGGCACCCAATGTCAATGTGTAATTTCCGGCCACATTGTTGAGCAATCCGAAAGCCAGATTGTCGTTGTGGCTGAAGCTGTCGGCCTTTCCATTCTTAATGGTCGCTTTTTTCTTTCCATCGGAAGCCATGGTGATGGTGCCTACCGATTGGTCGATGTTTGTTACCGGAATAGGGATATAACCCTCATTGGGATCGATATACATCTTGAATCCTTCGGCCGTACCGTCCTCGTTTTGAGCCGAGGTGATATTGGCCACGAGTGAGTTGAGATATACTTCGAGCATGGTATATCCGGCACTGTTCAACTTATTACCATCGGTGGGATCGGTGAAATCGAGGCCGTTATACTCCTCCCAGTTATCGTCCATACCATCACCATCGTCGTCGAAATAGCGCGAACGGGTAGCCAGTTCGGGCCAAGGACTCCACGAGGCATCGGCACCGACTGGCATCAAATCGTAAGGCGTATCGATGATTCCGGGGTGGTTGCCATCGGTAGGCCCGGTATAGGTCGCCAGGCGGTTACGGGTATCGTTCACGATAAGTATATCCACCGAGTCGCGACTTTTGGAGCAACCGGCGTAGGCCAACACCTTTTCATAGGCCTTTGCGGCTGTGTGCGTGGTCACATACATAAAAGGTAGCGGCTCTTGCAATCGCATGGTGTCTTTGGTGGTGGCGGTGTACCCCCAGTTTGTAGTGGTTATTTGCTCATAGATACCCATTTCCCAGTTTTTATTGATGAGGTCGGGATAGCCGGGATTGGCATTACCATCGACATAGTATTTACCCCAGATGTGATAACTACCATCGCTGGTATTGGTCGATACGCCGATTCCGCAAATGCGATATGCCAACGGCTTGCGGCTGCCTGTCGCACGGCTGTCGGTACCGGGACCCGGCTTGTAATAGTTGTTTACAAAGTTTACCTTCATACCCTCACCCCCGTAGCAACCGTTTCCGGCCCAGTTGTATATCACATTGTTGCGAATATCGGTGGTATCTTGTTGCACATACATGGGACGATTGCCCAAGCGCGGTGTTCGCGAGTCGTGATGCGCTATGAGATTGTGGTGATACGAGGCACCTTTTCCGCCCCAGTTTCCACCATAGCCGTGTGCCTCCTTGGCATGGGTAGAGTTGCGCAGACTTTGAGAAATGATACACCATTGCACGGTCATATGCTCATTACCATATACCGACAGACATTCATCGACACTCCACGACACCGAGCAGTGATCGACGATGATATTCTTGCCGTCCATACCTCCCAGACCATCGGGTTCACCACCGGAGGCATCACCGGGACGGAAACGCATATAGCGTATAATCACATTGGGCGCGGCTATCGTAAAGGGCCAATCGGCCACGCAAATACCGTCGCCGGGAGCCGTCTGTCCGGCAATGGTCACATCGCCGTTTCGCAGTTTCAGTTCCGACTCCAAATATATTGTACCGCTCACATCGAATACGATGGTACGCGCGCCCGATTGCTCACAAGCCCAGCGGAACGATCCCTCGCCCGAGTCATTGAGATTGGTCACATGATACACTTTTCCACCGCGTCCGCCACTCGTATATCGGCCGTAGCCTTCGGCGCCGGGAAAGGCCGGTGTCTTTTCTACAAGTTCATCGGATATGGCCGACAGACAGCCACCCAGCAGCATAATAGCCGCAAATAAAATTTTTCTCATATCAATTAGATGATTTGTTTTTCAGGGTTCAATATGATAACGATTATAAACAACCGCATATTTTTGCGGGCAAAGATAGTGATTTGATTTTAATGAGATAGAGGAAAATCATGAAGTTGTTTAAGAATTTGTTTAAAACAGCGTCTATATAGTATGATGTTCCGACAAATTATTGTATGGAAATCCAATAAAGCAACATCTTCGACGTTTTTTGTAGCCATATAGGGTTTTCTACGTTTATTACAGAGGGGAAACCTCGGAGAGGTTGTTCAAGAGGAAACCTCACGAAACGCTACGCTTATCGTGAGGATAAGAAGATAGACAGAAACAGCTACGTCGAAGACGTTGTTATAAGGGCGTAATAGTATCGTTTGGCAACGAGCGAGAGGCAATGTGAGTACGATAAGGTACACCGTATCGATTGATACCGACGGCATTTATAAGACAAATATACCCCCTCGCGGGGTTGAATTGTTAATAGCCGGATACATCGCTACGCTCGTACCCGGTAATAAGCGTTCTAAAAATCGGAATCTGAAAGACTCTACCTTTGCAAAGTTCTGTCTTCCAAAACAAAACATTCTGTCATTTCTCAATATAGAATGTACGTTCCACGGGGACGGCGGTCTGCACCTTACCGGCTATGCCATATTGCCAGGCTACGACCGTCACCTTCAGCGGATATTTTGCCCGCGGAGGTATGGAGGTAATGGTCAAAGTGTCACCCGACAGCTCGGCAGGGCCCTCTTTTACATAATAATACACCGGCAAACCGGCATCGGAAACCGCTTGCAGTCGCACGGCTTCGGTATCGGCACCGACATTACCTATTGCCGGAAAATCGATAGTCTGGGAGAGGCCCGAAGTGTGGCGATAGGGAATACGCATACTAAACTCTCGCACAGCACTTTTGTAACGCTTATCACCGGCAGCCTCGGCTATGAGGCATATCTCGGACGTGCGACGGGGATTGTGCATACCCATGCGGTAAAACTGTACTCGGAACGTGGTATCATTCACCTTCACTACCGGTCCGCAAATGCGAGATATGACCGGCTGCACATCGGTATGTTCATCGCTATATGTCGCGCAAAGACTATCCACGAACACCGGTTTCAGGTTGAAAGTCACGCCATCGGCATGAGGGGCAAATTTAGCCGATATTTTCACATGAGATTGTGTGTTATAGGGCAATAATCGTCCCGTCTGTTCATAAGAAACATATTGCATTTTCTTACCCCTCGTCTCTTTATATCGAGTTTCGGTGAGACACGCCATCTCCTCATCGAAATACCAAAATGCGTCGTGTACATCACCCTTATATCGAGCATATGGTGCGGGCTTGGCTCGCCGACGCTCATCGACTCGCCATCGCTCGGCCAGCCACCCCTCCTCGGGTATAAGTTTTTTCAACGTAACAGCCTTGTTTATATCGAAATCCCGGGGATAACGATATTCGATCGCCTTTTTCACAAACAAGGCGATATACCGGGCCGTAGCATCACTCACATCGAAATGGCCCCGCCCTGCATCGCACAAGAACGAGACACAACTCCCGGGATACATCATGCGGAAAGCCAACGCCGGATTTACACGCGCCTCCCACCACTCGTATTCACCCTCGATCATCAGTCCGGGAATGCCATCGATATTGCGAGTACGTCCCCACTCGATATTCTCACGACCATAACCGGTAAGATTGGTACGGGGAGCATCGCCATGTAACGACACGATAGCCAATGTGCGGTCGGGATTCCAAGCCGCGAAATTCCAAGGATAGGTAGCCATGGCCGAGTGACCGATAGGCACTATGGGGCAATAGGCTATCTCGTCGTAACCGCTCACCGTGGCAAGGTCTATGAGCATTTTATCGAACAGTGGTTGTACCCCCTTAGAAACGTCCCATGCCTGACAGTCGAGCCCGGGCGTAACCCATATAAGCGCCACCCCGGCCTCGCTCATACCGTCCCTGAAAAGCGGGTTTTCAAACAGCGTCTCCTCACACATATTGTGCATACCCACCATTACAGCTTTTACACGTGCGCAGTCCGTCGGAATCCATAAAAAGGCTTGTGGTGCGGCATTCGTCTCTTTCGACACCATGCCATCGACCTCCACAGACCATTGCCACTCGGCTGCAACGAGGTTCAAGCTACACAATAGGGCAATAAGGGTTAAAAGCTGTTTCATTTCTACAAATCGGTTAAGGGTTGGGCTATACCCGGTTCTACGATAACGGATTTTTTACGATAGACGATGCGTATCTTGCCCGTGGTGGAACAATACCAATTATCATTTTCTCGGTACACGGTGGCATATAGGGATTTACCATCGACGCTTTCAATACTCCATTTTCCGCATTTCAAGTTCGTACCACCCCCCAAATATAGCGAAACAAGTTGATTATCTTGCACCGAAGCCAGGGCAAAAAGAGCTTTGCATGAAAGACGTTTCTTTACAGACAATTCGGTATCGTCGTCGGCCGCACTCACATAATAGTCTTTACGCCCATCAATCAGGGCCACCTCTATACCCACACCATCACCCTTCACATCGAGCGACGCCACGTCAGCAACGACCGATTTACCGCCTTTGAAGGCCTCATACACGGCCATAAAGGGGGCCTTAGCGGCATCGTTTGCCTCTTGTCGCACGAGCAACGTAGGGGTGACATCGGGCGATTTGGAGCAGTTGTCGGGCGTAAGACCTCCATTGAGTGTGGTCGGGGGGGCCAACATACGATAGAGTGTGCGCCCCTCGTTACCGGTCATGAATAGTCGCACCGCTATGCCCTGCGGAAGCGTCCATTCGGCTCGGAAATCGCCGGAATACACCTTTGCATATATATCAGTGAAAAAATTGTAGGCATGGCGCGAGAGCGGGGTTATTTTCTCAACCGGCTCACCAGATAAAGGTGCGCCATCGTCACCGAAAAGCGCTAACGAATTACCCACATTATGGAACAGATAGTCGTTATCGTCCAAGTCTGAACGGAATATATCTACGTAGTATCCGGCACTGTCGCCCACCGTAGCCATGGCAACGACACGACGTTTCTCGGCAGCCGACACATCTGCGAAATTGAGGTATGGCGAAAGTGCCTCCGTGGCGGTAAAGGCTTGCGGGGATACCATCGGCTCCATGGCATTGATGGTGATCTCACCATGAGTATATCCCGGAATTATCGTATTTGAGCCGGTCGCACTCTGGTGATAACCCTTATCGCGGCTCCAATACGACTCATACGCCGCAGCGTCGGGCGCAAGAGCATAGCCATAGGCATAGAGTTGCAGAGCCAATCCGTTGGCTGTGAGGTGATACCCATTGACACCGCCATACAATGCCGCCATCATCTTATAGGAGGTATTCCAATTCTTCATCGTTATAAAGCGATGATGAGGAGAATATGAGGCTCTATCACCGCCTGATACTGTTGTAACCGGTATATGAGTTTCGTACGTACATAGGCCATTCCAACTTGTAACAGTTCGATTGTATTTACCCAAATCAATTGCCTTGTTCAATGCCGATGCAGCCATATTCTTTCCCTCCTCATCTTCAATCCGGGTATAATACGTAAGCAGATGTTCAAAAGTCTGGAAATTGGCACTTCCTCCTCTCGAATCACCAAAAACGATAAGATTTGAGGCATCGTCGAGCCATGGGAATATAGCCGCTGCCGCTTTTTGTAAAATAGGATTTTCGGCAATAATATCAATACCTGCGCGTTGCAAGGGATATGCCCATTCAAGAATCATCTGTATCGTACTGAAAGCATAACCGGGCGACTCGGGCCACAGTCCCGTAACCGCATCGTAGTTCTTCACCATATCGGGAATGGCGGCATGATAGGGAGTTGATTCTTCCAGCAGATAGTGGAGATAATATTCACGACCTTTACCATCGGAATAGTTGTCATTACTATCGAGTAACAATATAGGACGTAATATCATATTCCAACCATTGACATTCCAATTACCGTTCTTACCTCCTCGCACCATACCTATATCGATAAATCGCTTGAACACGACATCGGCTACCTCTTTCGTATTTTTATTGATATCGGAGAGATGTGGGTGAGGATAGGTCGCCAGATAATCATACAAGAAATCATAGACTATCGCTGCATGCATTGCCAAATCATCGTGTATCTGCTCATAATCGTAGTAACCGCATATACCACCGGGCTCCCAACCTCCGGCACTTCCGGTCGATTTCTCGGGGTCGAGTATGGGGTTCATATAATAGGTACCCACCAGCCACGTATTGAAAATATCTGCCGCGAATCGAGCAAACTTTTCTTCGCCCGTAATCCAATACACAAATGCGGCATTCTCGGCCAAGGTGAGTATCTCCACATTATTGCCCCGTATCATGTGGCCACTCTCTTTATAGGGTATCAATCGAGGCGTTTCCGAGGGGTTCAATCGATTTCGTCCCCACATATCGCCGGTCTCGTTATAGGGTGTACGATCTTCGAGCGGTACATTGGTATATTTATTCCATGTGCGCATACCCGGCATACGCACCGTAGGTACAGGCGCATCACCCTCACCCCTATCCCAATTCTGCTTTTTCAAGTAGCACTGGGTATATCGCTCTCCCTCTTTCCAATACATCGCCAGACGCGACACTATCCATTCGGGGTCGTCGATATGCCTATCGACATATTTCTCGACCGACCGGCGCAACGCGTCAAAAGTATTCTTCGCCCACGTCTCATTATCTATCTTTGCGCATATCGACGCATGATCCTCGGGCGACACGTAAATACGGGGGTGCTGCGCTTGCACCCAATACGACAACAGCAACAACGCTCCTACAATACACAATCTTTTCATAATCATTATCTATACATACCTGATTACAATCGTTCTACCACATACGATTTGCCCGGCTCGGTCATCACGTCATACTCGTACACGTTGTAGAGCAACGGATATTGCGGGTTAATCTCTTCCGACACAAGAGGAGTCTTTATATCGGCTCGACGATACAGCGGATTACTATTTTCGCCGACAGCCGGTTTCAAACCCTCGCCTTTGAGGGGGACATACGAACGGATACGCATATTACCACCGAGACGAGAGTATATCTCAGCGCGTTCTATTTGTGTACCATTCCATTGCATATCCACGACAAAACCTCCGCGAGCCACCAATCCCTTGACCTCGCCTTTGCGCCAAACATCGGGCAAAGCAGGAAGAAGGTGTATCGCGCCATCGTGACTTTGCATCAACATCTCGGCCACACCGGCTGTATAACCAAAGTTACCATCGATCTGGAAAGGTGGGTGTGCGTCGAACAGATTGGGATATGTGCGCCCTTGTGGATATTTTCCTCGTTCCGAATCCGATGGCAACAACTTCAGCAGATTATTCACCATAAGGTAGGCATGGTTTCCGTCTAAGAGACGCGCCCACAGATTTATTTTCCAACCGATAGACCAACCCGTAGCTTCATCGCCTCGCTGTATCAAGGTATTTTTTGCCGCTTGGAACAATTCGGGGTGGGTATATGGCGAAATTTGGTTACTCGGGAAGAGGCCATACACGTGCGATATGTGGCGATGCTTACTATTGGGATTGTCCATATCTTCGAGCCACTCTTGTAGCTGATTGTGGCGGCCTATCTGCATAGGAGGCAACGCGTCGATGAGTGTTTGTAAAGAGTCGATATAGGCCCGGTCCTTACCAAGAATTGTAGCCGCTTGTAATGTTTGTGTCAGTGCGTCGAACACGATTTGATTATCCATCGTGCAGCCCGCCACGATAGTCGATACGGTTTTGGTATTCTCCCCGGCAGGGCCATGCTCGGGCGACATCGACGGGGCACTCACACGCCAACCATAGCGGGGGTGCGGTACCATATAGTCGAGATAGAAATCGGCAATACCCTTCATCGCCGGATATACCTCGGCAAGGAAGTTCTTATCGCCGGTATAGAGATAGTGTTGCCACAAGTGTGTAGTGAGCCACGCTCCGCCATTGGTCCAGGTCCCATAGAACGCATTATCGACCGGACCTGTGCAACGCCAAATATCGGTATTGTGGTGCGCTACCCAACCATCACAGCCATACATCACACGAGCGGTCTCCCTACCAGTGACGGAGAGCTCTTTTACCATCTCAAAGAGTGGGCGATGCGTCTCCGAAAGATTGGTCACCTCAGCCGGCCAATAATTCATTTCGGTATTAATATTAATAGTATATTTGCCGTCCCAAGGTGCAAGTACTTTATCGTTCCATATACCCTGCAAGTTGGCCGGTTGTCCGCCGGGCTGAGACGACGATATAAGCAGATAACGACCATATTGGAACATCAATACGGCAAGTGCCGCATCTTGTCCCTCACCGAAACGTGCCACACGCTCGGTGGTAGGAAGCATTGAATTTTTACCCGTTCCAAGGTCGAGCGAAACTCGGTCAAACTGTGTACGGTAATAGTCGATATGTTTCTGCAACAAATCGTCATAGGGGCGTTTCATGGTAGCCGCAAGCAGTGCCGAGGCTTTTTTGTGTTCATTTCCCGACACGTCGTCGTAACGTTCGAAATTGGTCGCCGTGGCGATGTATAGTGTCACCGAGGTCGCATTTCGCACCATCAAAGTACTATCGGTAAGCGACATTTTACCCTCTTGCAAGGAGGCTTGCAGTTGTGTCTCCATCTCTATGGCTGCCGGGACCTTCTCATGCGCCTTACCGCTACCGGTGAGAATGAGCTTACGACCGTTGCGCGACACCTTATGCTCGAGAGGGGAACTATAACTTGCCGTGAAACTGATACTGCGTGGTTTGTCGGCCGTAAATCGCACGACAACACCACCCTCGGTAAATGAGGTAAAAATCTCCCGTTGATAGGTAATATCGCCCACCTTATAACGCGTAGTAGCCACCGCACGAGATATATCCAACTCCCGATAATAATCGGTCGCTGCCTCATGACCTGCACTCTCTATAATGAGGCTGCCCACGGTCTGATAGGGCATACCGTTTTTACCCGAATAAAAGGTTTTTTGTATCAAATTCTGCGCCTCTTTGTTTTTGTCGGCAAATATCAATTCGCGTATTTTGGCAAGGCTGTCCAGCGCGGCCGGATTGTCATTGCGATGCGGACCACCACCCCACACTGTTTCTTCGTTGAGTTGCAACTCTTCACGCGCTGTACCGCCATATACCATCACCCCCATACGGGAGTTACCGAGTGGCAGAGCCTCGGTCCATGTCGCAGCCGGAGTATTGTACCATAGTTTGGTGGTGCAATTATTGTTTTCGTGCGCCCACGCACAAGGGATCGTAAAGAAAATCAGTGCTAAATAGGCAAATCTTTT
The DNA here is from genome assembly GCA_017462265.1 of Coprobacter sp. Classification (GTDB taxonomy): domain Bacteria; phylum Bacteroidota; class Bacteroidia; order Bacteroidales; family UBA11471; genus Caccoplasma. The sequence continues at coordinate 52,695 of JAFTRN010000059.1, read as the reverse complement.
CATCGGGTTATTCTATTGTTTTTAAGAAGTTATACAAGGTTTCGTTGAAGGCCTCGGGCTGCTCCATGTTCATCATGTGCCCACAATCATCTATTACGTGTAATCGGCCATTAGGCAGGTATCGCAGTATCTCGGGATTTTTTGAATATCTGTTGCCCGGAGCATTACCTTCGACAATGAGCGTAGGTACAGCAGGGCATTTTTCTTTCAGGGCGGCATAGGCGTCAAGTCCGGCCACGACACGCACCTCTTTATGGAGCGGTTGCCAAGCGTCCCACTCTGCAATCATGGTCCACAAAGGAACTCGCATACGCTCCTTCCGTGAACCACCCGACGCTATCAGACCCTCGAACCACTCTTTTTTCATCGTATCGACACCTTTTTGTTGCAAGGCGGCAATCTCTCTGTCTCGACGCGCCGCCTCTACGCTATCCATAGGCTCGCTCGGGCCTTTCGATTTACGTATGTTACCACACGCGAGAAAGGCCGACAACATACGCTCGGGATACCACCCCAGCATATCCGCTCCGATAAATCCACCGAGCGACAGCCCCACGATATGTGCCTTTTCGATGTGGAGCGCATCCATCAAGGCGACCAAGTCTTCGACATGCGTAAATTGGAAATCCTCGGTCTGCTCCGATGATATGCCATATCCCCGCAGGTCATACCGGATAACTCGATAATCTTTTGCCAACTCGAAAAATTGCTCGTCCCACATACGATGGTCCAACGAATGGCCATGTACAAATATGACAGGTATACCCTCGCCGGCCTCCTCGTAATAGAGCGAGCCATGAGGCACTGCTATACGCCCCGACGTCACTTTACCTGCTTTACGGGCCACAATCTCCGATACCGTACGCGAAATAACCGGACTGCCATAGAACGAAGAGAAGCCGTCGGGTTTAGCCGAGGAACCCTGCACATGCGCTATGAAAAATCCATAGACACTGTCGCGTTTATTAATCCACGGATAAGCACCTGCCCAGCCGGGCGAACTTATCTGATAAGCCATACCCGTTTTTTCGTCTATCAATTCTCTCCACTCACCCAGCCCATATATGCCGGTGTGCGTCGCACCCAACGCTCGCTCCACATACTCACCGGGAAGTACCTCGGCATTACGCACCTGATCGCGTTGCATCTCGCATACCGAGCCTATACTAAGTATTTGCGTCCCTTTATATTCACCTTTGTGATATATCATATCGAGGAAACACATATAGTCGTGAAGGGTAGTACACAATCCTCCGCCCAACATCGGCGCGTGTCCGCCATCGGTATTGACAGGCACAAAATGAGAATTTTTCATTCCCAACGGACGTGCTATATACTCTTGGAATATCTGTTCAAAAGTCATTCCCGCTGCCACCTCGGCCATACGGCCGGCAATCTGCATCGCCAATCCTCCATACTCGAATCGCGCGCCATAAGCAAACATCGTATCTAAGGGTAATATTTCGGCAACAGCCGAGTCGAGGCAGTTGTAATTATCAACACGCGGCTCGGGCAAGTAAGGCCTCACTCCCGACGTGTGAGAGAGGAGATTGCGGAGCGGTATCTGTCCTTTAATGTCGCCCTTGAACTCGGGAAGCCACTTTTCCACCAAGTCGTTCCATGTAAGGCTCGTGCGATCGACCACTGCTGCTATCGTGGCGGCTGCCACCCACTTACCGGCCGATGCCACATACACCTTGGTATCGGGGGAATAGCCATTGTAGCATTTCTCAAATATCACTTCGCCCCCACGAGCCACAGCAACCGCCGCACCGGGATAATACCCCTTATCCACCCATCGCTCTATGAGCGTATCGAGCTGCGTGAAGTCATATTCACCGCTGTTTTTCGCTTGTCGGCACGAACTAAGCACCGAGAGCAATAGTAATACCGATAATAATACCATCAAATTACGTTTCATATCGATATTCTTTAATTTAAAATAGTTTCTTAATATTTTACTTTTAATACTTTATCTTTATATAGGACATTCATTTTCATGCCATTCACTTCGAGGCGAGCGGGACGTTTCACGTCTCCAAAAGCAGCATTGACACGCGGTTGTCCGTCGATCCATAAACGCAAAACGTCGTCTTTTTCCTTCATCACAACATATAGCTTCGAAAGCGATGAGAAATAGGAGGTCTCACCTCGGCGCAAGGCACTGCCATAGCACACAAATATATCCTTGGAGTCGGCAGGATTGGTTCCTTCGTCATAAGAAACTACAAACATATAGGCATCGGTAGTCCACCCATCGGCCTCGATCCACGAGTTGCGATGCATCAACCGACCATCGGCCAGCTGATTGATATAAATATCGGTAATCTTACCCTCGTTTCGCACACGCAACCCTATCCAATCCTTACCTTCACGACGTTCCATCGATGGTAATACTTTCTGCGACGGCTCATCTTTCACGATGATTGCCGTCATGGCCTTGATGCGGTCGAACTTACCGGGCAAATGAAACGACCAGTAACTCTCCGTACTTTTCAAATCCTCTGTCGGTGCCTCAACTATTTCCCAATAAAGATCCTCGGGATAGTCGTGTACAAAATCGGAATTGGCCAACAAACGGGGATAGAGCGGTCGTACCACCACCGATGAGTTTTCGTTTGTGATGGTGAGGTCGAAGCCTCTCTTCTTGGCTTCGCCTCCGGGGTGCCACAACCATTCGAAACTGCCCACATCATGTGTCTTCAAGTCGTCGATGACATATATTATATTGTCTATCCATAAAAAATGGCGGAAATTGCGGTAGAAATTATCGGCATACGACCCCGTACCATTGGCCAACACATACCTCACATCGCCGGCATCGATCATATGGTGGAGATAACCTCGGAGTATGGAACCGCTGTATTGTTGCTCTCGCGATTGTCCTTCGCTATTGAACAATACGACATTATGTGCACGACTCTGGAAAAAGTAGTTGCGATAGGCCGGATTGGGATACCAGCAATTACCGGCATCTTTCAATATATCTACCCCTTTATGGAATAGGATAAACGAATTGGCATCGGCATGAGAATGATTCCAAGTATAGCCCGACTTCACCGCCAACATCGTAGCATCTTTTTCCCACGATGTGCGCATCGTAGCCCAACCAAAGTCGGCAAAAAGTTGGGAGGTTTTTATCTCGGGTTTTCGGGGAGCCTCAGACAAGTCGGGGGTATAAAGAAATCCCATAGGCCGGTTGAGGAAATAGCCGTCACGATGTTGTCCGGCCTGCACTTGGCTGATATACCATAATATATTATCGTTCTTTATACCCAGCGCATAAAGCAACATCATAGAACTCTCGGCCGATACATTTTTATGGCTATCGCCAAAATTGAGGTTATATAACATACCGGTACGCGGGTAACATACATGAGCAAAAAATTCGGGTAGCTGTTGCAACTGCGGAATATCGGGTAACGCATCTCCGGGCCTTACATTGCGCCAAGCCAAGCGAAACAGTAACGCCTCTTGCACACCGAAATTGGCATAATTGAGGCTCTCATACATTCCTCCGGAAGCGTCGAAAGACCTCGGTTTTTGTTGCAATACATCGCCTGCAAAATCGAACCACTCGGGCAGCATCTCGTTCATAGCCTCAGCGGCACGACGGGCCTCGGGCAACTCATTTTGCAAGCTGAGTGCCAATATACCTCCCATACAGGCACACGACGTCCACCAATTATGGCCCATGGAATTGAGCGAATGTATGCGAGTAGGCTCCAACAGCCAATCGCCCATACAAGGCTCGAGCGCCAAACGATACAAGCCTTGCGCTATCTGCTTACGCTCTTTAGCCGAGAGCCGGTCGTAAATCGCATTATAGGCGATGGCCGATTGATAGGCCTTGCGAGCAAGTCCCAAATCGGCGCGCCACACCGGTGTGCGGGCCAACATTTCGTCACTGCCCCACGTCGTGTTTTCTATGACGTGGAATAGTATTTCTTTCAATTTTTCGGCATATTTATTTTCACCGGTCATAAGATAGGCCAACGCCAAATAATCGGCTTGGTTTATATCTCTTTTTTTCAACAGCCCATCGGCCCGGCTCTGTATGTCATGCCAAGCATTGCGCATCAACGTGTCCGATGTCATACGTTGTCGGGCTTGTTCTATACGTGCCGGCGTATAAAAAAGCTTGTTATTGCTCTTTGGTGCCGAGACGACAGCCATACACATCAATGCAAATATTCCTATAAAAAGATAGCGTTTCATAACAAAAGCGATTGTCCGTTTCTCAAATATACGAACAATCGCTTGTTTTTACTCAATCGGCAGTCTCTTTTGCTACAGCCGAGTAGTCTTATTCATCAGATAATGGTCCAGTATCACCATTGCGGCCATAGCCTCTACTACAGGCACGGCTCGGGGCAATACGCACGGGTCGTGACGCCCGCGTGTTTTTACGACGACAGTATTTCCCGCCTTATCGACAGTCTCCACATCGCGTAGCAGCGTAGCAACCGGCTTGAATGCCACCCTGAAATATATATCTTGGCCGTTGGAAATACCGCCTTGTATGCCTCCCGAATGATTGGTAAGCGTGGTAATATTGCCATCGTGCGACACAAACGTATCGTTCATCTGCGAACCGCGATACTGCACCCCGGCAAAGCCCATGCCATACTCGAAGCCTTTCACGGCATTGATACCGAGCATTGCGGCACCAAGGTCGGCATGCAGTTTGTTGAATACCGGTTCGCCCAGTCCTGCCGGCACACCCTTTATCACACACGTAATCACACCGCCTATGGTATCGCCATCGTTTTTCACGGCGGTAATAAGCTCTATCATTTGCTGGGCGACCGCGGCATCGGGACAACGCACTATATTGGTTTCGATTTGAGACAAATCATAATCGGTATAACTGCCGGTAAGCGCTATATCGCCCACTTGCGAGGTATAAGCACATATATCGATAGCAAGCGAGCGCAAAGCCAATTTAGCCAGCGCACCGCCCACACATCGGGCTATCGTCTCGCGAGCCGACGAGCGTCCACCTCCGCGGTGATCACGCACACCATATTTCTGTGTGTAAGTGTAGTCGGCGTGCGACGGGCGGAAACAGTCGCGCAAATTGTCGTAATCGTTGGAATGTTGATTCTGATTATACACCACGAAACCTATCGGCGTGCCGGTAGTGCGCCCCTCGAACACGCCCGAGAGTATCTCCACCCTATCGCTTTCATTGCGGGCTGTCACTATCGACGACTGTCCGGGGCGGCGACGATTGAGCTCACGTTGTATGAAATCCATATCGATTTCCACACCGGCCGGCATACCATCGACCACTCCACCCACACCGGCGCCATGTGACTCGCCGAATGTCGTAAGACGAAATATATTTCCGAAACTGTTCATAATATCATCTTCTCAAAAAAAACCCGGCAAATCACAAAATCTGCCAATATAGTCGCAAAGATAGCGAAAATTGCGAGATAACGACACATACCCCAAAAAAACTGAAATAACGATCTCTTTGTCAAACCACACATAAGGGTCAATACGTTTGTTAAAAAAACAATATCACTAAGCCACTAAGGCTTAGCAACATTATTCTGATAAAAGGTAAAATTTTCAGATACCATTATTTTATCTGGAACGAATTAATAATAGTTTTTATCAGTTCTGCATTGGTATTAATTTCATTTTTATCTGTACCAAATTTAATGCTGAACATTGTATTATTTTTCTTAAAAATATATGAAATATCTTTTATGTGTTGATGTTCAATCTGATATTCAAACGAAAGCACAAAACAAGGTTCTCCATTAATTGTATCTTTTTTGTCAAGGACCAGTTTAGCACCAGCTGCTATCATGTTTGACTTACTTTCGTTATATATATCAAATAATGAATATTCTGTATCAAAAAACACAATAGTAAATCCTAATTTATCATTTTCGCTTCCTATATACACATCTGTCATTTCATTAATACCGGCAATTATTTTCCAGGTTTTAGGATATTCTATACTATAATAATCCGTATTTCTTATATGGAAAAGGTCATTGCTTTGATTTTGTTTTTTAGACAAGTTTCCTCTTTCACGATTATATATACTTAACGACTCCTGAATATGCTTAATTAGAATTTCCATATATTCACGACCTTGACTAGCGGAAGAAAGAGTTATTTTATATCGCCTATCTCCTATTATTTTAATAGCATTTAATTCATATGCGCACCACATAGGATTTAGCCCACGTGTTATTTTATAATAATATGTCGAATCAGACGATGTATATAAATTATAATCAAAATCGCTTTCACTATGCCTATTTTTTAAATATTCATGTATCGATTTATTATCCTCTAATATATCTATTACCAATATTAAATTAGTACTTGATTGTTGAAAGGCTAATAAATCGCCTAAGGCATGTGTTTGTGTAAAATTGTCAGGTATTTCAACTTCATATTGTTTATTGTGGCTTAGATACTTTTTGTATTTAATATTTTCACCGCCATATTTTCCTTCACATGAAGCAAAAATCAATATACAAACGCACATTACAAACTCGGAAACTCTCATATTAAACTCATTATAATTAGACCTATGATTACCCATATAATTGCAACTATTATATACCCTTGCATTTCTGACCATGCACCTTTGGCCGCTTTTATAGAATCCTCTTTCAAATTATTCAAAAACTTATCTATAAGTTCTTTTGCAAAATTTCGAGCGTTATAAACATCTTGTCTTACATCTTCGTCCGAAACATCATAATGATAAGTCCATTTGCATTCGGTATTGTTAGAGCTATCCGAATTGTTATGATAATTCTGTTCAGATATATCTTCTCGTTTAACAGTCCTTTTAAATATTTGATATTCATTATCGTATCTTTCCCTTTTAAGGTCATCTTTAAGTATACAATATGCCTCATTTATATCCTGCATAATAGAGGTTGTATCTTTCCCTGGATTCTTGTCAGGATGATACAACAACGATAGTCGTCGATAAGCTCGTTTAACTTCATCAAAAGTTGCCGACTCCGGTATATCAAGAATTTTATAATAGTCTTTAAACTCCATTATTTCTGCAATATAGAATCGTCTTTATCATTAGAAGATTTATCTTTGGTAGAAGATTTCCATATAGCTCTAATCCCGCCTATAAGTCCAACAAAAAGAATAAGGCCTATGAGTCCAGGACGGCCACTTGAAGAAGAACCAACAATAGGCACATACAATAATAAAAATACAAAAATAACAACAATGGTTACCAATACTTTCGATATATTTTTCATAATATTAACATTCAGAGCATCAATCCCATGCTCATTATTCTACAAAAGAAACGTGGACTGAATTGCCACACTTTAGAAGATGGTCGTAGGAAACCAAAAGATGAAGATGTAGAAATAGCAGTCCACGCATACGCGAGAACCGCTTGCTTTCTTGCACCTTTTAGAAAATTTCCTACGTTTTCTTCTACAAGCAAAAGCAATACGCTTCTTGTTAACTCAAAAGTCTGCACACATAATTGTGTCGCACTGCAAAAATAGATATACTTTCTGATATATTATTAAAAGATGTTTAAAATTTTCTTAAAAAATTAACATCGGCTTCAAACAACGAAGTTTCGGCCTCTTTAAGGCACTTTTGGCCCCCTTTTTCGTCAAACCGCAGGAACTTACTCCTCGGTGTTTTTCATGGCATTTTTAGGCCAAAATACTTTTTCGCACTTCTTATTGGAGTTTTCATATTGGAGTTTCTGCACTTGTTGGTTGAATTTACCAAATTTATTGTTAAATTTGTATTTACCTAATGACACAACATGATGAAGACAGAATTTGAAAAAATGCGCAATAAGGAAATGTACACCTTTGCCGATAATGAAATTTCCTACAGCATTACTCGCGCACAAAAGATATGCGCAAAATTGCGAATGATGTCAATACATAGTGATGGCTATCGAGAATTAATAGAAGAACTTATACCCAACATTCCTCAAAGTACTGTGATATGTCCCCCTTTTCATTGTGATCATGGAAGTGGTATTATATTAGGCGAAAACGTATTCATTAACTACAATGCCGTGATGTTAGACGGGGCCTATATCCACATTGGCGACAACACAAAAATAGGACCTAATGCACAATTTTATACCCCCAACCATCCATTAGATTATCTGCAAAGAAGGCTACCCCAAGAAACTTCTCTTCCTATAACTATTGGCTCTGATTGTTGGATTGCCGGAGGTGTCACTATATGCCCCGGTGTTACGATAGGGAATCGTTGTATAGTTGCAGCCGGGAGTGTTGTTACCAAAGATGTGCCCGACGACAGCCTCGTGGCCGGTTGCCCCGCTGTTGTAAAACGGAAGCTCAACAAATAAACAGGATTGAGAAACTGTTTAAAATTTTCTTGAAAAAATTATTACAGCTTCAAAGATACCGAAGTTACCTCCCGACTTACCGCAGAAGGGGCAACGCGGCACAATAAGGGTCTTGCCCGTTCCATCTCGCTTTGCGCCCGTCTCGTGTGCTATCTCCTGCACCAAGTGCCGATATTCCTTCGCTGATAATTCCATATACTTAGGAATAGCCGAAGTGTAGGAGCTAAAGTTTATAATGTGAGCAAAAAAAGAATCGAAAGTTATTACAACCTTCGATTCCTTAATCTTGTTTATAGTATGTCTTCTATGATTTATTAATCTTTGAGACAACCAATAGGAATTACATATACGCCATCGTTTCGTCGGAATGCATACTTGCCAACTCCAATGATTACTGCCATAAACGATGGAGCAGGCATCTTGTCCGTATCAATGTTCGCTGCAAGCTTAAGCATATTTGCAGCACCCTCATTGATATTAACTTCTCCTCCAAGTTTCACCTCTAATAAAGCGTAGCTTCCATTGCGTCTGTGAAGAACCGTATCACACTCCAAGCCTGTACTATCTTTGTAGTGATAGAGCTTTCCGTCCAATGCTTCTGCATAAACACGAAGGTCCCTTACTACCATATCCTCAAAGAAGAATCCGAACGATTTCAGATCATTAATCAAGTTTTGCGGTCCGAGACCTAATGAAGCTGTTCCAATACTTGGATCGACAAAATGTCGTGTATCACTTGTTCTAATAGCAGCCTTGCTACGAATATTCGGATTCCACGCCGCTAAATCTTCTATGACATAGAGTTTCCTTAGAGCCTTTACATAATCGGCAACTGTATCCTCGTCCAATGTACTGGAGTCATTGGCTAACATATCCTTTCTGATTGTTGAATATGGAATAGGCTGTGAGATATTTCTCGCATAGGAGCGCAACAATGATTTTGCTCTCTCCGGATTACGTTTAACACCGTCAACTCGCTGAATATCCCTATTGACAACCGAGTCTACATAGTCAAAAGCCTGATCAAGGGCTACCTCTTTCGGAATTAATGTTGCCCAAGGCCATCCTCCACGGCAAGTCAGATAAGCAATGTCATCAATGGTCAATTCATTACTCTGCGTATTAAACGATTTCCCTTCAAACAGGTCGGTTAGGCTTACTGTGCCATTTGATTCACCGGATTCATAAAGGCTCATTGGTCTCATTTTGATATAGGCGAATCTGCCCGTACCACTATGGATGGTTTCATCAGCCTCTGGTAGAACCGAAGAGCCTGTTAAAATAAATTGCGATGGTTCTCCTCGTTTATCTACTTCACTGCGTATGGAATCCCAAATAAGAGGTAAGGCTTGCCACTCATCAATCAATCTTGGTGTCTTTCCTTCTAGCAATGTTTTAGGACTTAGTTCTATAAGTTGGGCACTCTGTTTCAACACAGAAGAATCTCCCAGGTCAAGAACGCTCTTCGCCAGCTGCTTTGCCGTAGTTGTCTTTCCGCACCACTTTGGACCTTCTATCAATACCGCACCCTTGCCAAGCACTTTATGCTTGAGTATTCTATCCGAAATACGCTGTTTATACTTTGCCATAGCTTTATATTTTGGAAGCAAAATTAGTACTTGCATTTTAATTTACCAAAGAAAATGAGCAAAAACTCGGTGAGTTATGGCGATTTTGTTCGGTAAGTTGTGGCTAATCTATTCGGTGAGTTGTGGTATTTTCATTCGGTAAGTTGTTGCAGCCGGGAGTGTTGTTACCAAAGATGTGCCCGACGACAGCCTCGTGGCCGGTTGCCCCGCTGTTGTAAAACGGAAGCTCAACAAATAAACAGGATTGAGAAACTGTTTAAAATTTTCTTGAAAAAAATATTACGGCTTCAAAAACAGGGTTTCGGATTCTTTAAGGCTCTTTTGGTCGCTTTTTTCGTCAAACCGTTTGGACGTAGCCCGCTACGACCTGCGCAATTTGATAAAAAATCATTCCAAAATACACCTTAAATAATCTCGAAAGATAGAGCCAACGAGCGCAATGTAAACTTGTTTGCAAATTGCACTGCGAGTGCAGCCTATCTTCTCCAAATAAAATTTAAACAGCTTCAGATAATTTGTGGGGCGGAAGTTTTGTTGTATGCGAAATTCGTTTAACTTTGTACCCACTTACCAATACCTCAAGCTATGAGTGAAGTGCAAAAATCGGATGGGGTGGTGATAATACCCACTTACAACGAAAAAGAGAATGTAGAGAACATTATACGCGCGGTATTCGCTTTGTCGCACGCGTTCGATGTATTGATTATCGACGATGGTTCGCCCGATGGTACGGCCGCTATCGTGAAGAGATTGCAAGCCGAGGAGTTTACCGACCGCCTGCATTTGGTAGAACGCAAAGGCAAATTGGGCCTCGGCACGGCTTATATCGCCGGCTTTAAATGGGCTATTGCGCACGGATATGACTACATATTCGAGATGGACGCCGATTTTTCGCACAACCCCAACGACCTGTTACGGCTCTACAATGCCTGCGCCAATGAGGGCGCCGATGTGGCTATCGGTTCACGCTACATCTCGGGTGTGAATGTTGTAAATTGGCCCATGGGACGTGTCATCATGTCGTATTACGCATCGAAATATGTGCGTTGCGTGACGGGCATGAAAATCGCCGATACTACGGCCGGTTTTAAATGTTATCGACGAGAAGTGCTCGAGACCATCGACCTCGACAATATACGCTTCAAAGGTTACGCCTTCCAGATAGAAATGAAATTCACGGCCTACAAATGCGGATTTACCATCAAGGAGGTACCCATCATATTCGTGAACAGAGAATTGGGCGTAAGCAAGATGAGTGGTGGTATATTCGGCGAAGCCGTGTTCGGCGTATTACGACTGAAAATGTCGAGTTGGTTCAAAAAATATCCGCAAAAAAACAAGACCGTCTAATCGATGAAAACGTTGCTCATAAAAAACGCTCTTGTCGTAAACGAGGGCACAAGCATGGCAGCATCGGTACTCATTGTGGGCGATACCATATCGACCATCTACACCGATGAGAGCTATATCGACATCGAAGATCATGTAGATACCGTCATTGACGCCACGGGCAAATGGTTGCTGCCGGGTGTTATCGACGACCAAGTACACTTCCGTGAACCGGGCCTCACCCACAAAGCCGACATCAATACCGAGTCGATGGCCGCCGTGGCCGGTGGTGTGACCTCATTCATGGATATGCCCAATACCAAGCCCCCGACAACCACTATCGAGGCGCTGGAATGGAAATTTGCCCGAGCCACCCAGACCTCTCTTGCCAACTATTCGTTTTATATCGGTGCCACAAACGACAATATCGATGTGATACGCGCCGCCGACTATCATCGTGTATGTGGCGTGAAGCTGTTTATGGGCTCCTCTACGGGGAATATGTTGGTCGATAATGCGACTGCACTCGCTCGCATCTTCGACGAATCGCCGGCCATAATCGCCGTGCACTGTGAAAAAGAGGAAATCATTCGAGCCAATCGCGAAATGTATATCGAGAAATATGGCACCGACTTAGGAGTAGAATACCACCCTCTGATACGCAGTGCCGAGGCTTGCTACGCCTCATCGGCCGAAGCGGTAGAACTCGCCACCCGATACAACGCCCGGTTGCATCTGTTGCACTTATCGACTGCTCGTGAGCTATCCCTGCTGAGTGATGGTCCGCTCGAAAGCAAACGCATTACCGGCGAGGTATGTGTGCATCACCTGTTCTTCAACGATACCGACTACGCACGATATGGGAATCTTATAAAATGGAATCCCGCCATCAAAACCGAGGAAGATCGCAAAGCGTTGCTCGATGCCACCTGCTCGGGTCGTCTCGATGTTATCGCCACCGACCACGCCCCGCATTTGATGGCCGAAAAACAAGGCTCATGTCTCGAAGCCGCCTCTGGAGGACCGTTGGTACAACATTCCCTACAGGTAATGCTCGAAAAATCGATTGCGGATGAGATACCGCTTACCACGGTCGTAGAGCGTATGTGCCATGCCCCCGCCCGACTATTTCACATCGAACGTCGCGGATTTATCCGCCCGGGCTATTTTGCCGATATGGTACTTATCGATCCCCGGAAACCCTATACCGTAACGTCGGACAACATTCTCACCAAATGTTGTTGGTCCCCATTTATGGGCCACACGTTCCCCGCATCGATAGATACGACATTTATCAACGGTGTGATCGCTTACCACGATGGCAAAGTAGAGACATCGTGTCGCGGACGAGAACTGCGTTTCGCCCCGGAAGAGAACTAAGAAGCACTCTTTATATAAATAACGAAGAAACGCCCCACTATCATAGCGAGGCGTTTCTTCGTTATAGACGTCGATTGTTATTCGGCAATCGTTTTTGTCTGCTTGGTTTCTATCTTTTCTTGCACAATGGCATCGACCACGGCAACCGTTGTAAGGTTTACGATATCACGAGGCGAACTTTCGATATCGGTGAAGTGAATAGGCTTATTGAGTCCCATCTGTATCGGACCGATAGAGTTACCAACTCCCATCTCGAGGAGAAGCTTATAGGCCGAGTTGGCCGAACTGAGGTTGGGGAAGATAAGTGTATTCACATCTTGTCCGGCCAAACGGCTGAAGGGGAATGTGCGGTCGCGCAAATCTTTGTTCAATGCAAAATGCACCTGCATCTCACCATCGATAGCCAAGTTGGGATATTCGCGTTGCATCGTAGCCACGGCCTCGTGCACGATAGCAGGACTTCCCGTCTTGTCTGCACCGAAGTTTGAATACGACAACATGGCGATTTTGGGCTCTTGGGCAAAGAATTGCACGGTCTCTTTCGCCAACTTGGCAATATCTACAAGCGTATCGACTCCCGGGTGGCGGTTGATGAGTGTATCAGCTAAGAAATAGGTACCCTTAGGAGTAGTGATGATGTGCATCGCACCAAAATGGTTATGACCGTCACGGATACCGATTACATCTTTGGCAATCTGTATGGTCTCGGTATATTTGGTGTATGTACCGGTGATAAACGCATCGGCATCACCACACTCTACCATCATCATACCAAAGTAGTTACGGTCAAACATCTTCTCTTTGGCCTCATCGGGTGTGAAACCTTCACGTTGGCGCTTGTCGGCAAGGATTCGCGCATATTTATGGCGACGGTCGGTCTCTTCCTCACTACGCAGATTGACGATCTCTATACCATCGAGATTCAAGCCCAACTCTTGCGCTTTACCTGTGATATAGTCGGTATTACCCAACAAAATGGGTTTACATACGCCCTCTTGATATGCCGTAACAGCCGCTGTGAGCATATTCACGTGGTTGGCCTCGGCAAATACCACCCGTTTAGGATTTTTCTTCGCCATATCGGTGAAGCTACGCAACATCTTGTTGTCGTAACCCATCAAGGCTTCGAGTTTTGTCTGATAAGCCGTCCAATCATCGATTTTGGTACGAGCCACACCCGACTCGATAGCCGCCTTTGCTACGGCCGGAGCCACGGTGGTAAGCAGACGGGGATCGAGAGCTTTCGGTATGATATACTCGGGACCGAAACTGATGCTTTCGAGACCATAAGCGGCATTTACCACATCGGGGACACGCTTTTTGGCCAAGTCGGCAATAGCATATACGGCCGCCAGCTTCATCTCTTCGTTGATGCAGGTAGCGTGCACGTCGAGCGCACCGCGGAATATATAAGGAAATCCCAATACATTATTTATCTGGTTGGGATAGTCCGAACGTCCGGTAGCAAAAATCAAGTCGGGACGCGAAGCCTTGGCTTTGTCGTATGCTATTTCGGGGTTGGGATTGGCAAGTGCGAATACAATGGGACGATCGTTCATAGACTGCACCATCTCGGGGGTAAGCACGTCGGCGCGAGAGAGACCGAGGAACACGTCGGCACCCTGCATGGCCTCAGCCAAGGTAGAAATTTCTCGAGTAGTAACAAATTGTTTCTTCGACTCGTTGAGGTCGGTACGTTTGCTGTTGATAACACCTTTACTATCGACCATTACCACGTTTTCGCGTTTTACACCCAACATGATATAAAGTTTCGTACACGAAACGGCCGAAGCTCCGGCGCCATTTACCACCAAGCGAACGTCCTCGATCTTTTTACCCTGTATTTCAAGAGCGTTCAACAGTCCGGCACCCGATATAATAGCTGTACCATGCTGGTCGTCGTGCATGACCGGAATATCCAACTCGGCTTTCAAGCGATTTTCTATCTCGAAACACTCGGGTGCCTTGATATCCTCGAGGTTGATTCCGCCAAAGGTAGGCGCGATGGCCTTTACGGCTTGAATGAATTTTTCAGGGTCCTTCTCATCGACCTCTATATCGAACACATCGATACCGGCAAATATTTTAAACAGCAGACCCTTACCCTCCATCACAGGTTTTCCGGCAAGAGCGCCTATATCGCCAAGGCCAAGCACGGCTGTACCATTAGAGATTACCGCGACAAGGTTTCCTTTCGATGTATATTCATACGCTTTCTGTGCGTCTTTTTCGATTTCGAGACACGGCTCGGCTACACCGGGCGAATAAGCAAGCGACAGATCCATCTGCGTGCTGTAGGGCTTTGTGGGAACTACTTCAATTTTTCCCGGGCGACCTTCGCTATGATAGCGCAAGGCTGCTTCTTTCGTTACTTTTGGCATTTTATTCTGTATAAAAATAAATTCATTGTCGATATATATACATAATCACATATCGACCAATTTGGGGGCAAAGGTATGAATTAATATTTGAAATATCCTAACATTATCGCACTTTTTTAAGCCAATTCAGGTAAATATCTGTTTTTATGCCGGCAAATAGATAAATTATCTGACAAATTGCAATATTATCCACTTTTCTCTGTGATAATGCTGAAAATTCCTCTAAAAGTTGGCGACGAAGCCTCAATTTGCATATTTTAACACATATTTCCAGTAATGAAATAAAGAAAAGGAGAAAACATTTAACACAATTAGGGTTTTCTACGTATCTTTGCCTCCTTAAAATACAACTGAGATGAGCACTGATTTGAAACAACGAATTATTGAAACCTCTTTTTCGCTATTCTTGCGACACGGTATAAAATCTATCACGATGGATTATATCGCATCACAAGTTGGTATTTCGAAACGCACATTGTACGAGACATTCAAAGACAAAGATGAGCTGTTGCTCGAGTGTCTCACATGGAATCGGCAAGAAATAACCCAGATGACATTGAAAATTGCCTCCTCGGCCGGTAACGCGTTGGAGTTCCTGCTCGAGACGTTCATGTCGTCGTGGGCACGTATGCGCAATGCCAACCGCAACTACTTTTCGGATATGAAACGCTACCACCCCAATGTGGCGCGTATGCTCGATACCGACAAAGTATATCAAGCGCAAGAGATGGCGGCAGTGATAGAACAAGGAAAAGCCGAAGGTGTCATCAGAATGGATTGTCGCAGCGACATTCTTTCACAATTATTGGCGACAGAATTCGACTTTTTGTTCAGTCTCGACGAGATATGTACGGTAAAATTCACATTCATGGAGGCCTTTGAAGAAATATTCAAAACCTACATTAGAGGAATTGCCACCCCGAAAGGTCTTGAAATATATAATAATTATTTCACTACCAGACCTTAATTGTTAAAATATGTACGGAAAATCTGTTTTATTTAAAAATACGACTTTTCGCACACATCATACGACCTAAAACCATTCTCTATCTCATCAAAAAGAGACATTTTTGCACTCGGAATCAATATTCGGGCGAATTTCTTTTGCGAAAAAACCAAATCGCTTGTTTATCGTGCTCCATGAAGCCGCAGTAAACCTCTCGGGACAAGACTCCGGCTTCGATAAAAACGAGAATAAAAATTATTTGTATATTATCTAACCCCGATGAAAATGAAAATCAACTTCACTTTCAAATTAGGTGCGACGGCATTGCTGTTGTGCGGAGGTGTTTTTATGTCGGCTCATGCGCAATCATTACCCGACACGCTCACCCTCACACTCGACCAAGCGATCACCATCGCTCTTAGCGACAACCCCACTATCAAAGTAGCCGACATGGAAATAGAACGCGTCGACTATTCGCGAAAAGAAACATTGTGTAACCTATTTCCCTCAATTGATTTCTCGGGTTCATACTCCCGCACGCTGAAAAAGCAGGTTATGTATATGAGCGCCATGAAAGATATGGGTATGGAAGATGGTATAGAGGTAGGTCTCGACAACTCTTGGAGTACCGGTTTCTCTGCCTCATTACCTATCATCGCCCCCTCATTGTGGAAAAGCCTGAAACTTTCGAGCAATCAGGTGGAACAAACTCTCGAAAAGGCTCGTGCTTCGCGCATCGCCATGGTTGCCTCGGTGAAAGATGCTTTCTATGGGGTATTGTTGGCCGAAGATTCATACGCAGTATTGCGTCAAAGCTATGAAAATGCAAAAACCGTGGCCGGTGATTTCCGCAACAAATTCGACCAAGGTATCGCTTCGGAATATGACGTTTTACGTTCGGAAGTAGCTGTACACAATTATGAGCCTTCGCTGTTACAAGCCGAGAATGCCGTGAGACTGGCCAAGCTCAATCTGAAAGTATTATTGGGTATCGATGGCGATATAAAAATAGGGCTCAACGACAAACTTATAGCCTACGAGAAATCGATGTATGAGAATGCCATGCAACCCGACACATCTATCCAAAACAACACCAATCTGAAACAGCTCGACTTGCAAACCGCTTATCTGAAACAGGCCGTAAAAGTACAAAATATGCAATGGGCTCCGACGCTCGCCCTCGCGGCATCGTACACATGGACCTCGATGAGCGACGGAGGTATGTTCAAAGAGTTCCACTGGAATCCCTACTCGTATGTAGGTCTTTCGCTGTCTATCCCCATATTCCACGGAGGTACGCGCTATTTCAAAAGTAAACAGGCCCGTACCTCTTATAACGAAATGCACTACCAACGTCTCAATCTCGAACGCAACTTACGTATGCAGGTAACCGCCGCTGTAGATAACATCAACAAATCGGTAAAACAGGTCGCTTCGAGCAAAGAGAGTGTGCGTCAAGCCGAGAAAGCTTATAAAATCATGCAAAAACGTTTCGAGGTAGGCGCTGCCACCATCATCGAGCTCAACGATGCCAACCTCACACTTGTATCGTCGAATCTCTCGTACTATCAAGCCATACACGACTATCTGGCCGCTATAACCGAACTTGAAGAGATATCGGGCAACGTCGATCTCAGCCGATATGAGACCTCACACGCTAATTGATTCTTAATACATACATAAAGGTAGAAAAAAACATAAACAAGATATGAAAAAGTACACACAAAACATTGCTGTCATAGCCTTGGCTCTCTCGGCTGTAGCATGTACACAAGAGAAAAAAGATACCGTGGTTGTTAATGAAAAACCACAAGTGAGACTCGAGACCGTCAATGTGCAAGCGGTACCCCAGACACAAGAATTTACCGCCACGGTAGAAGCCGATATCGTAAACAACATACTACCCTACACCCCGATGCGTATTAAAGAAATATTTGTAGAAGTGGGCGACGAAATCACCAAAGGTCAGCTCTTGGTGCAAATGGATAGTAGCAACCTGCAACAATCAAAAACCCAACTCGACAATATCATTATAGAGTACAATCGCCAACTCGCCCTCTATGAGGTAGGTGGCACATCTAAACAGGCCCTCGACGCTCAGAAAACCCAACTCGACGTGGCTCGTACCGCCTACGAAAACCTCAAAGAAAACACGCAACTGCTGAGCCCCATCGATGGTATCGTTACCGCTCGCAACTACGACAATGGCGATATGTATGGTGGCAATCCCATTCTCACCGTGCAGAAAATAAAACCCGTGAAACTCCTCATCAATGTATCGGAAGGTTTCTATACCAAAGTAAAAAAAGGTATGAAAGTATCGGTGAAACTCGACGTATATGGCGATGAAGTATTCACCGGAAAAGTAAGTCTCAAATACCCGACCATCGACGCCTCTACCCGCACTTTCCCCGTGGAAATAGAGGTCGATAACAAAGATATGCGTGTACGTCCCGGTATGTTTGCCCGTGTGACCATGAACTTCGGCACACAAAATCACGTGGTACTCCCCGACCTTGCCGTAGTAAAACAGACCGGTTCGGGCGACCGCTACGTATATGTATATAATGAAGGTAAAGTAAATTTCGTAAAAGTAGAACTCGGCCGACGCATGAATACCAAATATGAAATCTTGTCGGGTGTACCCGATGGTGCCCAAGTGGTTGTTGCCGGACAGGCCCGTCTTACCGATGGTGCAGAAGTTACCGTTGTAGAATAATTCAGAAACAGTGTACTCATTATATTATAAAAAAGAAAGATTATGAGTTTATATGCAACTGCCGTCAAAAAGCCCATTACGACCGCGCTATGCTTTGTCGCTGTCGTCATCTTAGGTCTTTTCTCGCTGACGCGGCTCTCTATCGACTTGTTACCGCATATCGAGACCAATACGATTATGGTCATCACGGCCTATCCGGGTGCAAGTGCCGCCGATATAGAGACCAATGTGACCAAAATCATGGAAAACTCACTCAATACCGTGAGCGACCTCAAAGATATTACCTCACAATCCAAAGAGAATATATCGATTGTAACCCTCGAATTTGAGCATGGAACCGACATCGATGTCGCCACAAACGATGTACGCGACAAAATCGACATGGTATCGTCGGCACTTCCCGACAACGTAGAGAATCCTATTCTTTTCAAATTCGGTACCGACGACATACCTATCCTCTTGCTATCGGTTGTAGCCGAGGAGAGTATGCCGGGCCTTTACAAAATACTCGATGACAAAGTAGCCAACCCGCTGAAACGCATCTCGGGAGTAGGAGCTGTTTCTATTTCGGGTGCTCCTCAACGTGAGATACAGATATATTGCGACCCTCAGAAATTGGAAGCCTATAATCTCACCGTAGAGGCTATTTCATCGATTATCGCCCAAGAAAACCTCAACACCCCCGGCGGCAGCTTCGACATCGGCTCGCAGACCTATACGTTGCGCGTGCAAGGTGAGTTCAGCGACTCTCGTCAGCTCCGTGACATCGTTGTTGCTTCACGTAATGGACAGTCGGTATTCCTACACGAAGTTGCCCGAGTGGTTGATACCGTGAAAGAACGTGAACAAGAAGCTTATACCGACGGGAATCGAGGCGGTATGATTATTATTCAAAAGCAATCGGGAGCCAACTCTGTGGAAATTTCCAACGAAGTACTGAAAAAACTCCCCGAGATACAAAAATCACTTCCGTCCGATGTTAAACTCGGCATTATCGTTAATACCTCCGAAAACATTGAGAACACCATCGGCTCATTGGTCGAAACCGTTATAATTACGTTTATCATCGTAGCTTTGGTTGTGCTGTTCTTCCTTGGTCGCTGGCGGGCTACAATAATTATCGTTATTGTTATACCGATATCCTTGATTGCGGCATTCTGTTACCTACTTGTTTCCGGTAATACACTCAACATTATCTCTCTGTCGTCACTCAGTATCGCTATCGGTATGGTGGTAGATGATGCCATCGTGGTACTCGAGAACGTTACCAATCACATCGAACGAGGCAGTGCGCCCAAACAAGCCGCCGTACATGGCACCAACGAGGTAGCTATTTCGGTTATAGCCTCTACCCTCACCATGTTGGCAGTATTCTTGCCGTTGACGCTTATCACCGGTATGGCAGGTATTCTCTTCCAACAATTGGGTTGGATTGTAAGTATCATCATGATAATATCTACCATCGCTGCACTTACGCTTACCCCCATGTTGTGTTCACAACTGTTGCGCCTCAACCCCAAGAAAGGTCGTCTCTACACACTATTGTTCACGCCTATCGAAAAAAGCCTTGATGCCCTCGACGCGGGATATAGCAAACTGCTCAGTTGGTCGGTACACCACCGCTCACTGATCGTAATCCTTGCCGTGCTCATTTTTGGTGGCAGTCTCATGCTCACGAAGGTTATTCCCACCGAATTTTTCCCAACGCAGGATAATGCCCGTATCGCCGTAAACATGGAGCTTCCCATGGGTACTCGCACTGAAATATCAAGAGAAGTAGCTTTGAAAGTAACCGAAGAATTCCGTGCAAAATACCCCGAAATAGAAGTTTGTAACTTCACGGTAGGACAAGCCGATACCGATAATACGTTTGGTTCTATACAGACCAATGGTACGCACTATATATCCATGAATATCGGACTATCGAGCGTGGAAGAACGCGAACGAGGACTTCTCGAAATATGCGAGCTCATGCGTCACGACCTCAAAAAATATGTTGAACTCAAGACCTATGAAGTGCTCGCCGGTGGTGGTACCGGAGGTATGGCTTCACAATCGTCGGTCGATGTAGAAATCTATGGTTACGACTTCGAAACGACCGACCGCATAGCACGCCAAGTGCAAGCCGCAATGGACAAACTCCAAAGTTGTTCGGGCGCAACTATCAGCCGTGAGGACTATATACCCGAGTATCAAGTCGATTTCGACCGTGAAAAATTGGCCCTCCACGGACTGAATGTAGCCACGGCCTCGATGTACCTCCGTAACCGCATCAATGGTTCTACCGCATCGTACTATCGTGAGGACGGTGATGAATATGATATTACGGTGCGCTATGCTCCCGAGCATCGTCAATCGGTCGAAGACCTCGAAAATATAATGATATACAATGCTCAAGGCCACGGCGTACGCGTACGTGAACTGGGCGTAGTGGTAGAGCGCCTCACACCGCCTACCATCGAACGCAAAAATCGCGAACGTGTAGTTACGGTTTCGGGACTTGTAGCTCCGGGAGCCGCACTGGGTACCTTAGCTGCCGATACACGTGCCGCACTCAAAGAGATAGAAATACCCTCGGAGGTTTCTGTCACACTTGCCGGTTCGCTCGAAGACCAACAAGACATATTCACCGACCTGTATATACTCTGTGTGATGATTGTGCTATTGGTATTCATTGTGCTGGCTGCCCAGTTCGAATCTCTCACTTACCCCTTCATCATCATGTTCTCTCTGCCGTTTGCCTTCACCGGTGTATTCATCGGTCTTGCAATCACCGACACCCCATTGAGCGTAATGGCCCTTATCGGTCTCATCATGTTGGCAGGTATTGTGGTGAAAAACGGTATTGTGCTTATCGACTACACGATACTCAACCGTGAACGCGGCCTCTCCATCACCCGTGCCGTGGTACACGCCGGACGTTCTCGTCTGCGCCCCGTGTTGATGACCACCCTCACCACCGTTATCGGTATGATACCTATGGCGATAGGTACCGGTGAAGGATCGGAAATGTGGCGTCCCATGGGTATGACTGTAGCATGGGGACTTGCAGTATCGACACTCATCACCTTGGTAATCGTACCTGTGGCATATACCATATTTGCCAAGAATGGTGTAAATCGTACCCGTCGTATTCTTGCCAAGAAAAACAAATAATCAACTTCAAAAAAAAGCAGATTCGTATGAAAGCAATATTTATTGCCTTTGACCAGGCGCATTACGAAGATATAAACACCATTCTCACGCACAACAACTGTCGTGGGTTTACCTACTGGGCCGATGTACAAGGACGTGGCTCGGTCAAGGGTGAACCGCACTACGGAAGCCACGCATGGCCCGGCACCAACTCGGCCATCATGACGGTAACGGAAGACGGTCGTGTGGCCAACGTGCTGAAAGACCTGCGCACGCTCGATGAAAACAAGCCCAAACTCGGACTTCGCGCGTTTGTGTGGAATGTTGAAGACGCTATTTAAGTGTCCCCTAATTAGAGAAATCCTCTGTCGGCCTCGACAGAGGATTTTTTAGTATCTTTGCTCCCGTATTTACTCTTATCATGGCTACAAAAATAAACAAGACCAACGCTGCCCGCCTACTCGACAAGGCTCACATCACCTACGAGCTTATACCCTACGAAGTCGATCCCGAGAACCTTGCAGCCACCCACGTGGCCGAGCAATTGGGCGAAGACATCGCACAAGTATTCAAGACACTCGTTCTGCGGGGCGACCGCAACGGCATATTCATATGTGTGATACCCGGCAACAAAGAGGTCGATTTGAAAGCCGCTGCCAAAATATCGGGAAATAAGAGCGCCGAAATGATAGCCATGAAAGAGCTGTTACCCACTACCGGCTATATACGAGGTGGTTGCTCTCCGATAGGCATGAAAAAACATTTCTCCACCTATATACACACGACCGCAACCGACTTCGACTATATATATGTAAGTGCCGGCATACGAGGATTGCAGATAAAAATAGAACCATACGCCCTCATTACATTCACATCGGCTATCCTCGGCGACATCGCCATATAGTCCACAAATGGTCGTGAACCGAGACAATAAAATTCAAACAGTTTCTAAAAACGCGCTAAAATTCGTACCTTTGTTGCATGAAAATAGAGTTTTTAGTCATCGGGAAGACTACGCAATCGTATTTCGTAGAGAGTATCGCGGAATATTGCGCTCGTCTGCGGCATTATATTCCATTCGAAATGACGGTAATTCCCGAATTGAAAAACGCTAAAAGTCTGAGCGTCGAGCAACAGAAAGAGCGCGAGGGTGAATTGATATTGAAATCTTTGCGCGATGGCGACACCATAGTTCTACTCGACGAGCATGGTAAAGAGTTTACGTCGATGCAATTTGCCGACTACATCGAAAAGAAAATGCACACGGTCGCCCGCCGATTACTCTTCATCGTGGGCGGACCTTACGGATTTTCGTCAGCTGTGTATGCCGCTGCTCACGAAAAAATTTCTCTCTCGAAAATGACTTTTTCGCACCAGATGATAAGGCTCATTTTCACCGAGCAGTTATATCGTGCCATGACCATTCTCAATAACGAGCCCTATCACCACGAATAAAAAATTTCTAACATAAATACATTATGAAATCAACGAAGAAAGCGCTTATCCTTGTCCTTGCCACATTGATATTTTGCAATATTAATACCTCGGCAAAAGATTATGATTACGACTTCGACTATGGTATGCTGTTTGGTGCATCGGTCTCCAAGAATCTTACCGACCGCTTGAGCGCCATGGCCGAGTTGGACTTCTGGCTGAACGACAATTTCACAGGATACGAACGTTTGCAACCTGCCATATCGCTTACCTACACCGTGATACCCAAGTATCTGAAAGCGACCGTGTACTATACCTACCTCAACCAAGAGAACACCCTCACCGGTAAACACGACGTGAACCGTCATCGGTATCACCTGCGCCTCATCGGAAGCTACGCCACCAAGCACGTATCTTTCTCGCTCACCACTAAATTTGAGCAGACACACACGCGCGGAGTGAAGTCGCCCAACAACAAATGGCGCAATCAGCTGAAAGCCGTAGGTAGCATCTCGAAAGAGTGTCCTTGGAAGCCCTTTGTATCGATAGAAATATTTGAATCGATGAACGGACGCAACAGCCTCGGCACTACCGGGCTGGAACGTGTACGCTACGAGGCCGGTACCAGCTACGTGGTCACCCCCTGGCTCACCCTCGACATGAAACTGCGAGCCGAGCGCCAAGTGGCAAAAAAATTGCTCTATTCATCGATAGGCTTAGGATTGAAATTCACCATACCTTAGAAACTATTCCTCTACATACAACAAGTCGGTCATTATACCGTCGGAAACGAACAATCCCCGACGTGTGATATATAATCGGTTGGCGGTGCGCATCAGCGTGCCGCTTGCTATATGTCGCCGTGCCATGCGCAGGCAATACTGCCTCCGTGCCTCACCAAAATCGGCCGCGATAGCATCGAGGTCGAGCCCCCACATGGTGCGCAATTCGGTAATAACCCTATCGTTATATCGGGTATCGGCATCAAGCTGTTCGGTTTCATAGGTCGGCACGCCATTTTCTATACGGGTAATGTAATCGTGTAGGCTCGCTACATTACGCCGTCGCGCCACTCGATCGTAACTATGTGCTGACGCGCCTAACCCCAGATAGGGCACATCGGTCCAATACGATGTATTGTGACGCGCATATTCACCGGGGAGTGCAAAATTTGATATTTCATATTGTTCATATCCCGCTGCGATAAGTGTATCGACCAGCATATCAAACAGTCGTTCCGACAGCACCTCGTCACATTCCTGTACCACCCCCTTTCGTCGCAAAAGGTCGAGGGCTGTACCCTCCTCGTATATGAGATTGTAAGCCGATATGTGTGGTAGATCCAAGGAGAGAGCACGATTCAGATTTTCCTGCCACGAGTGCGGTGTCTGTCCCGGCAAGCCATATATCAAGTCGATATTGATGCGGGAAAAACCGGCCTCTCGACAACGAGCCACCGCCTCTATCGCCTGGGTAGCTGTGTGCCGACGTCGAAGAAAGCGCAAATCGTCATCGGAGAAACTTTGTACCCCCATACTGATGCGGTTTATAGGAAGCGTTGCCAATTCGGCCGCATACCCGGCTGTCATATCATCGGGATTGGCCTCGAACGTCACCTCGGTACAAGCCGCGAAATCAATCTCTCGGCACAGCCCGTCGAAAAGGCGATGCAACAACACCGGCGGCAACTGTGAGGGAGTACCGCCACCTATATACACGGTCTCCACCCGCTCACCCCGCAACTCATCACGGCGCATAGCCCATTCACGCAATAACGCATCGACATAGCGCCCTTGCAATTCCTCTCCCACAGTGGAATAGAAATCGCAATAAATGCACCGAGTGCGACAAAACGGAATATGTATATAGAGACCTGCCATAATACGACTATGTGGGGACAAATATAGTGAAAGGCGAGCAGAGAAAAACAAGTTCACTGGATTTTATCCCGAGCTGCCTCCTATATTCGCTGATATTGCAAATATAGCGACAAATATACTTTTTGTTTTGAATTTTCTAAAAAACATTTCCAACCATCAATTTCTATATATAGCAAGACCAACAACGAAGAAGTTGTTTAAATTTTATTTGGAGAAGATAGGTCGAACTCGCTTTACAATTTGTAAACGAGCTTACATTACGCTCGTCGGCACTATCTTTCGCGATTATTTTAAGAAGGAAAAAGAGGCTTAAAAAAGCTGAAATTTGTTATTTGAAGCAATATTTAATTTTTCAAGGAAATCAAAACAGCCTCTAACTTTTATTAAATACAAAAGGCTGCTGCCAAATACAACGAATTAATTAATAGTCCCATAAATAGATATATGTTTTAGAAATATGTTTTGTAACATATGCAATAAATTGCTTTTTACAAAAAATCTCTCTAATTTGCGGTCATTATTGTGAAAACAATAAGCAGAAAAACACAATTACCTTACATCTAAAACGATATTCTTATGAAAGTGTATCAGTCAAACGAAATCAAAAACATTGCCCTCTTGGGTAGCAAAGGCTCGGGTAAAACCACGCTCGCAGAAGCTATGCTCTACGAGTGTGGAGTTATAAAACGTAGAGGTTCGGTAGATGCCCAAAACACCGTTACCGACTATTTTCCGGTAGAGAAAGAATATGGTTACTCGGTATTCTCTACTGTTTTTTATGCCGAATTTTTAAATAAAAAATTGAATGTAATAGACTGTCCGGGGTCCGATGACTTTGTAGGCAGTGCCATCACCGCGATGAACGTTACCGATACGGGCGTTATCGTAATAGACTCACAATATGGCGTGGAAGTGGGTACTCAAAACATCTTCCGTTATACCGAGGAGATGGAAAAACCTGTAATCTTTGCCATGAACCAACTCGACGGCGAAAAAGCCGAATATGATGCGGTAATAGACCAGTTGCGCGAACATTTCGGCAACAAGGTGATACCTATCCAATATCCTATCGAGTGTGGAGCCGGATTCAACTCCATGATCGATGTACTGCTGATGAAAAAGTATAGTTGGGGTCCCGAGGGAGGAACACCGACAATCACAGATATACCTGCCGACCAATACGACAAGGCACTCGAATTGCATAAACAACTCGTAGAGGCAGCCGCCGAAAATGATGAGGCGTTGATGGAAAAATTCTTTGACCAAGGCACTCTTACCGAGGACGAGATGCGCGAAGGAATACGCAAAGGGCTTATCACCCGCGACATATTCCCGGTATTCTGCGTGAGTGCGTTGCGCGATATGGGCGTGCGCCGTATGATGGAGTTCCTCGGCAATGTCGTTCCTTTTGTAAACGAGATGCCTAAACATATATCAAAAGATGGAACTGAAGTAGCCCCCGACGCCGACGGCCCTACCAGTCTCTATTTCTTCAAAACGACCGTAGAACCGCATATCGGAGAAGTTTCTTACTTCAAAGTAATGTCGGGTAAAATACACGAAGGCGATGACCTGCAAAACATGAATCGCGGTAGCAAAGAGCGTATCGCTCAGTTGTCGTGTGTTTGCGGACAAATACGTACCAAGGTCGATGAATTGGTGGCCGGCGATATAGGTGCTACCGTAAAACTGAAAGATGTGCGCACCGGCAACACCTTGAACGCCAAGGGTTGCGAATATGAATTTGAATTATTGAAATTCCCCAACTCCAAATTCCAACGCGCCATAAAACCGGTAAACGAAGCCGATGCCGAAAAACTGAACGAAATCCTCGTTCGTATGCATGAGGAAGATCCCACATGGATTATTGAGCAATCGAAAGAATTGAAACAGACTATCGTATCGGGACAAGGCGAATTCCACTTGCGCACACTCAAATGGCGTATCGAGAACAACGAGAAAATGCCTATCGAATATCAAGAACCCCGCATACCCTATCGCGAAACCATCACCAAGGCTTCTCGTGCCGACTATCGTCACAAAAAGCAATCGGGTGGTGCCGGACAATTTGGCGAGGTACACCTCATCGTAGAGCCTTATTACGAAGGCATGCCTGCTCCCGACACCTACAAATTTGGTAATCAAGAGTTCAAGATGAACGTACGCGATACCCAGGTTATCGACCTCGATTGGGGCGGAAAACTTGTATTTGTAAACTGTATCGTGGGTGGTGCTATCGACGCTCGTTTCCTCCCGGCAATACTCAAAGGATTGATGGACCGTATGGAGCAAGGTCCCCTCACAGGTTCGTATGCTCGCGATGTAAGAGTGTGCGTATATGACGGAAAGATGCACCCGGTAGATTCGAACGAAATCTCATTCCGCCTTGCCGGCCGTAACGCATTCAGCGAAGCTTTCCGCAACGCCGGTCCGAAAATTCTCGAACCCGTTTACGATGTGGAGGTACTCACCCCCGGCGACAAAATGGGTGATGTAATGAGCGACTTGCAAGGTCGTCGCGCCATAATCATGGGTATGGAAAGCGTGAAAGGCTTTGAAAAAATCATCGCCAAAGTGCCTCTCAAAGAGATGGCATCATACTCTACCGCCCTCAGTTCCATCACCGGTGGACGCTCCTCGTTCAACATGAAATTCGCCTCTTACGAACTCGTACCGGGCGACGTACAAGAAAAATTGTTGAAAGAGTACGCTGCCACTCAGTCCGAAGAATAATTCCTCAACCAATGTTTGCGATCGCTCAATAGAGAGCTCTCATTCGTTAAATTTATATAAATAGCCGCTCGAGCCCGAGCGGCTATTTTGTTATTTAACATTTAATTGTTAATTTAGCACCGAAATATTAAACAAGAGAATTCTATTTAATGTTGTTTTGAGGCCGAATATACTTTTTAAGAAAAATTCAAAGAGCTTCGCACAATGTTAAACAAAAGGCAAATCCGATTGTTTATCAAGAAAAAAATAGTTTTAAGAAGTTGTTTGAAATTTTCTAAAAAACAAACATAGCTTCAAGCAACAAGTTACGGGTTCTTAACCAAATATAGAAGTAATGAAAAAATCGACAATATGGCTGCTCGCCATCATCATGGCACTGACCTTCTCCGTGCTCCTCTATATGCAGATGTCGTATATAGAGAATATGGTGAAGATGCGCAACGAGCAATTTTCGGAGGCCGTAAAACGCAGCCTATATGCCGTATCGACGCAATTGGAGCAGGACGAGACCAAGCGTTACCTGGCCGAGGACATAGAGGAAAATCAGAAACGATTGCTTACTATCGAATTAGGCTCTACGGCCATCGTAAGTCAACAAAAGACCTATGTATCGCCCGATGGAAGCTCTATCAGCACGTTCAATATACAAGAATACACTTTCTCACTCCCCGAGAAGAAGAGACCCGGGAGCAGTGGCTCCATATCGAGCACCTACAAAGATATGCAAGAGGTACTCAAGAATCAGTACCTCTACCAGAAAGGATTGTTGGAAAACGTGATACTCAACATACTATCTACGGCCAGCAATCGCCCCATATTGGAGCGCGTCGATACCGAAATGCTGTCGCAATACCTGCAAGCCGAGTTGCGTAACAACGGGCTGAACATACCATTCCAATACGCCATACTCAACCCTAAGAGCAAAATCATGTATAAATCGGCCGGATACAACCCCGAGAGCAATGCCACCCGATACACGATAACCCTCTTTCCCAATGACCCCTCGAAGCGACAAAATCAGTTGGCGGTATATTTCCCCACCAAGAAAGATTATATCTTCGACTCCATACAATTCAGTATCCCCTCGTTCGCATTTACGTTGGTGCTATTGGTAACATTCATCTTCACCATCGCGAAACTGTTCCGACAGAAGAAACTCACCGAGATGAAAAATGATTTCATCAACAACATGACGCACGAGTTCAAAACCCCGATATCGACCATATCGCTGGCGGCCCAGATGCTGAAAGATCCCTCAGTAGCCAAAAGCCCCGATATGTTCGCCCACATATCCACGGTCATCAACGACGAGACGAAACGTCTGCGTTTCCAAGTCGAAAAGGTGTTACAAATGTCGATGTTCGAGCGACAAAAGACCATGATGAAACTATCAATACTCGATGTAAACGACTTGATAGCCGGCGTATTGAGCACCTTCAAACTGAAGGTGGAGCAGTTGGGAGGCAGTATCGACGCCGACCTCGACGCCGACGACGCCATCGTGGAGGTAGATGAAATGCATTTTACAAACGTGATATTCAACCTGCTCGACAATGCCGTGAAATATGCTCGTGAAGAGGCCCCCCTGCAACTCTATGTGCGTACCCTCATTACCGGCAATAAAGTTGTCATAGAGGTCAAAGACAACGGTATAGGTATAAAGAAAGAGGATCTCAAAAAGATTTTTGAAAAATTCTATCGTGTATCGACCGGCAATGTACACAACGTGAAAGGATTCGGACTGGGCCTTGCCTACGTACACAAAATTGTAACCGACCTCAAAGGCACTATCAGAGCCGAAAGCGAATTAAACAAAGGAACAACATTTATAATAACATTACCCCTTAAAAACAAATGATTATGGAAGAAAAAATGCGTATCTTACTTTGCGAAGATGATGAAAACCTCGGTATGTTGCTGAGAGAGTTTTTGCAAGCCAAGGGTTATGCCGCCGACCTCTATTCCGACGGAGAAAACGGATACAAAGCTTTCTTAAAGGGCAAATACGACTTGTGCGTGCTCGATGTGATGATGCCTAAAAAAGATGGTTTCACACTGGCACAAGAAATACGCCAGGTCAATGGCGAAGTACCCATCATATTCCTCACCGCCAAATCGCTGAAAGAAGATATACTCGAAGGCTTCAAAATCGGTGCCGACGACTACATTACCAAACCTTTCAGCATGGAAGAGCTTGTATTCCGCATCGAAGCCATTTTGCGTCGTGTAAAAGGCAAACGCGGTAGAGAAATTTCCATGTACAAACTGGGCAATTTCACCTTCGACACCCAGAAACAGGTATTGACTATCGGCGATAAAAACACCAAACTCACCACCAAGGAGTCGGAACTGCTAAGCCTCTTGTGCGCCCACGTCAATGAGATATTGGAACGTAATTTTGCGTTGAAAACCATCTGGATCGACGATAATTACTTCAACGCCCGTAGTATGGACGTGTACATCACCAAACTGCGTAAGCACCTCAAAGACGATCCCTCTATAGAGATTATCAATATACACGGCAAGGGCTACAAGCTCATCGTCCCCAACATCGAAGTAAAAATGAAGTAACCCTCACTTGTTGTTTTCACAGAAAAGCGTCTCTCGCTTCATAATAGAAAACCCGTCTCATTTTTGAAAGAACAAAATGAGGCGGGTTATATTTATCTTACGACATCGTAGCTATCAAAATGTCCATTTGGCGGCAAGGGTGGGTATCACGTAGAAACGATTGTTGATACCATCGGTAGGCCACACGAGGTTGTTGCATATCTCTATCTCGGTACCGAAAGAGAGTTTGCACGCATCGTTCACACGTTTCAACGGAGCCAAGTTAAACCAAAACTGAGGTTCACTGCTCAACACCAACGAACTGTTTACCGACTCGTCGTACCACAAATCGACATATCCGCTGAATGTGTAGAGCCCTTGTCCAAAGTGTAGTCCCCACACGGCAGTGACCTGCCAACTATGCTTGCTACCCACCTGCTGACGTGCCAGATATTTATACATGGCTTGCAGGGAAAAGGTCTTGGTGAAATTGCTATTGGCCCAATTATAGGCACCACCGAATAGGTAGGCATCGTTGTAGGCTCCGGTAGCAGCCAATCCGCCATTATACTCTATATGCAGGGCTATCGGAGCTTTCCAGAAACGGAACTCACGCGACAGCTCGGCATAGGCACTTGCCATCTTATTACCCGCCAAATTGGCATCGACGAAAAAGTAGGTACTACCCCACTTATCGGCGGTAAAATTTTCTATCGTGGCGGTCAATCGGGGGCGATTGGAAAGCTCATCGCCATAGGCTATCTCGCCGAAATCGTAATGCATTTGTATGTTGAGCTGTGCCATGAGAGGCGACGACAACACGATAGCCAAGAATAAGATCAGCTGTTTTTTCATAGTGAGATGAATATATAAAATAAGGGTATCTCGACATCGACAGCCACAGACACCCTTATCTATTATTGTAAATATGATTATTTGCTTGCCATGAATGAAGCAGCGCAAACCATTGATTTGTAAGCCATAAGACCGGCTTCAGAATTCTCAACGGTTACCATTTCACCATCGCCGGAGAGAACAC
This sequence comes from Coprobacter sp., assembly GCA_017462265.1. Classification (GTDB taxonomy): domain Bacteria; phylum Bacteroidota; class Bacteroidia; order Bacteroidales; family UBA11471; genus Caccoplasma. The sequence goes on along the minus strand of JAFTRN010000059.1, from coordinate 21,230 downwards.
TTACGTGGTTGTCGTCAACAAAAGTGAGGAAAGTAGTTCCGTCAACAGCCCAAGAGTTGTTTTCGCTGTTGTAGGTAAATTCTACGGTTTCGTTGGTAGCGGTATCGGTGATGGTGTAACCGTTTTCGTGAGAAGCTACGGTATATTCGCCATTTTCACCTTTGATATTTTTCACATTGTCGGCCATGGGGTTGCTTCCGGTCCAGAATTCAATAGAGTTGAGAACCAATCCGTCGGCGATCAAAGATATTTCGTAAACGGGAAGTACGCAGAATGCGAAGAATACGATTTCGTTCACCCATTTGTTTTCGTGTACATTATTATTCCATTCAAAAAGACGGCTGGTCAATCCGAAAGAACCGATACAACTCGAGAACAATACAGTACCGCTCAAAAGCACGGCAACAGCTACAGTAAGTTTCTTTTTCATAATACAATTTTTTATGGTTATGGTTATTGAAGCACAAATATAGTAAATAGAATTATATTTCCACAATTTTTGCCACTTTTTTAGATAAAAATTGTCATTTGTGGACTTTTAGTATAAAATTCATGTCAAAAAGCCAACGCCACATCAGCTCTTGCCACTCGTTGTGATAGGCAAATGTCTCGCGACAACCCCACCCGTGACCGCCACCCGGGAATATATGCATAGAGGCCGGTATGCCAAGCTCTTTCATCGCCAGATACATCTGCACACTGTTGGCCGGTGGCACGGCTGCATCGTCGTCGCTCAGCAAGAAGAGTGCCGGCGGGGTGTCAGGCGTAATTTGCAGTTCGTTAGAATAGAGCCATAACAAGGATTTGTTGTTTTTCTCCGCTCCGAGTAAATTATCACGCGAACCTTTATGTGTATATTGTCCCATGGTCACTACCGGATAGAACAATAACATAAAATCGGGGCGCGAAGCCTCGTCGAAGTGCGTGCCAAGCGTCGATGCTAAATGACCTCCGGCCGAAAATCCCGATACACCCACTCTCTGCGGATCGATGCCCCACTTCTCGGCATTGGCTCGGACTATGCGCACAGCCTCTTGCGCGTCGGTAAGAGGTATGTTATGGTGCCCGTTGGGCAATCGATATTTGAGTATGATACCGGCGACACCCTTCTTTTGCAACATCTCGGCAAATTGTGACCCCTCGTGTTCCATAGCTTGACGGGCATAGCCGCCACCGGGACATATTACGACCGCCACACCTGTATTCACTTTCTTTTCGGGCAGATACACAAACAATTCGGCCGTTTTGGTATTGAGTTGACGACCATTTTCGATTTTTTCTTCGGCTACGATACCATTGTCTTCGGCCGCGCCATCGGGCCACACGGCAATGGTAAACGACCGCTGTGCCGATAGTGTGGGGCATATCAATGCCATACACGCAAATGTAAAAAGGTGTTTCAAGGTTTTCATATTTTTATATATTTTACTTTTGTAGTTTAGTGGCGACTGAAAGTATCAAAAAAAAAGAGTACTTTTGCAACTTCAAACCGACGCCATAGGCTGATACCTCGGAATCGGTATCACAAATATACAACTTTTTCTATTATGGTTAAACATATAGTACTTTTCAAATTAAAAAACGACATACCCGCCAATGAGAAGCAGGGAGTAATGCAGGTTTTCAAAACCGCCATTGAGGCATTGAAAGAGAGTATTCCTTTCTTGATCGAGGTAGAGGTGGGATTGAATGACAACCCTGCCGAGATGTGGGACATCGCGCTCACCGCCACTCTCGAGAATATGGACGATGTACAGCGCTATGCCATACACCCTGCTCATGTAGCGGCCGCCAAGTTACTCGCCGATGTAAAAGAGAATCGGGCTTGTGTAGATTATATTTTCTAAAAATGCTTCAGAGAATTTTTTGATTCCCATGAAACAAGAGAAAATAATCATATATCAGATGTTGCCGCGACTTTTCGGCAATACGACCGAGAGATGCGTCCCCAATGGCGACATCACCGAAAACGGGGTGGGCAAGTTGGACGACATCACCCCTAAAGCACTGAAAGAGATAAAGAAACTCGGATGTACGCACGTGTGGTACACCGGGGTGATAGAGCACGCCACCTGCACCGACTACTCGGCCCACGGCATTACTCCCGACAACCCCTATGTGGTGAAAGGCAAGGCAGGCTCGCCCTATGCCATAAAAGACTATTACGATATAGATCCCGACCTCGCCACCGATGTGGAGGCTCGTATGCAGGAATTCGAGGCTCTGATTACCCGCACCCACGAAAACGGACTGCGGGCCATTATCGATTTTGTGCCCAATCATGTTGCCCGCCAATATCACTCCGATGCCAAACCTGCCGGAATAAAAGACTTAGGCGACTGCGACAATACTGCACATCACTTCAATCCCCAAAACAATTTTTACTATTTTCCCGGGCAGGAGTTCTGTCCCCAATTTGGGATAGGCGACGAGGGCAATCGTTATCACGAGTTCCCGGCTCGAGCCACAGGAAACGATTGTTTCACCCCATCGCCGGGACGTAACGATTGGTACGAGACCGTGAAGCTCAACTATGGCGTGGATTACCTGAATTGCCGACGAAAAAACTTCAATCCTACGCCCGATACATGGACAAAGATGCGCGATATTCTGCTGTTCTGGGCCGGTAAAGACATCGACGGATTTCGTTGCGATATGGCCGAGATGGTGCCGGTGGAATTTTGGGGTTGGGCTATCCCGCAAGTTAAGGCTCAATATCCGCACGTCGTGTTCATTGCCGAGGTATATAATCCCGGTGAATATCGCAACTACCTGCACAACGGACACTTCGACTACCTCTACGACAAAGTGGGACTGTATGACCTGCTACGCAGCATCGTAAACCGCCGCTCATCGGTATTGCAGATAAGCAACTGCTGGCAGTCGCTCGAAGGTATCAACCGACAAATGGTAAATTTTCTCGAAAACCACGATGAGCAACGGGTGGCCTCTCCCGCCTATTGCGGAGACGCGTTCAAAGCCTATCCCGCCTTTATCGTATCGGCGATGATGAACACCAACCCATTTCTGCTCTATTTCGGCCAAGAATTGGGCGAATCGGCCGACGACGCCGAAGGATTCAGCGGGCTCGACGGACGTACTACCATCTTCGACTATTGGAGTGTACCCTCGATACGAGCTTGGTACAACCGAGGAAAATGCAACTCCGAGTGCCTCACCGACGAGCAGAAGCTACTGCGCGAAATGTACCGCAAGGCTTTAACCCTATGCAATAAAGAGGCGGCACTGCGAGAAGGTGATTTTTTCGACCTGATGTATGTGAATTTCGACAACGACGCCATAGATCCGCATCATAACTACACATTCTTGCGCCGACATAAGAACGAGCTACTGCTCATCGCCGTCAATTTCAACGCTTGGGCTACCGATATACGCATACGACTGCCCCGACACGCGTTCGAACATTGGAATATACGGCCAGGCATCGTAGAGTGTACCGAGCTTCTCAGTGGGGAGAAATGTTCCAAAACGCTCGACCCCGACACCCTGTTCTGCACGTCCATAGAGCATTACAACGCGGTAATATGGAAATGCAAAATACAATCTGCACAAAAAGTTGTAAAAAAAAGTGCAAGAACGCAAACAAAGTAAGAATAGAATTCCTAACTTTGCAGATATTATCAAAAACTCTTCAAAGAAAGACTATAATATGATTCAAAGACCACCTTACAAGGTTTTCTCCGGAACAAATTCTCACCATCTGGCCGAGAAGATCTGCAACTCGCTGGGTTGCGAATTAGGAAAAATGAATATCCAACATTTTGCCGATGGCGAATTTGGCGTATCATTCGAAGAATCTATCCGTGGCTGTCAAGTATTCTTGATACAATCGACTTTCCCCAACTCCGACAATCTGATGGAGCTGTTGCTGATGGTCGATGCCGCCAAACGCGCCTCGGCCGAGTCTATCGTAGCCGTAGTGCCCTACTTTGGCTGGGCTCGTCAAGATCGCAAGGACAAACCGCGTGTATCTATTGCCGCCAAGCTCATCGCCGACCTGCTGAGCGTAGCCGGTATAGATCGCCTCATCACCATGGACCTGCACGCCGACCAGATACAAGGCTTCTTCAACGTTCCGGTCGATCACCTCTATGCCTCAACCGTCTTTGGAGAATATATCAAATCTCTGCAACTGAAAGATATGGTCATCGCTTCGCCCGACGTAGGCGGTTCGAAACGTGCCAATTCTTACGCCAAATATTTCGGAGTACCCTTGGTATTGTGCCACAAGTCGAGAGCCAAAGCCAACGAAGTAGAGAGCATGACCGTGATAGGCGACGTAGAAGGCAAGAATGTGATACTCGTAGATGATATGGTCGATACCGCCGGTACCATCACCAAAGCCGCCGACCTCATGGTGAGCAAAGGCGCCCTCTCGGTACGCGCCATCGCCAGTCACGCCGTGATGTCCGACCCCGCTACATCGCGCGTTACCGAGTCGAAAATGACCGAAATGATATTTACCGACAGTATTCCCTACTATAAGGACTGCGACAAAGTGCACATCATCAGTATCGCCGATATGTTTGCCGACACCATACGCCGTGTGTACGAAAACGAATCCATCAGTTCTCAATATATAATATAGTTCATACTAATATATAGTAACGACAGCCTTGCCACATGGTAAGGCTGTTTTCATATAACAAACTCGAAAACTTTTGAAAATACGCAAAGTTTTATGAGTACCATTTGGTCGTACTATAAAAAAGCGTTACCTTTGCGACCGATTTTGCAACGCAAAAAGCAATAATACAATGAGAAAACAGATTTTATCACTGCTTGCGCTTGCCGGGGCTTTGCTTCTCCCCACAAGCTGCATCAAAGACGAAGAGCCCAACGTAGAATGTGATATCGAAAGTATTGTCGTAGCAGACAATAGCTTGATAACCAACGTAAAAATAGACCGCGACCAGGCTCTCGTATCCTTAAAACGCAAATCGGCCGACTTTGCCTCTGAGATAAACCCCTCGTACGTAGTATCGGAGGGCGCCACTTACACGGTCGATAGCCGTAGCGACAACGGCGCCGTACATACCGAACACGTGACCGTAACCTCGGAAAACAAAGAATATAGCAAGACCTATACCGTACTTTACACCCCGACGCAGATTCCCGACTCGTTCAGCTTTGAATATTGGAAAACCGATGGCAAGTTCGAAGAGACTTACGAAAAAGGGTTCAGCATAGTAGTCGATGGCGAAGAGATTCACTACCCCGATATTGACATCTATTTATGGGACAGCGGCAATCTCGGGTTCTCGGCCGTAGCCGGTAGCAAGAAAGCCAAAGAATATCCCACATTCTCGACCGACATCGCCGCTAAGGGCAGTTACGCCGCTCGCCTTATTACCCGCAAAACCGGTTCATTGGGTGCAACCCTCAACAAACCTATCGCCGCCGGCAACATATTCCTCGGCGACTTCTCGGGCGACGGCATCAATATGCTGAAAGAGCCGTTGAAAGCTACCCGCATGGGATATCCCTACGACAAAATACCCACCTCCATAGAGGTAAGGTTCAAATACAAAAGGGGTACGTACGACTATAACGATAACGTATTCAAGACTCGCGAAGGCGGTCCTGACTTCTGCGCATTCTACGCTATTTTCTTCGACAACGTGAAGGCCAAAGAAGAAAATCCGCTCGATATACCCACCCTCGACGGCTCGAACCTCTTCACCAGCGAATCGATTATAGCCATGGCCAATCTGCACACCTGCGACGATCCAGAGGTGCGTAAATACGAGAACGGCACCGATGGCGAGTGGGTGCATATAGAGTTGCCCTTCAAGTCATACATAGAGGGCGTTACCGACTATCGCGAAGCCATCGACATAGAGCGATTGAAAGCCCAGGAATACAGCCTCACCATCGTGGCCTGCGCCAGCTATTACGGCGACTACTTCGAGGGTGCGATAGATAGTGAAATGATTATCGACGACATAAAATTACACTACGAAACCGTAGAATAAGACGGTGTGTCGTAATATCATCAAAAACAAACTCAAAATCGACGGAAATGAAAAAACATATTATACTGCTTTTATTGGCGACATTCAGCCTCTCGAGTGCCATGGCACGCCCCTCGCGCGACGCCGAATCGGAGAAAAGCACTTTATCGGAAAAATACCAAGAATACAAATCGCAAAAGGTCTATGAATTCAGCGTGAAAGCCGGATTCAACCTCGGTGGCTCCGCTCCTATGGGCCTGCCGGCCGAGATACGCCAAATCAACGGTTTCAGCCCCACACTTGCCTTGGCTATCACCGGCGATGTGACACGATGGTTCAACGCGCATTGGGGTATGACGGCCGGTCTGCGTTTCGAGATAAAAGGAATGGAGACCAATGCCGGCGTGAAAAACTATGTTATCAAATTGCAAAACGACGGCGGATATATCGAAGGTAACTATTGGGGCGATGTCATCACCAAGGTCAATAATCAATACCTCACCATACCGGTGCAAGCCGCCTATCGCGCAAGCGAACGCTGGACGGTAAGAGCCGGATTGTATGCCTCGTTTATGCTACACGGTAATTTCGATGGCGAGGCCCTCAACGGCTATATGCGTACCGACCCCACCGATCCTAAATTGGAGACCAGCGCACCCTACGATTTTTCTGAAGATTTGCGTAATTTCGACTGGGGTATCGACGTGGGCGCTCAATGGGTAGCCTACAAACATTTCTCGATATATGCCGACCTCACATGGGGTATGTTGCCCATATTCCCCGACAGCTTCACGGCCGTAGATTTCAAAATGTACAACGTGTATGTAAATCTCGGCTTCGCCTACGTATTCTAAGAGGAATCCGTCCCCCAACACATCGTAGGCACACTTGGGGTGAACACTTAACAACTTATTGACGGGTATCGTCGTAGAGCAGATATTTACTGCGCAAGACACGATATTCCGTCAATTTTTTTTGCCATGTTTCTCGTATATAGGCCTCATCTTTTCCCGCCAACATATCCCTACGTACTTGGCTCGTACCCACCAGTTTATCAAAAAATGCGGGCGATGAGAAAAACCGCGACGTACCACCCGAGAGGCGGAAAAATTGCATCAGGTAGCGGAGTGAAAGTCCGGCCGGCGGCACCGAGTCGCGCAAATCCACCCCATAGCACAGTTTGTCGCGCTGTAACGGATTCTTATCATATCCGGGCAACGATACCGGCGTGAAAGTGAAATCGCCATACGTAGAGTCGGGATAACCGATGACCTGAAACGGCATATACGTACCTCGCCCCACGCTTATCCGGGTTGCCTCGAAGAAACAGAGCGACGGATAGTAGGCTATCGCCAGGTCATTGGGCAGGTTGGGCGACGGCTTCACCGGCAGCGAATAGGGCTCACCATGTTTCCAGCCCGTGACCGGTATCACCGTCAAGGCAAGCGAGGCCGTCGCGCCCCAGTTCTCGCCCCGTATCATCATCGCCAGTTCGCCCACCGTAAGTCCGTGTAATATGGGGAGGGGTAGCGTACCTACGAACGAGCGCAACGAGTCTTCGAGCACCGGGCCATCGACATAGTCGCAAGGGTTGGGGCGGTCGAGCACCCACATCTCCTTTCCATTCTCGGCACAGGCCTGCATGAGGTAATACATGGTCGATATATAGGTGTAAAATCGCGCCCCCACATCTTGTATATCGAATATCAGCACATCGACATCGGCCAACTGCCCGGCCGAGGGTTTCTTGTTTTTACCATACAACGAATAGATAGGAATACCGGTGCGCACATCACGTCCATCGGCCACCTGCTCACCGGCATCGGCATTACCGCGCAAGCCATGCTCGGGCGCAAACAGCGTCGTCACCCGCACCCCACAAGCGAGCAGGGTATCGAGTATATGGGTATCGGTGCCCGACAGCAACGAGGTGTGGTTCACGGCCAATGCCACCCGCCGGCCATCGAGCCGCGAGGCCCACTCGCCTATGCGATCGGCCCCCACACATACCCCACCGGCCACGATACCCGGCGAATACGTCAGCCACAGCAGTATTACAAGTACTATTCCTATTCGTTTCATTTTTATATGAATTATTTTTTGAATGTAGGGCGTTTAATTCTCTAAACTCTTAGAAGCTGTTTAAATTTTTATTTCGAGATTATTTTAAGGGATATTTTGGATTGAATTTTTCGACAAATTGCGCAGGTCGTAGCGGGCTACGTCCAAGCTATTTGGTGGAAAAGGCAACCAAAAGAGCCTTAAAGAAGCCGAAACTTTGTTTTTTGAAGCCGTAATAATTTTTTCAAGAAAATTTTAAACAGCTTATATGATTGCGAAAGATATAAAAAATCTGCTTATCTTTGTCGCTATACGTCAAAAATAAGTTCAACCTATCAAATAAACGTGGCTTTACAGCAAGTATTGTTTGTTTTGCCACCTATCGCACCGTACGATGAGAAAGAGACTACTTCTTACCCTATTCATATTCGGGCTTACCGCATGGGCGGTATCGGCTCGGGAGAGTGCGGCCGCACCAAGAGACACGATACCCTTCGACCAAGCGGTCGAGATATTGGGATTTGACAAGCCCGTATCGTCGAAAAACGAGTCGCTCATGATAAAAAACAACACCACCGACATGATAACCCGGGTGAAACTGCGACTGACCTACAAAACCCCTCAGAACGAAATGCTCGACTACCGTGAGATAATGCTCGACGGCGAGATATTACCGGGAATGACCAAGAAATTCACGTTCGATAGTTTCGACGAAAATCGCCAATACTATTACTACACCAACGCCCCCAAAGGCAAAGCCATCGAGAGCAGTTACCCATTCAAAGTAACCGCCGCCCTACTACGATACGACATCGCCGTCCTCCCCGAGAAATAGTTTTCTCAACTCCGGTACGTCGCAGAACCTCGCTTGCAAAAGTCTATAAATTGGCTACACCGGGCCACTCCCGTCAATAGTATCACCTCATAGAAATCCCGATTGTACATTTATCCTTCGGGCTCAGCATAATTCTTGATTAATTGAAATCTTTAGATTAACATCTTTTAATAAATATTCCCTAATAGGAATAAATCTTATTATATACCTTTGCCACGATTCATTTTTTATAATATTATGGCTAAAAAAGATATTGTCTATATCAATTTGAGCAACGAGGAAATTAATGGGGCATTCATCACCAAATATATGCCTCTGGAGTTCGCTTTGAAAACGTTGAAAGAAAAAAGCTTATGGGTTTCCAACCCCTCAGAATGGACCGACCCGTTCGAAAAAAGATTTTTAGAAAACAAGTGGGAAACATCTAATAAATACAATACGCCTCATCACCCTTGGAAAAATCGTGTTTATTGCTGTTGTTTTAGCAACCAAACCATCAGTGAAGCGCATTGGTTAATATATGCTCGCGGACAAATTGGTATTTCATTTCGATTTAACTTTTCTGCCCTATTGAAGGAATTAGGGAGGCATACAGACAAATACGACATCTATATCGGGAAAGTTAAATATTTACCCACTGAAAAAACAATAACGCCATTAGCGGAAATAGATTTTACGGAGTCAAAATATGGCGATGAAAAGTTCTTAGCTGAGCTATTTTTACTTAAACGAAATGCCTTCGAATACGAAAATGAAATTCGTATCATCTTTGTAGAAAAAGAGAAGCCTAAAATTAATCCGGAATCCACAAACAAAAAAAAGAAACCCGGAATATCAATTAAACTATCTAATTTCCAGAATATTATTAAAAGAATTACAATAGATCCGTCTGTTGGGAAAAGAACTGAATATATGCTTAAAACTTGGTTGAAAGATAGTCTTGGGAGCTATCCTCAAGAACTAAAAACGACAGAGCATGTGCTACGCTCTACAATCTATAGAAATGCAAAAGCCAATAAACCTATCAAAATATATGGAAGTTCAGAATTATCCGAATCAAATAAAACCAAACAATCATGAAAAAAATTTTCACTCTTTTGGCGGCCCTCATTATGCTGTATGGCTGCTACGACGACAGCGAACTGATGGGGAGAGTAGATAATCTCGAAAACCGCGTCAGCAAATTGGAGAAACTTTGCAACGAAATGAACAGCAACATTTCATCGCTACAAACTATCGTTTCGGCACTGCAAAACAACGACTATGTAACCAAAATCGAACCGGTGCTCGAAAATGGTAACGAGGTGGGTTACACCATTTCTTTCACCAAGAGCGAACCGATTACCATCTACCACGGTAAGGACGGAAAAGATGGTGAAAACGGGGAAGATGGCGCCAATGGTAGTAACAATGATGATGGCTATACCCCGATAATAGGCGTACAGCAAGACAACGACGGTATATATTACTGGACGCTCGATGGCGAATGGCTCACCGACGACAGCGGTAACAAAATTAAAGCCCAAGGTGTCGATGGTAAAGATGGTATCGATGGCGAGGACGGAAAAGAGGGACAGCCCGGCAGTAACGGTGTCGATGGTGCAAATGGCAAAGATGGCGCTGACGGTATCACACCTCAACTCAAAATAGAGAACGATTATTGGTACGTCTCTTACGATAATGGTACCACCTGGAAGCAACTCGGCAGAGCGGTAGGCACTAATGGGGATTCCTTTTTTCAAAGTGTGGCACAAGATGAAAATTTCGTATATTTTACATTCATCGATGGCTCTGAAATAGCTATTGCAAAATCAAATAATAATCTTGACAGCAAGATTATACAATTTGAAGATAAAATTGTAGAACGAATATGCGTAAACAATTGGGACACGGATGGAGATGGTTATTTGTCGTACGATGAAGCTGCCGCCGTACAAGATATTGGCACATTGTTTTCTAAGTACATTACGACATCATCATCATCCACTAATTCAATAGTGGCTGGTAATAGCGGAATATTCTCTTTCAAAGAATTTAGATTCTTTACCGGGGTATCAAATATTTCAAAGACAGCCTTCTATATGGATATAAACCTCTCTGAGATTGAATTACCCAATAGTATTAAAACTATTAATGGTGGGTATTCTAATCCTAGTTCTTCTACTTCTTATGTTAATAATGGTGCATTTGCGTACACCGCCATCAATAAAATTCACATTCCTAACAGTGTCACTACTATCAGTGATAATGCTTTTGCTAATTGTAAAAGCCTAAAATACGTAACAGGAGGCGATAGTGTTCAAACTATCGGTAGATATACCTATTATAATTGTATAAACCTAAAACAATTCACATTACCCGAAAACCTTAAATCGATTAAATATAACGCCTTTAATTGTTCGGGAGAAGAGCTCATTATTAAAGCGAAAATATTTGAAAATGATTATACAAGTTCTACTCCTCCCTTTGATGGATATTACCCCAAAAACTTTACTAAAGTTACATTTGGTGACAATATTACCAAGATTGGCAAATATGGTTATGCCGAATCCTTTGCTAAAGAAATAGTCATACCCAATAGTGTAACTTCAATTGGAAGTTATGCTTTTTATTCTTCCGATTCTCTCGAAAATATCAATATACCCGAGAGTGTAACCACCATCGATGCATATGCTTTTGCTGACTGTGATAAATTAAAAAACATTACTATACCTGAGGGTATCACGACTATTAATAGTTACACTTTTAAGTCGTGTGGTTTAGAGAGTATCACGATACCTCAAAATGTCACAAGTATTGGTTCGTCTGCCTTTAAGTTATGTGCTAACTTAACAAGTGTAACTATTGGCAAGAGTGTAATCTCAATTGGGAACTATGCTTTTTCGGAATGTAGTAAACTAAAAAGTGTATTCTGTAAAGCAATAGTTCCACCGGATTTAGGTGCATCTGTGTTTTCTTCTAATTCCTCCGGCAGAATAATATATGTTCCCAAAGAAGCCGTGGACGTCTATAGAGCAAGTTGGAGCGACTATGCAGATAAAATTATTGGCTATGATTTTGAATAAGATATGAAAAAAATTAAGAATTTAAGGGATCTTGCCAAAGCTAATAAGTGGTATCTATTAACCAGCATATTAGGATTACTTTTAACAATATTGGGTGGAATATATTACCAATCATGTATAGGAGTAATAACGCTTGCCATAGGTTTAATATCATCTATATGCGGAATCTTTATCGGGTTAAATAGTAATGGTATTCAATGGATAGATGTTGATTAAAATCAACAAAACGGAAAGAGGGAATTTCAGAACGAGAAATTTCCTCTTTCGTTTATTCTGTTCGAACTATTTTCCGGGTGGGGTGTTTTGTAGGTAGTGTTGCGAGGGCGCGAACGATTCTTGCGTGAGTGCAATGCGGTATTATTAACTAATTATTTATCAATGGAGGGACTAAAAATGACACCAGCCAAACAACAACCTACCGGTTGGTTACCGGGTATTTTCAATGATTTTTTCGGGAACGAATGGATTACCAAAAGCCGCTCGACCGTACCCGCTGTAAACATCATGGAAAACGAAAACAACTATGTGGTAGAACTCGCCGTGCCGGGACTGAGCAAGGAGGAGATAAACGTGCGTATCGACGATAACAATCACCTCATAATCACGGTGGATAGTAAGAAAGAGAAGGAAGAGAGTTGCAAAGGGAAGTTCCTGCGCCGAGAATTTTCTTGCGCGCAATTCCGCCAAACGCTACTTCTCCCCGACAACATCGACGAGGCCCGTATAGAGGCCACACAGGAAAACGGCCTACTGACAATAGATATTCCGAAAAAGAAGGTGGCCGAAACCGAACCGAAAAGAATTGAGATAAAGTAAGAAACGAACCCTAAGTGATGAGGCTGTGTCAAAAAAAATGCTATTTTGACACAGTCTCACTTATTCTGTCAACTATAAATTTTTTAGCGTCCAGGTTTTATTCTCGTCGCGACGGCGATACGAAAGCCACCAAAAATATCCGTTCACTATGGGACGCGCCCACTCATACAGCAATACCCGCCAACACAGTCGGGGCTCGGCAAAGGCCTTGGAGAGACGGCGATAGGTCACGACCTGCACGATTGTGCGCCACACCCACAATATCGCTATCGAGAGCCACACCACGGGGTGCATCGGTTGCAAAACCGCCATAGCCACCAACAACGCGTAAAACAGATATACCCCCGCCTGCTCCACGGCAAACAACGGCTGTCGGCGTCCACGCAAATGCGAGGCGGTGAAGCGATAGCGCAATTTCTGCAAGCGCCACATCAGCGCGGCGTCATCACCCGTCACCGTCATGAAGCTGTCGTTGTCTATCTCCACCCGGGTATTATCGCGAGTAGCCACCTCATTTACAAACAGATCGTCGTCGCCATAGCGAAAATTGAGTGTTTTTACAAATCCTTTATGCTCGAAAAACAGAGACTTGCGATAAGCCAGATTTGTACCCTCACCCATATAGGGCCGACGACGCACCGCACAAGCGAGATAGCGCATGGAGAAAAGCAAACGATCATAGGCCATATAACGGCCTGAGAAGGTCATGGGGTGTGAGAAATGGGAATACCCCAGCACCACATCGACACCGGAGGTAAACCGGCGCATCATATTGCGCAGCCACACCAATGAATCGGGCACACAATGTGCATCGAGCACCACCACATATTCATTTTTCACGGCTTTAAGGCCCAAGGTCAATGCCAATTTTTTACGGCTCAACGCTCGGGCATCGCTCGGCACATAGGTCGAGTACAATTGGGGATATTGTCCTGCAAGCCAATGCAGTACCTCGCGAGTATCGTCGATCGACGCGTCATCGACCACCACAACCTCAAACTCGGGATAGTCTTGCTCGAACAGTCGCGGTATATTGTGTCGCAACGAATCGGCGTTATCGCTCGCATACACTATCACCGAAACCGGCGGTAACGTTACTGCCTCGGTATCGATATTATCGGTATTTTTTCGGCGATAACGGACAAGGCGCAGATAGTAAGCCTTGTCGATATACCATTGTATCAACAAGATAACAAAAGCCGTGGCGCCACAAGCTATCACAGAAAATTCTATCGGCAAGGACAAGGCTTGCAGAATATTTTCAAAATCCATCGGGATATTTTTACAGGTATTTTAGGTCACAAAAATAACGATTATCGACGATTCGACAAAAAAATAACGTGCGACAAATGCGCAACAATCCGGTAACAAATTGGTACTGCGACAATAACAGTCCGAGTGTTTATTTTTTCGCACACTTACACAACATCGGCCGATTATTTACGTTACATTATAAAGTATGAGGGTGTATCAAAAAAACGGCTTCTGATGGGCGATATTTGCCTATTAGCGGTAAAAGCCGTATCTTTGCAACCCTAAAAAGCTGTTTTAAATTTTCTTGGCAAAATTATTACGGCTTCAAAAAACAAAAACATTCTAAAAGAGATATACTCCATGAAAAAATGCACGTTCGTATTGTTGGTGCTTACAACAATCTTTTTCAATTCGTGTAAATTGCATAAAAACATTGCCTATATGCAGGGTATCGACACCATGCAGGTCGTAAATCTGGCTAAAAACGCGGCAGCAACCATTACCGTGAACGATGTACTCAACATCACGGTATCGGCCTCAAATCCCGAAGCCGTGGCCTTGTACAATCCGCCGGTAATAGCCCCGTTCAATGGCGCATCTTTGCAACAAACGCCGTCATTTCAGACCTATCGTGTATCGCCCGACGGATATATCGACTATCCGGCGTTGGGCCGTATAAAGGTAGAAGGACTTACCTATCACGAATTGGAGACACTGCTCAAAAATGAGATAGGCGAGACCGTCGCCGACCCCATCGTGAAAGTGGTGATACAGAGCAATAAAATAACCATTCTCGGCGAGGTAAACGCCCCGGGACGCTACGACATTACCAACGACCGGCTCACCATACTCGAGGCATTGGGTATGGCGCGCGACCTCAACATCTATGGTCAGCGCGAGAACGTGCTCATCGTGCGGGAAGATGCACAAGGGAACCGCAATTTTATACGTATCGACCTCACTAAACCCGACATCTTCAATTCCCCGGCATTTTATCTGCAAAAAAACGATGTCGTGTATGTAGAGCCCAACAAATATCGTAAATCGAACTCGTCGTATAACGCACAGAAATCATTCAATCTGTCGATATTATCGACCGTCATCAGCGGTATATCGGTCATCACCACGATGGTGGCCTTGTTGGTCAATAACGGACAAAATAACAGTTCTGGTAAATAAAAAAATCCTTTCATCAGTATTCGACACATGGAAAACTTAAATAAAAGCGGCGAACTCATAGACTTGTCAGGTCTTGTAAAAAAATATATCAAACATTGGTATCTGTTTGTCATCTCCGTCATTGTGTGCGGGGCCTTAGCGTTTGCCTATGCCAAGATAAAGAAAGATGTGTATATGATAAAGGCCGACCTGCTCATCACCGAGGAAGAGAGCGGCAGTGGCGGTATGCAATCGGCTCTGATGAAAAGTTTCTCTTTCGGCAATCTGATGGGTGGTGGTGGAAATGTCGATGACGAGGTGAACCTCGTGGCCGCACACTCCACACTCCGTGCCGTAGTCAAGGAGCTGGGCCTGAACAAGACACACGTTTTACGCCACAGTTTCTTCGACAAAGAGTCGCTCTACCAAGAATTCCCCGTAGAAGTATATGCCTATCCGGGCGTAGAGGATACGTTGAGCGCAACACTGCAATTCAAGGTGCGTGTAAGCAAAGACGGGAAAGTAAAAACGACCGTAACCAAGGGGTGGAAAAACCTGTGTAAAGCCGAGAGCGACGGATTCCCCCTGACGATAGCAACCCCCTACGGAGAATATATACTGAACACAACCGAATACTACGTACCCGGCGAGAAACTTGCCACCAATATCACCATCAGCGGATATGACAAGACTGCCGAAAGCGTAAATGAGAAAATCTATATAAATATTCCCAATAAAAAGTCGAACCTGATACACCTCGAGGTAGAAGAGACCGACATAAAACGCGGTAAAGACCTGCTCAATACGATTATCGCCCAATACAACAAACGCGGTATCGAGGACAAGAACCGAGAAGCCGAGCTGAAAGCCGGATTCATCGACGAACGTATAGCCCTGGTGATGCAAGAGTTGTCGGAGGCCGAAAAAAAGATTGAGGAATATAAAAAGAAAAACAACCTCACGGATATAGAGACCGAGGCCAAGCTCATGCTCGAGCAAAGCACCGAAATGAAGGAAAAGCGTATCGAGTTGGAGGCTCAAGAACAGATGGTCGCCATCGTAGAGAATTTCTTGCGAGACGACAACAATCGTCATTCGTTGATACCTTTCAACCCCAGCCTTTCCGACGAAGCCTCCACAAAAGCGATAAGCCAATACAACGAATTGATCCTGAAACGAATGGAAATATCCCATTCGGCCAAGGACAACAACAAAACCTTGCAAATGCTCGATAAACAAATCGAAGCCACTCGCCAAAATGTATTGGGTACGTTAGACGGAATAAAAGAAAGCCTGGCCATATCTCAAGAAATATTGCGCGGACAAGAAGAGGTATTTCTCGCCCGTATCAAAGGTATGCCCACCCAAGAGAGGGAATTTATCGACATTCAACGGCAACAACTCATAAAACAAGAATTGTTCCTGTTCCTGTTGCAAAAACGCGAGGAAAACGCCATAACCCTATCGATGACCACCCCCAAAGGTACCATTGTGGACGAAGCTTACAACCTAAACGAACCGATAAGCACGCCCAAAATAATGATACTGTTCATCGGTTGCCTTATGGGGCTGATATTACCCATCGTATATCTCTACCTCAAAGACTTGTTGCGCACCAAGTTCTCGACACGCGACGAATTGGAAGCTATCACTTCCGTACCCGTCCTCGGCGAGATATGCACCCATAAGAGCAAGGAGCACATTGTCATACGCGAAGGCTCAAACAGCTCTATAGCCGAGCTGTTCCGCCTCACCCGCAACAATGTGCAGTTCATACTCAACAACAAAGACGAGAAAGTATTACTGGTGACATCGAGCGTCAGCGGCGAAGGCAAGTCGTTTATAAGCAGCAACCTCGCCATATCTATGGCACTGCTCGGCAAGCGGGTATTGCTTATAGGCATGGACATACGCAACCCGCAACTCGGCAGCTACCTCAACCTACACCAAGCCAAGGGTCTTACCAACTACCTCGCCGATACCGGCACCACACTTGCCGACATCACCATACCCGACGCCATACACAAAGGCATGGATATAATATTGGCCGGACCTATACCTCCCAACCCATCGGAATTGCTGTTGAGCGAGCGGGTAGATGAGTTGTTCGCACTGTTGCGTCAGAGCTACGACTACATCATCATCGACTCGGCACCCGTAGGTATGGTGGCCGACACTTTCAGCCTCGCCCGTATATCCGACGCCACAATCTATATATGTCGCGCCAACTACACGACCAAAGAGCATATACGCTACGTAAATCGTATCGTCGGCGAGAAACGACTGAACAAAGTAGCCTTAGTACTCAACGGCACCGAAGCCCGTCAAGGATACGGATACGGAAACAACAAATAAAATCAGCCAAGGACAGCGAAGGCCGGTAAATACATTATATTGAGATGAGTTACGAAAGTCTCCAATATAGCCCGACAACCGCGCAATCGGGAAAAGAGCTCCTACGACTCGTACCTCAAGAGTTGTGGTCGGCATTCATGTTCCTCATAACACTCTCTTTGTTGGGATTGGAATTGCCGTTGGCCTATCTGTTTCTGCCCGCCATATTACTTACGACCTACATACGCAACCGATACGACTTCCTCATACAGTTTACCATACTATGTGGAGCCTATGGGTTCTTCAACGAGAGCGAAGTCTTTCCGTTCAAATGGAAAGACCTTGCTTTGCTTTTATCGGTAGTTGCCATCATTATATATCGTCGCGATAAGGTTCTCAACAGGCTGTTACTCCTCACCGGTGGATACATCGCCATGCTGATAGTTTTCGCCAAGATGAGTAGTGAATCTATGAGCATACAACTCTTGCGTATGCGAGACTATTGTATGATTATCTATTTCATGTTTCCCATGTTGCTCTTCTCGCGCGAGGCGTTCGACATCAAGATATTTTACCGCAAATTATTTACTTACGCCTATATCATTGCCATATTTTATTGTATAGACAGTATCATATTGGGTGGTAACATTTTGGTCCCTCGTACACACTCTTGGAGCGGACTATACTCTACATACTATAAAATATATTGTGATATCGGAGCTTTCCCCCGTAAATATCCGCAAGGCTTATTTATTTTGGCACTCTGCATATTCCCCGCACTTAAATTATATACACTACAACGGAAACATTTGTTTATATTTGCATTGGCGTTGATAGTATCGCGCACATTCTCGATCATAGGGGGTATAGTCCTCACTATACTCTTCTTCACCGGAAATGCCATGCGCACCTTTAAATACTTGTGTATAGGCATCATATTGTTTTTCGCAGCTTATCATCTCGACGGAATGATGGACGGGCAGTTACGGGTACAACAGCTTGTAGGACAATTTACCGCCCTGAAAAACATGGACGATCCCGAAGCCATTGCCGAGTTTGGAACCGGTAGAATGGCGCAAATCATACCCAAAGTCGATCACCTATGGTCGCTGGGAAAACAATATATGGGATTCGGATTCTTACATGATGAAAAAACCACAAACGATATGTTTGTTATCAAAAATGAGCTATATACCGATATTTCTCGTAGTGAAGAGGTTGCTGCTCGTGTGGAGGTAACTCAGATACAGACCATACTCGATATAGGGCTTATCGGGTTATTATTACAAACCTTATACTTTATAGGTATCTATTTCTGGGTACTACGCCCTTTACCATATAGTAAGTCGTATCTGATTGTATTGGTATGTATCTCTCTTTTCGGACTTGGAGGATTTGCCGGTCTCACCTCTCATCATGGTATTCTATTGGTAGGGTTATGTATCGGTACCATACTCCTCGCCACTAAAAATAAAGATAAAACAAATATTGCGTCTCCTATCGGTTACGACGCAATAACACTTTGATATATGAAAAAGTTCATTGCAAACACAGTATATCGCATAAACAAGCGGCTCTATTACCATCTACGATATTTTGCCGTAAGGAAGAAGTTCGCCCATCTCAAATCGCCTCAAGATTTATCGGAATATCTACTGGGAGAAATGTTAAAGCCAGACTTTCAGCAATATGCAGACTATACAGACAAAGTAAAAGTGCGTGATTATGTAAAAAGCATAGGATTGGATGCGATATTACCTACCATCTATGGAGTGTGGGAGAATGCTGATGATATAGACTTCTCACAACTACCCGATAGCTTTGTGTTGAAGACCAATCATGGGTGCGGACATCACATATTCTGTACCGACAAAAATAAATTGGACATACCCGCCGCCAAAAAGAAGTTAAACAAACTTCTCTCAAAAAAATATTCGCCCCGAGAACCTCACTACCAACATATCTCGCCCCGTGTATATGCCGAGGAATTTATGCATAGTGCCTCTAACTATTCGCTACCCATAGATTACAAAATATTCTGCACCAAAGGTCAACCATTAGGCATACTCGTATGTAGCGAAAGAAACCCACTCTCCGGCCATTGTAAACTCAACACCTACGATGTGAAATGGAATACAACCGATTGGCTCATCAAGGAAAAATCGGCCGTGGAAATTCCTCGTCCAAAGCATTTGACCGAGATGCTGGAGATAGCAAAAAAATTGTCTGCAAAATTCGATTTTGTTCGTGTAGATTTATATGAAATCAACGACAAAATAGTCTTTGGCGAGCTCACGTTCTCGCCTCACGCCGGCTTTATGACATGTTTCAGCGATGAATCGTTAAAATATTTTGTAGCCCCTATTTTGAAGAATTAATATTACTTCACCTCATTATACACAGCCATACAACAATTATAATAGGCTGTTTCGGAATAGTATTTATCAAATACTACTTTCATTTTACGTTTAATCTCCACTGTGTTTGATAGGATATACGCAATTCGTTCTATCCATTCATTCACATCAAAAGTATCTATTACAAGCTCGGGTAATTCATTTTCAATTTGAGAGACAACCTCTCCCGTTCTATAAGTTATAAACGGTATACCTTGGGCCAAATATTCAATAAGCACCAATGGCCCTGTCTCGGAAGTAGCACAATGTATAGCCATTTCATAACTATGCAGTAATGGCTGTACATTAGATACATTATCTATAATCTTTACATTATCCCCTTTATGAATAGTGATAAATTCAGCATATTCGGGGATATTTTTCTGCCCATATATTGTAAAAGAGGTTTGAGGTAATTTCTGACTGATTTTCAACAGAAATTCATAATTTTTATCTTTCCGAATATTCCCGACAGAAACTATTCCAGTCGGAATACTATTCATAATGTCAAGAATAGATTGCTTGCGAATAATATTGGGTAATAAATATCTCTTACGGGCACCATTTTTTTTCGCCCAATCACAAAGTTGCATACTGACTCCTATATAGGCATTTACGCAATGAGATAAAATATATCTGAGACTGATAGAGCAACTCTTATCCGTATTGATACTTCCATAATGATCATGAAACACTATTTTTCTTTTTAACGAAGGAGCGAACATCGATGCCAATGCAACATATTTGAGATTCTGGCGCATATGTATATGTATAATATCATACGATTTTGCGATTTTAATAAACCGTATTAAGAATCTCAACGAATAAGGAGAGGTACGGAACAATTCTATTTTCCGAATACCAAGATTTAAATCCTTTGATAATATTCCATTATGTTTCAGCGACAAGAATGTAATATCCTCACCATTCTCATACAAGATATTGGAAAGATCTACAGCTACACGCTCCGCACCTCCCACCGCTAATAAGTCTATTACTTGCAATATCCTCATTTCAGACACATCTTTTGAGTGTTATATATTATAATATACAAATGTAAGCATTTATTTCCATTATTTAAAGGTTAGGTATAAGAATTGAGCTATAACACTGAGAAGCTGTTTAAAAATTTCTTAAAAAAATTATTACGGCTTCAAAAAACAACGTTTCGGATTCTTTAAGGCTCTTTTGGACTCCTTTTCCGTCAAACCGCTTGGACGTAGCCCGCTACGACCTGCGCAATTTGTCGAAAAATTCATTCCAAAATACCTCTTAAATAATCTCGAAAGATAGTGCCAACGAGCGCAATGTAAACTTGTTTACAAATTGCACAGCG
>JAFTRN010000058.1 GCA_017462265.1 Coprobacter sp. | reverse complement strand
GATTGAGCGCTTCCCGCTCATCGAAATTACAATCGTAACCGAGGGCACGCTATCGCTAAGCCCTCGGCTACTCAAATTCGGCCCATTCGGGCAGATATTGTGATATACTAATCGATTACCTAACGGCAATCTTTTTATAACTCAAGCACAAGCCTATCTTTTTTATTTTATCGTATAAGTAATCTTAAATCATAGATTTCCGAAGATTTTAAAAATCTTTATCGGACACCAATAATTTTTTATTGGCGCACGAATATCTAAGGGTATTGGCGTCCCTATGCTGGTCGGTGATAGGCCTACGGTGGTCGGTGGCCGATTTTCTCGCTATTCCGATGATATAATGGCGCGTTCTAAAAATCATAAACATAAGTTTATATGTCATTTTTTGCAGTGGGTAAACGTCTGATAATTCGTTAATTTGCAACGTAGAATATTGTGTCGTGAATGTGCCGTGAGAAACAAAATAAAGCCTATTGCTGTGCAAATCAATATCGGAACTTCATTTTCAAAATTCTTCTTGACGGGAATCCTACGATTGCAAACCGATAAAAATAAAAAAATAAACACATGAAAAGAATTTTATTCTCTGTATGTCTGGCTGTTGTTGCCGTATTGACAGCATCTGCCGACGGATTAATCGCATTTCCCGGGGCCGAAGGTTACGGACGATTTGCAAAAGGTGCTCGTGCCGGTGTCGCACCCACGGTATATCATGTAACCAATCTCAATGACTCGGGAAAAGGTTCGTTGCGCGACGCTGTGAGTCAACCCGACCGTGTGATTGTATTTGATGTGTCGGGTATAATCAAGCTCGAGAGCCAATTGGTATTCTCGAAAAACCTTACCATCGCGGGACAGACCGCGCCCGGTAACGGTATTGTAATCTATGGCAAGCGTACCTCGTTCTCGGCCGCAAGCGATGTGATCGTGCGTTATCTGCGCATACGTATGGGTATCGGTGGTAACGGACAGAAAGACGCAACCGGTATCTCTAACGGTACGAATATGATTTTTGACCACTGCTCGGTAACGTGGGGACGTGACGAGACATTTTCCATCAATCCCGATGGGAAGGGAGAGCTCGGAAATATCACCATTCAGAATTCTATTATCGGCCAAGGTCTTACTCCGCACTCGGCCGGAGGCCTCTGCCAATGCTGGGACGGCGGTGTAACCCTCTTCCGCAATCTCTATATCGACAATAAAACCCGTAATCCCAAGGTGAAAGGTATAAACCAATACATCAACAACGTGGTATATAACTGGGGTAGTGGCGGTAGCTATATCGCCGGAGGCGATTCCGAAGGAGAGTCGTGGGCCGATATTCAATACAACCTCTTCATGCGTGGTCCGTTGTCGAGCGGTACGGGTATCGGAGGCGGAAATACCTTGTTTGCCGCCTATCTCAATGGAAATAAAAATGACTTGAATTGTGACGGCGTATTCAACAGTGTGGATATGACCGAAAGCGACTATGGTTCACTGACGATAGCCGGAAGCCTCGACGAACTGGCATTGGTCGATGGTTATCCCACAGATAATCCTCACCCCGCCATTTCGGCGATGATACCCTCGGCCGATGATGCTTTTGCTTGGGTACTCGACAGTGTGGGTGCCGTACTCCCCGATAGAGACGAGGTAGATCAATATATAATCGATGAGGTGAAAACCTATGGCGTGAAGGGTAATCATATCTCAGACGAAGGCGCGCTGAACCTTACCGATAAAGTGGGTCACTTCTACACGGGTGCGAAACCTCTCGATAGCGACAACGACGGTATGCCCGATGAATGGGAAACAGCTAATGGCCTGAACCCCAACGATGCCTCGGATAATGTGAAATATGCGGAGAATGGTTATCTCAATATCGAGAATTATATCAACAGTATTGTTGCGCCGTATGATTTCTTGAAATATCCGGTAGATGTAACCCTGGCCACACTTGGTACGGACTCGGCATCGGTATCGTTCTCTTGCTTTGAAACAGATCCCGAGGCTAAAGTCGTGGTAGAATTGGCTCTCGCCGATGGTGGAGAGTATGCCGTGGTATCGGAAATTGCTGTTTCTGAGAATTTGACCGTAATCAAAGGCCTTACACAGAAGACTGCCTATAAACTCCGTTTGAAAACCGTTGTAGGTAATACCGAGGCAGTCTCGCCCGAGTTGAATTTTACGACCAAAGGCGAGCCGGGAGAACCCGACCTATCGACCAATCCTTATCCTGCCAATGGAGAAACATTGACGGAATACACGACGGTAACATTGTCGTTCTCGAACACAACGACCGGCCGTCCGCAATATTTCGTTTATATGGGTACATCGCCCGACGCGCTTGACTCTATTGCCACGACACGCTCTAAAAACTATACCATCGCCGTAGAGCAAAATACTACCTACTATTGGCGTATCGACGCCTCTAACTCGTTTGGCCGCACGACCGGTGATGTGTGGAGTTTTACCACCGGCTCGGAGCCTGTGCGGGTGAAAGTCGCCTATTTCGATTTCGATGAAACCTCGGGTTCCACGGCAGTAAACCGTCCTACCGATGACGAAATCATTGCCAACGACGCGACTCCCAACGGCTCCTATGCTCCACAATGGGGTGAAGGTCGAATAGCCGGAGCCATTTCGTTCTCGGGCGCCTCTACCACCGACGCTATGGTCGTGCCTTGCTACGACGAGATAAATTTTGCCGATGGAGCTTTCACGTATGAATTGTGGTTCAAATCTACCTCGGGAAGTTCATCGCAAAGTCGTTATCTCCTACACAAAGGCAGCCACGTGGCCTCTGCAACCGCAAGCGGAAAATGGTTCGGTCTCGAATATAAAAACGGAAAACTCTATTTTGCCGTAGATGACGATGCTACCAAATCGGTAATAGAATATACGAGTACCTCTTATTTCGATGGTAATTGGCATCATGTAGTAGCCGTGCGAGATGTGGAAAATGCCAAATTGTTGCTATATATCGATGGTGCGTTGAAAGTTTCGGGCGATGACAAAACCGGCTCTATTGAGGCCTCCGAGGCATTTGTTGTCGGTAACTGTAATGTGAATTTCGATTCGCCTTTTGTCGGTGCTATCGATAATCTTGCTCTCTACAACGAGGCTCTTACTGCTGTGGAAATCGCAGCCAAATACCAAGAAGGTCTATCGTCGGCCATCGAGGAGGTGGCAACCGAAAATACTGCATTGGTGGTATCTCCGTCGTCGTTCGACGAGCAATTTACCATAGCCTTACCCCAAGGTGTTGCCGGAAATGTAACGATTGAGTTGCACAACCTGGCCGGAGCGCTTGTGTATGAAGCCGCTTTGACTGCCGAGGGTGGGGTGATTACCGTGTCGGGATTGGATAATCTCGCTGCCGGTGTATATACCTGCTCGGTAATAGCCGATGATGTAGTGCGCTCGGCTCGTGTCGTAAAATATTAATGTGAAAATAGAAGTATGGCGCCTATTTCGGTGCCATACTTTATCGATATTATGAAAAGAATAATATACATACTCTGTGCCTTGCTGGCGTTGCAGACGACGGTGGTGACCGACGCTTATGCCCGGAAAGGTAAAAAAGGTAAGAAAACCTTGGTGTACGTAATCGGCGACTCCACCGTGAAAAATGGAAAAGGAAAGGGCGATCGCGGTCAATGGGGCTGGGGTAGTTTCGTCGGTGAATACTTCGACGAGACCAAAGCCGATGTGCGCAACCATGCCATAGGCGGTCGCAGCAGCCGCACGTTTATCACCGAAGGTCGCTGGGACGCGGTACTCGATTCGTTGGGAAAAGATGACTATGTGCTTATACAGTTCGGTCACAACGATGGGGGCGATATATTTACAGGAAATCGTCCGCGAGCTTCGCTCAAAGGTGTCGGAAATCAAGATACTACCGGTATCGTGGAAATGAGCGGAAAAACGGAAACCGTAGTGACCTATGGAGCCTATCTGCGTCGATATATACGCGAGGCACGAGAGAAGGGCGCGCAACCCATATTATGTACGTTGATACCCCGTAATCGCTGGAAAGATGGTAAAATAATGCGCGACGATAAGCACGCCGTATGGGCCAGACAGGTGGCCCGGGAAGAGGGCGTACCCTGTATCGATCTCAATACGTTGATAGCCGATATATACGATGAAATGGGGCAAGAGGCCGTGAAGACTTGCTTTACCGAGGCTGATTGGACTCATACATCGGAAAAGGGCGCGCGCATCAATGCTCGAGTGGTGTCGGAGCAGATACAGCAGATACCTAAATGCAAATTGCGTAAACTATTAAAATAGCTTCTAAGGTTGATGTGGAAACGAGAGTGTCGGATTTTAATATCGATGGCACTCCCGTTTTTTTTATTTCCCTTACGGATTGCCGATATATGGCAAAAATAACCTATCTTTGCTATATTTGCAGAGTTAAACAATTTCAACCATGAAAAACCGATATATTCACATCTTATTCATAGGATTACTCATTGCGGCATATGACGCAATGTCGGCACAGGAGACTGCCCGTATATACCTATCGGGAACCGGTTATGGAAATACCGTGACATGGGATTTCTATTGTACGGCCGGTCGCAACAGCGGTAAGTGGAAAAAGATAGAGGTGCCCTCTCAGTGGGAACTGCAAGGCTATGGCGAATATACCTATGGCCGTTGGTACAAAGACAAAGACCGCAACTCGGGCATGGTGCAACGGCTCAAAGAACCGAGTAAGGAGCAAGGCCTCTATCGATATACGTTCTCGGTACCTAAAAAACTGTCGGGCCAGCAAGTATCGCTGGTTTTCGACGGTGTGATGACCGATGCCGAGGTGTCGATCAACGGGAAATCGGTAGGTCCTCGCCATCATGGCGCGTTTTATCGATTCTCATACGATGTGACCGACTGTCTCAAATATGGTAAAAAGAATGTGCTCGAAGTCACCGTAAGCAAACATTCGTCAAATAAGTCGGTGAATAATGCCGAGCGTAAGGCCGATTGGTGGCTTTTCGGCGGTATATATCGTCCGGTATATCTCGAGGTGAAGCCTACAAGTCGGATTGTGCGCACGGCAATCGACGCGCGTGCCGACGGCTCTATCGACGCACATCTGTTTCTGGCCGGTATCGATGAGGCTTGCAGGCTCGAAGCCTCACTCTCATCTATAGCTACCGGTGAAACGTTGCCCAGTCGTTTGCAACAATCGGTAAAGGCCGGAGATTCCCTTGTCGTGTTGTCGGGAGCCTGGGAGGGTGTGAAGTCTTGGAATCCCGAGGAGCCTAATCTCTACGAACTGACGATAGCGTTGCTCGGCAGTGATGGCGAGGTGTTGCATCGGCATAAGGAGCGTATCGGTTTCCGTACCATTGATTTTCGTCCGCAAGACGGCTTGTATGTCAATGGGGTGAAAGTGTTGCTCAAAGGTATAAACCGACATTCTTTCTGGCCCGATGGCGGGCGTACCACCAACAAGCAGATAAGTATCGATGACGTGAAGCTCATCAAGGAAATGAATATGAACGCCATACGATGCCACTATCCGCCCGACGATCATTTCCTCGACGTGTGCGACTCGCTGGGCGTGTTTTTCATCGATGAGTTGGCCGGGTGGCAAAATTCATACGATGTCCGAGTGGGCGCGCAACTGCTTGAAGAGATGGTGACGCGCGACGTAAATCACCCCTCTATTATCATTTGGAGCAACGGAAACGAAGGCGGCTGGAATAAAAATCTCGATAAACTATTCGCGGAATATGATCCGCAGGCTCGCCATGTAATACACCCCTGGGCCGACTTTGACGACCTCGATACCCATCATTATCCGGCATTCCTTACCGGTGTGGCTCGTTTTACAAATGGTTATAAGTTGTTTATGCCCACCGAGTTTATGCACGGAATGTATGATCAAGGTCATGGAGCCGGACTTGAAGATTTTTGGTCCAATTATACGTCACACCCACTCTTTGTCGGTGGATTTATGTGGGATTTCTGCGACAATGCCGTGAAACGTACCGATAGAAACGGTGAATTGGACTCCGACGGTTTCAATGCGCCTGATGGTATTCTCGGTCCCTACCGTGAGAAAGAGGGTAGCTATTACACCGTACGTGATATTTGGGCGCCTATACAGGTCGAAAAATTCTATATTACCTCCTCGTTCAAGGGAAAATTCCGAGTGACGAACGACTATCTTTTCACCTCGCTTGGCAAGTGTCGTATGGAGTATGCGCTCTATACGATAGCCTCACCGTTGAACGGGCAGCCAACAAAGACTTGTGCGTCTACCGGCGAGGTGCAACTGCCCGATTTGGAACCGGGAGAACAGGGGTATGCCCACATGGAACTTCCCGAAGGCTTTTTCGATGCCGATATATTGGAAATGACAGCATATCACCCCGATGGAACTGCAATGTGTACCCGCACATGGAATATCGGTTATGCCAAGGACTATTGGGTACGTCATCGAGGTGTATCGACGAATGGAAATACGACGATAGTGGAGACCGATAGCACGGTTTCTCTCTCAGCCGCAGACGTTGAGGTAGTATTTGATAAAGCGACCGGATACATTACGAGTGTGAAAAGCGAGGGCGCGCCCATCTCGTTCGGTCAAGGTCCCATTCCCGTAGGTATGGTGGCTGCCGTAAAAGAGGTGAAGGCACGTAAGGACGCCGATGCCGCGGTGCTCACGGTGCGATACAATGGCAATATCGACTCGATAGTGTGGCGTATGTCGCCCGAGGGACTGCTTGATATGAACCTATTGATGCTCAATCGTTCCCGCCTTGGCGGCGGTCTCGATGATGCCGCAAGTTATGACAATATTACCAATCTTGGGGTGACATTCAGCTACCCCGAATCCCTTGTGGAGGGTATGCAATGGTTGGGTGCCGGTCCTTATAGGGTGTGGAAAAATCGTTTGCGTGGCGCGAATATGGGGCTGTGGGAAAAGGCCTATAACAATACCATCACAGGTGAAAGCTTTGAAAGCCTCGTCTATCCCGAGTTCAAGGGCTATCACGCCAACCTCTATTGGGCAACCATACAAAACAAAGAACAAAATTTTACCGTATATGCAGCCTCTTCGGGGGTGTATCTGCGAATGCTCACCCCCGAAGAGCCTAAACATCGCCAAGGTAAGTCGCTTACCATGCCGGCTTTCCCCGAGGGCGATATATCGTTCTTGGTTGAAATTCCGGGGATACGTTGTTTCAAACCCATATCGCAACATGGCCCCAAAAGTCAGCCCGGAAGTATTCGTATCAAGTCGGGCGACGAGGGCATACGTATGTTGATCGGCTTTGATTTTAGGAAAAAATAAGGAGATAAGAAGCTGTTTTAAATTTTCTTGAAAAAATTATTACGGCTTCAAAAAACAAAGTTTCGGATTCTTTAAGGCTCTTTTGTCCCTCTTTTTCATCAAATAGCTTGGACGTAGCCCGCTACGACCTGCACAATTCGATGAAAAATCCATTCCAAAATACCTCTTAAATAATCTCGAAAGATAGTGCCAACGAGCGCAATGTAAACTTGTTTACAAATTGCACAGCGAGTGCAGCCTATCTTCTGCAAAATAAAATTAAAACAACTTCTAAATTATGAAAAAAATAGTTAGTTTGATTTTGGCCTGTGTGGCCCTGGGTACGGCTCTACAATCGGTGGCGCAAGCACCGGCATGGCCCGAAATAAAGACCGAGGCAAAGCCCGGCGCTCGTTGGTGGTGGCTCGGCAGTGCGGTCGATAGCGCCA
The DNA here is from genome assembly GCA_017462265.1 of Coprobacter sp. Taxonomy (GTDB): domain Bacteria; phylum Bacteroidota; class Bacteroidia; order Bacteroidales; family UBA11471; genus Caccoplasma. The sequence goes on along the minus strand of JAFTRN010000058.1, from coordinate 37,262 downwards.
ACCTCACCTATAATATGACGGAATATGCCCGGGCCGGCATTGGTACGCTCGAGGTAACGCCTATCTATGGCGTGAAAAACAATGAGGCCAACGATATAGACTATCTGTCGCCTCGATGGATGCAGATGTTCGCGCACGTGTGTGATGAGGGTAATCGATTGGGTATCAATATCGATATGAATGGAGGGACGGGTTGGCCGTTTGGCGGTCCCGAGGTGAGTGTCGAAGATGCAGCCACCAAAGTGATATTTCAGAAATATACCATACAAGGGGGTGGAAATCTCTCGGAGCCTATAGTCGTAAACGAAAAGAAACAGAAAGAGGTAGCACGACTGTCGCGCTTTATGGCCTATTCTACCGATGGAAAGGTGTTGAATCTGACCTCTCGGGTGGATAAAACCGGTAATTTGAATTGGACGGCTCCCGCAGGCGATGATTGGTCGTTGGTGGCGGTCTTTGTGGGAAAAACATTTCAGAAGGTGAAACGTGCCGCACCCGGAGGGGTAGGGTATGTCATGAACCATTTTTCCAAGAAAGCGGTAGCCAATTATTTCTCACGTTTCGATAAGGCTTTTGCTGAGAATAAGACACCGCGGCCCGCAACCTTCTTCAACGATTCGTATGAAGTGTATGGAGCCGATTGGACGCCCGATTTTTTCGAACAATTCGCTCGTAGGCGAGGCTATAAACTCGAAAATCATTTATTGGAATTTACCGGTGAACATAGTGATATGCGTTCGCGTCTTATCTCGGATTATAGAGAAACCATAGCCGAGTTGCTGGAGGAGAATTTCACCCGGCAATGGGTCGCTTGGGCACATCGTCATGGGGCTATGACGCGCAATCAAGCGCATGGCTCACCGGGCAATCTGATAGACCTGTATGCCACGGTGGATATCCCCGAGTGTGAGGGATTTGGTATTACCGATTTCAATATAAAGGGATTGAGAAAGGACTCGGTGACGAAAGCCAATGACTCGGACTTCTCGATGCTTAAATATGCTTCGTCGGGTGCGCATATAGCCGGAAAGCCCTATACCTCGTCCGAGACATTGACTTGGCTTACAGAGCATTTCCGAACCTCGCTGTCGCAATGTAAGCCCGATATCGATTTGATGTTTGCCGCCGGTGTGAATCATATGTTTTTTCATGGTACACCCTATTCACCCCGTGAGGCCGAGTGGCCCGGGTGGCTGTTCTATGCCTCAATCAATATGTCGCCTACCAATCCTATATGGCGTGATGCCGCAGGGCTGTTTACCTATATAGCCCGCTGTCAGTCGTTCCTACAAATGGGATGTCCCGATAATGACTTCCTTGTATATCTGCCTGTGTATGATATGTGGTATGAGCAACAGGGTAAGAAATTGGGCTTGGCGTTCGATATACACGGCATGGCCAAACGTGCTCCGCATTTTATAGGTGTCGTGAAGCAGATTACCGACTCGGGTTATGATGTCGATTATATATCCGACAACTTCGTACGTACCACGGTTTGTCGCGATGGTCTGTTGCAAACCTCGGGCGGTACATCGTATAAGGCGATAATACTGCCTGCCGTGAAACTGATTCCCGAAGATGTCTTGAAACATCTGCTTGCATTGGCACGGCAAGGGGCAACCTTGATATTTGTCGATAATTATCCCCAAGACGTGCCGGGCTATGCCTCGCTCGAGAAACGGCGTAAATCGTTTGCCAAGGTAAAAAAACAATTACCCGAGACCGATTTCTCGACCGAGAAAGTCGTGCCCTATGGAAAGGGTAATATCATTACCGGCAGTGATTACGCTCGCGTGTTGGAGTTGACCGGTGTCGATAAGGAAAATATTAAGACCGAGTATGGTGCGCATTTTATCCGTCGAAGCAATGACGAGGGACATCACTATTTCGTGACCTCGTTGCAAAATCGGGATATTGAGGGTTGGGTGACACCGTCTGTCCCCGGGAAATCGGTGGCGATTTACGACCCTGTATCCGGCCGCTCGGGTATGGCTGCTACACGTAATATTGATGGACGGTTGCAATATTACTTGCAATTACGCTCGGGTGAGTCGGCTATTATACGTATTTATGACCGGCCGACCGAAGGTTTGCCGTGGCAATATTACAAATCACAATCGTTGAGCCTGTCGCTCGAACGCGGTTGGTCGCTCACCTTTGTGGAGAGTGAACCGATGATTTCTGGTACATTCCCCATAGATACCCTTGGCTCGTGGACGGATTTACCCGTGGCCGAGGCCAAAATAAATAGCGGTACGGCACGCTATAAAATGACCTTTGATATGCCCGATATCGAGGTCGATGAGTGGTTGCTCGATCTGGGCGATGTGCGCGAGAGTGCTCGAGTGGTGATTAATGGCACACCGGTGGCAACGTTGTGGTCGGTGCCGTTCTGTACCTACGTGAAAGAGTATCTGCACCCCGGCGAGAATACGATAGAAATAGAGGTGACCAACCTGCCTGCCAATCGCATTGCCGATTATGACCGTAGAGGCGTGGTATGGCGTCGATTCAAAGATGCCAATATCAGTAATCTCGGGTATAAAAAAGGCCTTTACGGCCATTGGATACCTATACATAGTGGATTGTTGGGTCCTGTGCGCCTCATACCCATGAATACAATGAAATTATAACAACTTCTAACACTTATAGCATGAAAAAACAAATTTATCTGCTGGCAACAGCTTGTGTGTGCGCACTTTGCGCATGTCAATCGCCGACAAATAAATATGCGGCATTGTATGAAAATCTACCCTTCGAAATGTCTATGGTAGAGGCCCCTACATTTCCCGATTATTCGGTGTGTCTGAAAGATTTCGGCGCGATAGGCGATGGCGAATTTATGTGTACCGAGGCTTTTGCCAAGGCTATCGACGCCCTCGATGCAAAAGGTGGGGGACACCTCGTTGTGCCTGCCGGTATATGGTTTACCGGTCCCATCGTTCTGAAAAGCAATATCGATTTGCACCTCGAAAAGGGTGCGGTAATACTATTCTCGCCCGATGTGGATCTATATCCGCTGGTCGAGACCGTGTTTGAGGGCTTGGATACCCGTCGTTGTCAATCGCCTATATCGGGACGTAACCTGGTGAATGTGGCTATTACGGGTGACGGTGCGATAGATGGTAATGGGCACTATTGGCGTCCGTTGAAGAAAGAGAAAGTTACCGAGAAGCAATGGAAAGAAGCAACTGCCAATGGCGGAGTGTATTTGCGCCCCACCTATTGGTTCCCTTATCCCGAGTCGCTGAAAGGTCATCAAATAAGTAACATGAATGTGCCTCAAGGACTTACTACCGATGAGGAATGGCATAGCGTGCGCCATTTCCTGCGTCCGGTAATGGTGAGCCTTATCGAGTGTAAAAACGTGTGGTTGCAAGGTGTGATATTCCAAAACTCACCGGCATGGAACCTGCACCCGCTGATGTGTGAAAACGTGCTTATCGAAGATGTGCAGGTGCGTAATCCGAGTTATTCGCAAAATGGAGATGGTCTCGACTTGGAGTCATGTAAAAATGCGTTGATAGTAAACTCTACCTTCGACGTGGGAGATGATGGTATATGCTTGAAGAGCGGTAAAGATGCCGATGGCCGTCGTCGTGCTCGTGTGTGCGAGAATGTAGTAGTCGATGGTTGTACCGTATTCAAAGGTCACGGTGGATTTGTGGTCGGCAGTGAGATGAGTGGTGGCGTACGCAACGTATCGGTAAGCAATTGCCAATTCTTAGGTACCGACGTGGGTTTGCGCTTCAAAAGTGCCCGAGGTCGTGGCGGTGTTGTCGAAAACATTTGGATTACCAATATCTCTATGATGAATATACCTACCGAACCGGTGACTTTCAACCTCTATTATGGAGGAAAATCGGCGGTAGAGGTACTCGAGAGCGGTGAGACTGTCCCGGCCAAAGTAGAACCGAAGCCTGTAGATGAAACAACCCCTTGTTTCCGCAATATTCATGTGAAAAATCTGGTTTGCGCCGGTGCGCGTCGCGCGTTGCATTTCAATGGTATCCCCGAAATGCCCATCGATGGTATCGTGCTTGAAAATTTGGATATTACCTCGACGCTTGGCGCTGAATTTGCTTACAGCAAAAATATTACGTTGAAGAATGTGAAGATACGTAACTCGCAAGGTGAACCTATAAAAGCTAACTATTGCGAGGATATAAACATTGAGGATTGACGATAAACGTTCTCTGATTATTTCGACATGGAGAAGTAAAAATTATTTCTTCAAGGCCTCGAAATCCCATTGATATATCGACCGAAAGGGTGTCTCTGCGATAAAAGGCAGAAAAGATACCTTTTCGGTCAAAAATTATAGGTAGGTATATCAAGTAATTTCTTATTTTTGTATCGTCTAATAATGTCAAAAGCATTTACACTATGAAAGCACGCAACTTCTTTGCCGTGGATTTGGGCGCAACAAGCGGGCGCACGATATTAGGAACTATTCTCGATGGGAAAATGGAAATGAAAGAGATTTCCCGTTTTGCCAATCCTATTATAGAAACCGGAGGGCATTGCTATTGGGATATATTTGCATTGTATCTCGAAATAATCAAAGGTCTCAAAATTATAGCCCGGGAAAATATCACCATAGAGTCTATCGGTATTGATACGTGGGGTGTGGATTTTGTGCTGATAGGAAAGGACGGCGCGATATTGCGTAATCCCTATTGCTATCGCGATCCACATACCATCGGCGCTCTCGAAGAGTATTTCACCCATATACCTCGTGAGCGGGTGTATGAATTGACAGGCATACAGTTTATAAACTTCAATTCGCTGTTTCAACTCTCTACATTGCATCGTAATCATTGCTCGGCACTCGAGGCGGCCGACAAGATACTGTTCATGCCCGATGCGTTGAGCTATATGCTTACCGGTGAGATGGTGACAGAATATACCATAGCCTCGACCTCGCAGATACTGAATCCCCGCACCAAAGAACTTGAACAGGAGTTGCTTGATGTGGCCGGTGTAAAAAAAGAACAATTCGGTCGCTTTGTATATCCGGGTGAGAAAATCGGTACACTGACGCTTGAAGTGCAGAAATTGACCGGTTTGGGTGCTATCCCCGTTATTGCTGTGGCCGGTCACGACACGGCGTCGGCTGTGGCCGCCGTGCCTACCCGCGATGAGCGATTTGCCTACCTCAGCTCGGGTACATGGTCGTTGATGGGTATCGAGGTGAAAGAGCCTATTATCTCTGAGGAGAGCTTTAATCGCAATTTCACTAACGAAGGCGGTATAGAAGGTACAACGAGATTCTTGAAGAATATTTGCGGTATGTGGTTGCTCGAGCAGTGTCGTCGCGAATGGGCGGCCGAGGGGAACGACTATTCCTATCCCGAGCTGATAGCTGCCGCAGAGGCTGCTCCGGCGTTTCGCAGTATTATCAATCCCGACTCTCCTTGTTTTGCCAATCCCGTGTCGATGGTAGAGGCGATACGCAAATATTGTCGTGAGACGGCGCAACCCGAGCCTCAGACTTATGGCGAATTGACGCGTTGTATTTTTGAAAGTTTGCCGTTGCGATACCGTCAAGTGTTTGGCTATTTGCGGGAAATGGCACCATTTGTCATCGAGCGTCTGCATGTCATAGGCGGTGGATCGCGTAACAATCTGCTCAATCAGAATACATCTAATGCATTGGGTGTGCCGGTAGTAGCCGGCCCTTCCGAAGGTACGGCCATCGGAAATATAATGTTGCAAGCCAAAGCCGTAGGCGAAGTTCCCGATATTACGGCTATGCGGGCTATTATTGCCACCTCAATAGAGTCGGCGACCTTTACGCCGACCGATAAGGAGGCTTGGAACGCGGCTTATGAACGTTATCTTTCGGTCTATAGAGAGGATATATAAGAAAATGTTAGTAACAATAAAACCATAAAACCATGAAAGAGAATCTTATACAAAAGGCGTATGAAATCGCCAAAGAGCGCTATGCTGCTATCGGTGTAGATACCGATAAAGTATTGAACCAACTGCAAGATTTCCATTTGAGTATGCACTGCTGGCAAGCCGATGACGTGAAGGGCTTTGAGGTGCAAGCGGGCGCTATGTCGGGCGGAATACAATCTACCGGCGATTTCCCCGGTGCTGCTCGTAATATCGACGAATTGCGTTCGGACGTACTCAAAGCCAAATCGTTGATTCCCGGTAGTCATCGTCTCAATTTGCACGAAATATATGGCGACTTCAAAGGAAAGGTTGTCGATCGCGACGAAGTGACCGTGGAATACTTCCAGTCGTGGATAGATTGGGCAAAAGAAAACAACACGTTGCTCGACTTCAACTCGTCGTCGTTCTCACACCCGAAAAGCGGTAGCCTCTCGCTCTCTAACCCCGATAAGGGTATTCGCGATTTCTGGATTGAGCATACAAAACGTTGTCGCGAGATAGCCAATGCCATGGGTGAGGCCCAGAACGATCCTTGTATCATGAACCTGTGGGTACACGATGGTTGCAAAGATGTGAGCGTAAATCACGCCCTGTATCGCAACTTGTTGAAACAGTCGCTCGATGAAATCTTTACTAAGGAACAACCCATGATGCGCGATTGTATCGAGGGTAAAGTGTTCGGTATCGGATTGGAAAGTTTTACGGTAGGTTCTCACGATTTCTATACAGCTTATGCTGCTCAGAACGATAAGATACTGACCATCGATACGGGTCACTATCACCCGACAGAATCTCCGGCCGACAAGGTTAGTGCCGTACTGCCGTTTGTGAAAGAGTTGATGCTCCACGTGTCGCGCCCCGTTCGTTGGGACTCGGACCACGTAACCATCATGGACGATCCTACTCAAGAATTGTTCTTCGAAATCGTACGTGCCGGGGCTCTCGATCGTGTACACTATGGCCTCGACTTCTTCGATGGCTCTATCAACCGTATCGGTGCATACGTTATCGGCTCACGCTCTGCACAAAAATGTATGTTGCGCGCGCTTCTCGAGCCGACCGAACTTATATCGAAACTCGAACTTGCCGGCGAAGGTTACAAGGTGCTTGCCCTCATCGAGGAGCAGAAAGCCATGCCGTGGACGGCTGTTTACGATATGTTCTGCTTGAAAAATAACGTACCGGTAGGCGACGAGTTCATTGCCGAAATCGAGAAATACGAACGTGACGTTACTTCTAAGAGATAATTAACCGAAATCTATTCTCGAAAGGTTTATGGCAGGAGTTTTCCTGCCACAAACCTTTTAGCTGTATATAAAGATTATGGATATAGTAATAGGATTATTGATAATAGCTGTCGGTGCATTCTGTCAATCGAGCAGCTATGTGCCCATCAATCGCATAAAACAATGGAGTTGGGAATCATACTGGATTGTACAAGGCGTTTTTGCGTGGCTTGTATTCCCTATTTTGGGCGCCCTCTTGGCTGTTCCTGCCGGCCATTCCTTGTTTGACCTCTTCAGCGCTGAAAACTTGTTCAACGTGTCGATGACAATTCTTTTTGGTGCGTTGTGGGGTATCGGTGGTCTCACCTTCGGTCTGTCGATGCGCTATCTCGGCGTGGCACTTGGTCAGAGTATAGCGTTGGGTACTTGCTCGGGCCTTGGTACCGTACTCGGCCCGGTGATGCTGCACGTATTCTATCCCGAGGCCGGTCACTTGCAGAGCCTCACGGCTGCAGTGATTATAGGTGTGGTAGTGATGTTGGCCGGTATTGCGGTTATAGGTGTGGCCGGTTCTATGAAATCGGCCTCGCTCTCTGACGAAGAGAAGAAGGCGGCAGTAAAAGATTTCAACTTCCCGAAAGGTATTGCCATCGCCCTGCTGGCCGGCTTTATGAGCGGCTGTTTCAATGTGGGACTTTCGTTTGGCAGCGAGTTGCATTTTGCCGAGACCGGTGATATGTATAAAACTCTCCCTGCTACGATGTTGGTAACATTGGGTGGTTTCATCACCAATGCCGTATATTGCTTCTATCAAAATGGTAAAAACGGAACTTGGAGCGATTATAAAAATGGCAGTGTCTGGGGCAATAACATCTTGTTCTGCGCCTTAGCCGGTCTTTTGTGGTATAGCCAATTCTTCGGATTGAGCCTTGGTAAGGGCTTCCTCACCTCATCGCCGGTACTTATCACATTCGCATGGTGTATCCTTATGGCGTTGAACGTGACATTCTCTAACGTGTGGGGTATCATACTCAAGGAGTGGAAAGGTTGTTCGCGACAGACTATTGCCGTGCTATTGATAGGTATCGTTGTGCTTATTGTATCGACTTTCCTGCCCGAACTTCTGAAATAAGCGTTTTTCGGGTTCTTTAAGATAAAAAACAACTAATAACATAAATATAGAACATAATGAAATCGATATTAGATGGACGTCCCGCACTGGCGGCAGAAGTCAATAAAGTAGCCGAGGTTGCCGGATATTTGTGGCAAAAAGGTTGGGCTGAACGTAACGGAGGTAATATTACCATCAATATTACCGAGTATATCGACGATGAGATACGACAAATGCCGGCTATAGGCCCTGTAACTCCCATTGGAACTACACTGCCCAATATCAAAGGTTGCTATTTCTATTGCAAGGGTACCAACAAACGTATGCGCGATTTGGCTCGTTGGCCGATGGAAAACGGCTCGGTAATCCGTATTCTCGACGATTGCGCCAGTTATGAAATTATTGCCGATAATCTGGTGAAGCCCACCTCGGAGCTCCCCGCACACCTCTCGATGCATAATTTCCTTATCGGTAAAGGTTCGTCGTACAAGGCATCGTTGCATACCCACCCCATAGAGTTGGTGGCAATGAGTCACAATCCCAAATATCTCGAAAAAGATGTACTTACACGCTTGTTGTGGAGTATGATACCCGAGACAAAGGCTTTCTGTCCTCGTGGATTGGGTATTATTCCCTATAAGATGCCGAGTTCGGTAGAACTTGCCGAGGCCACCATCAAGGAACTCGACGATTACGATGTAGTAATGTGGGAGAAACATGGCGTGTGCGCTGTGGGTGAGGATATTATGGACGCGTTCGACCAAGTCGATGTATTGGGTAAATCGGCTCAAATCTACATCAACGCTCGTTGTATGGGCTTTGAGCCCGAGGGTATGAGCGATGCGCAGATGAAAGAGCTCAGCGTGGCTTTCAATCTCCCCAAATAAGCGACCGAATTAGCTTCTAAACATTCAAAAAAATATCCATGAAAAAACTGTCATTATTGGTTCTCGCATTCTTGGTCGGCGTTGCCGCTTTTGCCGCTACGCCGGCTAAGAAGCGTACCGCCAAAGATGCCGCTGTCGCCATGGCTGATCGTATTGTGGAGAGTACCACTTATCGATTCAAAAATACGGAGACAGGCGAGACATTCCCTTCGGTGAAAAAGCAAAAAATCGACGCGCCAATAAAAGTCGATTGCAAGTACAACGATTGGCACTATACCAACGGCGTGTTGCACATCGCCATGCTCGAATTGGCCGAGAAACTCGGTGACAAAAAATACGAAGATTATGTATTGAAAAACATGAACTTCGTATTCAACGAGGGCAATCTCGACTTTTTTAAGAAAAAATTCGACAAAGCTCTTGCTGAGGGTGGTTGGATGGCTGTGCGCAAAATAAGTTGGCACATGATATTCCGAGGTAAACGTCTTGACGATAACGGCCCGATGGGTGCCTCGCTTATCGACTTACAGATGCGTCTGCCCAAGCCCGATAAAGCCTTCCAAGGTTATATCAATGAAACTGCCGACCACCTCAACTATGCCGAGCCTCGCCTCATCGACGGCACTATTGCCCGTCTGTGGCCGCACGAAAATACCGTGTGGGCCGATGACCTGTTTATGGCCGTTTCGTTCCTCTGTCGTATGGGCGAGATGACCGGTGATATGAAATATTTCGACGATGCCGCCAATCAGGTGCTGCAATACAATCGCTATTTGTGGTGTCCCGAGAAGCAGATTTATTACCACTGCTACCATACCGATACCGATGAGCACGGAGTGGCCCATTGGTCGCGCGCTAACGGTTGGATGTTGATGGCTCAAGCCGATTTGCTGACGCGCCTGCCCGAGAATCACCCGCAACGTGAGGCATTACTTCGTAATTTCCAACAACAGGTGAGCGGAGTGTGTCGCTATCAGGGTAAAAACGGATTGTGGCACCAACTGCTCGACAAAACCGATTCTTACGATGAGGTTACGGGTACGGCCATGTTTACTTTTGCCATAGCTCGTGGTGTGAAAAATGGTTGGATACATAAGGATTTCATCTATGTTGCCGAGCAGGGCTTGAAGGGTATTTTCAGCAAAATGACCGAGAACGGCGACCTCGAAGCCATTTGCGTGGGTACGGGTATCATGCCGTCGTTGTCGTACTACTACAATCGTCCCACCCAGAAAAACGATCCCATGGGTGAAGGCCCGGTATTGAGAGCCTTGGTGGAGATGATGGACGCCAAGAAATATACCGAAATAAAAGCCGAAGAACAATACGATCGTATCGTTGTAAAAAAATAGTCAAACAAGGAGGTCGCCTACACCGTATAGGGGGTAGAGCGACCTCTTCTATAAAAACATCTTATCATGCGAAAAATTCTTTTATTGTGTGCGCTCCTTGCTCCGGCATTGCTATCGGCGCAAATCTCGTCAAAAGAGGCTTGGAAACAGGCCGCCAAGGTTGAAAAGAATATCAAAAAGACCTCTTTCCCAAAAGCTAAATTCTATATTACAGATTTCGGCGCCAAACCCGATACCCCCGAGGCTCCTTGTCACGATGCCATCAATCTGGCTATTGTGACTTGTAATCAAGCCGGAGGTGGAATGGTGATTGTGCCCAAAGGAACCTTCTATACCGGGCCTATTACTTTGAAAAGTAATGTGAATTTCCACCTCGAAGAGGGGGCTGTACTGAAATTCGATACCAATCCCAAACTATATGAACCGGCCGTGCTTACCCGCTGGGAGGGGCTCGACTGCTACAATCTGCACCCGCTGATTTATGCCTTCGGGGAAACGAATATAGCCATTACCGGTAAGGGTGTCATCGACGGACAAGGCTCTAACGATACCTGGTGGTCGATGTGTGGCGCTCCGCGATATGGCTGGAAAGAGGGTATGGTGAGCCAGCGCAACGGCGGTCGTGCCCGCTTGTTGGCATGGGGTGAGTCCGGCGAGCCTATTTACAAACGTGTGCTTACTGCCGAGGACGGTATGCGTCCCCAGCTTGTAAACCTCTATCGTTGCGACCGTGTACTTGTAGAGGGTGTGACGATGCAAAATTCACCCTTCTGGACTCTGCACCCGCTGTTCTGCAACAACCTTATCGTTCGTGGGGTACACTTTGTAAATCAAGGTCCTAATGGTGATGGTTGTGATCCCGAGTCGTGCGATGGCGTGATTATCGAAGATTGTATTTTCGATACCGGCGATGACTGTATAGCCATCAAGAGCGGTCGCAATCGCGATGGTCGTACTTGGAACGTTCCCAGCCAGAACATCATCGTGCGCAACTGCAAAATGTACGATGGTCACGGCGGCGTGGTAGTAGGTAGCGAAATCTCTGGCGGATATAAAAATCTGTTTGTGGAAAACTGTGAAATGGACAGTCCCAATCTCGATCGTGTAATTCGCATCAAGACAAGCAATTGTCGTGGTGGTATCGTCGAGAATATTTTCGTGCGCAATGTGAAGGTGGGTGTATGTCGTGAGGCTGTGCTCCGCATCAATTTGCAGTATGAGAACAAAGAGATTTGCGATCGCAGTTTCCCCCCGACGGTGCGTAACGTACTCTGCGAGAATATCACTTGTAATGGTAGTAAACTCGGTGTCTATTTCGTAGGCCTCGAGGGTAGCGACAATATCTACAACATACAGGTCGATAACTGCGAATTCAATAACGTACAAAAAGGTCCGAAAGATGGACTTCACATCAAAGGAGGTATAAAAGATGTACGTTTCAATAATCTGAAAATTAACGGAGAAACAGTTGCTTCTCCTGTGAAATAAAAAAATCCTTACTATACGTCCCATAGCCCGCTGACGGGTTGTGGGGCGTATTTGTTGCTTAATTGCTTTTGTTGTGTTAAATAAAATGGTTAAGCGTCAAAAAGTGTAGTATAAGTATCAATTTGCACACGATATGCGTGGTTGTCAAGCTCTATCTTTGTAAAGATAAAATGTATCGAAATATTATCGAGTAAAAATACCATGAAAAAAACGTTTCTTTATTGCTTGTCAGTAGTCTCGGCGATGATGTTTTTTGCTTGTCAATCGCAGACGATTGAGCCGATAGACCGAGAGCAAGTGGTTTCGAGAAATCATCCTGTAAATACATCGTTTGACACTCTTGCGTCGTTGTCGGTGGGCAATGGAGAGTTCGCATTTACGGTCGATGCTACCGGATTGCAGACCTATCCCGAGTTATACAGCGCCGGGATACCTCTTGGTACGCAGTCGCAATGGGGCTGGCATTCGTTTTCCAATCCCGAGAAATATCGCTTTGAGGAGACCTTGAAACCCTATGATTTCAGAGGAAAAGAAGAGTTGTATTCGGTGCAATTCAACGAGGATGGTCGTAACAAAGAGGCTGCCAATTGGTATCGCGTCAATCCGCATCGTCTCCATTTGGGCGTTGTCGGTCTCGAGTTATCGCACGCCGATGGTACATTGGCTAAGGCCGATGAACTGACCGCAGTAAATCAGACGCTTGATATGTGGAATGGAAATATACGCAGCTCTTTCGCTCTCGATGGCGAACAGGTGTCTGTGACCACGGCTTGTGCCGGCAATCGCGATGTGGTAGGCGCGAATATTTCATCATCGCTCTTAGCCTCGGGGCGGGTAGGGGTGAATGTGCGTTTTCCTTATCCCACCGGAAAACATTCCGATGACGCTTGCGATTGGAACTCTCCCCGAAAACATACCACAACGATTGTAGAACAAGATGCTCAGTCGGCACTTTTTTGCCGCAAGTTAGATGCGACGACCTATTACGTGCGTCTCTCTTGGACGGGCGATGCCCGACTGGCTAAGAAAGAGGCTCATTACTATGTGCTGACACCTGCCTCGGGCGACAGCTTGTCGATAACTTGTGAATTTGTTCCCGAGAAACCGGTACAAGAGGTGATGAATTTTGCTCAGGTTTTCGATTGTGCCACAGCTCGTTGGAATGCCTATTGGAATAATGGCGGTATCGTAGATTTCTCGCATTGTAAAGACCCGCGCGCCAAGGAATTGGAGCGTCGCGTTGTTTTGTCGCAATACCTCATGGCCATACAATGTGCCGGCTCTGTTCCTCCTCAAGAAACCGGCCTTACCTACAATAGCTGGTTCGGAAAATTCCATCTCGAAATGCACTGGTGGCATGCCGTACATTTCGCCTTGTGGGGTCGTCCCGAGCTGATGGAGAAGAGCCTCGATTGGTACAAAAACTCGGCGTATGAAAATGCTCGCAGTATAGCTCAGCGTCAAGGATTTGATGGAGTGCGTTGGATGAAAATGACCGACCCCTCATCTACGGAGGCACCCTCGAAAGTGGGCTCATTCCTCATTTGGCAACAGCCTCACTTCATTTATATGGCCGAGTTGGCTTATCGGGCCAATCCTACCGAAGAAACACTCAATAAATACAAAGAACTCGTAGCGGCAACAGCCGATTTCATGTTCTCGTTTGCCGACTATGAGGAACTCGAAGGTCGCTATGTGCTCAAAGGCGCAATTCCCGCACAAGAGACCTTGCGTGCCGCCGAGACGGTAAATCCTCCGTTCGAACTTTCGTATTGGCACTATGCCATAAGCGTGGCTCAGAAGTGGCGCGAACGTCAAGGCTTGCGCCGCAACCTCGAATGGGACGAGATGCTCGACAAGCTCTCTCCGCTCGCTCATCAAGATGGTCTCTATCTCGCAGCCGAGACGGCGACCGATACCTATAAAGATATACGATACACATCGGATCACATGGCGGTGCTCGGAGCTTACGGTATATTGCCCAAGTGTCCGCTCGTGCGCGAAGATATTATGCAGAATACCCTCGACTGGGTATGGGACAATTGGAACTGGGGTAAGACCTGGGGTTGGGACTTTGCCATGACTGCCATGGACGCAGCCCGCCTCGGCGATACCGAGAAGGCTGTCGGCGCTTTGCTGATGGAAAAACGCACCAATACCTACTTGCCCAATGGTCATAATTACCAAGACAAACGTTTGCGCGTGTATCTGCCCGGTAATGGAGGCTTGCTCACCACCGTGGCCATGATGTGTGCCGGCTGGGATGGTAGCGAGGGCGAGAATCCCGGGTTCCCCAAAGATGGTAATTGGGACGTGCGCTGGGAAGGTTTGCAACCGATGCCATAATCTGACAAAGAAGCCGTTTTGAATTTTCTTGAAAGATTTATTACGGCTTCAAAAAACAAAGTTTCGGACTTTTTTTAAGGCTCTTTTGGTCGCCTTTTTCGTCGAACCGCTTGGATATAGCCCGCTATTACCTTCGAGTTTTGACAAAAATACTTCAAATAGCTCTTGAAAAATCTCGAAAGATGGTGTCAAACGAGTGTGATGTAAACTTATTTACAAATTCACAGCGAGTGCGGTCTATCTTCTGCAAATAAAATTCAGACAGCGTTTAAGTGATTGACTTTCATAGAAAATAGAAACAAATAAAATAAAAACCGCGAAGTATTATGAAAAAATGGACTAATCTATTAGCCTCCGCATTTCTGTTAATCTTCGTTTCCTGTAACGAAATGGACAAATATTATGAGAATGAACGTCATTCTACGTCGGTTTCGGTAGGAAATGCTTGGGATTATCTGTCAGAACGAGGCAATTTTACCAACTTTCTCGCCGGCGTCGAAAAGTCCGGCTACAAATCGTTGGTAAGCGGAACCGGTCTTGCAACGATTTTTGCACCCGACGACGAGGCTTTTGCCAAATGGCTTTCGAAACATGGGTATGGCTCTATCGATGCCGTTCCGGCCGACACACTCAAAAACGTGATTACCTATCACTTGTTGTACTATGCGTTCAATCCCGATCGCTTCATGGCTTACAGCCCCGATGGTGTCGATTCCAAAGATGCCTATATCGGTCTCTATCATAAGTATCGCACCAAGAGTCGCGATGCTTTCGATGTGATTTACGACCCGGCCGCAGGGAAAGATCGTAAAATCTATCGCTACGAGAAATTCATTCCCGTGCTTACCCCTAATCTGTATCAACATCTGTTTTATACCGGCTCTACCGGTAAGGCCAACTACGATTATTTCTTTGGAGAAGGTTTGTGGCAGGGCGATGAGTGGGTACTCGGCAACGAACCCTATTTCCGCGTGGCAAATGCCGGTGTGAAAGAGTATGGAATCATTACCGATAATGGTTACATTTATACTCTCGATGAGGTGGCCGAGCCTCTCAAAACCATATATCAAGTGATGGATGAGAACGAAAACTATTCGCTCTTCACTCGCGCATACGACCGATTCAGAAATCTGGTTTACGATGAAGAATACTCGCAAAACTACAACAACAGCGATTCTATCTTTATATACAACCACATAGGGTTGCCTTCTATTGCTCGCGAATGGGTTGCTACCGATCCTTCATATCTCGACTTTCTTTCTCGTCTGTCGCATACGGTATTTGCACCCTCTAATGCCGCTATGCAGGAGTTCTTCGATACCTATTGGGCGGCCTATTATAACGATATAGAGGAGGTGAAATACACACCGCTTATGGCGTTGATGGGCGAGCAGATAGGTTTCCATCGTCTGTATAACGAAAATTCGCTTTCTCTGCCCACCGAGCTCAATAAGGGCAATATCGTAACCGGTATAAGCAGTACCGTGGTAGAACTTAACTCGGCGAGCGATATTCTCTCCAAAGATTTCTGTTCCAATGGTATATTGTATGGTGTGAACGAGTTGGTGGCTACGCCCAAATACTTCTCGTATGTAACGGCACCGGCCTTTATGAATCCGGCTTACAATATGTACTTGTTGTTGATGACGAAAGCCGGATTGGAGGACCTCTATACCGCTACAAATCGTGAGTTTCACGTGTTCTATCCCACCGACGCTATCATGAAGAATACCACGATAGATGGTATGCCTCTCATCTATGAAAATCCTCGTCCTCACACCTATGGATACGAAGATGTGACCTATTCCGATGGTGAAGGTACGGTTTCGGTCAATCGCTCGGCTGCCGCTCGCATCGTTCGCAGCCAGGTGAGTGACAAAGTCATCACCGTGCAAGGAACCGATGAGAAGATATTCAAGACTACCTATGAGTCGTTCAACTATCTCTATATGAAAGGAGATAGCATATTCTCCACCGCTACCTACAACCAACACTTTGGTCATCGCGGTGCCAACGACTATTACGATATGCTCACCGTGGAGGAGATAACCTCTACCGTTCCCGGTACGATCAACGGTCATGTATATGAGCTGAAGGGCGACGTGACACCTCTGGGTGGAACCAACGCGTCGGCACTTCTGCCCGAGACTTCGCAATTCCAATCGATAGATGTGAATCAATCGCTTCTGCCGTGGGAATTCCTCGACAACTCATCGGCTCGTAACTTCTACACAACAGGTATCAGCGCGTCGCTCAACGACTCCACCGGCCACCTCGATGTATTCGAAACTATAAAAGCCATCGACGGTACAACCTCTACCGGCGAACTGCCCCGTTTCATCGTATTTGCTCTTACGGCCGAGGCTACCACTGCAGGTTATACCGATAAAATTTATGTGCAGGGTCGTAGCAACGTGTTCAAACGTTATATGCCCAACCTCTTTGTTTCTGTAAACCGCAGCCGCCTTTACGAATATCCCTTCCCCGGCGATGGTCTCGGTACTCGTATATTGCAAACCTACAAACAAAATGCCGAGGGTGTATGCTCTACCATACAACTCGACGATATGGGTACTCACTTGCAACTTACCGACAGCAAAGGTCGCACGGCTAAAGTGGTGAACTCGTTCCCCTATATATATAATGATTGCGCGATATATGTTATCGACAATTACCTCGATTTCGGTGATGAGTTCAACAAAGTTCAATAAGAATAATACAACAAAATATACGCTATGAAAATAACACGGAAAATATACCTGCTACTGGTCGCGTTTGTTGTCTCCCAGGCAATGGCGGCTCAGTCGGTACTGACCGGTAAGGTATTGGAAAAAGCTTCCGGCGAACCGCTCGCCGGTGCCAGCGTTTTTGTGCAGAACAAAGACGACCGTACTTTGGCGAGTGTACTTGTCGATGCCAACGGTGAGTATCGTATCAAAGTACCCAATGAACAGAATCTCGTGATTAATTTCTCGTTCATCGGTTGCAAAACCGAAATCGTGAAATATACGGGCCAAAAAGTAATCAATATCTCTCTGTCGGAAGACAGTCATGAACTCGAAGCCGTGGAAGTATCGGCCAAGCGCGTAGAGAAAAATGCCATGGGTCTTACCCCGCGTGAGGAACTCGGTGCCGTACAACGTATGAGCATGGAGGGCCTCGAAACCGCTCCCGTTACCTCGGTGGCCGAGGCATTGCAAGGTGCCCTCTCCAACGTGGACATCGTAACAGGTGCCGACCCCGGTTCCAACTCTACGATACGTATTCGTGGTACGCAATCGCTCAACGCCAGCGCTGACCCCCTCATCGTAGTCGATGGAGTCCCCTTCCCGGTAAGCACCGACGACTTCGACTTCGCATCGGCCTCTACCGACGACTACTCGCAACTCCTCGATATCTCGCCTGCCGACATCGAATCGATCGAAGTCTTGAAAGATGCCCAGGCTACTATCATGTGGGGTTCGAAAGGTGCCAACGGTGTATTGGAAATCAAGACAAAAAAAGGTGCTAAGGGTAAAATCTCCTTTACTTTCAGCACCAATGCCGAGGTTAAAAAAGAGTCGAGCACCTATCCCTTACTCAACGCTTCGCAATATGTGTCGTTGTTGCAAGACGCTCTCTGGAACTCGACCAACGACCTCGGTGTGAACGATGGTAAAGTGATCGGAAGTAACGGATATATGGGATTGCTCGAAAGCGACGAAATCAATTTCAATCCCGGTTCGTTGCTCTTCAACGAGTATAATGTCGATACCGACTGGCTCGATGAGGTATCGCGCACCGGTTACGTGATCGATAACAACTTCTCCATGTCGGGTGGTGGTGACAAAGCTACTTACCGCCTCTCGCTCGGCTATCTCAATGAGAA
Organism: Coprobacter sp.; assembly: GCA_017462265.1. Taxonomy (GTDB): domain Bacteria; phylum Bacteroidota; class Bacteroidia; order Bacteroidales; family UBA11471; genus Caccoplasma. Next base: position 19,077 of record JAFTRN010000058.1, on the reverse strand, counting down.
GGGTACTACCATCGGTACCGATATTCAACGTTTCTCTACCCGTTTCAACATGAAGTACAACTTCTCGAAGAAACTCGATATCACCACCGATTTCTCGTTTACATACAATATTCGTAACCTCAACTGGAGCGGGAATAAAATCTCCACTCCGCGTGGTATGGCTATGAGTAAGATGCCGCAAGAAAGTCCCTATGTGATGACGGCTGATGGTAGCGCACGTACCGATACCTATTTCACGCCGTATGATGATTTCGGTATGACGTTCACCGGTGATAAAAACTATAACCCCGTAGCGTTGGTAAATGAGGCAGAGAATCGTCTCGACTCCTATTCTACCCGCCTTACTTTCACGCTCCACTATCAGATATTGCCGTCGTTGAACTATTTCGGTACCGTGGCTCTCACCGCCGATAATAAACGTACTGCCACCTATCTACCCAACGAGGTGACCGGTGTGCCTTGGGTCGATGATTCGGGTTATACCACTGCGAACTCATGGTACAATCGCAGCACCGACGACGCAAGCGACAAACTTTATCTCTATACCGAGAATCGTCTGGTGTATAATCAGACTTTCAACGAGATACACCGTTTGGTGGCTGCCGGTCAGCTGCAGATAGAGAACACGACCAATAGCAGCTACAGCACGGCTACGGCCGGTAATGCCTCGTATTACCTTTCCGACCCCTCGACCGGTGGTTACATCGTATCGTTCGGCAGTGGCGAATCGACCTATCGTGAGATGTCGGCCAACATATCGGCTCAATATATATTGATGGACCGCTATATGTTCAACGCCGCTTTCCGTGGCGAGGCCAACTCGAACCTCCCCGTACAAAACCGCTGGGGTAAATTCCCCACCGTAGGTTTCGGTTGGTTGTGGGGCGACGAGTCGTTCATGCAGAACCAAAATGTAGTATCTCTCGGTAAGGTACGTTTCAGCTGGGGACAGACCGGTAAAGCTCCCGGTAACTACATCGGACAGTTCAAGGCCGATGCCAGCGGATATATGGACATGGGTTCGATTTATCCCTCGTCGATACAGCTCGACAACGTGAAATATGAGGTGGTCGATAAGTGGAACCTCGGTCTCGACCTCGGTGTGCTCAACGATCGTATCATGTTTACCGTCGATCTCTACAAGACCGTGACCAATGACCTGCTCATGAAAGGAATGAAATTACCCTCATCGACAGGTTTCTCTTCAATATCCTATTATAACTCGGGCCAGATGACCAACCGCGGTTGGGAGTTCCGTATGGACCTCAACAATATAGTCAAAACCAAGAACTGGTCGTTCAACTTCTCGTTCAACATTTCTCAAAACGAGAATAAGGTAAACTCTCTCCCCGCCAACCTCGACATGGAGAACTATACCTTCGGTAACGGCAACTACGCTTACCTGGTAATGGCCGGTAACCCCCTCGGTTCGTTCTACGGATACCGTTACAAAGGTGTATATACCAACGTGAACGACACCTACGCTCGCGACACGCAGGGCAATATCATTTACGACATCGACGGCGAACCGGTGATAACCAAGAACGGTAGCTACACCTGTCGTCCCGGTGATGCCAAGTATGAGGATATAAACGGTGACGGTGTGATCAACGTCAATGACGTGGTATATCTCGGTAATTACAGCCCTAAACTCATCGGTGGTTTCAACTTCCGTCTCGCTTACAAGACCTGGCAACTTTCGGCCAATTTCCAAGGCCGTGTAGGACAGAAGGTTTACAACCAGGCACGTTACAACTCCGAGACCATGCGCGGCAAGAACAACCAGAGTACCGCCACCTTGCGTCGTTGGCGCAACGAGGGCGATGTGACCGATATACCTCGCGCCCTCTATAACGAAGGTTACAACTCGCTGGGTTCCGACCGCTATATCGAAGATGCATCGTTCTTGCGTATGAAGACCTTGACACTCAAATATGGTCTCCCCAAAAATGTAGTGAAGAAAATGCACCTTACGGCATTTGACCTCTATATTACCGCTTACGACTTGCTCACATTCTCCAAATATTCGGGACAAGACCCCGAGGTGAGCGACAAGAAGATGGACGATACCGGCGTGATACGTCTCGCCGTGGACGGTGCCTCTACACCGAAACCCATTCGTGTGAAATTTGGTATTAACCTCAGATTCTAATTATTGCCGATATGAAAAAGATACATATATATATACTTTCAGTAGTATTCTCATTCTCGGCATTCTCGTGCCAGGATTGGATGAATGTCGATCCTGCCGGCGTGCAGACTACTACCACCTATTGGCAGACCAAGGGTGAGGTAGAGGCCGTACTCGGTAAAGGATACAAAAATTTGCGTGATGCCGTAGAGACCATCATCTTCTGGGGTGAAACTCGCGGAAACGAATTGATGATAAATAATACGGCCGCGCTCTCTATTCGCAACGGAGATATACTCCCCACCAACTCATGGAACGATTGGTCTAAGATGTATGCCATCATCGGTATGGCCAACTCGGTCATAAAATATGCTCCCGAGGTGTCGGAAAAAGATGCTTCGTTCAACGAGGGTGAGATGCGTTCTACCATGGCCGAGGCTCATTTCTTGCGTGGTCTCAGCTATTTCTACCTTGTGCGTATGTTCAAAGATGTACCCTACATCACCGAACCATACGTAACCGATGATGCCGAGTTCCAAGTGGGAGTAACCGATGGTTACGAAATCTTGCGCAAGGAGATAGCTGCCATCACTCCCTATCTGGAATATGCCAAGGAGTTCTTCCCCGAAGTGGAAGATACCAAGGGTCGTGCTACCCGCTGGGCATTGTACGCGCTTGTCGCCGACATGAACCTGTGGATAGGCGACTATAAGGCTTGTGTCACGGCTTGCGATGCCATTATCAACTCGGGTAGGGTAGGTCTTATAGCCGGAAATACATGGTTTACCAACTTCTATCCCGGCAACAGCAACGAAAGCATATTCGAGATACAATACTCCAACGCTCTCTCGCAGACCAATTCATTCAAATCTTGGTTTGCTGCCACAACATCGGGTTCGGTAATAAATTATGGTAAATTTGCCACGGCCTCTATGGCGCTGACACGATTTTATTTGTGGTTGAGCGAGGGTGATGTGCGTGGTGAGGGTGCTACCTTTGGTACGGCCTCGTCGAGCGCGTCGCAATTTACTGTATGGAAATATTATGGTATCGACACCTACAACACCGCTCGTGGAGACTTGGACAACGATCAAAACTGGATTATATACCGATTGGCCGAAATCTATCTGATGAAAGCCGAGGCTGTCGCTATGCAAGGCGACTATCCCGGTGCCATCGAAATTATGAATGAGGTACGTACCCGTGCCGGTAGCGATGCTCTCGACAGCAACCAATATGCCGATGAGTACAGTACCGTGACGGCTATCTACAACGAACGTTTCGTCGAACTCTTTGCCGAAGGTAAAAACTGGTTTGATATGTTGCGTATCGGTCTCCGCTACGAGAGCGACGCTCGCTATAAAGATTTCCTCATTACGGAAGCTACGCGCGGACTTACCTCCATCTCGGCAGCTCTCGTGCGCTCGAAGATGAACCGTTATGTGCCCTATTCGTGGTATCTTCCCATCTACAACAGCGAGCTCGAGGCCAATATCAAATTGGAACAAAATCCGGCTTACGCCAATTACGGAAATTAATCTTGAAAAAGTAATATTCTATGAAACATAAAATCTTATATTTGTTCGTAGCCGTGGCAATGCTTTCAGCATGTGGCGATGACTTGGAGAATCAGAATTTTACGATTTCCGAGGAGAAGCCGGTTGCCACTTGGCTCAGTGAGAACGGCTACACCTCATGGACCAGCCTTCTCGAATATACCGGTCTGTTCAGTACCATCAACCTCGATGCCGGTAACTATACGGTGTTCGTTCCCGATAACGATGCCGTGAGCGAATATCTTGCCGAGAATCAATACAGCTCTATACAAGATATTGATAAAGACTATGCCAAATTATTGGTGAAATACCACACGATAGCCGGTAAACAATATTCACAAGTCGATTTTGCCAACGATGTGTTGCCCGACACCACAGCCAACGGCGACCGCCTTACCGTGACGTTCGATGACATGGGTGAATACTATGTGAACTCTACCGCACGTATTTCGCACTTCGATATCGAGGCCACCAACGGTACGATATTCATTATCGATGAGATGCTTGTGCCCATTACCGAGTATCTCTACGATAATCTGTCGGCCAACGACGACTGGTCGCTCTTCCGTGAGCTGCTCGCCGTGACCGAGGTCGATTCGCTCATTATGAAGCCGAAATTCGGACGTGCCACCAACTACTCGCTCTTTGTGGTGTCTGACAGTGTATATGCCGCCAATGGTATAAACGACATCACTGCCTTGGCCGACAGCCTCGAAGCCGGGCACGACCGCGCTGCTTGGAAAGAACTGAGCAATCCCATGTATCGTTACGCCGCTTACCACCTTGTATCGACCGTGTATTCTACGGCCGACCTGGCTACCGAAAGCGTGAAGACCGTAGAGACCAAGTCCGAAGCCTCGTTCCTCGAATTTCAGGAAATCAACGGAGTAGCCTATGTCAATTACGACAAAAACACCCAAACCGGTGCTGAAATCATCGAAGGAAACATCACTTGCAAAAATGGTGTGATACACGTGGTATCTACCCCGCTGTATATAAAAGCTCCGTCGAAAGCACCGTCGATTACTTGGGACCTCTGCGATTACGACGTATTGGCTCGCAATATCGACAATTACCGTCTCACGTCACTCTCTGCTACAAATTACCATGGTCTGCTCGGATTGAAAGAACAGTATGGCGAGGAATTCTGCTACAATTGGGAATCGGTTGTAGGTGGCAGTGTATATTATGAAGTGGCTGCTTCGACCGATACATTGCGCAAGGCCTTCCGCTACAACGACGCGTTGAATATCGATCTCGGGCAGTATGGCTGGGTAGAGATGGAAACACCTACCATTATGGCCGACAATACCCTCTACTACATAGGTATTGCTCACTTTAACTCGTATGCCAACGAGCCGGGTAACTACATCACCGTGTATGTCGATGGCGAGAAAGTGGGTGAAATGCCTACCTGCGGTAACAGCGTCACCGAGTCGTCGGTAGTAACCCCGTCGGTAAACACCTCGAAACCTGCCGATAACAAGCACGTTGTAGGTTCGGTGGTATTCGAGACTACCGGCAAACACATTATCCGCATCGAAGATAATAACGGTGCCGACCTCGAACTCGACTACATATTGTTCACTCCTAAAAACTAATAAACGATGAAGAAGACAGCATTTTTCCTTTTACTCGCCGTTGCCGGCTTAGTGGCCTGTAACGACAATTGGGACGACTACTATGAAACTTCGTCTCAGTCGGGGAGTGTAGATACGACTACTGCCACTACCGTACTCGATTGCACGGTAGCGGAGTTCTTTGAAACACACACGGAATATTCCGAGTTCTATAATCTTCTCGATACCGTGGGAGCGACAGAGTCGCTCAACGCCGACCAAGAGCTTACCTTGTGGGTTGTTACCGATTCTGTGATAGAATTAACAAAAGGTGAATATACCGAGCCGGGTACTTCGCTGGAAACCGACACGGCTCGTTTCAAGTATCATGTAAACTACCTTTCGGTAAATCGTAATCAACTGAAAAACGGAGCCCGTCTCAAAACCTTGAACGGTATCTACATTCAGCTCACGGTAGCTGAGGACGGTACGGTGTATGCCAATGATTCGAAGCTCATCGAGACCTTCCGCCTCAACAACGGTGTGGTGCACGTCATCGATGCCATGATGGTACCGCGTCTCAACCTCTACGCATATATAGAGCAACTGAGCGACGACTACTCGATATTCCGCGACTCTATCATGAGTTACAGCGAGAAGGTGTTCGATGCCGACAAATCTACTCCGCTTGCCGTGGATAAGACCGGTAATACCATCTACGACTCTGTGTTTGTGACCTACAACCCCATGTTCGATACCGTACGGTTCGACTCCGAGTTTGAGCAATTCACTTGCTTTATACCCAGTAACGAGGTAATGATCGAATGCTATCGCAAGCTCAATGAGACCTATCAGGCCATCGGTCGTCCCTATGTGGGAGTAATCGACACGGTGAACAAGTTCAGTGAGGCCGATACTTTCCCCTATCTTGCACAGAAAGACATCGAGCTGGCCATCAACTGGGTGAAACGTGCCGCATTCTACGAAGGAACATTCGGTGTCACTGAGGCTACCGCCCCCGACGTATATTCGGCATTCGACCGTCAGTGGAAGAATTTCGACCAAAAGGGTGACGCCGTGCAGGTAGTCGATACCGAGAATCCCGAGGATCTCTCCAATGGTCGCGTGTTTTTTGTGAAGGAAATGAAAATTCCCACCAACGTGGTGATAACCCGTCTGAAACAGTTTTTGTATCACTATGAGAAGTTTGCTGACCCCAACGATGTAGCCAAATATTTCTGCATCAAAGGTGCGACCAAGGTGAGCGTATCTGCCGGAGACGAAATTCCTACATTGGCCATACAGGCAGGGCAAGACTCGCCGGCATGGGCCGAATACTCCTATACCTATTTCCATGAACAGGAAAATTCCAGTGGCCGTATGACGCCTCGCTATACCTATCTCAATCTCAATAGCGATGAAACGCAGGAAGGCGAATTCTCTATCTCGTTCTCGCCGGTGACACCTACCGGTTGGAACTCGGCTACCGAATACAAAATTCCGGCCGGTGAATACACGCTCTATCTCGGCTTCCGTGCTAAGGCCATGTGCACCGGTAACGTATGGTTCGCTACTGCCGATACCGATAACGAGAGCAACTCGCTTACCATGGAGAATGATGGCGATGTGAAACTCATGTCGGGCTATAAGCTCATCGCTACCAATATCGACTTTACCGCGGCTACTCCATGGAACTACGACCGTGCCGAGGGTGGTGAGATGGTACAATACTCCAATGGTAAAAACCGCTGGAACTCCAATGGTGGTAAAGTGGGTACCGTACTCGTAGAGGGCGAAGGTATGCGCTCGGTGCGCATCAAAGTGCAATATGTGTCGGGTGAAAAGACGATGCAGGTTTATCACTGGTGTCTCATTCCCACCGAGAATAATTATTGATATCAAACACACAATACGATATGAAAAAACTTAGAAACATATTTCTGCTCCTGCTGATTGCTCTGGTTGCTATGCCCATGATGGCACAAAGCTCCTACAAAATCACAGGTCGCGTGGTAGAACCCTATAAGGGTGATCCCATCGAAGGCGCGGTCGTATCGGCAACCGGATTGAAACTATCGGTGGAAACCGATGCCAATGGTGCGTTTACCGCCGAACTTCAAAACCTGAAAGGTGAACTCAAAGTTTGGTATCCCGGTTATTATACCAAGGTGGTACCTGTCACCGGTCGCACCGACTTCCACATTGTCCTCATACCCGAAGATAAGCACGGATATACCGATGTCATCACCACTCCCTCGGTAACGACACCGGCTCAGGACAAAGCTACCAACACTTTTACCCGTCAAAACGCCGACTTCACCCTCTCTACCGTAGATGTGGAGAAGACGTTTACCAACATTCCCGGTCTCTACGTGGCCGAGAAGAGCGGTATGCCGGGTGAAGGTTCTTATTTCCAATTGCGTGGTAATCATACTTTCGCCGCATCGTCGATGCCCCTTATTATCATCAACGGACAACCCTTCTTTGGTGATGAGAATATTTCGGGTGTCATCAACGGCTATTCGACCGGCATATTCAGCGCGCTCAACGCGCAAGATATTGCCAGCGTATCGGTGTTGAAGGGTGCCGATGCCGCTATGTATGGCTCGTTGGCCGCCAATGGTGTTATCGCTATTGAAACCGAGCGTGCCATCGACCTCGATACCAAGGTGGAATTTATCGGTCAATATGGTGTGGACCTCAACCAATCGACACTGCCGGTACTGAATGTAAACGACTATAAAAAATATGTGTCGTCGATAGGTCTTACCGATGGTACTTACGAAGATATGGACGACCTGCTCACGGCCTTCCCCTATTTGTCGCAAGACCCCTCGTCGTATGTAAATCCCTATCTCTATAACAACAATACCGATTGGCAAGACGAAATCTACGCTCCGGGATTTGTTACCGACAATACCTTGAAAATAAAAGGTGGTGACGCTATCGCTAAATACGACCTCTCCATCGGTTACAAACGTAAAGGCGGACAGGTGGAAAACACCAACTTCAATCGCTACTATGCACGTTTGAACTCCGACATCAATCTCACTCGTAACCTCGTATTTACCTCGGCACTCTCTATGGCTTATACCAACAGCAACGTGCAAGAGCAAGGTACTTCGCTCGAAACCAACCCGCTGTTGACTGCCATTCATAAGGCCCCGCTCTTCTCTCCCTTTGAGAAAGACGCGGCCAATAATCTCCTGCCCGACTATGCCGCCATTCGCGACGACGCCGGTAACGTATTGGCCAATAATGCCGTGTCGAACCCCAAAGCTGTCGTGAATACCATCGAGGGTAAAAACTCGATTTACGATATTCAGGCGCTTTTCGGTCTCAATGGTAAAATCGGAAAACACTGGACGCTCGGTGCCAATGCCGGCCTCTACTATTACAAACGTCACGAACAAATCTTTATCCCCGGTGCGACCAATCAGACCATTATGCCGTTGCAGAACGGATTGGCCGAGAATACCTCTCGCGTAGGTGAAACGGAATTGTTCAATCTCTATTTCTCGGCTCGCTCTACCTTCGATTATATGATCGATGGTGTGCACAATATCAAAGGTTCTATCGGCGCGCAAACCACCCTCAATCAGTCGGAATATGACCAAGCGCAGGGTATCAACGCCGAGAGCGATTATTACTACCTGCTCGGTAATACCAGTAGCAATATAGGTCGTGTAATCAACGGTTATGTCGATGAATACAACTGGGTGAACCTCAATGCCAATGTAAACTACACCTATAACCACCAAGTGGGTGTGGGTGTGACCATGGCAGCCGACTATGCTTCGTCGTTCGGAAACGATGCTCCCTCTATGGCTGTATTCCCCTCGGTAAATGCCGCTCTTTATGCCAAGAACCTGCCCGGTGTGTGTGATGTCGATTTCCTCAATCAACTCACTCTGCGCGCCGAGTATGTGACTACCGGTAACAGCCGCTATTCATCGAGCCTCAGCAAGTATGCCTACTCGCAATCCAACTTCCGTACTCTCTCAGGTCTCGTTCGCTCCGGTATCGCCAATACCGAGCTTAAGTGGGAGACTGACCGCACGTTCGACGTAGGTCTCGATATCTCGATGTGGAACAATCGTATCGATGCCGGTATCGACTATTACACCGGTAAGACCTCAGATGTGATAATGCTCCGCAACATCGCGTCGGTATTTGGTACCAGTTCGATGTACGACAATATCGGTACGTTGAAAAACGAAGGTGTGGAACTTTCATTCCAATTCGCACCCGTATATACCAAAAATCTCAAATGGTATATAGGCGCTACACTCGCACACAACAAAAACCGTCTCTCGTCGCTCGATGGTAACTCGAGCATCATTACCGAGATGAGCGATGGCTCTGCTATTATCTCCGAGGTGGGACAACCGCTGTATAGTTTCTATGGTTATGAAACGGCCGGCGTATTTGCTACCGAGGCTGAGGCTGAGGCGGCCGATCTCAGAACTCCCGGTGGCGTGGCATTCGGTGCCGGTGACGTGCATTTTGTGGACCAAGACGGTAATCATGTAATCGATGAGAAAGACCGTGTGAACTTGGGTAACGCCGATCCCAAAATCTTCGGTAACTTCTACACCACGTTGCATTACAAGGGATTTGAATTGTCGCTGACCTTCGGTTACAGCAAGGGCAACAGTGCTTACAATGCCACTCGTCGTATTGGCGAGAGCATGAGCGACTACAGCAATCAGTTGGCATCGACCAACCGTCGTTGGCAAAGCAATGGCGATGTGACCACCATGCCCAAGGCTACTTATGGCGACCCCATGGCCAACAACCGTTTTTCCGACCGCTGGATTGAAGATGCTTCGTTCCTCAAGCTCAAAGAAATATATGTAAGCTACAAATTCAATTTCTTGCGCGGAACAACCGTATTCGCTTCGGCCGAGAACGTATTCACGGCAACCAAATATTTGGGCCTTGATCCCGAATCAACCTATTCTTATGACTCGTCGTTGCGCGGATTTGACTATGCCAAAATAGCACTTCCCCGTTCGTTCAAAGTCGGTGTTAAGCTCGAATTCTAAACCAAAGGAGATTTAGATTATGAAAAATATATTGGAAAAATTAGCTGCTCTGTTTGTTGCGTCGGCATTGCTTATATCTTGTTCTGACGATACCGATTTGCTCAACGAAGATGAGTATGTAGGCGTAAATGCCGAACTCTATTCCGGACTTTGGGGTATCGCTTCGTTGGTAGCCGATGTCGCCGACCAAGCACCCATTCTCGAAGGTCTGCGTGGCGACCTGCTCGAACCTACCGAAAATGCCCCTACCGAGTTGTGGAATATCTGGAACTATGGCGACCTCACCGGTAATACTCATGCCGATCCTGCCGGATATTATCGTATTATCATGAATGTCAACGACTATGTGAAACATGTCGATGACTATCGTAAGGCCAATCCCACTTCGCTCGTATTCGAGGAGAAATATGGTGTGACGTTTGAGTTGTATATCTCTACTGCCATTCGCTACAAGGTGTGGGCCTATATGATGTTGGCCAAGATATATGGTGAAGCTGCCTATTTCGACGATCCCTTGACCGAATATCAGGATATAGCTAAATATCCCGTACTCGATTTGGACGGCGTGCTCAACAAATGTATCGAGTTGATGAACACGGGTATGTATGGCGTCGATGGATTGCAAGTAACCCGTTGGGCGAAGTTCCTTTTCCCCAGTATGACCGGTGAGAACGCAAGTATCCAACAGTTCGACCGTTACCAATTTACCCCCTGGATTCTCCTTTCGGAACTCTATTTGTGGACCGGTAACTATCAGCTTGCCTACAACAATATCGTGCAAGAAATCACCAACAGTGGTTTCGTATCGGGCGGTGAATGTTATACCTGCTGCTTGCGTGGCGCATACAGCAGCGGTTGGAAAAATGCGTTGCACACCTATTATCGCTGGGAAGATGTGGTGATGGCATCGTACACTCCCCGTCAGGGCCAGACCAATCGTCTCGAAGATTACGCGTCGGACGCGCACCCTTATAGCTACTATGTACGTCCCACTCAGGTGGCTATCGACCGTTTCGACACCACCAGCGTGGCTTGTACCGAGAATGCCGTGAAGTCCGACCGCTATCGTGGCCGTGGTGCTACATTCACCGAAAACGAAGCCGGCAACCTCGTACTTACCAAGTGGATTACCGGTATAACTCAAGATGCTGCAACCGAGCGCATCATCGCCATATATCGTGCCGGTGGTTTGCACCTGATGCTCTGTGAGGCGCTCGCCGGATTGGCTCGTACGGCCGATGCCGATATGCGCGATGCCTACATCGAGGCAGCGTTGGTCATCATGAACCAAGGTATAGGTACCTATTGGAACACCGAAATCGGTGCTTATCGCATAGGCTCTTGCTTCGACATGATACCCGGCTTCCCCGGAAACCTCTATTGCGGTACCAACCACACCATGTCGAGCTCGCAATACATCAACAAGGGTGTGCGTGGTCGTGTAGCCATGGGTAACGTAGGTACGGATATACTCTCTACTACGATGAGCCCCGACTCTACTTACGCGCCTCTCTACTCGGCTGAGGAACAATTGTGGAAACTCGACTCGCTCATCGCCGAAGAAAACTTCTTCGAACTTTCGGGCGAGGGACACGTAATGTACAATATGTATCGCTTGATGCGTCGCAACCCCGAAAACCGCGATTTCTTTGTGAAATGGGTGGCTGCCGGACGTGCCGACGCCGAGGCTGCATTGCTCGATGATAAAGGTTGGTTTGTCAACTATAAATTTGCCAACTAATTGATAATCCATAAATATGTGAAGTGACCGAAGTGCTTCCCGCTTCGGTCACTTGCGTATTCGGACCACTAAAGATACATCTATGAAAATATCAAAACTTGTTAGTTCTCTATTACTCTCTGTCGCCGTGGTACTACCCGGGCAGGCCCAGCTCTATACCTCGTCGAAGTCGGTGCGCACAGCGCCGGGCAGTGAGAGAACGTTGCGGTATCGCCCCGACGGAAAGGACTTCGTGATACACAATGGCGATCGTAAATTCACACGCGCCCTGTATGGTACGAATACCGGGTTCCGCCTCGAAACAAGCGACGTGCCCGAGTTTGCCCTCTATATGCCGCGCATGGGTGGAAACATAACTCTGGGAGTGATTTGTGGCGAGAAGAGTCTGTGGCTCAACGATGCCGCGAATATCGAAGCCCGTTATCGGGCCGGCAGTCGCACATACTCGATTACCGATCCACTATTGGGTAAAGGCGAGATTGTAATCAAGGCCCTTGCTCTCTATGAGGCCGATGGTATGATATTGCAGATAGAGGGTAAGAAATTACCTGCCGATACACGGCTGGTATGGCTCTATGGCGGTGCTACCAATAAACGATTCAGTCGCGAAGGTGATATGGGTGTGGACCCCATCGATTGCTTCGATTTGAAACCCGAATATTGCGCCAATAACGTGTATCGTACCGGTAAGACAGGCTTTGATATATGGTATGGAACCTCTCGTGATATAATAAACAGCTACTTGGCCGGCGAAAATCCCACTACCGGGAAAAATCCTGTGTGCCACCTTACGGCGGTAGTGCCCGAGGCTGCAACTGCACAAATAGGTGATGCCATGGTACGCACCAGTCCGTTGGCGATGCGTGGTGCTGCCCCGTCGGACAAATGCCCGATAATTTCGGGCACGGCGTTACTGAGCAAGTCGCCGCTATATCTGTCTATATACAACCCGACCACCCTTGCCGGGGAATGGAAATACAACGATTTGAGTGCTGCCTTTCAACGTGCCGATGCGAGCCGTGCCGAGATAGCTGCCACCGTGCGCATAGAGACTCCCGATGCCTATTTCAATACGTTGGGTGAGTCGCTCAGTATGGCTGCCGACGCCGTATGGGACGAGGCTACGGGCGTGTGGGTGCATGGCGCTATCGGTTGGCGTATGCCGCTCAATGGTTGGCGAGCCGCCTATACGGGCGACGCCGTAGGTCGTCACGACCGGGCACGCGTCCATTTCGACGGATATGCCGCCTCTCAAATCACCGAGATAGAACCGGTGTTTCCTCACCCGATGCAGGATACGACGTTGAATATGGCTCGCGCCTTGAAGAAGTGGGGCACGCCGATGTATAGTAACGGCTATATCACCCGCAATCCCCGACAAACACGCCTTATGCACCACTACGATATGAATCTTTGCTATATCGATGAACTGTTGTGGCATTTCAATTGGACCGGTGATATGGACTATGTGCGCAAGATGTGGCCGGTACTGGAGCGTCACTTGGCGTGGGAAAAACGCAATTTCGATCCCAACGATGATGGCCTGTACGATGCCTATTGCTGTATATGGGCGAGCGACGCCTTACAATACAACAGTGGCGGTGTGACACACTCGTCGGCCTATAACTATCGGGCCAACAAAATGGCGGCCGAGATAGCCGAGAAGATAGGCGAGAACCCCGAACCCTATCGCCGTGAGGCCTCCAAAATATTGAATGCCATAAATAAAAATTTGTGGCTCTCGGACAAAGGTCGCTGGGCCGAGTTTAAGGATTTTATGGGCTTGCAACGTGTGCACCCCGATGCCGGTATATGGACCGTGTATCACGCCATCGACTCGGATATTCACGACGATTTCCAGTCGTGGCAGGCTACACGCTATGTCGATACCGAGATACCGCATATCCCGGTTCGTGCCGAGGGGCTCGATCGCGACGACTATGCCACGATAGCCACTACTACGTGGCTACCCTATATGTGGAGTATTAACAACGTGGCTTTTGCCGAGGTCATGCACACGGCATTGGCCTACTGGCAGAGTGGCCGCAGCGATGAGGCATTCCACTTGTTCAAGAGCTCTATTCTCGACGGAATGTACTTGGGAGGAAGTCCAGGCAATTTCGGACAGGTGAGTACCTACGATGCCGCACGAGGCGAGTGCTATCGCGACTTTTCCGACCCCGTGGGCGTTGCCTCTCGGGCGTTGGTACAGGGCCTATATGGCGTGTTGCCCGATGCTATGAACGATCGTATCGTGGTACGTCCGGGATTCCCCACGGAGTGGGACCATGCCTCTTTCGAGACCTCCGATATCGCGTATGATTTCGAGCGTAAAGGCCTTAAAGATACCTATTCATTTCGTTTGCAATTTGACAAACCGTTATCGTTGACCTTAGATGTGAAAGCTCGTCGCTCGGCGGTGAAATCGGTGAAGGTGAATGGAAAGAAAACCAATTGGACATTGCGAGAAAACAGTGTGGGTACACCGCGTATAGAGGTGGCAGCCCCGTCGGGCAGTGTGCAGAAAATAGAAATAGTATGGGCCGGCGACACTCTGGTGACACCTACCTATGCCGATACGGCGGTCGTGGGTAAGCCGTGGCGTCTCTCTTTGCCCCATGATGTGCAACTGCTCTCGGTGCGCGATGAGCAACGCTTGTTGTCGGCTGTCGAGCAGGGTACGCACGACCTTACAGCGACCATCAATGCCAATACCGGAAACCGCACCCTCTTTGTGCAGTTGGCGCAGGGCGACATGATGTGGTGGCAACCGATAGCTCTGTGCGTGGAGCAACCTGTTACCCCGACTGCGGTGGAGCAGGAGAAGCCTGCCCTCTCGTTTGCGTTGCAAAATCATACCGGCGAACCATTATCGCTACGTTGCGTTGTGAATCCCGGTCGTAATGCCTATACTCATACTATAGAGATACCGGCACGACACGTATCACAACCGATTCATGTGCCGACTACTTGTGCTGTCCCCGGTAGCAACAAAGTGGTCGTGTACGACGATGACAAGGTTGTCGCCACATTCGATTGTATCAACTGGAATATCCGTCCGTCGCGTTCGATGCGCTATGAACCGGTAAATATCGATAACGATTTCAACGCCCGTGTAACCGATATTTTCCGTAACAAATACCTGTCTCCTCGTTCGCCCTATACTACGTTACAAGTTCCGGTACAGGGAATAGGGGAGTGGTGTCACCCCAAAGCTTATGCCGAGATCGACGACAGCGGATTGTTGCGAGCCGTCACCGACGACCGCCTCGATACTCCGCTCGGAGTACCTTTCCGTGTGCATAGCGATAGCACGTTACAGAATATCATTTATACCACCCTTTGGGACAACTACCCCGACCGGGTGACGGTACCGCTTGCCGGCAAGGCCTCTCGGGCCTATTTGCTGATGGCCGGTTCGACCAATCATATGCAATGCCACATGGTAAACGGAACTGTAACGGTGACCTATACCGATGGTACAACCTCGGAACTGCCCCTTATCAACCCCGAGACTTGGTGTCCCATAGACCAAGATTTCTATATCGATGGGGTATCGTATCGAGTAGATGCGCCTCGTCCTTACAGGGTGTTGTTCCGCGATGGTATTATCACGCGAGATGTGCAGAGTATATACAATTTCCGCGGGGCCGACAATCGTAACATACCCGGGGGAGCCGGTGTGATACTCGACCTTCCGCTCGACGATAGTCGCGAGTTGAAGAGCCTCACCCTCTCGGTGCAATCGACAGAGGTGGTAATAGGTCTCATGGCGGTAACTCTCGAACGATAAAGCTGTTTTTTAACAACTCTTATTGTCTGAAGACGTTAAATTTGATAAAAAAAACGTACCTTTGACGCCATAAGAGAGGAGTATGTGGAGTAAGACTCTCATATTCCTCTTTTTTTTATCGAATATGTATCTAAAAACATTAAATAAGAAACTATGATGAAGAATTTCTTGAAACAATTGTTGGTGGCAGTATGTGTGTGTATGCCGGCACTTGCCGGAGCACAACAACCGTTGCCCGAGACACTCGACCCGGCTATACGCATGGGAAAACTCGATAACGGACTTACCTACTACATCTGTCACAACGAACTTCCCGCCGATCGTGTAGAGTTTTATATCGCTCAACGTGTGGGCTCTATCCTTGAAGAGGATCACCAACGCGGCCTCGCGCACTTCCTCGAGCACATGGCCTTCAACGGAACGAAAAATTTCCCCGGGAAGAACTTGATTAACTATCTTGAGCAGAACGGTGTGAAATTTGGAGCCAATCTCAACGCTTATACTTCTATCGACGAGACGGTATATAATATTTCGGACGTTCCTGCTCGCGAAGGACTTATTGATTCGTGTTTGCTGATACTTCACGATTGGGCTTCGGCTATCGCGCTCGAAGAGGCCGAAATCGATGCCGAACGAAAAGTCATACACGAGGAGTGGCGTACCCGCAACTCGGCAAGTCAACGCATGACCGAGAAGGTACTCCCCATACTCTATCCCAATGGCAATCGTTATGGACATCGTATGCCTATTGGTACGATGGAAGTGGTCGATAATTTCCCCTATCAGGCTATACGTGACTATTACCACAAATGGTATCGTCCCGATTTGCAGGGTATTATCGTAGTGGGTGATGTAGATGTGGATCGCGTAGAGGCAAAAATCAAAGAGTTGTGGCAAGATGTTCCTGCACCGGTGAATGCCGCCGTGCGCGAATACATACAGATACCCGACAACGACGAACCTGTCGTGGCCATAGCCTCAGATAAAGAGTCGCAATCGAATATGTTGCGCATCATGTATAAATTGCCTGTGAAGCCCGATGGCTACAAAATGACGTTTGAAGCCGAATACATCGATATGATGCGAGTATTGATTTCGGTCATGATCAATACCCGTTATACGGAATTGCTCCAAGTGGAAAATCCTCCGTTCCTCTCGGCCTCAGTGGGCAAGGGTGACTATATGTATTCTCCCACCCGAGAAGCCTTTGTCCTCGCTACAGCTTATAAGACAGGTGCGTGGAACGAGGCACTCGACGCGCTCATTAAGGTGGCCAAGCAGGCCTATATGTATGGTTTCACACAAGGTGAGATGAATCGTGCCGTGGCCGAAATTACCTCTCTTGTGGAGAAAAGCTATAATGAACGTGGTACGCAGAAAAACGAAGCTTTTGTAAATAAGGCGCTCGACCATTTCTTGCAAAAGACACCTCAAATGTCGGAAGAGACCGCCTATGCGCTCTATACCAATCTTTTGTCGATTATCACACTCGACGCCGTCAATGCACAGTTCCGTACCTATTTCCCGCAAGATGGTCGTAATACGACTCTCTTGATGATGGGTGAGGAAAACGAAAATTCTACCGTTCCTACCGAGGAGCAACTCCTCGCAGCCTACAACGACGCTTGGAGAGTAGAGGTAGAGGCCTATACCGACGATGTGGAGCAACGTCCGCTTATAGCCGAGTTGCCGGCAAAAGGTTCTATCGTGAAAGAGAAAGAGAATAAGGTGCTGGGTGCTACCGAGTATTATCTGTCGAATGGAGCGAAAGTGATTATCAAATCGACCGATTTCAAGGCCGATGAAATCTCTATGCAAGCATTGAGCGATGGAGGTACTTCGCTTTTCGATGTGGCCGAACGTCCTACCTATACTTCAATCAACTCGCTTGTTTCTATGGGCGGTATGGGCGATTTCAGCGCTATGGAGTTGGGTAAACAGTTGAGTGGTATACAAGCCAATATCTCGGCCAAAGTGAGCACGTATGGCGAGACGATTTCGGGTAATTGCAGTGTGAAGGACTTTGAAACCTTCTTGCAACTTGTCTATCTGCGTTTTACCACCACCCGTGTCGATAGTGCCCGTTTCCTTGCTTGGAAAGGACAGATGAGTAATGGCTTGAAATTGGCCGAGGCCGATCCCCAACGTCCCTTGGCCGATACAGTGTCGTATCTTTCGTATGGCAATCACGAACGTGTGAAACGATTCTCGTTGGACGATCTCGACAAGGTCGATTATGTACGCGCACTCGAAATGTTTACCGAGCGTGTGAACAATGCCGCCGATTTCACCTTTATCTTCGTGGGTAATATCGATAAAGAGGTTGCCAAACCGCTTATCGAGCAATATATCGCTTCGTTGCCCTCTACCGGTAAGCACGAGAAGCCCGATTATAAGGTAATGCCTAAAAAACGTACCGGCTATCGCGAAGCGATATTCGATCAGACCATGGAGTCGCCCCAAACCTCGGTTATTATATCATACGATGGTAAGGTGAAAGACAACCTACGCAACCGTATAACCATGTCTATCCTCTCACAAGTAATGCGCGTGGTTTACACCGAGACCATTCGTGAGCAAGAGGGCGGTACTTATGGCGTATCGACGAGCGGTTCGGTATATCGCACGCCCCGTAACTCGTGGTCATACGATATAATGTTCAATACCAATACCGAAATGGCCGAACGATTGGCTACTCGCACCATCGAAGAGTTGCAGCGTGTAGCCACAGAGGGCCCTTCGGTCGAGACTTTCGACAAGGTGAAAGCCTATATGGAGAAGAGTTATCAGAGTAGTATCAAGGAAAATGGTTATTGGATGTCGACTCTCTCCTCGTATTACACAACGGGTCGTGAGACCTTCTCGACCTACCTTGAAACCCTCGACAAGGTGACACCCGATGATGTGCGTAAAATGGCCGAGCGAGTGGTGAAATCCAAAGATATGATGAAGGTTATTCGTATGGGAGTTCCTGCCGAAAACAAATAATCAACAAACTATACTATATCGGCGGCGAATCTCCGTGGAGGTTCGCCGCTGTCGTATCGATTCAATACCACAATGAAAAATTATTGGTGTCCGATAAAGATTTTAAAAATCTTCGGAAAACTATGATTTAAGATAATTTATGCGATAAAATAAAAAGAGGGGCTTGAGTTTGTGTTATAAAAAGATTGCCGTTAGGTAATCGATTAGTATATCACAATATCTGCCCGAATGGGCCGAATTTGAGTAGCCGAGGGCTTAGCG
>JAFTRN010000057.1 GCA_017462265.1 Coprobacter sp. | reverse complement strand
TTCGACGTAGGGCGCTTATTCACAGGTATTTCCCCACGAATCGGCTTATACGGGGCTGAAATACTCGATAAGCGAGAGCAGAACCATACTTGTATGGATTATGCTGAGCGTAAGAGTATTCTGTAAGGAAAAATGTCTTATACCGATGGCATAATGAAAATCCAAAAACTGTATGCTGTATTTTTATCGGATGCCGAAAATCAGAAAATAATATCGACACCCCATACGATGAGGTAGTAGCGGATAAATTTTCCGGCCAGCATAGAGAGATTTACACCCCAAGCATTGGCGCGCATCAACCCTAATGCCACAATGATGGCGTCGCCTACAAAGGGCAGGCAAGCAAAAGATCCCATAAGGGCCCCCTTGCTTTGCAGAAAGCGTTGCGCTTTGGTCAATTTGTCATGAGGAACACGCAGTATCTTTTCTATCCACACGGTCTTACCCATTCTCCCTATGTAGTAACAGGTCGTTCCGCCCAATGTATTGCCTATGGTGGCGCACAAGAGACATATCCATGTATTGTATAGAGATGAAGCGGTCATGAATCCCAATAGAGCTTCTGAGGCGAATGGTAGTACACTGCCGGCAAGAAACGAGGAGATAAACAGCCCCAAATATCCCCAATCGCTTAGAAATTCCATATATATAATGTGATATAACCGATGATTATAATGCCGATGATATAGAAGGCGTAGCGATTGCGGGTGTGCAAGAAGAAGTTCGAGGCCGATAGGGCGCCTATGACGTTTAATAGCGGGGTGTAATGTTTCACATTATCGCAGTCGAGTCCGGCAATAATCAGTAGGCATATCGTGAGCAATACCATGAATCGGTTGTAGAGCCATATCCTTATTTTGTGGCGGGAGAAGAAATAGGTAGCGCTGACGACACAACACAACCCTATAACGGCTATCGCTATGAAATAGGACATTCTATCGTGGGCGATAGGCTCATAGAGGGTGAAAGTCGTGAAAGGAAATAGTTCGGCAAGAGAGGGAGTGTAGGTGAAGTCGAGCAGGATATAGGCGCAGAAAATGAGCCATAGAATAGATACGATACCCAGTATAAACGCCGTAGTGGTGCGCCACCCGGTAGAGCGCATATAGAGAAATCCCAGGCCGAATGGTAGGGCAAGTAACAAGAATGGCGGGAAGATAATCGCGCCAATGACCGAGAGCAGACCGATGCTGTATGCGGCATATTGTCCCTCGCCTTGATAGGTGCCATAGAGCCGGTAAATCATCAGCAGGAGTATCGGCGAGAGTATAGTTCCGGAACTGAAAGTGGTGATAATATCGGGGTTGAAACAATTAAAGACAAGTAACAACGTAATGGGTAGCCGCGTGCGTTGTTGCATCACGGTATGAGTGTGGTTGAGACGTTCCAACAGCAAACAACATAGGAACAGGGCCGTGAGGTTTATCCCTCCGTAGAGCAGGCGTATATAGCTGTCATTCCACGAGACAAGGGGTAGAAAAGGAATGTCGTAGGTCGGTGATTGATGGAAGATGATGGCAACGATTGCCGACAGCAAGGCAATACCCCTGAGGGAAAAGGCAAAGGCTTTGCTGTCGGCAATTTTCGATACGGAAAGAGTTACCATGGTAAAGTCTATTTCCTAAACAGCTTCTTATAAATCGAATCCGATGTCGGAACGGAAATATTTCTTTTCAAAGTCGATCTTCGACGCATTGGCAAAAGAACGGGCCAAGGCGTCGGCTTTGTCGGTTCCGTATGAGCTTACGGCGATTACACGTCCGCCATTGGTCACGACGCGGCCATCTTTCTCGGTGGTACCGGCGTGGAACACGATGCTGTCGGTCACAGTGTCGAGGCCGGAGATGATTTTGCCTTTCTCGTAGGCCCCGGGATAGCCTCCCGATACCAACATGACCGTCACGGCTGCACGTTCATCGACTTCGAGTACACGCTCTTTCAGGTTGCCTTGGGCCACGCCTTCGAGCAAATCTACGAGGTCGCTCTTGATACGCAACATTACCACCTCGGTTTCGGGGTCGCCCATGCGCACGTTATACTCTATGACCATCGGTTCGTTACCTACTTTTATCAACCCGAGGAAGATGAAACCCTTGTAATCGATACCCTCGGCTTTGAGGCCATCGACGGTGGGTATCACGATGCGTTCTTCCACTTTCTTCATGAAAGTCTCGTCGGCAAAAGGAACAGGCGAAACGGCTCCCATACCGCCGGTATTCAGCCCGGTATCACCTTCGCCTATACGTTTGTAGTCTTTGGCTTCGGGTAATATCTTGTAGCTGTTGCCGTCGGTGAGTACGAATACCGAACATTCGATACCCGAGAGGAACTCTTCGATGACTACCGTGCGACTGGCATCGCCAAACATGCCCGAGAGCATCTCTTTCAATTCGGCTTTGGCCTCTTCGAGTGTGGGGAGTATCAACACTCCTTTTCCGGCTGCAAGGCCATCGGCTTTGAGCACATAGGGGGCTTCGAGGCTTTCGAGGAATCGGTAGGCATCGTCGATGTTTTCGGCGGTGAAGCTGGCGTAGCGCGCGGTGGGTATGTTGTGGCGCATCATGAAGGCTTTGGCGAAGTCTTTGCTGCCTTCGAGGCGGGCACCTTCGGCCGAGGGGCCTATGACCGGAATATGCGACAATTCGGAGGTGCTGCTGAAGTAGTCATACACCCCTTTTACCAAGGGGTCTTCGGGGCCGACCACCACCATGTCGATGGCGTGAGAGAGGGCAAATTCCCGAATGGCGGGGAAGTCGGTGGCCGATATGGCTACATTCGTACCTACACGGTTGGTTCCGGCATTTCCCGGAGCGATATACAGGTGCTCTACTTTTGCACTTTGGCTTATTTTCCATGCAAGGGCGTTTTCACGTCCGCCCGAGCCTAATAGCAATATATTCATAGCGATATGTTGTTTTTGTTTTTTTATGTAGATAGAGGCTTATGGCCTATTTCAGATAATCGTCGAAGTAGCGTGTGATTTTTTCGTAGAGATGTACTCGCTCAGGGCCTATGACGTTGTGCCCGTGTCCCGGATAGACGAAATAATCGGGATATGTACCGGCTTTGATACAACTTTTCAAGAACGAGAGCGTGTGCTGCCACACCACTACCGGGTCGGTGTCGCAGTGCACGAGCAAGAGGTGCCCTTGCAGATTTCCGGCTTTTTCGCAGAGGTTACTGTCCTTATAGCCTTCGGGATTCTCTTGCGGGGTGTCCATATAGCGTTCGCCATACATTACTTCGTAGTATTTCCAGTCGATGACGGCACCACCGGCCACACCCACCTTGAATATGTCGCCGTGGTTGAGCATCAGGTTGGTGGTCATGAATCCGCCGTAGCTCCAGCCGTGTACACCTATGCGCTCGGCGTCGCACCAGGGTTGGTCGAGCAGCCATTTCACACCACACATCTGGTCCTCCATCTCGTTCACGCCGAGATTGCGGTATATTACCGACTCGAAAGGCAATCCGCGATTGGCCGAGCCTCGATTGTCGAGGGTGAATACCACGTATCCGCGATTGGCCATCATCATATCATTGCCCGATGCGCCCCAGAGCCAGCGGTCGGTTACCATTTGGGCGTGCGGACCACCATATACATAGACGATGACTGGGTATTTCTTTCCGGCATCGAAGTGGGGCGGACGGGTTACCCGGTAATAGAGGTCGGTCACACCATCGGCGGCCTTGATAGTGCCACTGACAACGCTTGGTGCGGCATAGCCCTCGTAGGGATTGGGGGCGGTGAGGAGGGTTTCCGATTTGCCGTTGGAACTGCGTATCAGCTGTATCACACGAGGTGTCTCGTGGTTGCTATATACATCGAGTATGTAACGGCCCGAGGTGCTGATTTGTGTGTTGTGTACGCCCGGTTGCGGGGTGAGGCGGGTGCGTTTGCCGGTCGATACCGACACCTTATACAGATTCACTTCGAGAGGTGAGGCCTCGGTCGAGGTGATGAATATTGATTTCCCATCGGGCGATGGCTGTGCCGATAGTACTTCCCATTCGCCGTCGGTAAGCTGTTTCAGCAATTTCCCTTCGGTATTGTAGAGGTAGAGGTGATGGTAGCCGTTGCGACGGGAAAAATGTACAAATTTGTCGTCGTGTCCCGGGAGAAAGAATACCGGGTGTTGCGGCTCGAAATATTTATCGGAGGTCTCGACAAAGAGCGTGCGTATCAGTCGGCCTGTCGCGGCATCGTACACTTCATTGTGGCAGGTGTCTTGCGCACGATTGAGCCGTTGCAGATATATGTGTTTCTCGTCGGGCGACCAAGCGATATTGGTGAGGTATTGGTCTTTGGCCCCCGGGGTGCGCAGATAGAGCGTATCGCCCGAGCCGGTGTGGTATATGCCCACTTTCACCTCGTGGCTGCTCATACCGGCCATGGGGTACTTGTCGTTTTTGAGCGTGGCAGTACGGGTCGAAATATCTACGAGAGGGTAATCGGTCACGTTGCTCTCGTCCATGCGGTAGAAAGCTACGGCGTTACCGGCAGGCGACCAGAATATACCGCTGTGTATGCCAAACTCGTTGCGGTGTACGTCCGAGGCCCCGAAACATATCTGGTCGTTGTCGTCGTGGCCTACAATAGTGCGATGTCCTTCACTATCGATTACGACGAAATCTCTACCATGTGTTACACCCAATCGTTTTTGTTGCGGTTCGAAAGCGAAGTCGCTGTCGCCTTGGAGGTAGGGAATACGAAATTCGATTTCGCCCGTTGCGGGATTATAGAGGTTTACACCCGAATGAGCCGAGAAATAGAGGCGAATAGTGCCATCACTTTCCTCTACGGAGACGCCGGGTAGAGACTTGAGTGATTTCAAGCCGGCCTTTTCGAGGGCGGTATTCACCATATCGAGGGTAACCCAGGTGCGAGGTTTGTCGCTACCGGGACGCGTGATGAGCAATGTGTCGCCGCGACGATATACGTAGTTGTCGCCGGCCAGGGTGAGTTGTCGCAGAGATTTAGGGGTAAATCGGGCATAATTTTTCCCGCCGGGTATCACATCTTGGGCGGTCAATCTCTTTTCTTGTGATGCGGCTGTCATGGCTGTAATGAGTGTCAGCAATACTATGATACGAAATTTCATGGCTGATTATTTTTTATTGTCACGTTTGTTCCGACGCGGTGCCGGCTTCTCTTTCTTCTCTCCGATAGAGGGTTTGCGACCTTTGACGTAAGTGCGAACGGCCTCGTCGCCGTGCAGACGGAATCGGCGATATTTACCTATTTTTATCTCGTCGTCGAGGTCGTAAGCTGCCGTGAATTGTTGGTTGTTGGCGATGATTTCCTCTTTCGACACGCGACGCTCGTCATATTTTCCGCCCTCTTTCTCGGTGCTTCTGTCGAAGTTTTTTCGATCAAATCGCGGTTTCTGCCTTTCTTGGTCGCCGAATCTGTTTTCGCGTTTGCGGTAGTCGCCTCTCTCCTCACTGCCCTTTTCTTTGCGGGCGTCAAATACGCGCTTTCCACCCCGTGCTTTACGGGCGTTCTCCTTCAAGTCTTTGCGTTGGAATGAGGGTTTGTCGTCATTCTCCTCGCGTTTGAAACCTCCGGTTTCGCGTTTGAAGTCGCTGTATTTTCCATCGAAAATCTCGAATTTACGATATTCACATTCGAGCGCGCCGTTCATCATGGGCAGGCGGGCCGAGGCTTTCAGACCTATGTGGTCGAAACATTCGTTGCGATAGCTGATAACCCAAGCCTCGAAACCTTTGAACACAAATTTCAACTGCTTGCCTATCATTTCGTACAGCCCCATGAGGTCGTCGCTGGTGATGCGTTCGCCGTAGGGCGGGTTGGTAACGAGCAATCCACCGGGAGCGATTTCGCCCTCGGCATATTGTTGTATCGGTTTCACGCATATATCGATGTGGCGGCTCATACCGGCACTTTTTATGTTTGCGGTGGCTATTTCCACGGCTTTGGGTGAGATGTCGCTACCATATATTTTGTGGGTGAAGTCGTGTTCGCCGCTGTCGTCGTTATAGAGTGTGTCGAACAGCTCCTCGTCGTAGTCGTTCCAATGCTTGAAAGCGAAGTCGGTACGATAGATGCCTGCAGGTGTGCCGGTGGCGATGAGTGCCGCCTCTATGAGCAGTGTACCCGAGCCGCACATGGGATCGTAGAAGTCCTTGCTGCCGTCCCAACCGGCCAATAGCAACAGACCGGCAGCCAATACTTCGTTGAGTGGAGCTTCGGTCTGTGCCACCCTGTATCCGCGCTTGTGCAGAGATTCGCCCGAGCTGTCGAGCGACAGGGTGCAGGTAGTACCGTTGATGTGCAGATTGATGAGTATATCGGCTCCGCTCAGTCTCACCGACGGACGTTTGTCACATTTCTCGCGGAAATGGTCGGCAATAGCGTCTTTTGCTCTATAAGTCACAAACTTGGAGTGCTTAAATTCGTCGGAATAAACGACCGGGTCGATAGAGAATGTCATATCGGGGGTGAGATATTGCGACCAGTCAAAGGCCTTAATCTCTTCGTACAAGTCGTCGGTATCGGTAGCCGTGAACGTGTATATGGGTTTCAGTATGCGCAGAGCCGTGCGGCAATGCAGATTGGTCTTGTAGAGCAGTTCTTTATCGCCGGTAAACGATACCATGCGTTTACCTATCTCTATGTTCTCTCCTCCGAGAGTGGCGATTTCATTGGCTAAGACCTCTTCAAGCCCTTGAAAAGTCTTGGCTACGAGTGTGAATGTTTCGCGTTGCATTAGAAGTTGTCGTTATGTAATCGATGCGAAATCGTTAGTCGCATCGGGATATAGCTATTCAAGCAAGCAAATATACGACAAATTACCGATATACCGTCCCCGCGGTAGAGAAATGTTGCGACTGAGTGACGTAATCGTGTTATTGTGGTCTGAGGTTCCGCAATATTGTCAAAAAAATAAGAGATTATAGGTGTGTTTATCGGGCTATAATATGTTCCTTTGTATGTCGGGACAGAATTGAAACGACTATTGAAATGGAGTAAATACTTAGAAGCTGTTTAAAATTTTCTTGAAAAAATTATTACGGCTTCAAAAAACAAAGTTTCGGCTTCTTTAAGGCTCTTTTGGCTGCCTTTTTCATCAAAAAACTTGGAAATTTATGCAATAGAATACTCTCACGCTCGGCATAACCCATACAAGTATGGTTCTGCTCTCGCTTATCGAGTATTTGCCCGCTATTCCCTGCGCATTTTGATGAAAAATTCATTCCAAAATACCTCTTAAATAATCTCGAAAGATAGTGCCAACGAGCGCAATGTAAACTTGTTTACAAATTGCAAAGCGAGTGCAGCCTATCTTCTAAAAATAAAATTTAAACAGCTTCTAAAACTATGAGTAAATCGGAAATGTATCTTGCGTCGAAACCTCGCTATGAGATTTTGGACGGATTGCGCGGAGTGGCGGCAATGATTGTTGTGGCTTTCCATCTTTTTGAGACCTATTCACCCGGACCGATGTATCAGATACTGAATCACGGCTATTTGGCCGTGGATTTCTTTTTTGTGCTTTCGGGTTTTGTGGTGGGCTATGCTTATGATGACAGATGGAATAAGATGAGTTTATGGGATTTTTTCAAACGACGATTGGTACGGTTGCACCCTATGCTCATTATGGGTACCCTTATAGGTGCGATATTATTTTATTTCAGCGATGCGCCGATATTTAATCTTGTGATGCAGACACCATGCTGGAAAATGCTGCTTATCACCCTACTGGGCTGCCTGATGATACCCACTCCCCCATCGATGGATATTCGTGGCTGGAGCGAGATGAACTCATTGAATGGTGCTTCGTGGTCGCTCACCTGGGAGTATATTGCCAATTTGCTTTACGCGTTGGTGATACGCCGTTTCTCCAATGTGCTACTATATGTATTTGTCTTGTTGTCGGCATTTCTTACGGTCGATGTGGCTTTGAATCTTGATGTCTTTGGGTTACTCGATGTGCGGGACTATGCAAAATATACCGTGATAGGAGGCTTCGGCTTGTCGTCCGACCAACTATATATAGGACTGGCTCGCCTGCTCTATCCGTTTTTTGTGGGATTGTTAATATCCCGCCTCGGCAAGTATATTAAGGTACAAGCCGGCTTCTGGTGGTGTTCGCTACTTATTACCATGATATTGGTAGTCCCTCACATAGGAGGTGAGGCCTATCGTTGGGCCGATGGTGTGTATAATGTCGTGGCCATACTCGTACTATTTCCGCTTATTGTGATGATGGGTGCGGGTAGCAGGGTGTCGGGTGCTCGTTCGGTACGTATATGCAATTTCTTGGGCGAAATCTCTTATCCGCTTTATATTACACACTATCCCTGGATATATGTACACATGAAATGGGTTGCCGATCATAAAGACGCACCTATCGGTACACATATTTGTGTTGCGGTGGGATTATATATATTGGTAGTGGCAATAGCTTACGCTTGTCTTAAATTGTATGATACTCCGGTAAGAGAGTGGCTTCGACGTCGTTTCTTGGCTATCGGTACGCGACGATAAATAGCCATGAGAGAGCCAATCATTTCATCAAACACCAATAATGAAAAATAAGTCGCCCCGTCTCAAGCGAGACGGGGCGACTTGTGTATAAAGGCGTGTTTTTAGTCTTTGAGTTTGGCTTTGATGTACTCGCGGTTGAGACGCGCGATGTTCGATATCGATACGCTCTTGGGACATTCGGCTTCGCAAGCACCGGTGTTGGTACAGTTACCAAATCCCAGTTCGTCCATCTTGGCCAACATGGCTTTTGCACGACTGGCTGCCTCTACGCGACCTTGGGGCAGGAGAGCAAGTTGGCTCACCTTGGCCGATACGAAGAGCATGGCCGAGCCGTTCTTACAAGCCGCTACGCAAGCACCGCAACCGATGCAGCTGGCCGAGTCCATAGCCTCGTCGGCATCGGCTTTGGGGATAGGTATGGCGTTGGCGTCGGGCACACCACCGGTATTTACCGAAACATAACCACCGGCTTGTATGATTTTGTCGAACGCACCACGATCTACCATCAAGTCGCGGATTACAGGGAATCCGGCCGAACGCCACGGCTCTATCGTGATTACATCACCATCGTTGAAACGACGCATGTGCAACTGACAGGTGGTAACATCTTCGTCGGGTCCGTGGGGGTGTCCGTTGATGTAGAGCGAGCACATACCGCAGATACCTTCGCGGCAGTCGTGGTCGAATACCACAGGTTCCTCGCCTTTATTGATGAGCTGTTCGTTGAGAATGTCGAGCATTTCGAGGAACGAGCTGTCGGTAGAGATGTCATTGAGCGCATACTCTTTGAAGGCTCCTTTTTCTTTGGGGCCTCTCTGACGCCATATTTTGAGCGTTATATTAATGGTTTTTTCCATAATCGTAGCCTGTAAGATTATTGTTTGTAATTACGTTGTTGTACTTTGATAGCTTCGTATTTGAGCTCTTCTTTGTACATAACCGGCTCTTTGTCTTCGCCTTGGTATTCCCAGCAGCTGACGTACATATATTTGTCGTCTTGGCGCAAAGCTTCGCCCTCTTCTGTTTGGTATTCTTCGCGGAAGTGACCGCCGCACGATTCGTTACGATTCAATGCATCGAGAGCCATCAAGCGACCTATTTCGATGAAGTCGGCGAGACGGAGAGCTTTTTCCAACTCAACGTTGAGAGTATCGGCTTCGCCCGGGATACGCACGTTGCTCCAGAACTCTTTCTTCACTTCTTTGATTTTCTCCAATGCGGTTTCGAGACCCTCTTTGGTACGGCCCATACCTACAAAGTTCCACATGATGAGTCCGAGTTCTTTGTGGATAGAGTCCACCGAGCGATTACCTTTGACAGCCATCAGTTTGGCGATGCGGGCATTAACATCTTTCTCGGCTTGTACAAACTCGGGCAGGTCGGTGCTGAAACGAGGTACGGTGATTTGGTCAGAGAGGTAATTTTGTATCGTGTAGGGAAGTACGAAATATCCGTCGGCGAGACCTTGCATCAAAGCCGATGCACCCAGACGGTTGGCGCCGTGGTCGGAGAAGTTGGCTTCACCGATGGCAAACAGACCGGGGATAGAGGTGCTCAACTCATAGTCAACCCATATACCGCCCATGGTGTAGTGTATGGCGGGATATATCATCATAGGAGTTTTGTAGGGGTTGTCATCTACGATTTTTTCGTACATCTGGAACAGGTTGCCATAGCGTGCGCGCACAACATCTTCGCCCAGGCGATCGATAGCCGACGAGAAGTCGAGATATACGGCAAGACCGGTAGTGCCTACACCGAAACCGGCATCACAACGTTCTTTTGCGGCACGAGAGGCCACGTCGCGTGGTACCAAGTTACCGAAGGCGGGATAGCGACGCTCCAAGTAATAGTCGCGGTCGTTTTCGGCGATATCGGTCGGTTTCAGTTTGCCTGCGCGAATAGCTTCGGCATCTTCTTTTTTCTTGGGAACCCATATACGACCATCGTTACGGAGCGACTCCGACATGAGGGTAAGTTTCGATTGGAACTCACCGTGTACGGGGATACAAGTGGGGTGGATTTGGGCAAATGCGGGGTTTGCAAAGTAAGCTCCCTTCTTGTAGCATTGCAAGGCGGCCGAGCCGTTAGAGCCCATGGCGTTGGTCGAGAGGAAGAAAGTGTTGCCATATCCACCGGTGGCGATTACCACGGCGTGTGCGGCGTAGCGCTCGATTTTACCGGTCACGAGGTTACGGGCGATGATACCGCGTGCGCGACCGTCGATTACTACGAGGTCGAGCATCTCGTGGCGCGGGAACAATTTCACGGTACCTTTTTTCACTTGGCGACTGAGGGCCGAGTAGGCACCGAGCAGGAGCTGTTGACCGGTTTGACCTTTAGCATAGAAGGTTCGCGATACCTGCGCGCCACCGAAAGAGCGGTTGTCGAGCAATCCGCCGTATTCGCGAGCGAAGGGTACGCCTTGTGCCACACATTGGTCGATGATAGAGTTCGATACCTCGGCCAGACGGTGTACGTTGGCTTCGCGGGCACGATAGTCACCACCTTTGATGGTATCGTAGAAAAGACGATATACGCTGTCGCCATCGTTTTGATAGTTTTTGGCGGCGTTGATACCACCCTGTGCGGCTATGGAGTGAGCACGACGGGGTGAGTCTTGGATACAGAAATTGAGTACGTTGAATCCCATTTCTCCGAGCGATGCGGCGGCTGAACCACCGGCAAGTCCGGTACCAACAACGATGATGTCGAGACGACGTTTGTTAGCGGGGTTCACCAATTTCTGGTGGCTTTTATAGTTGGTCCATTTCTCTGCGAGAGGGCCTTCGGGAATTTTAGAATCTATAGTTTTGGCAGCGGGAGCTGCTTTGGGGGCTTCTTGTACTTGAGCCTCCACTTCGGGGGTAATATCTGTTTTAGCCATAATCAGAATTTTTTGATGGTGTTACATTATGCTATGAAACCGAAGTAAATGGCTACCACAGCAAAACCGAGACAGATAACGGTGGTGAAGATGTTGGCAATGCATTTCCAACGAGCGAGCCACGTTTTGTTGTTCCAACCGAGGGTGTGCAACGCGCTCCAGAAACCGTGAGTGAGGTGGAACCAGATGGCAACGAACCATATGAGGTAACATACTGTCGCGATGGGACTGCTGAATTTCTCGACAATCAAGGCGTAACCGTCGTGGGGATTTACATCGGGGAAGAGGCCGGTCAACTCGTTCAGCTGCATTTTGGCCCAAAAGTCCCACATGTGCATACAGAGGCCGAGCACGATGATGATACCCAGTACCAACATATTTTGCGAAGCCCATTCTACCGTTTTGGGTTTAGATACTACGGCATAGCGGTTGTTACCGCGTGCGCGACGATTGATGTAGGTGAGCCAGAATGCATAGAGAATGTGCAATGCTGCTCCGCCGGCGATGACGGCTGTACCTACCAGTGCATACCAGTTTGCTCCCAAGAATTCACATATCATGTTATAACCTTCGGCCGAGAATATGGCAACGAGGTTCATCGACATGTGGAATGTGAGGAACAAGATAAGAAAAAGACCGGTGACACTCATCACCACCTTTTTCCCAATCGATGAGTTTAATAACCACATAAGATTTGAGATTTTTAAGTTAGTATTGTTCTTGTAGTGTTTTTTCTCCTATGAAATTTGGGTACAAATTTAATATAATTTGTTATTATTAGCAATATTATTGAAAAATTTCTTCAATTTTTTAATAATATTGCAATGTGGCGATTATGGGATAGTGGTCGGAATATTTTTCTCGTATGATGTCGCAGTCGAGTGTGCGTAGGCCCTCTCCGTGTAAAATATGGTCGATTCTGAACCGGAATCCGGCGGCGTGGTAAGTAATGCCGGGTCCGAAACCGGCTGATACATAGGCATCGTGTAGGTTGCCCCTTACTTTATAATATGTATAGGATTGCGGTGTGTCGTTGAAGTCGCCACACACAACGATGGAGGAGGGCATCTTCTCGATGATGTTGTCGAGTATTTGGGCCTGATCGGCTCTCACGATAGCGGCTTTCGATAGTTTTCTCAGTAGTTTATCGCCTACTTGTGGCAGTAAATCGGTGGCGTGGGTGGGATTTTGGGTGATTTGGGCATACAATTCCCGATCGTGCGTATCCAGTTGATTGGATTGCATATGGCAGTTGATGAGGTGCAGTTTACGTCCGTCGATTTCTATTTCGTATAGGCAGGCACGATGGGGTGTGGGGGTGTTGTAGAAGGGTATAGCCTCGATTTTTTTTATGGGGTGTTTGGAGTAGCAGGCGATACCTATCTTGGAGTTTTTGGGGTATGAAACGTGGTGATAGGGGTAGGCCGACAACGCTTTATTCACTTGTCGTTGGGTGGGATATCGCTCTCCCGGCTTGGTCGATGTGCGATATTCTTGCATACATACGACGTCGGCACCGCATTGGTTTATCAGGTCGAGCAGGGTGTTGCTGGTACCGTTTTTTGTTTTTTCAGCCTCGCGAAACGCCATGATATTGTATGACATGACCGTGAAGGTCGTTTTGTCGTTGTGACTATATCCGCCACCGATGGGGAAACAGGTGCGTACGGCCGGGGTGCATATCAAAAGAAACACGATGGGTATCAAAGCATATTTTCGCGGACGTATAAAGATTTGTATCACCGTGAGGAGTACTACGATGAAGAGAATCACGGGGAATGCAAGCGCGAAATATATCGGCAGTTTCCAAGCCGTAGGCGGTATGAGGTGGCTGTAGGCCGAGAATAGCAACAGGCACCCCGCCACGATATTGATGGTGATGGAAAATAGTCGGTATGTTTTCAGCAATAGATTCATCTCTCCGTTGGTTCTTTTTGGGGTGTAGAAGTAATAGTGTTGGAGGGTTACTTCTTTCCGGCGTCGAACAATTTGCGTTTTTCCTCGGCACTCAGTGCGTTGTAGCCCGACTGTTTTATTTTGTCGAGTATGCGGTCTATCTCGGCCGTGGTATTCTGGCGGTTACGGCGATACTCATCGTCGTTCATGGGGCGTCGGCTGCGTCGGTTGTGCCATTGCTTCTTGGGGCGTCGGGGGTGCAGTACGAGGGTTATAGCGTCGATTACGCGATTGATGGGGCGGGTGATGTCTTTCCCTTTGCGCCATCTTGCGGTGAACAGCCACCCGGCCAGCGCGCCTCCGATGTGGGCGATATGCCCGCCGGCATTCTGTGAGGTGATACTTATGAGGTCTATCACGATGGTGATGAGCGCAAGATATTTCAGGGATATTTCGCCTATCAGGAACAGCCTTATTTTATAGTCGGGTGCGTAGGTGGTCACGGCAAATACTATGGCAAGCACCGACGCCGATGCGCCGAGCAACATACTCTCGGCAGAGGAGAAGTAGGGCAACAGGTTGTAAGCCGCGAGGTAGAGCAGCGCGCCTGCAAATCCGCCTATGAGGTAGAGTCCGCCAAATTGTTTCGCATTGAAAAATTGCAGAAACAATATGCCGAACCAGTA
The DNA here is from genome assembly GCA_017462265.1 of Coprobacter sp. Classification (GTDB taxonomy): domain Bacteria; phylum Bacteroidota; class Bacteroidia; order Bacteroidales; family UBA11471; genus Caccoplasma. Next base: position 83,712 of record JAFTRN010000057.1, on the reverse strand, counting down.
GAGCCACAACATATTGAACAGCAGGTGTAATATGTCGTATTGGAAAAACATGTAGCTGACCGCTGTATAAGGTCGATAGAGTAGCAGTTGCAGGTTCGACGGTAACTCGAGGTAGGGTGCTACCGAGAATCCTATACCCAGCAGTGTGCACACGACATCGCTCAGTCGCACGATGAGGAACAGCGCGACGTTGATGAAGATAAATTTCACCGGCAATGAGCCGGTGGTGTATCGTTGTCGTAAATCGTCAATAAATCCCACGATTGTTGTTATTTTTCTTTCGCCAATAAAGTATCAGTATCAGTCCGAACAGCATACCGCCCAAGTGGGCAAAGTGTGCCACGTTGTCGCCCCCCGGGCCGTAAATACCCAGGGTGAGCTCTATCAAGCCATAGCCCACGACAAAATATTTGGCTTTGATGGGAATGGGGATAAACATCAAGAACAATTCGGCGTTGGGAAACAGCATGCCGAACGCCAACAATATGCCGAATACGGCACCCGACGCACCGATGGTTACTATATTGTTGAGAATTACGCCGGTACGTTCCCAACCTACAGCATTGACCACTTGCATTATATCGTTGTGCAACGTGAAATACCATACAAATTCTTGCACCAAGGCGGCGCCTATGCCGGTGGTGATGTAGAAAATGAGGAAGCGTTTACTGCCCCACATCATTTCTAAGGTGCGTCCGAACATGAACACCGAGAACATATTGAAAAATACGTGGGTGAAAGAGTAGGGATCGTGCATGAACATATAGGTCACGAACTGCACGGCGTTGAAACGTTCGGCCGGTATGTAGTGCAACCCGAGATATTTCACGAGGTCTATCCCGTAGGTCTTGTGTAGTACTATGGTGGCCAGCCACATCAGCAGATTGATTATAATCAGATTCTTGGTGATCGGAGGTATGCTGCTGAAAAAGCCTTGTCGATTTTGAAACATACGCTATTATACTATATCGTGTATTATTTTTTACAAAATTATTGTCTTATTGGTTGCGAAGATAGATAATATTTCTCGTTATTGACGATAAAAAATGCTTATAAAGGAAAAAGCGACAATATTTTTGTAAATTTTTCACTCAAATCTTTGTAAATCTGTTTTTTTATAATACATTTGTACGGAGATAATCCCAAAAATTAGAATCTACTACCATATTTTTAATACTAACACATAACATTATGAACAAATCAGAATTGATCGCTGCTATGGCAGCTGAGGCCGGATTGGCAAAAACCGATGCTAAAAAAGCTCTCGACGCATTCATCGCTACTGTATCTGCCGAATTGGCTAAAGGTGAAAAAATCGCTTTGATAGGTTTTGGTACTTTCTCTGTAACTGAAAAAGGCGAAAGAACCGGTATCAACCCCGCCACCAAACAAACCATCACTATCCCCGCAAAGAAAGTGGTTAAATTTAAAGCCGGTGCCGAATTGGCCGACAAAGTAAAATAAGATATATATAATACTTATTATAAAGGCGCATTTCCTTAGGAGGAAATGCGCCTTTATTGTGATTGTGCTACGACATGAGACATCGACGTGTGAGATAGAGCTCAACTATGGGTTACCGAGCAGTTGGTCGTATGTCTGAGAATTGACGATATCGATTGCTTTGCGATAGATGTCGTTGGTGGGGTTATATATCATGTAATAGGTAGAGGCGTCAAACAGGTCGCGGGCCAACAGAGCTTTGAGTTGCAAGGCGATAAGTGGCTGCGATTTTTCTCGTTCCTCTTTCGATGCAGGAAATATACCGGCGCGAGCGGCCAAGGTATCGACTTGTGCCAAGAGGTGGGCGTCGGCTTCGTATCGCTCAATAAATTTAGAGACCTTTTTGTATTTGGAACTCACCTCCTTACGATGTGCGTCGAGGTAGGCATATATGCTGCGGTTGAGAATACCTTGGCGCAACAATGAGCGGTGATAAGGGGTATATATAGTAGTGTCGAGCCCCACGAAACAGTCGGGCATGATGCCACCGCCACCATATACCACGCGATTGTTGCGCAGGGTGCGATACTGCAACGAGTCGGCAAAGTGGGTACTGTCGGCATACTGCAACTCGCCGTTGTGCAGACGCTCTACGAGATCGTTTTCATACTCTTCATCCTCTCCATTGACATAAGGCCGTTGTATGCAGCGTCCGGTGGGGGTGTGGTATCGGGCTATGGTGAGACGCAGTAATGATTTGTCGGGCAGGTTGAAGGGGCGTTGCACCAATCCTTTGCCGAATGTGCGACGACCTACTATTACTCCGCGGTCCCAGTCTTGAATGGCACCGGCGAGTATCTCGCTGGCCGAGGCCGAGGTCTCATCGACCAGTATCACGAGGCGTCCGTCGGGGAAGAGGGTTTTCCCGGTGGCTTTTTCCTCAGCTCGGCGCGTGTTGCGTCCCTCGGTATAGACTATCAGTTGGTTGTCGTCGAGGAACATATCGGCAATCTCCACAGCTACATTCAAGTAGCCGCCTCCGTTGCCTTGCAGGTCGAGCACCAGATTTTTCATACCCTCTTTTTGTAGTGATTTGATGGCCTTTTTTATCTCGTCGGCACTGCTTTCGGCAAAACGACTGAGGCGTATGTAGCCGGTCGTGTCGTCGAGCATATATTCGGCATCGATGCTATGTACGGGTATCTTGTCGCGGGTGATGGTGAAATGCAGGAGATCGGGTGTGCCACGACGGGCTATGGCGATATTCACTTTCGTACCGCGCTTGCCACGCAACATGGTGATGATTTCGGCCGAACTTTTGTGTCGTCCGGCCACGATACTGTCATCGACAGCGACGATACGGTCGCCTGCCATGAGGCCGGCCTTCTCCGATGGTCCGCCTACGATTACTTGCGACACGTACAGAGTGTCATCGACCATGCTTATCTGCACGCCTATCCCGTCGAATTTTCCCGATAGGGCTTCGAGTGTCTGTTGAGCTTCTCGCGGGGGAAGGTAGGTGGAGTGGGGGTCGAGTTGTTTGAGCATGGCGATAATAGCCTTCTCGGCGATGGTGTCCTCATCTATCACATCGACATACAGACGCGATATGGCGGTAGCCACTATACCGATTTTATTCATGGGGTTAAAGGAGCGTGCCGACTGCTCTTTGGCGTTTTTCGGGGCCGATGTCTGATTTTGTGCCGAAATGCCGCACGATAGGACTAATAGAAAGGTTATAATGCAGTTTCGTAGTAACATAATAGCTCTATAATGAGGGTAATTCCAGCCCCTCGGGTATAAATTGGTCGATAGATTGGTTGAAGTGTAATAATTCCCGCACGGCCGATGAGCTGATATGCGCGTAGGCCGGCTCGGTGAACAGCAGGAGTGTATCCATGCCCGAAAGGTCGCGGTTGAGGTCGGCGATGGTCTTTTCGTATTCGAAGTCGGCCACCGAGCGGATACCCCGCAGTATGACCGAGGCTTGTGCCTTGCGGGCGGCTGTGACGGTGAGCTCGCAGTAACTGATTACCTCGATACGCGGCTCGTCGGCGAAAAATTTTCGCAACATATCTACCCGTTGTTGAGGAGTGTAGAGGCAACGCTTAGCCTCATTCACGCCTACAGCGATGATTACCTTGTCGAAAATCTGTAACGCACGCCGGGTTACAGAGTAGTGACCAAGTGTGAAAGGGTCGAACGTGCCGGGGTAAAAGGCGGTTTTTTCAGAGGTCTTCTTCATCTACAATCAGATTATCGATAGTAAATTCTTGGCGGGCAAGCGTATTTTTGCCCATATAGAACTCGAGCATTTCTTTCACCGAGTCCTCTTTGCGTATGGTGACAGGTGTGAGGCGAATATCATCGCCGATAAATCCCTTGAACTCATCGGGTGAAATCTCTCCGAGACCTTTGAATCGGGTGATCTCGGCGCTGTCACCGAAATAGTTGATGGCGTCGAGCCGCTCCTGTTCGGTGTAGCAATAGCGTGTCTCTTTTTTATTACGTACCCTGAACAGTGGTGTTTCAAAAATATATACGTGCCCTTTCTTCACCAGGTCGGGGAAGAACTGCAAGAGGAAACAGAGCAGCAGCATACGTATGTGCATACCATCGTCGTCGGCATCGGTGGCGATGATTACCTTGTTGTAGCGTAATCCCTCGATACCATCTTCGAGATTGAGAGCGTCTTGTAACTTATTGAATTCATCGTTTTCGTAAACTACCGCACGTGTCTTCCCGAAGCTGTTCAATGGTTTACCCCTGAGGCTGAAAATGGCTTGGGTGTCGGCGTTACGGCTTTTCCCTATGGAGCCCGATGCCGAGTCGCCCTCGGTGATGAATATACAGGTTTCTTCGCGTAAGTCGCCTTTGGGATCGTTGTAGTGTATGCGACAATCTTGCAATTTGTCGTTGTTCAGATTTGCTTTTTTTGCCCTATCGCGAGCTGCCTTTGATAGTCCGGCTATAGCTTTGCGCTCTTTCTCTGACTCTTGAATTTTCTTGAGCAGAATATCCTTTGTGTCGTTGTTGCGGTGCAGATAGTTGTCGAGCTCTTTTTTCAGAAAATCACCGATAAATTTATTGACGGTGGGGCCGTCGGGGCCCATGTCGCGCGAGCCGAGTTTGGTCTTGGTCTGTGACTCAAAAATAGGCTCCTCTATTTTGATGCTGATGGCGGCGACAATGCCGTTGCGTATATCGGTATATTCGAAATTCTTGGAGAAAAACTCCTTGATGGTACGGGGTACGGCCTCGCGGAAGGCCGACAAGTGCGTACCGCCGAGTATGGTATATTGTCCGTTGACAAAAGAATAGAACTCCTCGCCGTATTGGTCGTTGTGAGTGATTACAACCTCTATGTCTTTGCCACTGAGGTGTATCATATCGTAGAGCGGGGCGGTGCTCATCTTCTCATTGAGCAGGTCCACAAGCCCGTTTTTCGACACATATTTCACACCATTATATATGAATATCAGCCCCGAGTTGAGGTAGGTGTAGTTTTTGATGAGAGCTATAACAAACTCCTCCCGATAGGCGTAATCGACAAAAATCGAACGGTCGGGAACGAAGACGACCGAGGTGCCGTTTCCTTGGTCGGTATCGACGATAGGTTGCTCGTCGATAATCTCTCCACAGGAATAGCGCACGCTTTTGCACTTTCCGTCACGGAAAGCTTGTATATGGAATTCCGTGGATAACGCGTTTACAGCCTTGATACCCACACCGTTGAGACCGACCGATTTTTTGAATGCTTTCGAGTCGTATTTGGCGCCGGTATTCATCTTCGATGATACATCGACCACCTTATCGAGGGGAATACCGCGTCCGTAGTCGCGTACCGACACCTTATCGTTCTCTATTTCTACGATAATCTGCTTGCCAAATCCCATCATATATTCGTCGATGGCGTTGTCTATCACCTCTTTCAAGAGCACATAGATTCCGTCGTCGGCGTGTGAGCCGTCGCCCAATTTCCCGATATACATACCGGCGCGTCGGCGTATGTGTTCTTTCCAGTCGAGGGTGCGAATGGCGTCGGAATCATATTCGGTAACATCGGGTGTATTGACGTTGTCGGGTAAGACGAGTTGTGTTTTGTCGGTTTCTTCCATGGTTTATTTATTTGCGGTGTTTCTTGCGAGCTTTTTTTATTCCGAAATCTTTGGGCGATAATCCCGAGCTTGATTTCTTCTTGTTTTTGGTGGGTGTCGGGGTCGAGATGCTCTTTTCCTCGGGAGCGAAATCGATTTGTCGGCGTTCCATATCCACCTTGGCGATGACTATGCGCATGGCGTCGCCCAAGCGGTAGATGTGGCGGGTGCGATGCCCCACGAGTTGATAATTTTTCTCATCGAACTCGTAGTAATCGTCGTCGAGGTCGCGCATGGGAACGAGCCCTTCGCATTTGTTCTCGTTGATTTCAACATACACGCCGCGATCGGATATACCCGATATGGTGCCGTCGAATACCTGGCCCAATCGCTCGGAAAGGAACTCGGCTTGTTTGTATTTGATGGAGGCGCGTTCGGCGTTGGCGGCCAGTTGCTCCATGTCCGACGAGTGCTCGCATCTGTCTTCGAGCTCGTCGATGTTCACGGCACGGCCTTTTGCCAAGTAACGGGCGAGCAGTCGGTGCACCATCATGTCGGGGTATCGCCGTATGGGCGAGGTGAAGTGTGTGTAGTAGTCGAAAGCCAATCCGTAATGACCTATGTTCTCGGTCGTGTAGATGGCTTTGGCCATGGTGCGTATGGTGAGCGTGGAAACGAGATTTTCCTCAGGTGTGCCATGTACACGGGTGAGCAGGCTGTTGATGGAGTCTGATACCTCGTTGCGTGTGCCTGTGGGGCGTAGCGATAGTCCCAACCGCTTCACAAAGGCCGATAGGTCGGCCATCTTCTCGGGGTCGGGGTTGTCGTGTACCCGATATACAAAGGGCTTGGGTGTGCGATTTCGGGGTACTTTCCCTATATATTCGGCTACCGTGCGGTTGGCAAGCAACATAAATTCCTCGATGAGTTTATTGGCTTCTTTCGATACTTTGCTGTAAACGCTGATGGGCCGTCCCTTCTCATCGATGATAAATTTCATCTCTTGACGGTCGAAATCGATAGCCCCGTTTTCGAAACGTTGTTTGCGTAACGCGGTGGCAAGTCGGTTGAGGGTGAGTATCTCCTCGGCAAAATCGCCTTCGCCGCTCTCGATGATGTTTTGAGCCTCTTCGTAGGTGAAACGTCGGTCGGACTTGATGACCGTTCGTGTGATGTGTGAATTTTTCACCTTGGCATTGTTGTCGAGCTCGAATACGACCGAGAAGCATAATTTTTCTTCATCGGGTCGCAAGGAGCATATCCGGTTACACAGGCGCTCGGGTAGCATGGGTACGGTGCGATCGACGAGATATACCGATGTGCCGCGTCGATAGGCCTCTTTGTCGATAGGGGTATCGGGGGTGACGTAGTATGTTACGTCGGCAATATGCACACCCACTTCCCAACGATTGTCGTTGATACGTCGCAGGGAAAGCGCGTCGTCAAAGTCCTTGGCGTCGTAAGGGTCTATGGTGAAGGTGGTTACGTTGCGAAAGTCCTCGCGGCGCTCTATCTCGTCGCTGTCGATATTATCGTTTATCGTATCGGCCAGTTTCTCTATCTCTTCGGGGTAGTGCGTCGGTAAGCCGAACTCGGCCAATATGGCGTGCATCTCGGTGTCGTTCTCGCCACTCACGCCGAGAATTTCGACCACTTCGCCGGTGGGGCTGGCGTTGTACTCGGGCCAGTCGAGCAGGCAAGCCACAACCTTCTCACCCTCTTTGGCGCCATTGAGACGGGTGTTGGGTATATACACCCGATTGTCGAAAGCTCGGTTATCTACCCGCAGGGCATAGTCTTTGTTGCCTACCGTCTCTACGACGCCCACGATTCGTTGCTCACCTTTGCGAGCGGAGATGTCGATGATTTCGGCCTCGCCACGCAGGCGTCCATGGGTAATCAATAGGTATTCGACCTTGTCGCCTGTGAGTGCGTGTCGGGCATTTTTCTCGCTTACATATACCGGTTCTCCTCCCTTGTCGGGGGTGATGGTCAGTCGGCCGAGTTGCCGATTGAATGTACCCGAGAGTAATACCTCCACGGCGTTTCTGCGGAAACGGCCGGGCGATTCCTGCTCGATAAACCCTTCACGCAGTAATGATTCGAGTATGGCAATGACCTCTTTTTTCTGCATCTCGTTTTTGGCGCCTATGCGACGGGCCAATTGGCGATGATTGAAAAAAGATCGAAAGTTATCGTTGAAAATGTTTCGTATCTGTTCGGCAAAGGGCTTTTTGCTGTTTCCTTCGGGACGTAACTTGCGATGTTTTGCCATAGAAGTGTAATTTTTTATCTATTTTTGAAATAAGCCCGATCGACGGGTGTGACCGGGCTTATTGTTGTCTCAGCATATAACGATGAGGTGATAGTGGTCGCTCGGATTATGCGTCAACGTTGGCGTAAGTAGCGTTTTGTTCGATAAATTCCCTACGCGGACCTACGTCTTCGCCCATCAACATCGAGAAGGTGTAATCTACGTTTGTGGCGTCGTTGATAGTCACCTGTTTCAGTATGCGGGTTTCGGGATTCATGGTGGTCTCCCACAGCTGTTCCGAGTTCATTTCACCAAGACCTTTGTAGCGTTGGGTATGTATGCCCGCCTCGTTGCCGTCGCCATATTTCTGTATAAATTCCTGACGGGCTTCGTCGGTATAGCAATATTCTTTCACGTTTCCTTTGGAGCAGAGGTACAGCGGTGGGTTGGCGATGTACAGGTGTCCGGCCTCGATTATCTCGGGCATATAGCGGTAGAAGAGTGTCATGATGAGGGTGTCGATATGGCTGCCATCGACGTCGGCATCGGTCATGATGATAATCTTGTGATAGCGTAGCTTGCTGATGTTGGCTTTTTTACTGTCGTCCTCGCTATCGACACCGAATTGCACGCCGAGCGCCTCGATAATGTTGTTTACTTCGTCGCTCTCGAAAGCCTTGTGCCACATGGCTTTTTCTACGTTGAGAATTTTACCTCTCAATGGCAGAATGGCTTGTGTGAGACGGCTGCGACCCTGCTTGGCGGTACCACCTGCCGAGTCACCCTCGACGAGGAATATCTCACATTCTTCGGGGTTGCGCGACGAGCAGTCTGCGAGTTTTCCGGGCAATGTGCCACCACCCAGGGGGCTCTTGCGTTGAACCGATTCGCGGGCTTTGCGGGCGGCGATACGGGCTGTTGCGGCCAGTATCACTTTATCTACGATGACTTTGGCTTCTTTGGGATGCTCCTCGAGGTAGAAAGTGAGGGCTTCACCCACGGCTTGGTTCACGGCGCCGCTTACCTCGTTGTTCCCGAGTTTCGTTTTGGTCTGTCCCTCAAATTGAGGCTCAGCTACTTTTACCGATATGACAGCGATAAGACCTTCTCTGAAGTCCTCGCCCGAAATTTCCACTTTGGCTTTTTCGATGGCTTTGCCACAAGTCTCCTCGGCATATTTTTTCAGCACGCGGGTGAGTGCGGTGCGGAATCCGGCCTCATGCGTACCACCCTCGATGGTGTTGATATTGTTCACATAAGAGTGCAGGTTTTCGCGATAGCCGGTGTTGTACATGATGGCACACTCGATGGGTATGCCGTTTTTCTCGGTGTTGAGATATATTACATCGTTTATGAGCGATGTGTTGGCTTGGTTGAGAAAGCGTACGAACTCTTTCACGCCATCGTCGGAGTGGAATATTTCGCTACGGAATGAGCCGTCTTCTCTTTTCTCGCGACGATCGGTAAACGAGATGGTGATGCCCTTGTTGAGGTAGGCGAGTTCACGCAGACGATTTTGCAATATCTCGTATTGATATACCGTATCGGTAAAGATACTGCCATCGGGCTTGAAAGTGACCGATGTGCCGGTCTCATCGGTATCGCCGATAATCTCTACGTCGTGAAGAGGTTTGCCACAAGAGTATTCTTGCATATAGATGTGGCCTTGGCGACGCACCTCGGCACGCAGATAGGTCGATAATGCGTTCACACACGATACACCCACACCATGCAGACCGCCCGATACCTTGTATGAGCCTTTGTCGAACTTACCACCTGCGTGCAACACGGTAAGTACTACCTCGAGCGCCGATTTGTGCTCTTTTTCGTGCATATCTACCGGGATACCGCGACCGTTATCTACGACGGTTATGGAGTTGTCTTCGTTGATGGATACTTCGATGTGGTTGCAATAGCCTGCCAGTGCTTCATCGATAGAGTTGTCCACCACCTCATATACCAAATGGTGCAATCCTTTGACGCTGATGTCGCCTATGTACATGGCAGGACGTTTACGCACGGCCTCCAAACCCTCGAGCACTTGAATGCTGTCGGCGGAATAACCGGTGTTTTGTGTGTTGAGTTCTTCAGACATATACGTGTTTGTTAATTTCTTACGTGAAAAGTGTTTCGCAATTACGCAATGTGGTTGCGCAGAATTGTTTTAGGGGTAAAACCTCACGACAAAGATAGCGAAAAAACTTCGTTTTGGGAAATTTTGCTGCGCTTTTGTGCGGATAATTTGTGTGTTTTTTGATACTTTTTGAGATTTTTTTCGGAGTGTGGCAATTCATTGGGCGAAAATGAGGTGATAATCGCAATGTTTGACTACACAATGTAATTGCAGAGTAGTCTTTTTTGGGGGAGGAGCCTTTTGAAAAAAGAAAAGTACGATAGCTATAAACAGCAAAAGCGTTGAGTGTTTTTTACTCAACGCTTGGTAGCCCATAGGGGAATCGAACCCCTCTTTCAAGAATGAAAATCTTGCGTCCTAACCGATAGACGAATGGGCCATCGTTGTCGCTACATGAGCGACGGCGACAATCGTGTTGTCGTATTAGAGTTTGTTGACGTGCAAAGCCAATTTCGATTTCAAGTTGTTGGCTTTGTTTTTGTGTATAACGTTACGTTTAGCCAACTTGTCGAGCATGGCAGATACTTGGCGATACAATGCGACAGCGTCGTCTTTAACGGTCATAGCGCGTAATTTGCGTACGGCGTTACGAGTGGTTTTTGCATAATATCTGTTGTGCAAGTTTCTGGTTTGCGTTTGTCTGATTCTTTTGATGGATGATTGATGATTTGCCATTCAAATAATCTCCTTTTAGTTTTTTTATTTGTTCTTTGTTGGTAGCCCATAGGGGAATCGAACCCCTCTTTCAAGAATGAAAATCTTGCGTCCTAACCGATAGACGAATGGGCCGTTTCGTAACCGATTATCAATGAATGAAAGAGGGCGTCCGAAAATGCGAGTGCAAATATAGAGCTGTTTTTTGAATTGGCAAAATATTTCTGAAAAAAATTGTCATTCTCCGTTATTTATGCCACTTTTGTAGCATGAAAAACTTGAAAAACTGACGGAAATAATATGTTGGAACGTACACGGGGCATTGTATTGCATACTGTCGCGTATAGCGATAAGATGTCGATAGTGCAGGTTTATACCGAACGATTTGGGAGGGTGGCTTATTTGTTGCCACTGTCTCAGGGGCGTCGTTCCCGTATGTTGCGACCGCTGTTTCGCCCCTTTTCTTTTTTGGAGATAGACTCGGAGCGTTCGGCGGGACAGGATATATTCCGTATAAAAGATGTGCGACAGGTAGAGGTGTGGCAACATCTGCACTACGATCCGGTGAAAAATGCCGTGGTGCTGTTCCTGGCCGAGATTCTTTCACGCCTCTTTCGCGAGCCTGAGTCGAATCCGCTTTTTTTCGATTTTTTGTGTAGATCGATACAACTGTTTGATATATTGGAGGAGGGAAAGGCCAATTTCCATTTGTGGTTTTTGTTACGCTTGTCGGGTTTTCTCGGCTTCCTGCCCAATATCGACAGTTATGTGGAGAATGGATTTTTTGATATGCAAGAGGGTGTGTTCTCGGCTTCTATTCCTACACATTCGCATGTGCTGTATCCGCAGGAGGCGGCTTTTTTCGCGCTTTTGATGCGTATGAATACTCAGAATATGCACAGGTTTCGCTTTTCGCGTGATGAGCGGCGACGTATTCTCGAGCATATCATGACCTATTATCGATTGCACAATGCGGGTTTTCCCGAGATACGCTCGCTCGAAATCATGCATACGCTTTTTGAGTGATGGCCGGTGGACGGAAATGTGTTTTCTGTACCTTTCGAAAGAAGTATTTGCACAAATAGCTCAAAAATTGTAATTTTGTGCTCGAAATAGTCTTGCGTCGTATGGACGCGGGTGAGGCCTTGTAGTTCAACGGATAGAACGAAAGTTTCCTAAACTTTAAATAGGGGTTCGATTCCCCTCGGGGCTACGAATGGAGGAAGGTGGCTTTCTCCTTTTTTATTTAAATGTATGAAACCAAGAGTGAATTTAGAGGTGCCGGGTGGGGCCGATAGGGTGTTGTTGCATTGTTGTTGCGCGCCTTGCTCGTCGGCCATTGTGGAGTGCTTACTCGATAACGGAGTGCGCCCCACGCTCTATTTTTATAATCCTAATATTTATCCCGAGGAGGAGTATCAACGTCGTAAATCGGAGTGTGTGCGCCATGCCACGTTGCTGGGATTGGAGGTGATCGATGCCGACTATGAGCATGAGAGATGGCTTGGTGACATACGGGGCCTGGAACATGAGCCTGAGCGCGGCGCACGTTGCTTACGCTGTTTTGTCGTGCGTCTGCGGGCGACAGCTCTATATGCCGCCACGCACGGATATGGGGTAATAACCACCACGTTGGCGTCGTCGCGCTGGAAAGTGCTCGACCAAATAAATGAGGCGGGGCGGTCGGCGGTGGCCGATGTGCCCGACGTGATATTCTGGGAGCAGAATTGGCGCCGAGGCGGATTGCAGGAGCGCCGTCGTGAATTGATTGCCGAGTATGCGTTTTATAATCAGACCTATTGCGGGTGCGAATATAGTATGCGTGGCGACGAGAATAAATAGATTTACGGTTTGAAGTAGCCGTAGATGGCGTTGCGGCCGAGTTCCTCCTCGATACGTAAAAGTCGGTTGTATTTGGCCAGTCGGTCGGTGCGTGAGAGTGAGCCTGTTTTTATCTGTCCGGCATTCACGGCTACGGCTATGTCGGCGATGGAGGTGTCTTCGGTCTCGCCCGACCGGTGAGATATGATGGTGGCAAAGCCGCTGTGCTGTGCCAGTTCTATGGCTCGTAAGGTCTCGGTGAGAGTGCCTATCTGGTTTACCTTTATGAGTATGGCATTTCCGCAACGCTCGCGTATGCCGCGGGCGAGGTAATCGACGTTGGTCACAAACAGGTCGTCGCCTACCAGCTGGCAACGGTCGCCGATGAGGTCGGTGAGGTATCTCCAGCCGTCCCAGTCGTTTTCGCTCATACCGTCTTCGATGGAATCGATGGGGTATTGTTCTACGAGTGTGCGCAGGTAGTCGGCTTGCTCCTCGGAGGTGAGTATAGTCCCCTTTTCGCCTTCGAAGCGGGTGTAGTTGTACACGCCGTTGCGATAATATTCCGATGCGGCGCAGTCGAGGGCGAGGCGCACATCTGTGTAGGGTTGATAGCCGGCACGTTCTATGGCGGCGAGAATGGTCTCGATGGCCTCTTCGTTGTTGTGCAGGGCCGGGGCGAATCCTCCTTCGTCGCCTACGGCGGTACTGAGACCGCGCTCATGCAGAATCGATTTCAACGCGTGGAATATCTCGGCACCCATACGCAACCCCTCGCGTAGCGACGTGGCGCTTATGGGACGTATCATGAATTCTTGGAAAGCGATAGGAGCGTCGGAGTGGGCTCCACCGTTGATAATGTTCATCATGGGTATGGGTAGTATGTGGCTGTCGATGCCGCCAATGTAACTGTAGAGCGGACGGTGTAGTGCCGCTGCGGCCGCGTGTGCGGTGGCGAGTGATACGCCCAGTATGGCGTTGGCACCGAGACGCGATTTGTTGTCGGTGCCGTCGAGTTCTATCATGCGACGGTCGATATTGACCTGCTCGGTGACGTACATACCTTCGATGGCGTCGGCGATTTCGGTATTGACATAGGCGACGGCTTGTTGCACGCCTTTTCCGTTGTAGCGACGGCGGTCGCCGTCGCGCAGTTCTATCGCCTCGTTTTCGCCGGTCGAAGCACCCGATGGAACCGAGGCTCGGCCCATGGTACCATCGTGAAGTGTGACATCTACCTCGACGGTGGGGTTGCCGCGCGAATCGAGGATTTCCCGGCCATGAATTTTTTTTATCTTCATATTATATATGTTTTTAGAAGTTGTTTAGATATAACATTTTTTCGACCGGCGAGGTTGTGTGATGAATGGTTAAAAACACTTGGAAAAAACAAAAGGGCACGATGTCGCGCCCTTTTGTGGTATGATGAGGTCTTGTATTAGAGTTTGGGACCTGCTACAACGAGGGCCTTACCGGCTTCGTTTCCGGTGAACTTGTCGAAGTTCTTGATGAAACGGGCAGCGAGGTCTTCGGCTTTGGTGTTCCACTCCTCGGCAGTAGCGTAGGTGTCGCGCGGGTCGAGGATTTTGGGATCAACACCGGGGAGTTCGGTGGGTACGGTGAAGTCGAAGTAGGGGATTTTTTTGGTAGGAGCTTTCTCGATAGAACCGTCGAGGATAGCGTCGATGATACCACGGGTATCGCGTATAGAGATACGTTTTCCGGTACCATTCCAGCCGGTGTTTACGAGGTATGCTTTAGCTCCGGTCATTTCCATCTTCTTCACGAGTTCCTCGGCATATTTGGTGGGGTGCAACGACAAGAATGCTGCGCCGAAGCAAGCCGAGAAAGTGGGGGTAGGCTCGGTGATACCGCGCTCGGTACCGGCCAATTTGGCGGTGAAGCCCGAGAGGAAGTAGTATTGAGCCTGTTCGGGGGTGAGGATAGAAACGGGAGGCAATACACCGAAGGCATCGGCCGACAAGAAGATTACTTGTTGTGCGTGAGGACCTTTAGAAACGGGTTTTACGATGTTTTCGATGTGGTTGATGGGATACGAAACACGGGTGTTCTCGGTCACGCTCTTATCGGCGAAATCGATGGTGCCGTCGGCGGCAACGGTTACGTTTTCGAGCAGAGCGTCGCGTTTGATGGCGTTGTAGATGTCGGGTTCGCTTTCTTTATCGAGGTTGATAACCTTGGCGTAGCAACCGCCTTCGTAGTTGAACACACCTTCGTTGTCCCAGCCGTGCTCGTCGTCTCCGATGAGTTTACGTTTCGGGTCGGTCGAGAGGGTGGTTTTACCGGTACCTGAGAGACCGAAGAAGATAGCCGAACTCTTTTCTTCCATATCGGTGTTGGCCGAGCAGTGCATCGAAGCAATACCGCGCAAGGGGTTGAAGTAGTTCATCATAGAGAACATACCTTTTTTCATTTCACCGCCATACCAGGTGTTGAGTATTACTTGTTCTTTGGTGGTGAGGTTGAATACAACGGCGGTCTCAGAGTTCAAGCCGAGTTCTTTGTAGTTCTCAACTTTGGCTTTCGAGGCGTTGTACACGATGAAGTCGGGTTCGAAGTTCTCCAATTCTTCGGCTGAAGGACGGATAAACATATTGGTTACAAAGTGAGCTTGCCAAGCAACTTCCATGATGAAACGTACTTTGAGGCAAGTGGCTTTGTTGGCACCGCAATAACCATCGACTACGTACAATTTTTTGTTCGACAATTCTTTGGCGGCGAGGTCTTTCAACACTTTCCAAGTGTCTTCGCTCACGGGTTTGTTGTCGTTTTTGTATGCGTCAGAAGTCCACCATACGGTGTCTTTGCTGGTTTCGTCCATTACGAGGAATTTGTCTTTGGGCGAACGTCCGGTGTAGATACCGGTCATCACGTTTACAGCCCCCAATTCGGTTTCTTGACCTTTTTCAAAGCCTTCAAGACCGGGTTGTGTCTCTTCTGCGAAGAGTACATCGTACGAAGGATTATGAAGGATCTCTTTTACCCCTTCAATACCATACTTAGTTAAGTCTAACTTCGTCATTTCGATTAAAATTAATTTGACCTATAGAAAATTTTATTTGCTTTCGTTAGTATAAAGTTGCGCTGACTTTCGCGAGAAAGTTCCGAACATCTTCTAAATCGACTACAAAGGTAATACATTTTCTGATACCAAAATACCCCATTAAAGAAAATTTTCTCTAATAGCCGGTTTTTTAATTTTTTAAGCCCCGTTTTGCATAGTAAGATTGTCAAAACGGGGGCATATTCACTTCGGGAAACAGACCGAATGTCTTTTTGTTTACCTTTCTTGCAGAATAAACTCTTTTTTTTGACTACATTTGCAAAAAATCCTATTTCTGTAAAATCTTAGATATGAATATCACCATACGTCAGCTCACAGGTCGCAACGCGTTGCGTAAATATGTGCAGTTTGCCATAGACCTATATAAAGGTAATCCTTACTATGTACCTGCTCTTGTGATGGACGAGCTGGATACGTTCTCGCCGAAGAAAAATCCGGCGTTCGAGCATTGCGAGGCCGTGCATTATATGGCCTACGATGGTAAGCGACCGGTGGGCCGTATTACGGGTATTATCAATCATAAGTTGAATGAACTTTCGGGCAAGAAGGAGGCGCGGTTTGGATTTGTCGATTTCATCGATGATGCGGCAGTGAGCGACGCGCTGTTCGACGCGGTGGAGGCGTGGGCTTCCGAGCGGGGTATGACCTCGCTGACAGGACCGTTGGGATTTACCGATATGGACCCCGAGGGTATGCTGGTCGAGGGATTCGACCGCCTCGGTACGATGGCTACTATATATAACTACCCCTACTATCCGGCGCACATGGCTCGTCGCGGTTATGTGCAAGACTGCGAGTGGGTGGAGTACTTCTGTACGGTACCTGCCGAGATGTCGGCCAAGCACGCACGAGTGGCCGAGATAGTGCGTCGTAAGTTTGGTCTGCGCAGTGTAGTGAAAGATTTCAAGAATATCAACGACTTGGCGCGCAAGTATGGCCGCCAACTCTTCGAACTTATAAACCTTGCTTACAAAGACCTCTATGGTTATTGTCCGCTTACCGCGCGGCAGATAGATCATTACCTCAAGATGTATATTCCCATCGTGCGCTTGTCGCAAATCTCGGTCATTGTCAATGACAAAGACGAGGTGGTGGGTGTGGGTATAGCCATGCCATCGATGAGCCGGGCGTTGCAACAGAGTGGCGGACGAATGTTCCCTTTCGGCTTCCGTCATCTCTTGCGAGGTCTCAAAGGGCGTAACGACGTGGCCGACCTGTTGCTCGTGGCCATTCACCCCGATTATCAGGGGCTGGGTGCCAACGCGTTGCTTTTCGACGATATTCTGCCCGGATTTATACAAGAGGGTTTCAAATATGTGGAGACCAATCCCGAACTGGTGGCCAATGAGCGGGTACAGCAGCAGTGGCAATACTTCGAGCACCATCAGCACAAGCGCCGCGTGGCTTTTGTCAAAGAGTTGTAGTCAGGGTGTTGCACCGAACTATTGTCTGAGGACAATTAGTCTCATTGCAAACAACTTTATCTAACAGGGGTAAAGTGACAGAATACATTTTAAAAAATACTTAGATTTGCGGTATGATAGATAAGGTTATAAAAATTGCTTTAGCGATTATATTAATCTGCATTGCCCTTTATTTTGTTTGTGGCCTTGCTGTGTTAATTATGACAATGACTACAGATTTTTAACATAATACAGGTTAAAGAAAAAATACTTAAATTTGTGGTATGATAGATAAGGTTATAAAAATTGCTTTAGCGGTTATATTAATCTGCATTGCCTCTTATTTTATATTTTGGCTTGCAGTATTAATATATACGTACTTTAAATATTAACATAGTGCAAATTATGTAACAAATCACCGTGATTTCATTTGTTCAGATATTAGACTTCATCGGTACGTTTGCCTTTGCCATCAGTGGCATACGTATGGCTTCGGCCAAGCGATTCGACTGGTTCGGTGCTTACGTTGTGGGCTTTGCCACGGCTATCGGAGGCGGTACCATTCGTGATCTGTTGCTGGGTGTGACGCCGGTGTGGATGACCGACCCCATGTATCTCTGTTGTACGGCGGTGGCGTTGCTTTGTGTCATCGTGTTCGATCGTCGGCTGGTGCGTATGGACATCACTTTCTTCATATTCGATACCATAGGTCTCGCCCTGTTTACGGTGGTGGGTGTGGGCAAGAGTGTGGAGTTGGGGTTTCCCTTCTGGGTAGCGATAATCATGGGTAGTCTCACCGGTGCCGCCGGTGGTGTGATACGCGATGTGCTCATCAACGAGATACCTCTTATATTCCGTAAGGAGATTTATGCCGTGGCATGCGTTGTGGGCGGATTGACCTATTGGCTATGCTCGCTCGTGTCGCTTGAACCCTACGCTTGCCAGATAGTGGGCGGTTCCGCGGTGTTTGTCACTCGCATACTTGCCGTAAAATACCGCATCAGTCTGCCCATATTGGGCCGCTCCGACGACGATCCCCCCACCGAAAGATAACCCTATCGATACCCCTCTGTCGTGTAGAAAAAACGGGGCTTGATGTAGTTTGTTTTTAGAAAAAGAATATTATCTTTGTAACGAATAATATAATATACTTTAATCTCTAAAAACGGCATTAATGAACAAAATATTATTCCTTAATATTTCCACGCCCGGTGAAATAGCCCGGCAGATTGCGGAAAAGGTGAAGGCCCGACGATTGGAGTTAAATCTTACTCGGGAAGGGCTGGCTACGAGGGCCGGAATGAAATTTGCCACCTATCGTAGGTTCGAGCAGACGGGAGAGATTTCGCTGCGGAATCTCTTGTCGATAGGAGTGGCGCTGAATGCGCTGGGTGATTTCGAAGCGTTGTTTTCGCAACGACAATACAGTTCGTTTGATGAGGTGCTGGCCGAGCAATCAGTAACCCGCAAAAGAGGAAAGAGAAAATGAATACCGCAGTGAAGCAAATAGAGGTGCTTTATGACAATCGCTCGGTGGGACGCTTGGCGCTGAACCGAGACCGATTGTGTGTTTTTGAGTATACGCCCGAGTGGCTTCGTGAGGGATTTTCGATATCTCCGTTTGAACTACCATTACAAAATAAAATATTTGTAGCTCGTCCACGTCCGTTTGAGGGGGGATTTGGTGTATTCGACGACTCGTTACCCGATGGTTGGGGGGGACTGGTGATGGATAGGTATTTGCAACAAAAAGGTATCAACCCACATACCCTGTCGCTACTCGACCGCTTGGCGATAGTCGGAACTACGGGGCGAGGCCGAAAAAACGATAGAGGCGATGCGGAATATCATACAATCCGCCATGCTATAGCGCAAACATTTCCCCGGAGAGATTAAGAATCCGAAACTTTGTTTTTTTTATTAGTGTCCGATAAAAATACAACATATAGTTTTGGATTTTCATTATGCCGTAGGCATAAGATGTTCCAGCCCCGTATAAGCCGATTTATCGGCGCAATGCGGGGTAAGATTGATGAAGAAATTGCGATGCCATAGGTATCGGACTATAATGATAATCATATTAATATGTGGTCCAATACCTAAAGGCATTGATTATACATACACGACATATTCCCCGCATTGCGTTCGCCTACCGGCTCACTTATACGGGGCTGTACTAATCGATTACCTAACGGCAATCTTTTTTGATACAAATACAAGCCCTGCTTTTTATTTTGCTTCATAAACCCATTTACATCAATTGGTTATATGGGTTTTGAAAAGTTTTATCGGACACCAATAGTTTTTTTTGAAGCCGTAATAATTTTTTCAAGAAAATTTTAAACAGCTTCTAAGCCAATTGTTGCAGGAGGGTGGTGAGGTCGGCGCGCCAGTCGCTTCCGTTCTCGGGGGTGAAGGTATGCAGTCCGTACTCGGCACCTCGGGCGGTGTTGCCGGCGCCGTCGTCGATAAAGAGAGCCTCGGCAGGATTGATACCGCTGTCGCGCAACATATATTCGAAAATCTCGGGTGCGGGCTTGGTGCAGCCTATCTCATAGGAAAGGTATAGGCGGTGCGCCAGGTCGCGCAGACTGCGCCCTGATGTCGATAGGGCGGGACTGCAAGCCCACGACATGACGTAGGGGTTGGTGTTGCTGAGAATGAACACTTGGTAACGCTCTCGCAGAGCGGCTATGTAGTCGATGATGCGCTCATCTACCCCGGTGAAAAATCCTAACCATGCCGTGCGCACCTCGTCGTAGGTGAGTGGGCGACCGCACAGCGTGCTGAGTTCCGAGCGGAACTCGTCGGCCGAGAGGCGTCCCTCCTCGAGGTCTTGGAATATACCCGTTTGGTGGTATTTGTCGAGCCGGGTATCGGCGTCGGTAAGTCCTATTTGTTCGAAAGCTTTCACCGCTTTGTCGCGCGAGATGGGTACTACCACTCCGCCGAAGTCGAATATTATAGTTTTGATCATAACGTTTCTGTGTCTTATTATTTGTGCAAAGATACTCAAAAATCGGTAGGAATATAATCATCGGTGTCTGATAAAGATTTTCGAAATCTATGTAAACATTTGATTTCCCGGTTCCGTATACGTGAGCCGGTAGGCGAACGCAATGCGGGGTGTATGAGGAGCGCTCAATTTCCCACGGACGCACGAACCGTGCGTCCCTACGGCAGGGAGGTCACAATCCTGCAAAATGGTATTGGTCCAAGCGACCCTACGTTTTGCCGGTCGGGGCCACTATCGTAGGGCGAGACAGGCCGAAGAGAGGATTCTTTATCGGGTGTTTTGGTAACGATAACAAAATTTTTTGAAAGAATGTTTTTGTAATCTTGTCATATTACTTATTTTTGCAGAAATTTTACAAACTAAAAAATTATACGTTATGAAAAAATTTCTACTATTATTCGTCCTTGTATTAGGAGCAATTAGCCTTTCAAATGGCCAAAATTTAATCTATTCACAACGATCGAGCGACGATTGTCTTGTTCTACCTAAATATTTATCGGCCGAAAATAAAACAACACCTTATACATATCGGGCAGATGGCTCTTCAGTAATTTACACACTATTCAATGAGAACTTTGAGATTGACAGAGAATTTACTATTCAGACGAATGTGCAACCTGAAGGTTACCAAATTTGGGAACGCAATGAAAATAGAGAATGGGAAATAGTTGACCAATGGGAGTCAAATCCTCTTTCTATTCAAGTAGAAGAAGCAATTTATTATAATTATGATAATGGGCTTAATCTGGAAGATCAATATCTATATATGACACAAAATTTGTTTAATAATGATGATAAATATGAAGTCTTTAGATATATAACAGAACCTATTATAGATACTACTATTTTAGAATATGATGCCAGTGGGGAGATTCATAAATATCGTATCGATAAAGACAATGAGATAAAAGGTATGGAAATAATTTCGGAAGAAGGGGCAATAATCGCTACATTATCTATAAGCGCAGTGCCGGATAGGTGGGAGGTATGGATAATTAATGATAAAAAATATCTGTTTGCATCAGAGGTATATATTGACGAAAGATATTATAATTACATTTACTCTCTCGATTCTGAGACCGGGGCGGTACAACAAGTTGCTAATACGGCATCGGCGATGAAGGTGTTTCCCACCTTGGCATCGACAAGCGATGTTGTGACCGTGGAGACGGCCGCATCTGACGATGTGCGTCGCCTTGTCATTTCCAACATGGCCGGTCAGGTTGTAAGTGTGCAACCGGTACCTGCCGGTGAGGTATCGATGCGTATTGATACCCGTCGTCTGCGTCGCGGAGTGTATAACTTCACCTTAGAGTCGAATGGTAAGGTGGTCGATAACGGAAAACTTGTCATCAAATAAAATCGTAAGTCACAAAAAACACCTTTTAGCAAAAGGGTTCGGCGCGCGCCAACCCTTTTGCTGTTTTGTGAAGCAGAGGCTCGTCGTTGTTAAAATTGTTGGATTTTTGTAAAAAAACACTTCTGTTTCAGAAATATACTATACCTTTGCGCCGGAATACTTGAGTTGATGATAGAATCCCCCCTTACCGCCCCTCTAATCTCTAAAAAGAAATACACTACAATAATATGAAAAAACTGTTACTTACTCTATTGACAGCTCTGCTTATGTGGAGTTGCGTAGATATGGCTTATGACAAAGACATCGACATGAAAATAACGCTTGCCGAGAATGGTGTCACCATACCCATAGGCGAGACGGAGCGTTTCACCCTGTCGAAACTTATCGATGACGATGAGGACCTGAAAACCGATGATGAGGGCAATTACTACATTGCCGAAAGCGCCTCATCGACCACCGAATTTGCCTCTATGGCATCGTTTACCATCGAGAGTGTGAATGGTATGAGCCCGGCAATCAACCCCACTTATATCGACGTGCCCGAGGAGTTGCGCAGTTTCATCGCTGTGGGTGTGAGCGATGTGGAGGCACACATCACTGTGCCGATGATGGAACACGCCCCCATCGACCCCAGTAACATAGAGATTCCCAAGGAGATATTGCGTATCGATACGATTCTGTTTGATACCCCCAAGCGGGCTACGTTACGTTTTGTCGCCGAGGTTCTTGAGCCGTCGAGCAATTCCGATATGTCGCTCACGCTGAAAGATTTTCATATAGAGTTGCCCCGTATGCTGATATTGGCTCCCGCCGGCCGTATCGACTATGTGGAGTTGAAAGATATGAACGACGACGGTACGCCGATAGTTATCGAAAATCACGACTTGAAAATAGCTGAGCTGACCTCACCCACCGGCGAATTTGAGTTGCACCTCGATATTTATGGCGTATATGGCGGAGCACTCGGTGCTGACGGTACCAATAACTTTGTAATCACTCCCGGAATCGACCATAATACACTCGATGTGATAAACAATGAGGTGTATCTGCACGGCGACGCGATAGTGAATATCGAGTTGCACGGCTCGACAGAGTTGGTGGATAAGCCCAGTTTGCGGACCTATTTCACCATCGAGGATATGACCATCTATCGTGTGTCGGGCCTTGTAGATGCCTCGGCTGAGGAGTCGTTCTCGATAAATATCGGTTCTATGCCCGATTTCTTAAATAGCGACGATATAAATCTCGACCTGCACAACCCCTATATAACGTTGAGCGTCGTGAACCCCATGGGTATCCCGGTGATGGCACACCTCACTATCGACCCTCGCGATGAGCAGGGCGAGAGTATGCTATCAGCGCCCATCGCCATCGACCCCATATATGTGCAGGGGGCTGCCTACAATGCTGCCGACAAGTGCATGACGCCTGCACCCAATAATATATATGTATCGCTGTATGAGCCTACGACCGAATGGGTAGATGCCGAGGCTAAGACCTTCTATTACGAAAACTGCCTCTATACCTGGGTGAAGGGCAATCTGCCGGCTCTGCTCGATGCCGGAATACCTTATACACTTGATGCCCATATCTCGGCCGAGACCGACAAAAGTACCGTGCATAATGTGGTGTTGAACGATGAGACGAACGTTATCAGCATCGATGCCGACATCACCGTGCCGTTGAAGTTTGGCGAGAATTTCAGTTTGAGCTACAGCGATATAGAGGGCGGTCTCGACGATATATTCCAAGATGTATCGGCTCGTGAGGCCTCGATTATCGCCGGTTACACCACTACGTTGCCTCTCGATATGCAGTTCGACCTCGTACCGATGCAGGAACTCGATTATGACACCGAGGGGGGAGCTGCCGAAGATATTGTGACCGATGAGGACTCCGGTCGCAAATATCGTGTATTGCGCAACGTGACCGTGGAGATACTGGATAGCGATGAGAGCGGAGCCGGTATCATTGCCGGTACCACCGATACAAGTCTCGACAACCCCACGCCATCGACCGACAAGATAGTGATAAAACTGAACGAGACCGAGGCCGAAGCCTTGAAATCGCTCACCCATATAAAATGGCGCGTACAAGGCGACTTGGCCGAAGGCTTGAAATCGGGTACACTGCGCGATACCCAATATTTGCAGTTGCGATTGAGTGCCAAAATTGCCAAAATAGAGGTGGATCTCGATGAACTTTAATATATTTTACCAATGATGAATACATTTAAGAAACATATTATAGCCCTCGTGTTGGGAACTGTGGCCATACCTTTGTCGGCGCAGACTTTGGAGGGTGCCTATTTCATGGATGGAGCTTTCCAACGTCATTACCTCAATCCGGCACTCATGCCGAGTCGCAGTTATGTGGCCATTCCTGTACTCGGGAACCTCAATTTCGGCGCATCGTCAGACCTCAGTTACTCCGATTTTATCTACCCCTCCGATGGTGATAAGTTGCACACCTTCCTCAGCGATAAGGTGTCGGCCGAGGATTTCAGTAAGCGTATTAATGATCGCAATGCGGTGAATATGAACTTCGACCTCTCGTTGGTATCGTTTGGATTTTTCAAATGGAACGGCTTCAACACTTTCGATGTGAAGTTGCACAGCACTACGGCCGTGGCCTTGCCCGGAGACCTGTTCCGTTTCTTGAAAGAGGGTAGCTCGGGCGAGACCTCGTATTACGACTTTCACGATGTAGAGGCTTCGAACAATACCTATGTCGAAGTCGCCTTGGGCCACTCGCATCGCATCGGCGAGAAATGGACGGTAGGTGCCAAGCTCAAAGGCTTGGTGGGCGCTGCCAGCGCCAGCGCACATTTCGATAAGCTGTCGCTCACTATGAGCGAAGATGTGTGGCACCTGCAAAGCCACGGCGTGGTCGATCTCTCTTGTGCGGGTGTGATCGTGAAGAATAATGAAGAGGGTGAGGTCGATGGTCTCGACTTCGATACCGACAACTTGGGTGTGGCCGGTGGTGGTGCGGGTATTGATCTGGGTGTGACCTATACCCCGGTGAAAAACCTTGTGCTGTCGTTGGCTGTGACCGACCTTGGTTTCATACAATGGAACAAAAACCTTCGCGCCATCACCCCCGAAGGTGAAGTGGTGTACGATGGCTTTGAAAATATCGGAAGCGATGATTATATCGACGAGAATGGCGAGGAACGTAACCCTTTCGACGATGAGGTCGATAGGCTCGGTGATGAGTTGGAGGCTCTTTTCACCGTGAAAGAGAGTGATGCGCCCAAGAAACGTACTTCGTGGTTGTCGCCTCGCCTCTCGGTTGGAGCCGAGTATCAAATATTGAACAACAAAATATCGTTCGGTGTGCTTTCTACGACACGCTTTTATAACAACAATATCCACACCTCGTTCATGGGTAGTGTGACCCTGAAACCGCTCACGTTGATACAGGTAGGTCTCAATGGGACGGTGTCGAACCTCTCTAACTCGTTCGGCGCCATACTCGTACTCGGCCCACTATTTGTAGGGGCCGAGGTGTCGGCCATGCGTGTGACCCCCGAATATATACCCCTCGGCAATCACCTTACCGCCAATGTCAATTTCGGGCTGAGTATTCCCCTCGGGAAAGATCCGAAGTTGAAAAAGAAAAAAGCGGAATATACCGAACTCCCTATACAATAAATATCATAAAATGAGTGTTCTATCCATAGAGACACTCATTTTTTATATATGACGACGACAATCTATTATATACAAGTGGCGACGGCGATAGGCGAGGTGTGGGTGTCGGAGTGCGACGGCGCTATTACAGCCGTATCGTTTACCGCTCCGGTGTCCGGTTTTTACCGAGAGACTGCGTTGCTTGCTCGTGCCGCAAAGCAGCTTACAGAGTATTTTCAAGGCGTCCGGCGGTCGTTCGATTTGCCATTTGCTCCGCAAGGAACGGCCTTTCAGCACAAGGTGTGGCAGACCCTGCTGGCGATACCCTATGGTGAGACATGCACCTACAAGGAGGTAGCCCGCCGCATAGGTGTACCGGGAGGCTCGCGTGCCGTGGGAATGGCTTGTAATCGCAACCCTATAGCGGTGATCGTACCTTGTCATCGCGTGGTAGGGTGTGGCCGTAGGCTCGTGGGGTATGCCTATGGGGTAGAGTTGAAAAGATTTTTACTACAATTAGAATTAAAAACACACCTTTTTTGAGTAATTCCCTTTTTATATTCGTATTCATAAAAAATTCTTTTTATGAAAGCCTATAAATTTATTATCAGCTTGTTGTTTGTGTCGATGGCAGTAGCGGCACAACAACCCGATATTGTGTGGCTGGGCAATAATACGAGTGAGCAACAACACGGCTATGTGTCGTGTTCACCACAATATACTCCGCAAGAAACCTCCGGCTTTGGGGGAATGAGCGGGCGTCGTGCGTTGCGTTGGGACGAGAACCCTTGGGCAGTACCATATAATGGAATATATGGCGGCGAATTTACCGTCGTGGTGCGAGTAGATCCGGATAGGCAGAACTATGTGACGTTTTATACCTATGGCGGTGACGGCGTGACCGAGGGCGAACGCTATCGGTTGCAAGTCGATAATTACGATTTGCACGACTATTCGCGCGAGGCGGTATCGTTCTCGACCGAAAAAGCACCGGGCGCATTCTCGCTCAGTACGCACGCTATACCTCGCCGTCTCACCACGGGAAAGAATGCTGTCACGTTGCGGGTGCGCAGCATAGGTCGTTACTATGGTTATGCGACACAGGGTAATTTTACCGGTTATCAACGGGTGTTAAAGGGCGATATGCCTCCCATTTATGCCATTTGCTCCTCTACAAACCCCATGCCCGAGATAAACTTGCCGGTCGAAGGCTCGATACCCTCTTATAAAACGGCCCCGGCGAGGAGTAATACCTACACGCTCGAGGGGTTGAAAACGGCTATATCCAATAAGCTATCGGGAACGATAAAAGGGCAAGTCGAAGGGGACGATTTCAAGCCGGCGTATGGAAACAACAATTTCAATATTGTGGAGGCCATGGGTACTGCCTATCAAAAAGGTGTGTATGGTACCACCGCCGCACAATTGGCCGCCAAGGTGCGTGTGGCCATCGACTCGATGGTACTCGCGTCGAACCTTATAAAACAGGGCGTGGATATTACTCGCTCGGCTATAGGCAATACGGCTACCGCGCAGAAAGCCGATGCCGGCTGGGGCGGGCTGTTTGGATTGCAGGGCTATGGTATGTACCAGGTGTGGCGTGCCGGGCAGATAACCAATTTCTACCTCGATAAGGAGGTGGACCTCGGAGCCGGGGTGAAGTCGCGTCGCGAACAGTGGATAGCCGCTTTCCGTGAGAGTTTCGATGTGGGTAGTACTACCAATCGTCGCTCTATCACCAACCAAGTGATGGAGGCAGCCGCCAGCTTCTATGGCGCGGCATTGGCCCTTTACGCTCTCGATAAAGAGACCTATTACAACGCTCCCCGCATGGGCGTGGAGTACTTGCGTCAGGCCGTGGGATTGGATTACTGGACCGGTAAGCCGAAAAATGCGAAATTTGACGGTTCGATTACCGATGATGAAGGTTATCCCACATACGAACTCGGTGACCCGGCCAACCTCAATTCATCGGAAAATTTCTGGGGAAAACATTTCCATGTGATGACCGCCAAAGGCAACGGTCGTGAGGCCGGGTGGACCTGTCCCAGTTGCTACGGACAGATGGCGCCCCGCATCACAAGCCTTTACCTGATGACCTTGCACGACCCGTTCATCGGTACGGTAGCCGGAGGCGATGGCGATAAAGAAATCTTGAAAATGGCCGTGACGAATGCCAAAAGTCAGGCCCATTTTGCCTATCCTTGGGTAGGGACCGATGGCAATAAGAAAATCATAAGCGAAGGCTCTATTTGTTGGCGTAACCGCTATGAGGTAGGAAAGACCTATTACAACAATCTTATTGTAGCTGCCATCAGCGACGACGAAGAGTTGATGGGCCATGTGTGGCAAAGTTATATCGATGGTAATATGCCTCTTGAGAGCAGTCTCAGCGATCGCCTATTCCCTTATTACAGCAACAGCTATTGGTTGCCCGAGGCTATAGATGAACTTATAGCTTTCGGTAAGAACCATGGCAGTGACTATGCCAAAATGCCGGGTACACCGGGTGAACCCGATTATGTATTTGGCGATGAGCAGGTGGGCGTTGTGGCTATTAAGCACGGCGACAATCACCTATTTGTGAATTTCTACAGCGAAAATACCTTGTCGGCACCGGGACGGGCACACCTCATTACCCCTACCATGGTGCGCAGTATAGGATTTGTGCCCGATGTGATGCGTTATACCCCTTCGGGTAAAACAACCACCATTGCCGAGGTGTATTGGAACGGTAATCACAAAATTACCTATCCCGACCATTTGGTGATGGCCGACGCGGGAAGTACCTATGACGAGCCGGCCTACGATGCCGATGGTAACTATCAACATATGCGCACCCTATGTAACTACTATCAACAGTTGCTCGGCAATTATCTGGTGGCACAAAACTGCTCCGATAGCGATACTCATACGCTCGACCTTACCGCTCTGCCTGCCGGACAGAAAGCCATAGACATAGCCACCGGCGAGGAGATAACCCTTGCCGACAAAGCAACGATGCAACCACGCACCACCGTGGCCTATTATCTTACAGACTATACACCTGCCGGTACCGATAGCGATGTGGTGGAGGCGGCTCCTGACACGGCGGTATTGGCTGCCCGGGCCGATGAGCTTACCACTTTTGCCCAAGAAACTGTAGAAAAATTGTCATATACAAAGGTAAACGGCTATTACGATACCGAAGGTTATCGCCCCTTTATGCGCGAAATAGCCATGGCTCGCTATGCCGCACATAGCGGTATGTGTACACAACAAGAGTTGGATAGTATCGCCGTGAAACTCGAAGAGGCCTATAATACTTTTGTCGGGACACTCTATGAATATGATGCTTGTACCGTCCCCGGAAAGCTCGATTATCGGAAAAGAATAGGTCAAAGTGGTTCGGTGCAGGTAAAATCGGCTACCTCCATAGGCAGTGCCATGACAGGAGCTTCGCTGTTTATCCCCATAAAAGTGACCGAGACCGGCGATTATACCATAAAGGTGTCGGCTCGCGGCTATGTGTATGACAGCAAGGAGCCGTCGCTCAACCTCACGCTTTTCACCGATGAGCAATATCAGAATGGTACGAAGACGCCCGATGCCGCCAATACCAAGTTGATAGCATATAATCAATTTACAAACAGTACTTATCGTTGGTATGTACATCTCGAAGCCGGACAAACACTCCTCTTGAAATATACTTTCGGTGCTAATGTGAACGATTATACCGTGAATCTGGCTAAGACCGAGATAGTACTTTCGACCGTTTACGACGCGTTGCTGAAAGAGATAGCCTCGGCATACGCTACGTTGGAGGCTCATACCGATGTCGATAGTGTGGCGATAAGTACTTTCAGTCGAGCCATTGCTGTGGCCGAACTTACCTCCGAAAGCGCTACCGAGACGGAGATAAACGACGCTCGTGTGGCTTTGCGACAGGCGCTTAACACATTCCTGTCGAGTATCACGGCGCATATTTATCCCTCGGCCGATATACAGTTCCGTGTCAATAATACCGGACAATCGGGCACAGGGGCCGGATTTGAGGTGCGTAACTCATCATCGGGAACGCAAGATTTCGGCTTTGTGGGAGGTATAAAATTTGATATTAGTAATTTGGGGGCTACGGCCGATGAAATAACATCGGCAACCTTGCGCCTCACGATATCGGAAAATGGCGGCGCTGTTTCGATACGCCCCTTCGATTGCGGTTGGGGCGAGGTAGGCGGTAGTACCGATTCTTACGCGTCGCGCAAAGAACTTATCGATAAAGCCATAGCGGCCGAGGAGATTGCTACATTCAATGTCGCCTTGGGTGGTGGTCGTAAAATGTTTGAGTGGATACCGAGTGCCGACTATCAATACACGGCGGCCGATTGGCAGGTCGAGGTCGATATGACCGATTATCTCAAAGCCTGTATCACAGCCGGACAGACAGAGATGGGGCTGCTCCTTGTGCCTGCCGGTACGAGCGGTACACGCTCGAGTGTATTCTGCAAAGACGTGTGCGAATCGACTTATGGTACGAGCTCTACCACAGACGATTATTATTACGAAGGTGAAAATATCGGCGAGAAAACCGGTGCGTCGGTCAGTCGGTGGAGCCGCATCAATCAACTGCTCGAACTCAACAACGACGACGTGAGCGTGCTCTATCCTCGCCTCTCGGTAAAACGTGAAATGACCACCACAGGTATCGACGAGACCGAATATGAGCCTATGTCACAGCGGGTAAAGGTCTCGGGCATATATACCATCTCCGGTATAGCGGTATATGTGGGCGATAATGTGGAGACGGCATTGGAAAATCTGCCGGCCGGCTTCTATATCGTAAATGGTGAGAAATATATAAAGCAATAACTGAACATTGGTGCAAAAATAAACCCACCTCAACGAGGCGGGTTTATTTTTTAGAGTTAGTAAGAATGTCTTACACTCTTTTTTCTTTGATACGGGCTTTTTTACCGGTAAGTGCACGCAAATAGTACAATTTGGCGCGACGTACTTTACCCACTTTATTTACAGTGATGCTGTCGATGAACGGCGATTCGATGGGGAAAATTCTTTCTACACCGACGTTGTCGGACATTTTGCGCACTGTAAAACGCTTTTTCTCACCGCAACCCGAGATGCGGATAACAACGCCGCGATACTGTTGGATACGCTCTTTGTTACCCTCTTTGATGCGGTATGCTACGGTGATGGTATCACCACTCTTGAACGAGGGGTGTTGTTTACCGGTAGCGAACGCCTCTTCGGCAATTTTAATCAAGTCCATTTTTTAATAGCTATTAAATGTTTGTATGAAACGTAATGTAAACAGGTAACACTATTCCCTGCCAGAGATTACGAAAAGCGGGGCAAAGTAACAACCTTTTTGCGAGATAACCAAATGTAAATGTGCTTTTTCTTCAAAAAAAAGTGCGTCACGTTCTGTTTTTGTACGATTTTCGGCTTTGAGGGTAGGGGGAAAAGATTTTGTAATAAATGTTAATTTGCGGTGATTGCTCCGCTATCGCCTCAAAGTTTTGTAAATTCGCCCAACAACTAAACACAACCTTTATGCGCAGATTGTTTTTTGTGTTGATACTATGCCTCTCGTGGGCTGTAACTACTGCCGTTGCCGAAAAGAATCCCCGTATCTGTCCCGACCTCGATGTCGCGGAAATGAACCGGTGGGTCGATGCGGTAATGGAACGTTTGAGTGTGGAGGAGCGTATAGGCCAACTGTTTGTGGCCGGTGTAGAGACCGATACCGGAAATTATAATAGAACGAAGATAAAAGAGCTTATCGAAAAATATCATGTCGGGGGCTTGCTTTTTTCTAAGGGAGTTGCTTGCAATCAGGCCCGGCTCACTCGTGACGCGCAAATGCTCTCGCGTATTCCCCTACTTATCACCATGGACGGCGAATGGGGCCTTGCCATGCGGTTGAGTGATACCCCCACATTCCCCCGGAATATGACACTGGGGGCTGTGCGCGACGACTCGCTCATCTATGCCTACGGACGAGAGATGGGGCGGGCTTGCCGTCGTATGGGCATACATGCCAACTTTGCCCCGGTGCTCGATGTGAATAGTAATCCCCAAAATCCGGTCATTGGCAATCGCTCTTTCGGCGAAGATGCCGCTCTTGTGAGCCGCAAGGCCATAGCCTATGCCCGCGGATTGGAAGACGAAGGGGTGATGTCGGTCGGAAAACATTTTCCCGGTCATGGCGACACGCATGAGGATTCTCATAAAACACTGCCGATGGTGGCTCGCAGTCGCGTGCAACTCGATAGCTGCGATTTGATGCCATTCCGCAACTATATAGCCGAGGGGCTGTCGGGGTTGATGGTGGCGCATTTGCGAGTGCCGGCTCTCGATACGACCGATAGCCCTACCTCGTTGTCGGCATCGGTCGTGACGGATTTGCTCCAAAAAAGAATGGGTTTTGAGGGGTTGATATTTACCGACGCGCTCGAAATGAAAGGCGCGGTATCGGAGACCCCGGCCCTCGACGCTTTGCTGGCCGGGAACGATGTGCTGTTGAAACCTCTCGACCTACCCAAGGAGTATAACAGTATCGTCGCTGCTTACAAAGCCGGTGAGTTGAAAGCCTCGGTAATCGATGAGCATTGTCGTAAGATATTGCAATACAAATATATGCTGGGGGTGACGACAAATGAGCCTATACGGCTCGACTCGCTCGTAGAGGAGATAAACACGCCCGAGGCTCGAAAGTTGATACATCAACTCTCGGCACAAGCCGTCACCGTATTGAAAAACGAGGAGGATTTGTTGCCCTATACCGGCTTGGCACAAAGCACGTTCGGCGTGGTGTCTATCGGTCGTAAACAGATAGATACATTCATCGACCGTTTGCAAGAATATGCTCCGGTATCGTATGAGGGCCATTTCTCGCCCGATAGCGACGATAAGGTACTGAAGAGCATAGCGAAAACTCTCTCGGGGTATAATAGACCAATCATTGCGATATTTTCGGCACGTGACGAGGAGGTGGTATTGGCCAAAAAACTATTGTCAAAAATACCGCGTGCGACATTGGTATTTTTTACGACACCCTATCGAGCAGCCCGATATACCGACCTCATAACGCAGGCCGATGCCGTGGTCGTGGCCTACGAGAGCAGCGATATAATGCAGGAATATGCGGCCGAGACACTGTTTGGCGGAAACGCCGCATGCGGACAACTGCCGGTAAGTATTGATACGCTCTATCGCAGGGGCGACGGATTATTGTTGCCTGCTACCCGACTGGGACACGCTACCCCCGAGGAGGTGGGAGTGAGCAGTGCAGGGTTACAACTTATCGACAGTATCGCTATGGAGGGTATCGATAGTATGGCCTATCCCGGCTGTCAGATACTTGTGGCTCGCAGAGGTAAGATAATATATGAACGCGCGTTGGGCCACTTCGATTACGCAAAGACGCATACTGTGGAGCCGACCGACCTCTACGACCTGGCTTCCATTACCAAAGCCATGGGTACGTTACCGGCCGTTATGTGGCTTCACGACCACGAGCAGGTAAGGCTCAACGCACCACTGTGCTTCTACCTGCCCGAGATGCGCGACTATGGTCTCACTGCCATTACCCTGCGACAGACGTTGATGCACGAGAGCGGACTGCCAGCCGGTATATCGTTGCGTCAATTGCTATTTGACCCCGATAGTTGTTCGGCCCCTTTGCTCAAGCGGGGGCGTGACAGTGACTATCGTATCCGAGTAGATAAGGAGTGGTACGCACATAAAGATTGTCGGTTGAAACCTTCGTTGGTTCAAGATAAGCGGAGCCGTTCATATCCGATACCGATTGCTCGAAATATGTATGGTGAGAGGGGGTTGGGCGATACCATCTGGCACAATATACTATCGGTCACCAAGAAGGATATACGATACAAATACAGCGATCTCAATTTTGTGATACTGCAAAAAATCGTAGAGAGCGTCTCGGGCGAGACGCTCGACCATTTTATCGACAGCCGCATATTGCAACCGCTCGGCGCCTATAACACCACGTATCGTCCGTTGCAACGCTTTGCTCGCAGTCGTATAGCCCCTACCGAGGAGGACAACCTGTTCCGCCGACAACTTGTTGTGGGGTATCCCCACGACGAGCTGGCTTGTTTTATGGGGGGGGTGAGTGGAAATGCCGGTCTGTTTTCCAATACACGCGACATGGCAAAAATTTTGCAGATGATACAAAACGGTGGCGAGTATGGCGGGGAGGAGTATTTCGAGCCTACGACGGTACACGAGTTTACGACGGAGAAGAGCAGTCTCAGTCGTCGAGGATTGGGGTTCGACAAACCCAATACCGAGGACCCCGATAAAAGCCCTACTTGTGCCGAGGCGCCGGCAGCCGTCTATGGACACACCGGCTATACAGGGACGGCATTCTGGGTAGATCCCGATAATGAACTTATCTATATATTCCTTTGTAATCGGGTATATCCTCACCGTTGGAATACACGGCTGATGGATATGAATATCCGCACTCGCATACAATCGGTTATATATCAATCCCTACTCTGAGGTGTTACTGCCAAGTCTTTTCTTAAAAAAAATTTCCAACTCTCTATTCATCTTTGTCGGATACCGATAATTTTTTATCTCCGTGTTGCTCTAAGAAAAAGCGTTTTTGTTGTTCTATTTCTTTACGCAACTCTTCTTCGGTAGGCATATAAGCCATATATTTTGCCGCGAATAGTTGTTCGCTATCGTGTAAGACTGAATATTTTGCGATAGTTTTGTCTGTGTCAGTGCAAAGGAGTACACCAATTGTCGGGTTGTCATCTTCGCCTTTTACCATGTCGTCATACATACGCACATACATATCAAGTTGCCCTACATCGGCATGTGTTAATGCATGAGTTTTCAACTCGAAGATTACAAACCGTTTCATTCGGTAGTTGTAAAAAACGAGGTCGGCATAAAAATCGCCTAAATCGGTGCGAATATGTTTTTGGCGATCAACAAACGCAAAGCCACGACCAAGTTCCAATATGAATTGTTGCAGATTATCAATCAGAGCCTGTTCAAGCTCGGTTTCGGAATAGTTGCTATATCTATTAAATCCAAGAAATTCTGCAACTAACGGATTCTTGATATATGCTTCTGGAGAAGATTTATCGACTACGGTCGGAGCAGGTAAGGGTAATTGCTCTCTTTGAGATGCCAATCTGCGACCATAGTATTGAGTAGTTATGTTTCGTTCTAAAGTTCGCACACTCCACATATCTTCCGAAGCTTCTTTCATATACCAAAATCTTGCCTCTTCATCTTCAACATGTATCAGCAAACGAATGTGTGACCACGACAGATTTTGCACACACGTGTGCAAAATCTCGCTATTAGGGAATGCTAAGTAGAATTTACGATAATATGCAAGGTTGCGTTTGCCATACCCTCCCCCATAGTTTAACCTAAGTTCTTCCGCCAAAGCAGGGATAATCTTCTTGCCATATTGAGCACGAACAGAACCGGCTTGCTCTTCTTCAACGATACGTTTGCCTATATTCCAATAAGTAAAAATAGCAACATTTGCAACTGCAGTAGATGCTGTAGCTATTCCATTATCGATAATTTCTCGTATGTCATTGACAAATTGTCGGTTTATAACAATATCGTTGCTCATTGCAATTGTATGTTGGGTTGTAAAGGTACTATAAATTGGAATAAGCTACCGGGGATTACACATATCCGTTGCCAAACTTTGTCTTGGCGTCGTTCACGAATTGGCGAATACGCTGTTGCTCGCCTTTACGACAGATGAGCAACACGTTTTCCGAGTCGGTCACGATATAGTCTTTGAGACCATCGAGTATGACCAATTTTTCTTCGGCAGCCGATACGATGTTGCGGTGGCTGTCATAGCATAGTACACGTCCGTGTAGAGCTACGTTGTCGCATACATCTTTCTGTGAACATTCGTAGAGTGAGCCCCAAGTGCCTACGTCGCTCCAACCAAATTCGGCGCATAATACATGTACATTCGAGGCCTTTTCCATCACGCCGTAATCGATCGATATGTTGGGGCAAGCGGCCAATTGGCGCTGTACGACCTCGGCTTCGTCGAGGGTACCGAAACTTTCGAGACACGACTCGAAGCGTTGTGAAATCTCGGGCAGGTGTTGGCGTACGGCATCGATAATCGTATGCACTTTCCAAATGAATATACCCGAGTTCCAGAAAAACTCTCCGCTATCGACAAACACTTGCGCCAAATCGCGATTGGGCTTCTCGGTAAAGGTCTTTACGGTACTTATCGTGTCGTGTATCTCATTGCCTACCTGTATGTACCCATACTCGGTTTCGGGACGGCTCGGTTTCACGCCGAGGGTGAGCAAGGTCGGAGAGTTCTCGACAAACTCCATACCTTTCACGATAGCGTCGCAAAATACGTCTTGTCGCAAGATAAGGTGGTCGGCGGGCGTCACTACCAGTGTAGCGTCGGGGCAGAGCGCGCGGATATGATAGGCGGCCCAGGCCACGCAAGGGGCGGTGTTGCGTCGTTGCGACTCGGCCAAGATGCGGTCGCGCGACACCTCGGGCAACTGCTCTAATACGAGATCTACATATTGTTCGTGGGTGGAGATAAAGATGTTCTCGGGCGGAATGACAGTAGCAAAACGGTCGTAGGTCATTTGCAACAAAGACCTGTTCATGCCGAAAAGATCGAGAAACTGTTTCGGACGATCGGTGCGACTGAAAGGCCAGAATCGACTGCCTACACCGCCGGCCAATATTACGCAATATCGGTTGTTGATTGTATTCATGGTAGTGTCGAAATATTCAATGGCTAAGGTAATACTTTTTTTTGGCATATTCTTGGTAAAGAATCCTTTTTTTCTACAAAAAATGTCATTTGGAACACTTTTGGAATACTTCCGCAAAAAACAACGTAAAACGGGCCGATTGGGTTCGAAAAAACAGGAGAAAAAAAGCTCTCGATAAAAAAAACTTTGAAAAATACTTGTCGATTACAAAAGAATCACTACCTTTGCAACGCTTTATAAGCCCAGATGGCGGAATTGGTAGACGCGCTGGTCTCAAACACCAGTGGATTCACTTCCATGCCGGTTCGATCCCGGCTCTGGGTACTAAGTGAAAAAGATGTTGCACATTGCAACATCTTTTTTTGTTTTGATTATTCTAAGAATAAGGGCTGCGCACGCGCATCCCTTATCACTTTATCAGGCGAAAAGGTTGATGAAGTATTCGGCATCTTGGCCGGTGAGGACGACGGCCGGTGCGGCGGCTTGGTACTCAAAGGGCACGAAGTGCATAATTTGTGCCACGGCGGTCTGCTTGTCGGCGCTACTATAGATGTCGAGACGTATGTCCGATGACTTATCGTCGCCACGACGCAGGGACCCGATAGCATCGAACTTTTTCTCTTCGATACAGCGTTGTAATTTGTTCAACTCGTCTTTATTGAACATTACGCGGGTGAGGCGCATTTTCTTACCGCACTCTTTGCTGTAGTAGCATTTCTGCCCCATAAATAGTTTGATGAATCCTACCAGCGCGAGGCATAGTCCCACCACGATTATGGTCATGGTGAGGGTGGAGTTGTCGGTGATGGTACTGCCATAAAAGGCGGCAACACCGGCTATGAGGCATACGATACCTATGATAGAAATGTTTTTCTTTGATACGATATAGTCGTTGTTATATTTGTTTGTTTCCATGATTTTGAGTGTTATATGTTTTTTTGTAATAGATAGTTATACCTATGTAGGCATAGGTGTTTTACGCCCCGGCTTATTCATTGTCGGGTTGTATCAACATCAACGCAGTAAGTTGCTTATCCCCACGATGAAATGCGATGTAATCGAGGCTTTCTTGAGGAACTCCTTTTCTCGTTTTTTAGGGGTATGGGCGTCTTGGCTCAAAGAGCTGAAAAAGTAATGGCTAAATAATCATTCGGCACAGCCGATTGAGGTAGTGACCTCGGGTGTATAGGAGCGTTTGCTGTACGGCTCTGCCGAATCGGAGAATTTGATATGTGGAACGATATTGATGTATATGGCATTGTTGCAGACCTGCCGGTGTGGTGTGCGGGGTGCGTACCTCGGCCACGTTGAGTGTAAGCGGCTGGGTGGGTTGCAGTATGAACGGCTGTATATCGCCGGCGAGGTCGATGTATGAGGTGCCGGTGGTATGCTCTATGGCGTGGGACGTCGCGACTGTGGAGATCGGGGCTATATTTTGCCCCCGGATACCGAGCAACGCAATACATAGCAGTACCCCGAGGATACGGCCGTATATACGATGTCGATAGGTGTGCCGCGGCGTGTTCATAGAGTATCAGAATTGTTGCATATCTACTAAATGCTTGTAGTACCCGCCACGGGCTATCAACTCGTCGTGACGACCTTGTTCTACGATTTCTCCCTCGTGCATCACACATATGATGTCGGCATCTTTGATGGTCGATAGGCGGTGTGCGATGACCAATGTAGTGCGGTTTTTCATCAGGTTTTCGAGAGCCTCTTGCACGAGCCGTTCCGATTCGGTGTCGAGCGCCGAAGTGGCCTCGTCGAGAATGAGTATAGGCGGATTCTTGAGTATGGCACGGGCGATGCTTATGCGTTGACGCTGTCCGCCCGACAATCGGCAACCTCGGTCGCCTATGGGGGTGTCGTAGCCCTCCTCGGTGGCCATGATGAAGTCGTGGGCGTTGGCAATGCGGGCCGCTTCCTCTACCTGTTCTTGCGTGGCGTTTTCCACGCCGAAAGTGATGTTGTTGTAGAAGGTGTCGTTGAAGAGTATCGCCTCTTGGTTCACGTTGCCCATGATAGAGCGTAGGTCGTGCACGCGCATATCTTTTATATTCACGCCATCGATGTATATATCCCCTTCTTGCACATCGTAGAAGCGAGGTAGCAGGTCGGCCATGGTCGATTTGCCCGAGCCCGATTGTCCGACGAGCGCCACGGTCTGTCCCTTCTTTATGGTGAGGTTCACATCTTTTATTACCCACTCGTCGCTGTATCGGAATCGTATACCACGATACTCTATGGCATCGTTCAAGGATACAGGTCCGACCGGATTTTCGGGGTCTTTTATCGGGTTTTCGGTAGCGAGTATCTTATCTACGCGCACCATGGCAGCCAGTCCTCGCTGTATGGTGTAGAAGGCCTTGGTAAGGTCTTTGGCCGGATTTATGATACTATAGAATATGATAAGGTAATATATGAACTCGCCGGCGCTGATCACACTGTTGCCCTGTAATATGAGTGCACCGCCAAACCACAATACGATGGCGATGGTGGTGGTGCCCAGAAACTCGCTCATGGGGTGTGCCAGTGTCTGGCGACGACCTATGCGATTGGTGGTGTGGTAGAATCGGTCGTTGGCTTTGTTGAATCGCATGTTGATTTTCTTTTCGGCATTGAAGGCCTTGATGATGCGCAGTCCGCCGAGAGTCTCCTCTATTTGTGCCATCAGTCCGCCCCATTGTTGCTGGGCGTCGAGTGATTTGCGTTTCAGCGATTTGCCAACTTTGCCCATGAGTAGTCCCGCCAAGGGTAGCAATACCAGTACAAACAGCGTGAGCTGCCAACTGAGCATAAACATGGTGCCGAGATATACGATAATCATGATGGGGTTTTTAAACATCATGTCGAGCGAGGTCATAACCGAATTTTCTACTTCGGCCACGTCGCCGGTCATGCGCGCCATAATGTCGCCTTTGCGCTCGGAGGTGAAAAATCCGATAGGGAGGCTCACCACCTTTTTATACACAAAAGAGCGTATGTCGCGTACCACGCCACCACGTAACGGTATGATGCTGGCCGAACTCAGATAGCTGCTCATGGTCTTGGCAAAAGTCATGATTATAAGCCACACACCCAGAGCCATCAGTGTCCATATCGCGCCGTTGGTTTGCATCAGGTCGGTCACCAACCAATAGAAGTTGTTGATTACCACATCTTTCAATTCGCCTTCGCCCCAAGGTATGTAGGTGTATGTGGCGTCGGAGGTCTTGAAAAGTATTTCCAATATGGGAATAATCAGCGCAAAAGAAAATACGCTGAGTATAGTGGCTAAAATGTTGAAAAAAACGTTGAGAAACAGATATTTCTTATATGGAGGGACAAACCTCAATAGCAGTTTGAACAGATCTTTCATTGCAATAGTTGTGCGTTACCGGTTAGGCGTGAATAGGGTGTTGCCACCTATTACACTGCAAAGATAATGCAAAAGCCCGCAAAAACAAATTCCCAAGGGCCGGTAATATTGTAGATTTCTTTTTGTGTTAATTGAGACTGTGAGATAATGGTACAAGAAATCTTTTTGTTAAAGTGATTTTAAGTTTTGTTAAGATATGGCAACATTTAAATTTCGGGGAAATAGGGGGATTTGCTGTTTTAAATTTCGGGGAAATAGGGGGATTTGCTGTTTTAAATTTTGGGGAAATGGAAAAATGTTTTATTTTTGCAACGAAAAAATAATAGTGTAAGGCTATGGAAAAGAGAGTTTTTAAGAGAAAAATATATGATAAGTTTCTTAGCTGGAAACAGGATTCGAATGGAAAAAGTGCATTATTGGTACAAGGTGCACGACGTATTGGCAAATCTACGATCGTGGAAGAGTTTGCCAAGCGAGAGTATTCCTCGTATATAATTGTCGATTTTAATAAAGTGTCGGCAACGGTGATGTCGCTTTTTGATGATTTAATGGATCTGGATCTTATATTTCTGCAATTACAGACTATATACAATGTGGTTTTAGAGCCGAGACGATCGGTTATAGTCTTTGATGAAGTACAGAAATGCCCCAAGGCAAGACAGGCAATCAAGTATCTTGTGCAAGATGGTAGGTATGACTATATTGAAACTGGCTCGCTTATTAGTATCAAGCAGAATACCAAGGGGATAACTATCCCCAGCGAAGAGGAACAGGTAGATATGTACCCGATGGATTTCGAAGAATTCAGATGGGCGTTGGGCGACACGGCGACCTTGCCACTTATACAGACATTCTATGATAAACGCATACCATTGGGGGCAGCCCATCGAACAAAGCAAAGAGATTTACGCTTATATATGCTGGTGGGGGGAATGCCTCAGGCTGTAAATGAATATTTGGATACCAATAATCTTGCAAAAGTAGATGCCGTAAAACGTAGAATTATACAGTTGTATTCCGATGATTTCTTGAAAATAGATGCGACCGGAAAACTTAGCAAATTATTTATGGCTATCCCGTCTCAACTGAGTAAAAAGTCTTCTCGATACTATACCAATGCCATTGTGGGGGCATTGGAAGATAATACAGCGAAAGAGATGCTTATAAGTCTCGAAGATAGTAAAGCTGTGCTTGTGTCGTATCACTCCGATGATCCTAACGTAGGTCTATCGCTTACAAAAGATATGTCGAAATATAAACTTTTTATGGCGGATACCGGACTGTTTGTGACAATGGTATTTTGGGATAAAGATTTTGCCGAGAATGTAATATATCAGAAATTGTTGGCAGATAAATTAGAGGCAAATCTCGGGTATATATATGAAAATCTTGTGGCTCAAATGCTTACTGCCGCTGGTAATAAATTGTTTTATTACACATTCGAGAAAGACGAGAAACATTCTTATGAAGTGGACTTCTTGTTATCTCGAGGGAATAAGATATGTCCGATAGAGGTTAAATCGTCGGGCTACAAAACTCATGCCTCGCTTGATGCGTTCAGAGCAAAATATTTGTCTCGTATAAAGAATAGTTATTTGGTTTATACCAAAGACCTTCAGATAGGGGATAATGAGTTGCTGTATTTACCATTCTATATGACAGCCATGATATGATGTTGTACCGGGAATGTTATTAATGGTTAAATGTGGGGAAATTGTGATGAGTGATTAAACCTTTTTGTCGGTAAGTAGTCAAAAGTCCGGATTTCAGAAGTTGTTTAAAATTTTCTTGAAAAATTTATTACGGCTTCAAAAAAACAAAGTTTCGGTAAAATAAAATTCAAACAACTTCTAACCCCAAAAGTGTTTAAACAATAGGTAAAGACATGAAAAAAATACTCACACTCTTACTGTTATCTGTGTTTTCATTGAGTGCGTTTGCACAATTTCCCGGTGGCGGGGGAGGCTGGGGCGGTGGTCGTCCCGGTGGTGATCGTGGAGAAAACGAAAAAGAGAAGAAGCCCGATTTCTATGTGGCCGGTACGGTATTCGATGAGAAAAACGAGCCTATGGTAGCGGTAT
The DNA here is from genome assembly GCA_017462265.1 of Coprobacter sp. Classification (GTDB taxonomy): domain Bacteria; phylum Bacteroidota; class Bacteroidia; order Bacteroidales; family UBA11471; genus Caccoplasma. The sequence goes on along the minus strand of JAFTRN010000057.1, from coordinate 42,596 downwards.
CGGTGAGCTTGCTGAATGCCAAGGATAGTGTGCTTGTGCCCGGTATGGCTACGATGACCGATGCCGAGGGCGCGTTCATGGTGGGAAACGATAATCTGCGTCGCGGAGAGTATCTTGTGCGCTTTACGTTCTTGGGCTACAAGCCCCTATATAAAGCGGTGAAACTACTCAACATAGAGCCTGTGGCAAAGCTCGGTCCGGTGAAGATGGAGCCCGATGCCATAATGCTGAAAGAGGCCGTGGTAGAGGGAGTGGTACCGCCTATCGTGACCAAGGAGGATACCGTAGAATATAATGCCGACTCGTTCAAAACGCAACCCAATGCCGTAGCCGAGGACTTGTTCAAGAAACTGCCCGGTGTGGAGATTGATGAGAATGGTAATATCACGGCCCAGGGTAAGAGTATCAAAAAGATCCTTGTCGATGGAAAGGAATTTTTCACCGATGATCCCAAAGTGGCCTCGAAAAACCTCCCGGCTAATATGATAGACAAGATACAGGTGGTCGATCGCAAAAGCGATGAGGCTCGTTTCTCGGGCGTAGATGATGGCGAGGAAGAGACTGTCATAAATCTTACCGTGAAAAAGGGTATGAAGCAGGGTTGGTTTGGTACGGCGCAGGCCGGTGGTGGTACCGAAATGCAAGAATGGAACCCCATGTACGAGCTCAATGCCATGGCCAATCGCTTTGTAAACAGTTCGCAATTCTCATTGCTCGGCAGTTACAACAATACCAACAATCAGGGAGCTGCCGACTTGGGACAGTCTATGTTCTCGGGTAGCAGTCGTATGATGGGCGGTGGCGGTAATAGAGGCACCGGCAAGTCGGGTATGCTGGGAGGAAACTTCAATACCGGCAACGACAGCGAGACTTTCCGCATAGGCGGTGACGTGGGCTATATGTATGCCGATCGTTACACCGAGAGCAAAAGCGAACAGCAGAACTTCCTTACCAACGACAGCTCGTCGTTTGTAAATTCTCGCTCGGAAAATATACATCGCAGTAATAACCTGAGGCTCAATTTCCGTATGCGATGGGAGATAGATACCCTTACCACGTTGGAATTTATGCCCCGTTTCGACTTCAACAAATCTCACATGGAGAGCAACAGCTACTCCGAGACCATGGGTGGACGTCGCGACGCGCTACTTGCCGATCGCGACAGCGTGAACGACCGTCGTTCCGACTCGGGTAGTGATGGACAGGGTTATAACTTCTCGGGTAGATTGAGCTTCAGCCGAGCATTCAAAAACGACCCTCGTCGCCGATTCAGTTTCAGTTTCAACTATAGCACTAATCGCAACGAGGAGAATGGGGAAACCCACGATGTGATGAATTTCTACCGACTGGGCGTGCGCGACTCACTGCGCAATCAGAAAGACGATAATATCTCGCAAGGTGCTTCGTACAGCGCGCGTGTTACCTACGTAGAGCCTCTCTCGAAACACTACTACCTCAACTTTGTGTACCAATATCGCTATAACAGCAACAACGGCGACGCCTATACTTATAATATAGATGAAGATGGTAATTACGCAGAACTTGATACCCTGGGCAACCCCATAGCCGATACCACCTACAGCAACGTGTCGCGTAGCCGTTATCAGACGCATCGTGGAGAAATATCGTTGCGTGGTGTATATTCCAAGATGAATTTCAATGTAGGTGTAAATCTCGAAAATCAGCACCGCGAGACACATTATCTTTTCGGTAAGAACGTGGGCAACGACATATCGACCTACGCGCTCAACTTCTCGCCGACGTTCCGCTTGCGCTATCGTATCACGAAAAACAAAAATTTGCGCATCAACTATCGCGGTAACTCGTCGCAACCTTCGGCTCGTCAGTTGCAAGAGGCTCCCGATATTACCAATCCGCTCAACGTATATGTGGGCGATAGGGGGCTGAAATCATCGTTCAACCACCGGGCGTGGTTGCGCTACGACTCGTACAACCCCGATACCTATCAGGCGTTGAATGTGAACCTTGAAGCCAGTACTACGCAGAACAATATTACCGAGATGACGATATATACCACCGATGGTGGTCGCATACGTACTCCGGTGAATGTGAGCGGAGAGTGGAATGCCAATGCGCGTGTGTTCTATAATATGCCGTTCAAACGCAACAAAAAGTTCAGTTTCAATTCCAATACCAATATTCGCTATAACAACTCGGTGGGATTCATCGCTCTGGACTACGAAAATGATGGCGCTTACAACGATATTATAGTCCGTGCCAAAAACGATGATACCAAAAACATTTCGCGTAATTATACTTTTGGCGAAAATCTCTCGTTGCGATATAGCAGTGATGTGTTCAATGCAAGTATAGGCGGAAATTACAACTATTCGCTCGTGACCAATACCTTGCAGACCGACAACAACCAATCGACCATGAATTTCGGTGCTAACGTCAATATCGATTGGTTCCTTCCCTGCGGGCTCTCATTCGGTACCGATTGTCGCTATAGAGGTACGGCCGGATATGCCGAGGGTTACAACCAACACAAGGTAAATTGGAATGCCTCTATCGCCTATTCATTCCTTGCCAAGAAAAATGCGACGATACGATTCAAGGTGTATGACATACTGCAACAAAATACCAATATCGACCGCTCGGTATCGGGTACTTATATACGCGACTCCGAAACCAACGCGCTGGGTAGCTACTGTATGCTCTATTTTGCCTATCAGTTCAATACTATCGGTAAGGGTGGCGGTGACGAGCGCCGTGGCGGACGAGGCGGATTCGGTGGTGGCCCTCGCGGATATGGCGGTTTCTAATATTGAACATTATATCTCCTAAATTACATATGAAGTGAGAAAGGTCGGGAAACATTTTGATTTTCCGGCCTCTCTTTTTATCTTTGAGGCTCTTTGAGAATCGTGCGGGATTGGGCGAGGTGCCGTTCTCAGCTTGATATACCTTCCCTAACCCGACAGAAAGATATGTTCTAAAATCGTGAGATAATGAAAAATAAAAAAGGCTGGCTGGCGTGCGTGCTATGTGTCGCGGGTTTTATCCTTGTGGCATGGTGGCGTAGCGATGATGCTGCGAGTGTGAAAGAGTATCACCGCAACGAGGGTATGGTGTTCAATACCATATATCACTTTACGTATGAGGCCACCGAGGATTATCAGGCCCAGATCGAGGCGGAGTTGTGCCGTTTCAACGGCTCGCTGTCGCCTTTTGAGAAAAATTCGATAATAAGCCTTTTCAATGCCAACGATACGACGGCACGGGCCGATAATTGGTTTACAACGGTGTTCAATCGCTCTCGCGAGATATTTCTCGATACCGAGGGGGCCTTCGACCCTACGGTGTCGCCATTGGTGAATGTCTGGGGATTCGGCTTCAAGAGCGGGATAAATCCTACGCCCGAGACGATAGACAGCCTATGGCAGCTTGTGGGTATGGATAGAATGTCGTTGGTCGATGGCCGTCTCTATAAGGAGGACCCTCGAATGACACTCAATTTCTCGGCGATAGCCAAGGGTTATGCCGTAGATGTGGTTGCCGCGTTTCTACGAGAAAAGGGGGTGGAAAACTACCTGGTGGAGATAGGTGGTGAGATAGCCGCCCATGGACGCAACAGTCGTGGTGAGTTGTGGCGTGTGGGGATAGATACACCCGACGAGGGCAATGTGGCCGGCGGAGCGATAGAGGCGGTTATCGCCATCAGCGACGGAGCGATGGCCACATCGGGCAACTATCGCAATTATCGCATTGTCGATGGTCGGCGTGTGGCGCACACCATAGACCCCTCGACCGGTTATCCGGCACAGCACAATCTGCTGAGCGCTACCGTGCTTGCTCCTGACTGCATGACGGCCGATGCCTATGCAACTGCCTTTATGGTGCTGGGTGTTGAACGCAGTCTTGAGATTGCCGCCCGCCATGCCGGGCTTGAGGCCTATCTCATCTATGCCGTCGATTCGGTCACGACGGCGGTAGCTATGACGCCCGGTATGCAACAATATCTTTTCGGTGAATAACATTTTGCTCTCAATTTGCCGAAAATATTGCACTTTTTGCTATTTTGTACATAAAAAATAAAGAAAAGTTTTCGAAGAGCAAATTATATTGTATATTTGCCAACTCGAAAGAGAATAAAACAGCTACAATAACTCCTAACTACAAAATACAATGAATCAACTTTCAGATCGCCTGATGAGCCTCTCACCCTCGGAAACGTTGGTGATGTCGCAGAAAAGCAACGAACTCAAAGCCCAGGGTGTGGATATTATAAACCTCAGTGTGGGTGAACCCGATTTTTTCACCCCTGACCATATAAAAGCAGCAGCTAAGCAAGCTATCGATGATAACTTCTCATTCTATTCGCCCGTTCCCGGATATATGGACCTGCGTAAAGCCATCTGCGCCAAACTCAAAAACGAAAACAATCTCGATTTCGCCCCCGAGCAGATAGTGGTATCAAATGGCGCTAAACAAGCGATATGCAATGCGATACTCTGTATTGTAAATCCCGGCGATGAGGTGATAATTCCGGCTCCTTGCTGGGTAAGCTACGTAGAAATGGTGAAACTTGCCGAGGGAAAAAGCGTGGTGGTACCGGCCGGTATCGACCAAGATTTCAAAATTACTCCGGCACAGTTGGAGGCGGCTATTACCCCCAATACCAAAGCCATCATACTCTGCTCGCCCTCCAATCCCACGGGTAGCGTGTATTCGCAAGACGAGTTGAAGGCTCTTGCCGACATACTTGCCAAGCACCCGCAAATCATCATCATTGCCGATGAAATATACGAACATATAAATTATATCGGCGGTCATCAGAGTATCGCCCAGTTCGAGAGCGTACGAGAGCGTGTAGCCATCATCAATGGCGTGTCTAAGGCGTATGCCATGACCGGTTGGCGTATCGGATTCATTGCCGCACCGCTGTGGCTGGCCAAGGCTTGTAACAAACTGCAAGGACAATACACCTCGGGCCCCAGCTCTATAGCACAGAAAGCGTCGGTGGCTGCATTTGCCGGCGACCAGACTTGTGTAGAAGAGATGCGTGTGGCCTTCGAACGTCGTCGCAATTTGGTGGTCGATTTGGCTCGTGAAATTCCGGGATTCAAGGTGAATGTTCCCCAAGGCGCGTTCTATCTTTTCCCCGACGTATCCTATTATTATGGTAAGAAATATGGCGATCGGGTGATAAACAACTCGGCCGACCTTGCCATGTATCTGCTCGAAGAGGGCCACGTGGCTACCGTGGGAGGTGCCGCATTCTGCGCTCCCGAGTATCTGCGATTCTCGTATGCGACCTCAGACGAGAATCTCGTAGAGGCACTTCGCCGCATAAAAGAGGCATTGGCAAAATTGCAATAAAGTATATAGAATTAGTAGGGAAGCCCATCGTGATACGCGGTGGGCTTCCCTGTTTTATGAGATGTGTGTATTGTCGAAATAATAATTACTCCTCGGGATCGTCATGGCTCAGTATGTCGCGCAATTTCTGACGGTCGAGCAGAAGTATGCTTTGCGGGGTATAGGTTATGATACCCTCGTCGCTTAGCTCGTTGAGCGCGCTGATAAACAGGCTTCGTTGCACACCAAAGAAAGTGTAAAGGTCTTTCTGCTTGCAGAGTATTTGCACGTCGGTAGCGTTGCGTTGGGTGAAGCTCAGAATCCAGAAAGCCAATCGCTCCTTGATGCTACCCGATGAGAGGGATAGGAAAGTCTCGATGCTTTTCTGTGAACGGCGCGAGAGTATGTTGAGCAGATTGATGATGATGACGGGATTCTTCTGTATGAGCGTGATGAACGTAGGCTTATCGACCTGCATGATGCCGCAACTGTCGCAAGCCCACACGTCGCAAGGGTAAACGGTATTGCGCCCGAACAGGTGGTTGGGAAATAAAATGTTGGGGGCATGGAGTGTCTCCGATACCCTTATTTTTCCGCTTTTGTTTACCATCTCGGCTCTCACACTGCCCGAAATGATAAATTTCATATAGGTGCACTCCTCATTGCGTCGCACGATGCTCTCACCGGCTTGGTATTTAAGGAAATGAAATTTTGTTTTTTCTAAAATAGTAGATAAATCCTTTCTGCTTATACCCTGAAATAGGGGAAGTTGCAGTAGTATGTCGTACATGCTGTTCATAGTCGGTATGTTTTTTGCTATTCAAAAATACAAAAAATATCGAAATCTCAATCTAATAAACACAAAATTAAATACTTTGTTTTGTTGTAGTGGGGATAATAGGTGTGCGTATGCTGGTGTCTGGGTACGAAAATAATCGGCACTCGTCGTGAAAGATTCAAGCGAACATGATATTATTCCGCTTGTTTGTTTTATCTTCGCTGTTAGGCGTAGATAAAGGGCTCGGGATAAAAATAAATAAGATTTATTTTATTTTCCGCACGCCTTTCACTATCTTTGTGCATAAATATTCAGAAGCTGTTTGAAATTTTCTTGAAAAATTTATTACGGCTTCAAAAAACAAAGTTTCTGCAAAATAAAATTCAAACAACCTCTCAAAAAGCGAAAGTATGACATCTCTTTATTTCAATTTGCAAGAGACACTTAGTGCCTTTGTGGTACTGTTTGCGGTGATAGATATAACGGGCCTGTTGCCGGTGCTTATCGATTTCCATAATAAGGGAATGAAGGTGTCGGCACCGAAAGCCGCTATATTCTCGTTGATAACGTTTATAGTCTTTCTGTTTGCAGGAGAGGCGTTGTTGCAATTGTTTCAGGTAGATATATCCTCGTTTGCCATTGCCGGCTCGTTTGTGCTGTTTGTCATGGCCATAGAGATGGTGCTCGGGGTGCAGATATTCCGCAACGACGGTCCCGAGGGTACAACTACGTTGGTGCCCATCGTGTTCCCGCTGATAGCCGGCGCCGGTTCGTTTACGACACTGCTCTCGTTGCGGGCGTTGTACAGCCTCCCCAACATCATTATCGCGCTGTTGCTGAATATCGTCATCGTGTATCTGGCGATACGCTTCTCGACAAAGATAGAGCGCATACTGGGAAAGGCGTTCGTGTATGTGTTGCGAAAGTTTTTTGGTGTTATCCTGCTGGCGATTTCCGTGAGAATGTTTGTCAGCAATTTTGCCAAGTTGATGGAGATGTTTGGCGAGTAATCAGTGTCAGTAGTATAGAAAGCCCGGTGTACCGGGCTTTTTTATGAACAGAAGAGAACATATTTCTATTTCGGTGGTGAAAATGAATGAAATATCGGAAATAAATAGATGAATTTTATTTTATTAACTAAAAATTTGGCTTACTAAAAAACATTTCGTATATTCGGCAATCAAAATTTATACCAGAAAGACAAACAAAATAACATAAAGCTATGAGCTATTTGAAGTTTGATAAGGATCAGATGATTAACCTCGAGCAGTCCTTGCCAAAAGAAATGCTTCGAACCAATAAATCAGGGGCTTATCATTGTACTACGATTGTGGGTTGTAACACTCGTAAGCAACATGGCCTGTTGGTGATTCCCATACCCGAAATGGATAATGAGAACCATGTGTTGTTGTCGTCACTCGACGAAACCGTGATACAACATGGCGCGCCTTTCAATCTGGGGCTGCATAAGTATCAAGGCGACTGTTTCAGCCCCAACGGCCATAAATATATCAGAGAATTTACTTGCGAGTCGGTACCCAAGACTACTTATCGTGTGGGCGGTGTGATATTGAGCAAGGAAAAGGTGTTTATATCACACGAAAACAGAATACTGATACGCTACACATTGCTTGATGCTCATTCCGAGACCAAATTGCAATTCCGCCCATTCCTCGCGTTCCGCAATGCCAACGCGCTGTGTGTGGAGAATGGAAATCTCAACGGTCACTACGACGAGGTGGCCAATGGTATCGCTTGCCGCCTCTATGAGGGCTATCCCATGCTCTATATGCAGTTCAACAAAGCGGCGCAATTTGTGTCGCAACCCAACTGGTATAAGGGCATAGAGTATATCAAAGACCAAGAGCGGGGCTATGATTATAAAGAAGACCTGTATGTGCCGGGCTATTTCGAGGTGCCTATCAAGAAGGGCGAAAGCGTGATATTCTCGGCCGGTATCAGTGAAGTGAAACCTCGTTCACTCACCTCGCTTTACGATAAAGAATTGAGCGTGCGTACCTATCGTACCAGTTTCTATAATTGCCTCAAAAATTCGGCACAACAATTCTATTACAAACGCGGTAAGGACAATTATTTGCTGGCCGGCTATCCGTGGTTTGGAGTGCGCGCTCGCGATATGTTTATCGCCTTGCCGGGTTGCACGCTGGCCGTTGACGACGTGGATATGTATCACGAAATGATGGCTACCGCCTCGAAAGCGTTGCACAAGTGGATTGCCAAAGGCGAGCGCGATGCCGTGATACGCGATATGGACAAGCCCGACGTTGTGCTGTGGGCTATATGGGCCTTGCAACAATATGCCAAAATGGTGTCGGTAGAGGCCTGCCGTGAACGGTATGCCGGACTGATAACGGAATGTGTCGATGCGATAATAAAATCGAAAATACCCAATCTTTTCTTACACGATAATGGTTTACTCTATACCAACGGGCACGATACGCCGGTTTCGTGGGTAGATGCTGTGACGCACGATGGCCGCCCGGTGATTCCGCGTAGCGGATATTTGGTAGAATTCAATGCTTTGTGGTACAATGCCCTGCGATTTGCCGCCGAGCAGATATTGGTAACACCCGAATCGGCTGCCATAGCCGACCGGTTGAATGAACTGGCCGATAAAACCGCTGTTTCGTTCAAAGATATGTTTATAAACGATTACGGATACTTGTTCGACTATGTCGATACCAATTATGCCGATTGGAGTGTGCGCCCCAGTATGCTGTTTGCGCTGTCGCTCGACTACTCGCCACTGGTGAAGATGGAGCGTAAAAAAGCACTCGATGTAGTGACACGGGAGTTGCTTACTCCGAAGGGTATTCGCACCCTCAGCCCCAAGAGTATGGGGTACTCTCCGATATACCTTGGCAATGAGGAACAACGTGCGCAAGCCTATTATCAAGGCTCGTCGCGCCCCTGGCTCATGGGCGCCTATGCCGATGCCTATCTCCGATTGTTCGGCCTGAGTGGCGTATCGTTCTTGGAGCGAATGCTTATAGGTTATGAGGAGGAGATGTCAAACAATTGTATAGGTACTATCTCGGAATTGTTTGATGGTAACCCGCCATTCACCGGTCGCGGAGCCATAAGTTTTGCCGCCAATGTAGGTGAGATATTACGAGTGTTGAGCCTATTGAAGAAATATAACCATATATAACCTATATACACATGAAAGCACTCATGTTCGGGTGGGAATTTCCCCCACATATCCTCGGCGGTTTAGGTACGGCAAGTTATGGCTTGACAAAAGGTATGGCCGAATGTGGCGATATGGATATAACTTTTGTCATACCCAAACCTCATGGAGATGAAGATAAAAGTTTTGCGCATATAGTGGGCGCCGGCAATACTCCGGTCGCTTGGCGCGACGTGTCGTGGGACTATGTGGCTCATCGACAAGGAAATTGTATGGATCCGCAAGAGTATTTCAATCTGCGCGACCACATATATGCCGATTTCAACTATTTACACACCAACGACCTGGGCTGTATCGAATTTTCGGGCCGTTATCCCGACAATCTGCTCGAAGAAATCAACAACTACTCGATAGTAGCCGGGGTGATAGCACGCACGTACGATTGCGATGTGATACACTCGCACGACTGGCTCACTTATCCGGCCGGTATTCATGCCAAGCAAGTTACCGGTAAGCCATTGGTGATACACGTGCATGCGACCGATTTCGACCGTAGTCGTGGTAATGTGAACCCCACCGTCTTTGCCATAGAGAAAGATGGTATGAATTGGGCCGATCACATCATCACGGTAAGTAACCTCACCCGTCGTACGGTAATCGAGAAGTATGGTATAGATCCGGCCAAGGTGACGACCGTGCACAATGCCGTGGAGCCTCTCAGCCCCGAAATCATGGCGATACAAATGCCTCGCAACCCCCGAGAGAAGGTCGTGACTTTCCTCGGTCGTATCACGATGCAGAAAGGCCCCGAATACTTTGTGGAAGCTGCCGCGCAAGTGCTGCGCAAGACCGATAATGTGCGCTTTGTGATGGCCGGTAGCGGCGATATGATGAACAAAATGATACGCCTTGCGGCGCAGCGCAATATATCCGATCACTTCCATTTTACCGGTTTCCTTCGAGGTAAGCAGGTGTATGAAATGCTGAAAGCCAGCGACGTGTATATCATGCCGTCGGTATCGGAACCGTTTGGTATATCACCCCTCGAGGCCATGCAAGTGGGCGTGCCTTCGATTATATCCAAGCAGTCGGGCTGTGCCGAGATACTCAATAACGTGATAAAAACCGATTATTGGGACGTAGATGCCATGGCCGACGCCATCTATTCTATTATATCCTATCCCGCTATGTATGAGCAACTCAAGGTCGAGGGTAAACGGGAGGTAGATGAGATAAAGTGGGTATATGCAGGCAAAAAGGTCATCGATATATATCACAAAGTAATGCAACGATAATCCATAGAAAAACAAAAAATACAATATATGAAAACTATCTGTTTCTACTTTCAGATTCATCAGCCGTTCCGTCTGAAACGTTATCGTTTCTTTGATATAGGTAACGACCACTATTATTACGATGATTTCAACAACGACGAAATCATGACACGTATCGCGCATCGGTCTTATCTGCCGGCCAATCAGATACTGTTGGAAATGATAAAAAACTCCAATGGTAAATTCAAGGTGGCATTCTCTATTTCGGGCGTGGCTCTCGAACAACTCGAAATATATGTTCCCGAGTTTATCGACTCGATGAAAGAGTTGGCCAAGACCGGTTGTGTGGAGTTCCTTTCCGAGACATACGCCCACTCGTTGGCCTCGTTGCGCGACCCCGATGAGTTTGTAAAACAGGTGAAAGAGCATGACGATAAGATAGAGATGCTTTTCGGACAACGCCCTAAGGTGTTCCGCAATACCGAGTTGATATATTCCGACGAGATAGCTTGCATGATAGCCTCTATGGGATTCAAGGGTTGTATTACCGAAGGGGCCAAGCACATACTCGGCTGGAAAAGCCCTAACTACCTCTATAACTCGACGGCTGTACCCAAGCTGAAACTTCTGCTCAAAAACTATAAGTTGAGCGATGATATTACGTTCCGCTTCTCCAATTATGAATGGAGCGAATATCCCCTCACGGCCGATAAATATATGGGTTGGATAAACTCTCTGCCCGAGACAGAACAGGTAATAAACCTCTTTATGAACTACGAAACTCTCGGCGAATTGCAACCTCGCGAGAGTGGTATCTTCGAGTTTATGAAGGCGTTACCCTACTTTGCCGAGCAGATGGGTATCACATTTTCCACACCTACCGAGGTTATATCCAAGCTGAAGCCCGTAGATTCGTTGTCGGTATTACACCCCATTTCCTGGGCCGATGAGGAGCGCGATACAAGTGCTTGGTTGGGTAATTTATTGCAGAATGAGGCTTTCGATAAGCTCTATTCCGTGGGCGAGCGGGTGCGTCTGTGCGATGACCGCCGATTGAAACAAGACTGGAACTACTTGCAGACCAGCGACCATTTCTACTATATGTGTACGAAATTCCTTGCCGATGGAGCCATTCACAGCCATTATAGCCCCTACGACTCGGCCTATGAGGCGTTTACCAACTATATGAACGTGTTGAGCGACTTTATTGTGCGGGTGAAAGAGCAATATCCCGATTCTATCGAAAATGAAGAGCTCAACTCGCTGATTACGACCATACGTAATCAAGCTTCTGAGATTGAATTGTTGAAGAAGGAGTTGAAAATAACTCACGATGAAAAGGTGACCAAGAAGAGTGTGGCCAAGGCCGCTAAAACAGCCGAGAAGGTAACTAAAAAGGCCGCGGTGAAAGCCGAACCTAAAAAATCCGAGGCTAAGCCTAAAATCAAGAAAACGACAAAATCGAAAGAGTAATATCGATGGAGAATAAACGAGGGGCGACACGTTGGTGCCGCCCCTCGTTGTGTATAGAGGTGTGGAGACTTATTTGTTGAACATCTCTTTGATAGAGGCGATAGAACCGAGTACGCCGGTAGCTTCGTAGGGAATATACACGGTTTTGTTGTCGGCACCATTGGTCATCTGGCTCAGTGTCTCGATGTATTTGGTGGCGAGCATATAGGTTGCCGGGTCGGTCTGCGACTCTTTTATGGCCTCGGTCACGCGACGTATGGCCTCGGCTTCGGCTTCGGCGCGCAATACCTTGGCACGCGATTCACCTTCGGCACGTAGAATTTCGGCTTGCCGTTCGGCCTCGGCTTGATTTATTTGCGATTGTTTCTCTCCCTCAGAACGTAAGATGCGCGATTTCTTTTCTCCCTCGGCGTTCAATATCTCGGCACGACGGTTACGTTCGGCTTGCATCTGTTTCTCCATGGCTACACGCACACTCTCGGGAGGGGTGATGTCTTGCAATTCCACGCGGTTTACCTTCACACCCCATTTGTTGGTGGCTTCGTCGAGAATAGTTTGCAGACGCGAGTTGATGGTGTCGCGCGAGGTCAGCGTCTCGTCGAGTTCCAGCTCGCCGATTACGTTACGCAGGGAGGTTTGTGTGAGTTTCTCTATGGCGTTGGGCAGATTGTCGATTTCATATACCGATTTCTTGGGATCGACGATTTGGAAATAGAGCAACGCGTTGATTTCGGTCGTTACGTTGTCTTTGGTGATAACCTGCTGCGAGGGGAAGTCGTAAACCTGCTCGCGAAGGTCTATACTGCAAGTCGATACGACGCTGGCGCGTCCCATGCTGTTGGTGCGGCGGGTATATATCGATTTGGGCTTGTCGATAAAGGGCCAGATGATGTTGATTCCCGGGGGGAGTACACTTTGAAAGCGTCCGAGACGTTCGATAACGCGGGTTTCGGATTGCGGGATTACCTTTACACCCGCCGAAACTAATACAATGGCGATGATAGCCACGATAATCAATAAGACAATTGTTTCCATAATGTGTTGCTTTTAGAGGTTATAAATAAAGTTATTTTATAGAGCTTCCTAAAAGATTACAGCTTCTAAATGATTTCTACCGTGAGTATGATGCTGTCGTAGGAGAGCACACGCACCCGTTCGCCGGCGACGATTTCCCGTCCGTCGTCGCTTTGTGCCTGCCAGCTGTCGCCATCGATGCGCACGCGACCTATGCCACCGGCAGGTATATCTTCGACTACTCGCACTTCACGGCCTATCAGCGCGTCCATATTGCTGTTGAGGTATGCCGGCGTGCCTTTGTGCCAGCGTCGCATGATGGGGGCAAAGACCATAAAGGCCACGATGGTGCCTATGATGAGGGTGCCGAGTTGCCATTCTATACCCCCGCCTATGAGCGAGGCCGCCATGGCAAACAAGCAACCGACGGCGAGGCAGAACGACGCCACCATATATGTGAGTAATTCGATGAGTACGAGAACGGCCGCGATAATGAGCCAAATGAGCCAAGCATCCATAGTGATAATTTATTTTGTTTTTATGAATTATAATCCCTTTTTGTCGTGTTAGTCCTCTTACAGTGTAAAATACTGTTAGCAGGACCTTTTATGCTTGCAACAAATATAGCGATTATATTCGGCAAAAGCAATAGCAGAACTGTGAAATTTCAGAAAATCTTATTCGATACCAATGGAAAACACACCGGCGTCGCACGAGCAATGCGACGCCGGTGTGTATAGAGCGGTGTCTCAATCGAGGTAGAGGTAGTCGTAATGGATAAGGGGGCGGGCGCCTTGGGTTCCGATGAGGGTACGAGCCTTAGCGCTGTCGTAGGCGATGCGTCCCACGCCTATCGGGGTGCCGTCGGGGGCGCAGATACGTACGATGTCGTCTTTCTCGAACTCGCCTTTGATGTCGGTCACACCTATGGGTAACAGGCTCGTGGCGTGAGCCGAGAGCAGACGTTCGGCGGCGCCGGCATTGATGTGTACCTCGCCCTTGGCAAATCCTTCGGAGTGCGCAATCCACTTTTTGATGCTCGATGTGGCCTTGTCGGCAGGGAGGAAACGAGTGCAAAGCGCTGTCTCGTCGGTGAGTACCGATGCGAGAATGTTGTCGCGTTTACCGTTGGCGATAATCACCTCTATACCCTCTTGAGCTACTTTGCGGGCGATGTTGCACTTGGTGAGCATACCTCCGCGGCCGAATGTCGATTTGCCGGTCTGAATGTACCGCGACAGGTCGGTGCGGCGATTGGCGGGTATGCGGGTGATAACGCGACTGGTTGCGTCGGTGGGGGCGCCATCGTATATACCATCGATATTGCTGAGAATAATCAGCGCCTCGGCGTCCATCATGGTGGCTATCATGCCCGACAATTCATCATTGTCGGTAAACATCAGCTCGGTTACCGATATGGTGTCGTTCTCGTTCACGATGGGTATAACCCCATTCTCGAGCATGACGGTCATGCAATGCTTCTGGTTGAGGTAGTGTCGTCGGGTGGAGAAGCTCTCCTTCATGGTCAATACCTGTCCGCAGGCGATGCCATATTCGCGAAAGAGCTCGTAATAACGATTTATGAGCTTCACCTGTCCCACGGCCGAGAACAGTTGCCGTGCCGATACGGCATCGATGTGGTGGTCGTGGGTACGTCGCAGTTCGCTACGTCCCGAGGCTACCGCGCCCGATGATACGAGTATCACCTCGATACCTTGGCGATGCAGCTCGGCCACTTGATCGACGAGTGCCGACATACGAGTTACATCGAGCGTGCCGTCGGGGCGGGTGAGCACGTTACTGCCTATCTTTACGGTTATGCGTTTGTATGGGCTCATTGTTGCCTATTTAGCCGATTTGTCACGTATCTCCACACGACGTATTTTGCCGCTGATGGTCTTGGGCAGCTCATCGACAAATTCTACGATACGGGGGTATTTGTAGGGGGCGGTGACGCGTTTCACGTGGTCCTGAATTTCCTTGATAAGTTCATCTCCGGCCTTGTCTTTGTATTCTTTCGAGAGTACGATGGTGGCTTTCACTACCTGTCCGCGTATCTCATCGGGTACGCCGGTGATGGCACATTCTACCACGGCGGGGTGTGTCATGAGCGCGCTCTCCACCTCGAACGGACCGATGCGATAACCCGACGACTTGATTACATCGTCGGCACGACCTACGAACCAGAAGTAGCCGTCCTCGTCGCGCCAAGCCACGTCGCCGGTGTAGTATATATTGTCGTGATGTGCCTCGCGAGTCTTTTCGGGGTCGCGATAATACTCCTTGAAGAGGCCGATGGGGCGACCTTTGTCGGTGCGTACCACGATTTGTCCCTGCTCGCCATCTTCGGCCGAGCGGCCATCGCTTGTGAGCAGATCGACGTCGTATTGCGGATTGGGTATGCCCATGGAGCCGGGCTTGGGTTCTACCCAAGGGTAGGTGGCTATGGTGAGCGTGGTCTCGGTCTGGCCGAATCCCTCCATCAGTTTTATACCTGTGATGCGATAGAATTCCTCATACACCTTGGGGTTGAGTGCCTCGCCGGCGATGGTGCAGTAGCGTAGCGACGAGATGTCGTATTTGCCGATATTCTCGCGTATGAGGAAGCGGAATACGGTAGGAGGTGCGCAGAACGAGGTGATGTGGTATTTCTCTATCATGGTGAGTACGTCGGCGGGCGTGAATTTGTCGAAGTCATAGACGAATACGTTGGCACCGGCGATCCATTGTCCGTAGAGTTTTCCCCACACGGCTTTTCCCCAACCGGTATCGGCAAGGGTGAGGTGCAGGCCGGTTTCGTCGAGGTTGTGCCAGAACGAGCCGGTAACGATATGTCCCAGCGGGTAGGTGAATGTGTGGGCCACCATTTTGGGATTGCCCGTAGTGCCCGACGTGAAGTAGAGCAGGGATATGTCGTCGTTGCTGTTGGCGTGCTCGGGGCGCACAAACGGCGCGGCACTCTCTATGCCGGCATGGAAGTCGAGCCAGCCCTCGGGTACCGACGGACCTATCGATATGCGATGTCGGAGCGAGGGTGAGGCGGCAACCGAGCGATCGACGTGCCCGGTGACTATATCCTCGCCTACGGCTACGATGGCCTTGATGTCGGCCGCGTTACAGCGGTATATAATATCTTTTTCGGTGAGTAGGTGGGTAGCGGGGATTACTACGGCGCCTATCTTGTGCAGGGCCACTATTGAGAACCAGAACTCGTAACGGCGCTTGAGTATGAGCATGACCATATCGCCGTGTCCGATACCCAGCGAGGTGAAGAAGGCGGCTGTCTTGTCGCTTTCGCGTTTGATGTCGGCAAAGGTGAAATCGATGTGCTCGCCTCTATCGTTGGTCCAGCATAGCGCTTTTTTATCGGGGGCGACGCGTGCCCACTCATCTACCACGTCGTATCCGAAATTGAAATTTTCGGGTACGTTTATCTTGAAATTATGGATAAAATCCTCTTGTGACGAGAATTTTGTTTGTGATACGAATTTTTCTAACATGATGCTTCGTTTTAGAAAATGATGGCGAGGAATTGCACACGTTTGCCGTCGAGGGCTTTCATGCCGTGGGGGCGATTGGCATCGAAATAGATGCTGTCGCCCTCATTGAGAGAGAGTTGCTTATCGCCTATTTGTAAGGTCATACGCCCCTCTATTACATAATTGAATTCCTGTCCCGGGTGGGTATTGAGGTGAATGGGTGCGTCGGAGGGCTCTACGGTCACGACAAAGGGGTCGGCTTTGCGGTTCATAAATCCGGCCGCCAACGATTGGTATTTGTAGGCTTGTGTGCGTTGTACGCTGGCACCGTGCCCCTTGCGGGTGAGAAAATAGCTGTTCATGCGAGGCTCTTCGCCGAACATCAAGGCCGACAAGTCTATCTCGTAGTGCGTACCTATCTGGTGCAGAATGCTTACGGGTATGTCTATAGTGCCCGATTCCAGCTGTTTATACTCTTCGGGGGTGATGTTGCACACGGCTGCTACATCGGCTACGGTGAGGTCGAGAACCTCGCGCAGACCTTTCAACCGATGTGCGATTTGCTTTATTTGCTCGTTCATAGCTTATCTTAAGGTTGATTTGTTCGTAAAAGTAATATAATTCAGGGCAAATTTACATAAAAAACCGATTTGTCTATCTTTTTGGTTAAAAAAACAGCCACATTGCCAAAAAAATGCAATGTGGCTGTAGTGGGTATGGAGAATTTTTTAAACAGTTTCTTAAAAACCGGTGTAGGTGTGGGGCGTGATGGCTCGCAGCTCGGCTTTTACGGTCTCGCTCACGTTGAGTGTCTCGATGAAGGCGTGTATGGCGGCCTCATCTACCACGCTGTTGGTGCGGGTGAGCTCTTTCAGGGCTTCATAGGGTTTGGGGTATCCCTCGCGGCGCAGTATGGTCTGTATGCCTTCGGCGCATACGTTCCACATCTTGTCGAGGTCGTCGTATATGGCTTTTTCGTTGAGGAGCAGTTTGCCGAGGCCCTTCATGGTGCTCTGCAAAGCGATGAGTATGTGGCCCAGAGGTACGCCTACGTTGCGCAATACCGTAGAGTCGGTGAGGTCGCGTTGCAAGCGCGAAATGGGCAGCTTGGTGGCGAGGTGGTCGAGTATGGCGTTGGCGATACCCAGATTACCCTCGGAATTTTCAAAGTCGATGGGGTTTACCTTGTGGGGCATGGCGCTGGAACCTACCTCACCGGCTTTGATTTTCTGCTTGAAATACTCCATGGAGATGTATTGCCAGAAGTCTTTGTCGAGGTCCATCAGTATGGTGTTGATGCGACGCAGACCGTCGAAGAGTGCGGCCAGATTGTCGTAGTTCGAGATTTGTGTGGTCCACATCTCACGTTCGATACCCAATTTCTCGTTGAGAAATTTCTTGGCAAAAGCGGGCCAGTCATATCCGGGATAGGCAAAGCGGTGGGCGTTGAAATTGCCGGTGGCACCGCCGAATTTTCCGCTGATGGGAGTGGCTTTGAGCAGTTTTATCTGCTCGTCGAGACGATATACAAATACCATCATCTCCTTACCCAGGCGGGTGGGCGATGCGGGTTGTCCGTGCGTCTTGGCGAGCATGGGTATATCTTCCCAGGCCTCGGCATAGTCGCGACACATATCCACGAGTTGCCCCAGCATGGGGTAATATACCTCGTCGAGAGCCTCTTTTATGGAGAGGGGTACCGAGGTGTTGTTTATGTCTTGCGAGGTGAGGCCGAAGTGGATAAATTCCTTGTAGGCATCGAGCCCGCCGATAGCATCGAATTTTTCTTTGATGAAATACTCGACGGCTTTCACGTCGTGGTTGGTTACCGACTCTATTTCCTTAATGCGTGCGGCATCGGCCGGCGTGAAGTCGCGATATATGGCGCGTAAGGTGTCGAAACGATCACTGCCCACACCCTGTAATTGGGGCAGGGGAAGCTCACACAGAGCGATGAAATATTCCACTTCGACGCGTACACGATAACGTATCAGTGCAAATTCAGAAAAATAGTCCGACAAAACCGAAGTTTTGCTACGATAACGACCGTCGATAGGCGATACGGCGGTGAGGGCTGATAATTCCATAGGATTGTATATGTGTTACTATTATGGCACGAAGATAGTGCAAATGAGGGTATTCTTCCAAGAAAAAGGCGATTTTCTGAGAAAAAAAACGAAAAATGTTTTGTTTGTCGGAAAAAACTCGTACCTTTGCCTCGCTTTTGTCGAAAAGCACGATTGGGTGTTTAGCTCAGCTGGTTCAGAGCATCTGCCTTACAAGCAGAGGGTCGGCGGTTCGAATCCGTCAACACCCACCACGGAAATGGCAAGGCGTTGCCACGATTACCGAGAGAGAATATCGGGCGTTTAGCTCAGCTGGTTCAGAGCATCTGCCTTACAAGCAGAGGGTCGGCGGTTCGAATCCGTCAACGCCCACTATCTTTCATAAACTTTATATATACTCCTATCCCTTCGGGGATATTCATCGGGTGTTTAGCTCAGCTGGTTCAGAGCATCTGCCTTACAAGCAGAGGGTCGGCGGTTCGAATCCGTCAACACCCACCACGGAAAGCGATCTGTTATAGGTCGCTTTTTTTTGTTTTACGGGGGGCTGGATTTGGTGCGCCGGGATACACACCGCCACCTGCTATTCACCAAAAAGTCCACAATAAATATTAATAATTTCACACCGATAATAGCGAAATACTTCTATCTTTGCACAGAGAAGCGATTTGAATTTATGGTTTCGGACAAACACGGACTTTTTTGCGGACGCTTGAGCCAAGCCTTCCTACTAATTACAAAAACATATATTTTATGCGTAAAACATTTTTAGCCCTGTCGTTGCTGTTGCTATGTGGTATGACTGTTGCAGGCAACAAGAAGGCGACGACGGCCAAGTTTGACTATTTCGAATACGTGGGGCAGGACGATTTCTATAACGAGAATCCGCTACCCGACGCGAGCAGTTTCTACAATCCTATCGTGCCGGGCTGGCACTCCGATCCCAGTATATGTCGGGAGGGTGAGGACTATTTCATGGTGATGTCCACCTTCACCTATTTCCCCGGTGTACCGTTGTATCATAGTCGCGACCTGGTAAACTGGCGATTGGTGGGCAATGTGCTCAGTCGCGAGAGCCAACTGCTGTCGATGCGGGGGCAGGCGATAAACACCGGCGGTATATATGCCCCGGCTATTTCGTACAATCCCCACAACAAGACCTATTATATGGTCACGACCAATGTAGGTGTGGGCAATTTCTATGTTACAACGAAGGACCCGTTTGGCGAGTGGAGCGAACCTGTGATACTCCATGACATCAAGGGTATCGACCCGTCGTTTTTCTTCGACGATGACGGCTCGGCCTATCTTATACACAAGGAAGATGTGACGGGCAAACCCAAGTGGTGCAATCACCGGGCGATACGCATCTCGCGATTTGACACCGCGACGGGGCAGACCTACGGCGAGGATATGCCTTTCAGCGAACTGGGCGTGGGCCCCGAGGAGCGTCTCGACCGTGATGAAGGTCCGCATATCTACAAAATCAACGGATATTACTATGTGCTGTGCGCCGAGGGTGGTACGAGTTGGGCTCACTCCGAGGTGGTGTATCGTGCCGAGAGTGTATTGGGCCCCTACACCCGTTGGAGTCGTAACCCCATGCTCACCCAGCGACTGCTCAAGACCACGCGTTCCAATCCCGTGACCTGCACGGGCCATGTCGATCTGATAGATACCCCCAACGGTGAATGGTGGGCGGTGTTCCTGGGTACACGCCCTATGAAGGGACAGTTCGAGACTCTGGGGCGGGAGACATTCATGATGCCGGTGCGGTGGAGTGCCGACGGATTTCCCTATATGACGCAGAGCAAGGACACCATACCCTGGGTATTACGTCGCGAGGGGGTGACGCGCGAGGCCGCGACTACATACGGCAACTTCACCTGGCGCGACGACTTCGATAGCAAGACACTGTGCCCCGAGTGGGTGATGTTGCGCGGTTCGGCACAGAAATATTACAAGACCGGCAAGGGCTTGCGACTGCAATGCGCCCCATACACGACCAGTCAGAAAGAGGAAGTACCGGCCTTTGTGGGACGTCGCTTGCAACATCATAAATACACGGCGACGACGGCCGTACGATTCAGCCCCCGGGCCGGCGAGCGGGCCGGAATGTTGCTCCTGCGCGACGAGGGACGCCAATATTTTATGGCTGTGGGAGCTGATGATGTAACACTCTACAAGATTGGTCGCAAAGGCGAGGAGACACTCGCCCGGCACACGCTACAGCACGACGGCAAGCCGGTGAGCCTGCGTGTAGTGTCGCACGGATTTACCTACGACTTCTACTACAGCACCGATGGCACGACGTGGACACAGCTATGTAGCGGTATCGACGCCTCGCACCTCTCTTGCGGCGGCTTCACCGGCTCCATCATCGGCATGTATGCCGTATCGGAATAAGGGAAATGTATAGAACAGGTCGGTAGATTCACTACCGACCTGTTCTGTGTTCAGAAAATAATTGATGTGTTTTTTGAGAAATAAAGAAACTATTCAAATTCTACGATATTTGCAGTTGCGGTACAAGTGAGTTGAATATAAATAGGAGTTATCATCTTCATTGAGGTATGAACGGTAACATTTGTTAAAGTTTGAGCACCGGTGAGTTTCGCATTTTTTGACATTTCATTAATAGCATTGTTTTTGAGAGCTTTTTTACGAAGACCTCCCATACCAAATACATAAGTAGATTTAGCTTCTCCATAAGCTTGGCCTACCACTTTGAAGTTCTTTTCTGACAATACGACTTTAGTTTCGGAAAGATTGTTGGATAAAGTAGAGGTTACTCCACAACCGGTAAAACTCAGAGCTGCAAGAGATACAGCGCAAATGGTTAATAGCTTTTTCATAATTTTTAGAATGAGTTCATGGCTCTGAAACTCAACAAAAAGGTTAAAGTAAGAGATATAAAGAGTATATGAGCCACGTCACACGTAGATAATGTGAAATATTTTCCTTATATCTTTTTCTAATCACTCGCAAAGGTATAAATTATTTAATATCATAAAAGGATTTATTCAAAAATTTTTCTAAAAAATAGTAGTGTCCGATAAAGATTCTTGCGATATTGGTTTGTAAGTAATTGATATAAATGTGCTTATTTTATTATTGGTGTCCGATAAAGATTTTAAAAATCTTCAGAAATCTATGATTTAAGATAATTTATGCGATAAAATAAAAAGAGGGGCTTGAGTTTGTGTTATAAAAAGATTGCCGTTAGGTAATCGATGTTCCAGCCCCGCATAAGCGAGCCGGTAGGCGAGTGCAATGCGGGGGATATGAGGAGTGTGTATTACCAATGCCATTAGGTATTGGACCTATATATAGGCGTGATAATCATTATAGTCTGATACCTACGGCATCGCAAATCAATGGTCGATTTCCATCCCGCATTGCGCCGATAAATCGGCTTATACGGGGCTGTAATATCTTATGCCGATGGCATAATGAAATCCCCCAAATTGTATGCTGTATTTTTATCGGACACCAATATTATTTTATAAAGTAAAAGTAGGCTTATACGGGGCTGTAATAATCGATAAGCGAGCGCAGAGCCGTACTTGTACGGGCTATGCCGAGTGTGAGAGTATTCTTTGATAAAAAAATATCTTATGCCGATGGCATAATGAAATCTCCAAAACTATATGCTGTATTTTCTTCGGATACAAATGATAGACTAACTGATATATCAACCAAAATAACCACGGGCGATGCGCTGATGTGCATCGCCCGTGGTGTTATATGTCGTGGAAAGTTGGGGGCTTAGTATGTAAAGGGTCGCGAGGGAAGCTCGCGAAGGGGTTCCGCAGGGTTATTCGGTGGGGAAGATTTTGTGAAGGAAGGTGGTGATATATTCGATGGTGGGGGTGAACCAAGGTTCGAAAAACCAATAGGTGTGGGGCGTGTTGTCGTGGGTGTGTACCTCGGTGTATGTGCCGTATTTGCTCAGCAGGGCGATGGCTGTGTCGCGTCCGTTGTGAAAGCGGGGTTGTGAGCTGTTGATAAAACATACGGGAGCCGATTTTTTCGAAATCCAGTAGAGGGCCGAGGCCTCCTCCCAGTTTTTCTGTTTCTCGGCATAGGTACCTCCCAGCCAGATGGCATCGACCGGTAGCGCTTTCCCTTCGAGGCGGGCCCGGTGTGAACGCCCTACCGACTCGTCGGTGACAAACGATGATATACCGTCCATGTTGATAACCGCCCCTATCTTGCCCGAGCGGTTTTTGGCCCCGAGCAGCATGGCGAGCTGTCCGCCGGCCGAGCAGCCCGACACGGCGATGTGCTTGCGGTCTATGCCGTAGCGATGCGCATTGCGATAAATCCACGTTATAGCGTCTTCGAGGTCATCGACACCGGCGGGATAGAGTGCCTCGGGAATGAGGCGATATTCTACGGGAATGGTCACATATCCGCGAGCGGCGATTTGCTGGGCCATGGGTACTTGCAGGTCGAGACTTCCCGAGTTCCAACCGCCCCCGTGTATCATCATCAGCACGGGGTATTCTTTGTCGTCGTCGGGACGATAGATGTTCATTTTCAGTTCGTGATTGCCTACCCGCTTGTAGGTGACACCCTCGATGGCTTTCACCCCATGGGGCAGAGAGGCATATACGGGTACGATGTGCGGGCGGCGTTTCCGCTCTTTGAGATAGGTCTTGTGCAGGGTGAACGAGGTGTCGCGGGGCACTCCGTCGATAATCACGGTCTGAGCCGATACGGCACCGACCAGTAGTAGGGCAACTAAGAGGGTGAATGTGTGTTTCATGTGTATCTATTGTTTGTATATGTATTCGAGCGCGCTATCTCGGCCCTGCTTGAAGTCATCGACCGATACCGGTACGAGCTTGTCGGGGCGTAATGCGCCGTTGTAGCTGTCGTCGCATAGGAAATATTTGGTGCTGTAGCGTAGCGTGGCGCGAGAATGAGGCAGGGTGAATTTCCGAACCTCGCCATAATGATTGACCTCGCCGGCGGTGTGCTCGCCTACGAGTGTCGCATTACACCGCTCTTTCAATTCGATGGCGTTGAGTATGCCCGACGAGAAGGTCTGTTTGCCTATGATTACATATATTTTTGTGTCGGTCGATGTGTAATTGCATTGTAATGAGTCGATAAGAGGCTTCATTATGGGAGAACTCCCACCGCTGTTGTATCGCAGGTCGATGACTATTTTGCGGGGGCTGTAATGGGCGAGGGTATCCATGACATCTTTCACGAAATGAGCAAAGGGGTATTTGGCATCTTCGCGACAAGCGTGGTAGTGCAGGTACGCCAATTGGCCTGCGCGGTCGTATGAAACACCGTATATCTTGCCGGTGGCGGCCGTGTTCAGCGAGTGTATGTTGTAGTAGGCGTCGATTATCCTCGGCTTGGCTTTGGGATTGGGCCTCAGGGTGACGGTGAAGGTCTCTTTGTTCTCGTTACGAAAGGTGAAATCGATGGAGTCGGTTGTGGGGGCGATGCCCAGTCCCTGCAAGTAAAAAGCGTTGCTGATGTCTTGTGGAAATTTATAGTCGAAAAACGCCTCGTTTTTATGGTGGATTATCTCTTTGAAAAGCGATTTCAGTTTTTTGATTTTTACGCCGTTGATGGCTATCAGTTTGCAGTATAACAGATCTTCCCGCTCGGCTCGATCGACATATATGCCCTCTTTGAACGGTAGAAAATGTATGGGAAGTTGGTATTTCCGGGCTTTGCGGAATGAGATGGAGGTGTGCGAGTCCTCGACGCTTTTCACGACTTTCATCAGTTCGATGTAAAGCTCGTTGTCGCTAAGTGTGCCGATGCGAGACTCTATATCGGAGATACGTTCCTCGAAATCTTTACGGCTGAGGTCAAAAAACAAGTTGATGTGTTTCGTTGGCAGGGTGTCGCGCAGGTAGTGCAGGTCGGCGGTCATCTGCTCGCTCGATAGTTGGGCCTTTATACCCGTTGCGGTAAGTAGTAACGCGAAGAGGAATAGTGCTTTTTTCATGATGTTATCAGGGTTGGTTTTCTATATATTAGACGCTCCTACCGCAAAAAGGTTACAAACCTTTTTAGAAAAAAATACAGGAATGCCAATATTTATGGCACTCCTGTAAATGAAAGGTTCTTATTTCGAGAGAATGGCTTCGGTATCGGAAGCAATCATATACTCTTCGTCGGTGGGGATAACCACTACACGCACTTTCGACGCGGGGGTAGAGAGTTCTACTTCGGTACCGCGCGATTTGGCGTTGAGGTCGGCATCTATTTCTACGCCCATGAATCCGAGGTGGTCGCAAACCACTTGGCGGGTAACGGCTTGGTTCTCGCCTACACCGCCGGTGAATACAATTATATCTACTCCATTCAATGTAGCGGCATAAGCGCCCACATATTTGGCAATACGATATTCATACATCGAGAGGGCGAGGCGGGCACGGCTGTTGCCTTCGGCGATGGCGCTTTCTATTTCGCGCATATCCGACGATACACCCGAGATTCCCATCACACCGCTTTGCTTATTGACGAGGGTGGAGAGGCCTTTGGCGTCGAGACCCTCTTTTTCTTGAATGAAAGTGAGTGCGCCGGCATCTACGTCGCCACAACGGGTTCCCATCATGAGACCTTCGACCGGGGTGAGGCCCATAGAGGTATCGACCGATTTACCATCTTTGATGGCGGTGATAGAGCCACCGTTGCCTATGTGGCAGGTGATGATGCGTTGGCTTTCGTAGGGGAGGCCCAGGAATTCGCACGCGCGACGCGATACGTATCGGTGGCTGGTGCCGTGGAATCCGTAACGGCGCACGCCATATTTCTCGTACATCTCATAGGGGAGCGCGTACATATAGGCATAGTCGGGCATCGATTGGTGGAACGCGGTGTCGAACACGGCCACTTGGGGTACCGAGGGGAGTATCTTCTCTACGGCGTCGATACCTTTGAGGTTGGCGGGATTGTGTAACGGCGCGATGTCGATACACTCGATGATTTTTTCTTTTACGGCTTTGTCGATGAGCACCGATTGGTTGAATTTCTCACCGCCATGCACCACGCGATGACCTACGGCCTCGATTTCTTCGAGCGAGGCGATGCAACCATATTCTTTGCTCACGAGCGTGTCGAGTATAAACTCAATACCCACGGTATGCTCGGGTATGTCTTTTTCGAGAACTACTTTTTCTCCCGAGGGGAGGGTGAATTTCAAGAATGAGCCTTTGAGACCGATTTTTTCGATACCGCCTTGAGCCAAGACCTCTTTGGTTACGGTTTCGAACAGTTTGTATTTGATAGATGATGAACCACAGTTCAATACAAGTACTTTCATGGGATATGTGTGTTTTATTGTTTCAGTTTTTTAGCACCGATGGCTTGATTGCAGGCGATAGCCACCATTTTATATACATCATCGACTGAGCAACCGCGCGATAAGTCGTTTACGGGAGCAGCCATACCTTGCAAGATAGGACCTACGGCCTCGGCACCGGCCAGGCGTTGTACGAGTTTGTAGGCGATGTTGCCCACTTCGAGGGTGGGGAATACGAGAGCGGTAGCTTTACCGGCGATTTCGCTGCCCGGGGCTTTGCTTTGGCCTACCGAGGGTACGATGGCGGCATCGGCTTGCAATTCACCATCGATGAGCATATCGGGAGCCAATTCTTTGGCGAGGCGGGTGGCTTCTACCACTTTATCGACCATTTCGTGTTTGGCGCTGCCTTTGGTCGAGAAGCTGAGCATGGCGATGCGGGGCTCGTAGCCTGCAATGTCGCGGGCGGTACGGCCGGTCGATACGGCTATTTGAGCCAACTCTTCGGCGGTGGGGTTGGGGGTTACGGCGCAGTCGGCAAATACCATGACACCGTTTTCGCCATATTGGTTGTTGGGCAGGAACATCAGGAATGCGCCCGATACCACGCTGATGCCGGGAGCGGTTTTGATGATTTGCAAGGCGGGACGCAATACGTTTCCGGTGGTGTTTTGGGCACCGGCTATCTCACCATCGGCATCGCCGGCTTTTATCATCAGACAAGCCAGGTACAGCGGGTCTTCCACCATCTTGGCGGCCTGTTCCTCGGTCATGCCTTTTTTCTTGCGCAATTCAAACAGCAAGTTGGCATACTCGGCTTTTTTCTCGTGCTCTTTGGGATCTACAATCGTAGCTTTGCCTATGTGGGTAAGACCGTTTTTCTCGGCCAAGGCCATGATTTCGGCAGGAGCACCGATGAGAATGATGTTTGCAACTTCGTCGGCAAGAAGCATGTCGGCGGCTTTCAAGGTACGTTCTTCAGTTCCTTCGGGAAGAACAATGCGTTGCTTGTCGGCTTTGGCCCGAGCAACGATTTCATCCATTAAACTCATAATTGATAATATTTTATTTTGTTGTGTTCTCTTTCTTTGTGGAGGGCGTGCGGGGCGATAAACCCGCGCAACATGCCGTTTCTCTCCCTATGTGCAAAGGTAGGGATAAATCGGTTGATAAAGGTAGAAACTTTTGAAAAATTTCCCAATATTTTTCAGAAAAATAAGCATCGATTAAAAATTTCCCCGAAAATCAGATTTTGGTTGAGGATTTTTGAAAGCTAATATGGAACTATTGGAGTAATTTAGATATTAGGCTGTTATAACTGTTATTTTGCTTGAAAATGAATAATTGAATAAATTTTAAAAAAAAATGTTTGTTTATTTGACTGTAATATATATCTTTGCAAAACTTTAAAGAAATAAATATTTGTATTTCTTTAATTATTATAAGGTTATGCTGAGTGATAAAACAGAAAAATATTAACTAATATAGTAAGAATGAGTAGAATTGTTAAAAGAGTATTATGTGTGCTAACATTCGGTGCAAGTCTTATCGCATGCACAAAATCGGATATAGAGTATGTTAATAATAGCTCAAATAAAAGGTTGAGAAAAATAGACGATAGTACATTGTATTATGATAATCAGAATAGGCTATCGTCTGTTTATCGTACCGATGGTGTTGATTATACGTATCTATATGAGCAGAATAATATTTTTATTAAAGTAGATAATGAAGTTCTATATGAATGTAGATTGAATGATGGTCTGATTGTTGAAATATATTATGAAGGATATAGAGAGGAAAGATATAGTTATGATGATAAAAGACAACTAATACAAAGAATAGATAGAAATGGAATAAAACATAATTATGAATGGTATAATGGAAATCTGGTAAAAGAATACTGCGAATATTATACTAGAACTTATGAATATACAGATATACCATCATCGCTTGGAATATCTTATTTTGATGATATCTTACTTGATATATGTAATGATGTTTGGGCTATACCTCTTTTGGCAAATTCAGGGGAATATTTTGGTGTACACCCCCAATATTTAATGAGTAATTATGATGGTTATCAAATATCTTGGTCGTTTCATGATAATGGGTATGTGTCGGCTGTATCATCGGCATTAGAAGATGATGTCCATTGGTATCTAAAATGGGAAAAATTAGCAATTAGTTTCTGAAAAAATAGACAAAACATAACATAAAAACATAAAGATTATGGCTAAGAAAATTATCGTTACAATTATGGGCTTATTTTGCCTATTTGGAACTATGAAAGCGCAATACACTCCTACAAAAGGAGATGTAAGTATTGAAGTTTCATTTAATCCTTTTATTCAAGATGCGCAATTTTCAATAGATGGATTGAAAATACGCTATTTTATCTCTGATAAAAACACGTTAAGACTGAATCTGGGATTTTCTAAACTGAAAAATAAGCATAGGGAGGATTTGTCAATACCACAAAGTCCGGTAAGAGAAAATTTTTATTCGGACAATGCTTACCAAAATGCAAAAGAACAATATATCCAAGATCTTGAAGAGTATGAAGAAGAAAAAAATGAATACTCTTGCGATACTTATAGTACGTTCAATTTAGATTTAGGATATGAATATCATTTTTATACCCATAACCGTATTGACTTGTATGCTGGTGCGCAAATTGGATTAGAAAAATGTTGGGCAAAATCCAAAGAAGTGAATTATTCTGATGGGTATGAGTCGATATACACGAAAAAAGGACGAAATAGTTCGGGGCAAAAGAGTTCAATTGGTTTTGGTGTAGATTTATTTACTGGGATTGATTTCTATGTTTACAAAGGCTTATATTTAGGAACAGAGTTGGGCTTGGGGGTAGAATACAATTCTGTTAATAATATCAAAGAAGAGTATAAAACGGAAGATCCCAGTTACGATTATGAGAGTCGTAGTTATGAAATAGATGTTAAAGATAAAAGCATAGATACGAAAATAAAAATAACGCCGACATTGCGATTGGGTTGGACTTTTTAATGTGTTATTATGATTAACATAAGAGCCTCACTTTGGTTTGGATATCGGAGTGAGGTTTTTTATTATGTACGATAATATATCTGATTTTTTTTCGTACGATGGAAAATAATTTTGCGGGGAGGTTTTTATTATTAAATGAGATTAATTATATTTGCACTGCGTAAAAATACGCAATACACTGCGTAAAATGTATTTGTATGTATAAAAGGACAGAATATCAAATCATTAAGAATAGACTTGAAGAGGAAAGAAACTTTATTCAAGTTGTAATGGGTGCTCGGCAGATTGGAAAATCTACTGTGGTAAGACAAGTACTTAAAGATATAGAAATTCCGTATCAATTTTTTTCGGCGGATAATGTTCCGGCTACGAATACTGCTTGGATTTCAAATTGTTGGGCGGCTACTCGTAGCTTGAAAGAGAATAATGGTTGGGAAAGCGTTATTCTCGTTATAGATGAAATTCAAAAAATAGCCAATTGGAGCGAGGTGATAAAAAAAGAGTGGGACGATGATACGTTTCATGAACGGAATATCAAGGTTCTACTTCTTGGTAGTAGTCGCGTGCTATTGGAGAAAGGATTATCGGAATCGTTGGCCGGTCGCTTTGAGGAGATACGCATGAGTCATTGGAGTTATCGGGAGATGAGTGATTGTTTTGGGTTTACCTTGGACCAATATGTATATTATGGCGGCTATCCCGGTGCGGCAACGTTGATTGGAGACAATGACCGTTTCGAGCAATATATACAGTCATCTATAATTGATGCGACGATAAATAAAGATATACTGATGGATACTCCTATCGGAAAACCGGCCCTACTTCGACAAACCTTTGAACTTGGTGCGGCATATTCGGGCAATCTTCTGTCCTTGAATAAGATGCTGGGTTCGTTGCAAGATGCCGGCAATACTTCTACCTTGGCGGGTTATCTCAATTTGTTGAAAGATAGTGGACTGCTTTGTGGTTTACAGAAGTATAGTGTGGATATGTCGAGACGAAGGGCGAGTATTCCGAAATTTCAAGTCTATAATAATGCGTTGAAGATGGTGTACACCCCCTTAACCTTTAATCAAGCAATACAAGACCGCAAAGCGTGGGGACATATTTTTGAATCAGCAATAGGGGCATATCTTGTCAGTCAGGCCTTTGTTCATCGATTTGAGGTTTATTATTGGCGCGAACGCGACGACGAGGTGGATTTTATACTTCAAAAGAAGGATTCTCTTGTGGCCATTGAAGTAAAAAGTAATGCCGAGAAACATACGGTAGGTTTGGATAAATTCAAACAAATATTCAATCCTAAAACCTCTTTTATTATCGGTGATGGTGGAATAGGTGTAGAAGATTTCTTTTCGATGGATATACGGAAACTCTTTTAGCTCCGAACTGCTCATGTCGTTTCAGATGAGGCCGAAGTGGGTGAGGGCTTTGGCGATGCCGTCGTTATCGACTGTGTCGGTGATGTAGTCGGCGTGGGCCTTCACCGAGTCGTAGGCGTTGCCCATGGCTACTCCTATGGCCACGTGTCGCAACATCGATATATCGTTGCCACCGTCGCCGAATGCCATAGTGTCGGCGAGGTCTATTCCGTAGTACTCCAAAACTTTGTCTATTCCCGATTGCTTGCTGTCGCCTCGTAGATTGATGTCGGTGAACAGCGGACTCCAGCGGCTCGATAAGCAGTGGGGTATGGTCTCCATCACGGGGTATTCGTCGGCCTCGTCGGTGTAGAGATTGATTTGTATCACTTTTTCTTGCTCTGCCACCCGGTGCATATCGGCCTCTGTCGGTACCGGTAACGCGAGGAGCCGGGCCACCTCTTCCACACGGTCGGTTATGCGATTGGTGTACACCTTGCCGAGTGTCATGAAGGCATAGGAGTAGGGGCCGTGTTGCTGTTCGTGCGCGATGAGTTGTTGTAACTCGTCGCGGGGTATGGTGTTACAATAAATCTCGTTGCCGTCGGCGGTGATGCAGTAGCTGCCGTTGAAAGTGATATAGCCGTCGAATTGTGCGTCGCGCAACCCCCGAATGAGGTGTAGCGGCCGCCCTGTGGCGATAAATACTTTCACCCCTTTGCTACGTAGCAGGGCTATGGCATCGTAGGCCGAGGGTATGATTTCGTGGGTACGAAAACTGACTAATGTGCCATCGATATCGAAAAACAGGGCTTTGGTCATGACCGGAAATAGAGAGAATAGCCGTTATTGTAACTTGGCGTCAATGTCGGCCAGAATACGGGCGGTGGCGCCGGTGTTGCGGTGAATGTACTCGCCGGCAATTTCGCCACACCGGGTATGATACTCTTTGTCGGAGGCGAATTTCATCATCAGCGAGTCAAATTCTTCGGCGTTGGCTATGGTGAATGCGCCTCCCTCGGCGATGAGGGCTTTGGCCTCGCGGAATTTTTCGTAATTAGGGCCGAAAACGACCGGAATACCATATACGGCAGCTTCGGGCACGTTGTGTATGCCTGCGCCGAATCCCCCGCCTATATAGGCTGTCGTACCATATTGGTATATCGATGAGAGCAGTCCGAAGCAGTCGATGATGAGGCAATCGGCCTTGGCGATGCCGGCCTCGTCGGCTTGTGTATAGCGTATATATGGGCGTTGCAGTTTACTGATGATGCTTGTGAGGTGCTCGTCGTGTATTTCGTGCGGGGCGATGATGAGTTTCAACTCGGGGTGACGATTGAAATAGTCGATAAAAATATCCTCGTCTTTGGGCCACGAGCTACCGGCGATGAGGGTGTCTCGCCCATTGCTGAACGCCTTTACGAGAGGCAGATTCTTGGCTTGTCGGCGAATGTCGGCGACCCGGTCGAAACGGGTGTCGCCTACGACCGACACATTGACGATGCCATGCTGTGCCAGCAACTCTTTCGAGCGGACATCTTGCACATAGAGGTGTGTGAAGCACCGGAGCATATTCCTGAAGAATCCGCCGTAACTGCGGAAGAAACGTTGATTGGGACGGAATATGGCCGATACGATGTAGGTGGGAATGTGTCGTCGGTGTAGTTGATGCAGGTAGTTGCCCCAGAACTCATATTTTATGAAGATGGCCACGGAGGGTTTCACCATATCGAGGAAACGCGACACATTGCCCGGTAGGTCGAATGGCAGGTAACATACCAAGTCGGCCAGCGGGTAATCTTTGCGCACCTCGTAACCCGAGGGGGAGAAAAATGTGAGGGCAATTTTCTTATGGGGGTACTTGGCGCGTATCGCCTCGATGATAGGGCGTCCCTGCTCGAACTCGCCGAGCGATGAGGCGTGAATCCATATATACCCGCCTTCGGGCACGGTATGCTCTTTGAGGTAAGAGAATACCGTATGTTGTCCGTCGGTAAGTTTTCGGGCTTTGGCATTGCGGCACGCGACAAGTTTCACTACCTGCTTGTAGCAAAAAATGCCAAAACTGTATAAGGCTCTTCTCATTACGATTGTGAACGGCGATTATTCGTTGGCAATCGTTATGGTGGTCATGGCGGTCCGCAGGCGACGTATCGTTTCGTCTCGGCCTATAATCTCGGTGATGTCGAACATGTGCGGACCACGGCATTCGCCTACGACAGCTAAGCGGAAAGCGTTCATCACATTACCCATGTGGTAGCCTTTCTGCTCTATCCAGGGTATGACTACACTCTCGGTCGAGGCCGAGCTGAAATCGGCAATGCCTTCGAGTATGGTGATGAGTTCCTCGAGTATGGCGGGTGTATCGGCTTTCCAGCGTTTTTTGATGTCTTTGGCGCTGAAAGTCTCGGGGGCGACAAAGAAGAACGTGGTCTGATTCCACAATTCTTTGACGAAAGAGACGCGCTCCTTGACCAATCCGATGATTTGTGCCAATTTTTCGGGCTCTACATCGGTAATGCCGTGTGAGGCCAATATGGGGGTGAATAAGGTGGCCAATTCCTCGTTGCTCTTTGTTTGCAGATATTTGTGGTTGAACCATTTACCCTTCTCGTAGTCGAAACGGGCGCCACTCTTGCTGCAACGGTCGAGCGAGAAGAGTTTTATCAACTCGTCCATCGAGAAAATTTCTTCGTCATTGCCGGGATTCCAGCCGAGCAGGGCCAGGAAATTGATGACCGCCTCGGGCAGATAGCCCGATTCGCGATAGCCCGACGAAACATCGCCGGTCTTGGGGTCGTGCCATTCGAGGGGGAACACGGGGAAGCCCAAGCGATCGCCGTCGCGCTTGCTGAGTTTGCCGTTACCCTCGGGTTTCAACAGCAGGGGCAGGTGGGCAAAGCGGGGCATGGTGTCGTCCCAGCCGAACGCCCGGTATAGCAGTACGTGCAACGGTGCCGAGGGCAACCATTCTTCACCGCGTATTACGTGGCTCACCTCCATCAAGTGGTCATCGACGATGTTGGCCAAGTGATAGGTGGGCAGATTGTCGGCCGACTTGTACAGTACCTTATCGTCGAGAATCGACGAGTTGATGGTCACTTTGCCGCGGATAAGGTCATCGACTACCACCTCTTCGCCCGGTTCTATCTTGAATCGTACCACATAGGGGTGTCCCGACGCAATCAACGCATCGACTTCGTCCTTACTCATGGTCAGTGAGTTGCGCATGCCTCCGCGTGTGGTGGCGTCGTACTGGAAATTGGCCACCTCTTGGCGTTTTGCTTCCAGCTCGGCAGGGGTATCAAAGGCGATATAGGCCTTATCGGCATCGAGCAACTGATTGACGTATTTGCGATAAATCTCTTTGCGCTCGGATTGGCGATAGGGGGCGAAATCTCCACCATAGCCCACACCTTCGTCAAATTTTATACCCAACCATTCGAGGGCCTCTACGATGTAGGCTTCGGCGCCGGGTACAAATCGTTGTGAGTCGGTATCTTCGATACGGAGTATCATATCTCCACCGTGTTGCTTGGCAAAGAGGTAGTTATAGAGGGCGGTACGCACGCCGCCGATATGTAAAGCACCTGTGGGACTGGGTGCGAAACGTACACGAACTTTTCTTTCGGACATCTTTTTTTGGTGTATTAGAAGTTGTATTTTCTTGTGTATAACCGTTAAAAACGGTTACAAAGGTAATAATTTTTATCGGTTTTACGCCTGTTTATCGTCGTTCCACTCATCGAGTAGCTTTTTGAGCGACTCATCGGTCTCGAAAAGCTTTTCTTTGCAGTATTTCAGCAAGGTCATGGCCCGGGTGGTGAGCTCTTTCAACTCATCGATTTCGCAAGAATTGTCTTGCAGACGGGCGACGATGCGTTCCAGCTCGGCAATTGCCTCGGCGTAAGAAATGTTTTTGTTCTCTTCCATATATAATAGACTATAAAATTTGCGATTCGCTGCACCCATCACTGTAAAAAGTAGCGATTTTGTCGCCGGTCGTGAGTTCTTGTGCCGAACGTATGGCTTTCCCGTCTTTCAACGTGATGGAGAACCCGCGTTTCAGAATATGCTCGGGCGAGGAGAGCTGTATGCCCTGTTCCAGCAGAGCCAAGTGTTGTCTATGCTGCTCGATGCGACGGGAAACACCCTGTTTCAACGTCGGCACGAGGTAGTCCATGCGGCTTTTTTCGAGGGTGAGTCGTCGCTCTACGAGCAAGGGCAGGTGGCGGCTTATGGTCTCTAATTGTTGTCGCTCGTTTCGTAGGCGTGTATCGATGATTTGTAGCAGATTGTGATTCAGCTCGGCCCATCGGCTCTCGGCTTCCTCGGTCCGGGAAATGAGCCATTCGGCAGCGGCGGTAGGTGTTTTTACTCTCACGTTGGCTACTCGATCGAGCACGGTTTCGTCGCGGTCGTGTCCTATACCAACGATGATGGGTAGAGGAAATTGAGCCACGTTTTGCGCCAGCAAGTAGCTGTCGAAGCAGTTCAACTCCGATGTCGCTCCACCGCCTCTGATGATGACCACCCCGTCGTAATGCTCCACGTGTGTATTGATGCGATTCAGTGCGTCGATGATAGATTCCTCGGTCTTCGCGCCTTGCATGACGGCCTGGAACAGCGTGGTGTAGAATTTGTAACCACGGCGGTTGTTGTGCAACTGGTCCATGAAGTCGCCATATCCGGCCGCGGTGGGCGAGGATATTACGGCGATACGTTGGGGGGCGACCACCCAAGAGAGTTCTCGGTTCATGTCGATAATGCCCTCCTCGGTAAGTCGGCGTATGATTTCGGCCCGTTGGCGCGCCATGTCGCCCAGCGTGTATCGCGCGTCTATGTCGTGTATGGTGAGGCTGTAACCATATACTTCGTGCATATCGACACTTACCTGCACGAGTATTTTTATACCGGGAGCGATGTCTGTTCCGGTCTCTTCCTTGAAGTATTTGCGTAGTACTTTGTAGGTCGATGCCCAGATATTGGCCCGGGCCTTGGCGCGCAATTCGTTCGACTGTTCGTCTTTATCCACCAATTCGAGGTAGCAATGTCCCGAGTAGTTGGTGCGGGCCTCGCTCACCTCGGCACGTACCCAATAGCGAAGGGGCAAGGCGTCGCGCAGGTGGATTCGTACCGTGGCATTGAGTTCGTATAGGGAGAGTGTATCGGGCATTGAGTTGTAATTTGTGTAAAGGTACAGTTTTTTTCGTCAGCGACAAAATCGGTGCGAAATGGGGTAAAACAAAAAAGGTAGACTGTATGATACGGTCTACCCTCTATGTGTTTAAGAAAAACTTTTCTTAATCGTTGTACTCGTCAGATACGGTCAGTTTTTTTCTGCCTTTGGCACGACGAGCAGCCAATACGCGGCGACCGTTGGCAGTAGCCATTCTTGAACGGAAACCGTGTTTGTTTTTTCTCTTTCTGTTCGAGGGTTGAAATGTTCTTTTCATTGCCGTTGTATTTTGTTGTTTATTTGTTCTGAAATTTCGGACTGCAAAAATAGAGACTTTTTTTGAATTAACCAAATGATAAATCATTTTTGCACAATTCTTTTTGTGTTTTCCCTGATTTAGATTACTTTTGCAGTCAGAAGTAATAACACAAATAAGCAGAATATTATTATGATTAATGCACAAGACATCAAAAACGGAACTTGTATCCGTATGGACGGAAAGCTCTATTTCTGTATCGAATTCCTGCATGTAAAACCGGGTAAAGGTAACACTTTCATGCGTACCAAACTCAAAGATGTGGTTAATGGCTATGTATTGGAACGTCGTTTCAACATCGGTGAGAAACTCGAAGATGTGCGCGTAGAGCGTCGCCCTTATCAATTCTTATATAAAGAGGGTGAAGATTATATCTTTATGAACCAAGAAACTTTCGAACAGGCTCCTATTGCTCGCGACTTGATTACCGGCGTAGATTTCCTCAAAGAAGAAATGGTGGTAGAGGTTGTTTCTGACGCTTCGACCGAAACCGTACTTTACGCCGAGCTTCCTGTGAAAGTGGAACTCGAAGTGACCTACACCGAGCCGGGTCTCAAAGGCGATACCGCTACCAACACCATGAAACCGGCTACCGTAGAGACCGGTGCCACCGTGCGTGTGCCCCTCTTCATCAATACCGGTGAGAAAATACGTGTTGATACCCGCACCGGCGAATACCTCGAAAGAGCAAAATAATTATAACTATTATATAGAGATAAAAGCGGCTTCATCGAAGTCGCTTTTTTTTATCGCTTGAAGAGTGTGGTGGGGATACACGCACGCTGTGCCGTAAAGCGGGGCGCATATCGGCGCAGTAGGTATATAATCGGTATCTCGGTGGCGATGGAGAGGGTGAATACAATGAGGTAGGCCACGTTTCCCTCGGGCAACAACCGATAGACAATATCGCCATAGGAGTGTATTATACACCAGTGCGTGCCGAATACGATGAGGGAGTATCGGCCGAAAAACGCAATGGGCGACAAGCGCCCGATGGCTTTGCTCATGTATAGTATGATGAGCGTGCCTGCGATACCGCAAAAATAGAAGGTGAGAAACGACCGGGGGAGCATCAGTTCGTGCAGGCGTATAGGTTCGGCCCACAGCCACACGAGTATCGCTGCCGGTAGTAGTGCGATGTAGCAATACTTGTCGCGTGCGGTGTATTCGAGTATCCGGGCGTTGCGCAGTCGGCATCCGATGTGGAAAAAGGGTAATGCTACGAGTGTGGTGCCGAGAAAGTAGGGCAATACGATATTGTGCTTGGCGAGAAACCACCCTCCGGCGGCAATGGCTATCATGGCAATATCGCGCGCCCATGTCTTTTTTGTTGCTATATATATAATATAGTATAAGAGGTTTACCTCGAATAGCGACGTGAGAAACCATAACGGTGAATTGTGGTAGGTGGTGCCTCGCCTGATGATTTCCCAGAATGGCCACCACGAGTGTCGCTCATACAGCCCGGTATCTTGTGCTGTGAGCGTGTATATGCCCCACGACGCGGCGTCGTAGAGATAGGCCAGCGCGTAGAAAAAGAGCAGGGGTATGATCAGATTATTGACCTTCTTTATCGTGAATTCGCCTATACCGGTATAGGTCTTGAAGAATAGACCCGACAAGAAGAAATAGAGCGGCATACGGAACGAGTCGAAAAATACCCCTATACCATAATCGGTCGTGGCAGGGTGCACGTGAGCGAATACCACCAAGAGTATGCAGAACCCTTTGGCAATATCGATATATTCGATGCGTTGACGTATTTGCTCCATGGCCGGTCGGCTGTGTTTTGTTTTGTAAAGGTACGGCTTTACCCTCAAAATGCAAACACTTTCGATATTTATTGCGAATATCTCTCGAATTATATACCTTTGCCGATAGTGAAAACAACCCCTAACGTGTGACCCGAAATGTGTGATACCAAGCCCTTTTTCTCGATAATAATCCCGGTGTATAATCGCCCCGATGAGGTGCGTGAGTTGCTCGAAAGTCTTGCCGTGCAGACCTGCAAAGACTTCGAGGTGTTGCTTATCGAAGATGGCTCTACCCGTCGGTGCGACGAGGTGGCCGGCGAATATGCCGATAGACTGACGATACGCTATTTCTACAAAGACAATTCGGGACGCAGTCTCACCCGCAACTATGGTATGGAGCGAGCCGAGGGGCGTTATCTTGTATTTTTCGACTCGGACTGCATCATACCGCCGGCCTATTTCGAGACGGTGCATCGCCACCTCATCGAGAGCCCGGTCGATTGCTACGGCGGGCCCGATGCGGCACATAGCTCGTTCACCCGATTGCAAAAGGCCATCAACTATGCCATGACCTCATTCTTCACCACGGGTGGAATACGTGGCGGCAAGGGCACGATGGAGAAGTTTACGCCACGCACGTTCAATATGGGATTCTCGCACGAGGTGTATGAGCGAGTTGGGGGATTTGCCGATATGTTCGGCGAGGATATCGACCTGTCGTTGCGCATACGCGATGCCGGGTTTACCACGGCGCTCTATCGCGACGCCTATGTATATCACAAGCGCAGGGTGAGTTTCCGCTCGTTCTATCGTCAGGTCTATGTGTTCGGTATGGCTCGCGTCGATCTCTATCTGCTGCACCCCGAGTCGTTGAAGTTGGTACATCTGTTACCGGCCTGTTTCGTGATAGGCGTGCTGGCTATGCTCTTGGGGGGAATATGGTGGCAATGGCTCATGGCACCGCTGGGAGCCTATTACACCCTGCTTTTCGTGGAGTCGCTTATCCGCAATCGCAGTCTGCCCATAGCCTTGCTGTCGCTTGTGACCTGCACCATACAGCTCGGCGGCTATGGCATAGGATTCCTACGGGCATTTATTACCAAAGTGGTGTTCCGTCGCAAAGTCGATCGCGAAGCCGAACTCGCCAAACACTACAAAAAGAAATAATCCAAACGACATAATAAGTAGCGGCTCCTCGTCGGTATCGGCGAGGAGCCGCTACTTATATAAAAGAATTTATGAACCAAGAAGACGGATATTTTTTGGATATTTAGGTATTTCAACTTATCTTTGTGCCGACCGGTCAGCCCTTTGTGGGTGGCGGGTCAAAAACTACATTGTGGTGAAAGGACGTTACGAAACGTAATCTTTAGGTCTTCAAATCTCGCAAATTTGTAAACGCCTCAAAAGATACGCAACCGCGACGTCTGCGTTGGGTGTATTATATTCGTATGCATTGTTGCTGCGTGTGTAATATCGCACGACGTGGGCTGACTGTGTTGCTTATTCCGAGGCGTAGGCAATGCGAGAGCCTGAAGACCGGGATAAGCGAAGAGTTTAGAATCCCACGTCTTTTTTTGTTTTTTATTGTTGTGCCGAATCGGGGAATCTATAGGCATTTGATACTATATACTATGGATTGTATCGGTACTTGTAAAAAATGGGGCATACGCACTTTACTGCAAGCCCTTTGCTTATCGATGATTGTCGTTTTTGTTGCCGGCTGTGGAGATGATACCGAATCAGACGGTGTAAAAATTTCACTCAACAAAGAAAAATTGTTTCTTGCCATTGGAAAAAACGAACGGTTCATAGTCCATTTTTTTATGAATAAGGGCGGGGTATAAAAAATATATTATGGCGAGAAAAGATAGAATAGATGTACATGGATCGTACAACGCACAGTTATTAGACCCTCGATGGAAGAAAAGAAGAGCCGATATTTTACAAAAAGATGGAAATAAATGTGCTATATGTGGTGCCTCGGGGTGTAAACTCGAGGTGCATCATAGACAATATCATTTTATTTAAAGATTAAACGAATTCAAACGGCCGTGGGAGTATGATGATATTAATTTGATAACACTATGTGAATACTGCCATGCAAAGGGACATAATCATTATCAAGTACCAATAATATATATTTAGTATGGGATTTTTAGATTTATTCAAAAAGAAAGTAGAAGAGGATATTGATGTCTTAGATAGCAATATTCCTACATCGTCAACACCAAGTGTAGATGTGCAAAGTGACAGATTTCAAAAGCTGTTTACGAGTGAGGAAAAACCTGAAACCACGGGTTATCCGATTTACGAATTGTATAGTCGCCTGGCTGAAAATTATGAGAAGAAGGGATTACAAGATGCTCTTGAGAATCCCGATACATTATATAAGGAACAGCAAAAGGAGATTATAATATCTGATATACAAATATTATGTCGTAAATTACAGACCCTGTATGAAGACAGAATACTTTTGGTAAATGCACAAATAGATCATATGCGTCAATCGGGTTTTATTGAGACCACGGAAAAACTTAACAAAACATTGGAGCTATTTAATTCACATATTACCAAGATTAAGGAAATAGAGAAGGAGATACTTGATAGAGGCAGATGTGCTTCGTTTATAGTAAATACCTATGAACAGGGTTTCAAGAAAGGTGTTTCGGAATATTGTAAAAATGAAGTAGAGAAAGCTATATGAAAATAGGAATATGGGATAAAGTCGGTTGCTTTCTTATCGGTTGGGATAAGGAAATCTTGAAAGAGTGTACCCCGGCAAGCCGTAAAATGCTAACAAAATATACTTCGGCATTAATAATACTTATGATATTGTGGTTTTTTATAGGATTTATGTTTCCTACAAAATACATGAAAACCGATATCGTAATATCTCTTGTGTGTGGTTTTGTCTGCTCTATAATTATATTGATGGTGGAGAGGCAGATAATATTGATGCAAAAAAAGAATGTTTTCGTTGCGATATTTCGCTTTTTACTTGGACTTGTAATGTCTTTGATAGGAGCGTTGGTCGTAGATAATATGATTTTTGGAAATGATATAAAGAATGCTGTAAATGAACTGTCTATAGATAAAGTGCAAACTATTAGAGATAAAATACTCCAAGAGTCAAATGTGAGATTGGCTGAGTATAGGCACGAAAAGGATTCTTTAAGTGATTTGACGGATAAATTATATTTAGAATATCAAAGAAAACCTCAAATAACTAAAAAAGAATGGATTCATACATACCAGAATGTTCAACGGGGAGATACGGTCGTTCGTGAACGGGTTTCTACATCTAAAGATGTGTCTGTTGATAATCCTATTAAATATCGATTAGATGCGATTAATTCATATATAGTGGAGCTGGATAAAAAAATAGATAATGAATCGATGGAGCGAGAAAAAAAGATAGAGGCACAAGTCGCATTCTATGAGGCTAATCCGGGAATACTAATGGAGTTGAACGCATTGATGCGTATTTTGAAAGAATCTATTGTTGCAGTGGTCGTGTATTTTGCATTTTTTGTATTCTTTCTTATGATAGAATTACTTGTAATCATTAGTAAATTTAATGAAAGTAAATGTGATTATGATGTTCTTGTTCAACGAAGGAATGAAAAAAGGATACAGGACTTGTGTGATATTATGAGTGATAAATTGGAAAGTATTTGAAACTATAAAGCCCCGCATCGTGATGGTGTGGGGCTTTGTAGTAATAGATGGTATTGTTACGATTACAATATGCTGCGGAAGTAGGCGATGGTTTCGCGCAAGCCGTCTTCGAGGGCGACGAGGGGCTCCCAGTCGAGGCGTTCCTTGGCGAGTGTGATGTCGGGTTTGCGCTGGGTGGGATCGTCCGAGGGTAGGGGCATAAATACCAATTTCGAGCGCGAACCGGTGAGTTGCAGTATCTTCTCGGCCAGTTCGAGCATGGTAAATTCGCCCGGATTTCCGAGGTTTACGGGGCCGGTGAAATCGTCGTCGGTACGCTCCATCATGCGAGTCATGCCCTCGATGAGGTCGGTGACGTATTGGAACGAGCGTGTCTGCTTGCCACTTCCATAGATGGTAATGTCCTTGCCTTGCAAGGCTTGTACGATGAAGTTCGATACTACGCGACCGTCCTGCGGGTGCATATGGGGACCATAGGTGTTGAATATACGAATGATTTTCACCTTCACTCCTTCGCGACGGTGATAGTCCATGAAGAGTGTCTCGGCACAACGTTTGCCCTCGTCGTAACACGAGCGTATGCCTATGGGGTTCACATTGCCCCAGTAGCTCTCTACTTGCGGGTGTACCTGCGGGTCGCCATACACCTCGCTGGTGGAGGCTTGCAATACCTTGGCGCCGGTGCGCTTGGCGATGCCCAGCACGTTGATAGAGCCCATTACCGAGGCTTTGATGGTCTGTATGGGATCGTACTGATAGTGAATGGGCGAGGCGGGGCAGGCGAGGTTGTATATCTCGTCGATCTCGGCAAAATAGGGCATGGTGATGTCGTGGCGCACCAGCTCGAAGTAGGGATTCTTCGTGAGGTGAATGATGTTTTCTTTGTTGCCGGTGAAAAAGTTGTCGAGACACACGACTTCATTGCCATCGTTGAGCAGTCGCTCGCAGAGGTGTGAACCGATAAATCCGGCACCGCCGGTGACCAATATGCGTTTTTTCATGACTTTTTAGCGGTCGTTTTATTTGAAATGTCGCCATATAGAGTGGCGTGGAGAAGAAATGAGAGGGCCTCATTTGCTCTATATCACAAACTATATGCGCTGTTTACCGCAAAGATATGGAGAAAATATGTGAAAATAGTCACCTGATGCGATAAAAGTGCATTGGCAGGTAATAAAATAGCGGTAAAATGGCTATCTTAGCACTCGTTATATTCTTAGAAGCTGTTTAAAATTTTCTTAAAAAAATTATTACGGCTTCAAAAAAACAAAGTTTCGGATTTTTTAAGGCTCTTTTGGACGCCTTTTCCGTCAAACCGCTTGGACGTAGCCCGCTACGACCTGCGCAATTTGTCGAAAAATTCATTCCAAAATACCTCTTAAATAATCTCGAAAGATAGTGCCAACGAGCGCAATGTAAACTTGTTTACAAATTGCACAGCG
>JAFTRN010000056.1 GCA_017462265.1 Coprobacter sp. | reverse complement strand
TGTGAACTACATCGTATAAATGGTGTTGAAAATCATATACATATTCTTGTGGGCTTACACCCTTCTATAGCTTTAATGGAGTTGGTGAGAGACATCAAGCGAGGCACAAGCTTGTGGCTGAAACAGAGTGCGGACTATCCTCATTTTGATGGCTGGTCAAAGGAGTATGCAGCATTTAGTGTGTCATGGAGTAACAAAGATAAAGTAACCGAATATATTCAAAATCAAGAAGAACATCATAAACGGCTTACGTTTGCCGAAGAATGGAATAGATTTTTGCAAGCATGTGAAATGAGCGAGTATCGTTCGAAATAAGCAATAGAGCAACGTCTCCGACGTAGCGTTTTTGATATCTGTCTCTATCCCCACAATTTCACTGCGTTACATTGTGGGGTTTCTTATAAATAACATCTCCGATGTATCTCGTAATTCAGTCACGTCCTTTTCGTCAAACATTAAAACCTCGAAGAGGTTTTTCGAGAGGAAACCCCACGATGAGCGTAGCGATTCGTGGGGAATAGGACGATGAATATAAACCGCTACGTCGAAGATGTTGCTATAATGATATCATCCAATACCTAAAGGCATTGGTAATACGCACTCCTCATATGCCCCGTATAAGCCGATTTTAGAGCAACGTCTCCGACGTAGTTTTTGATATATCCTCTCTATCCCCACAATTTCACTGCGTTACATTGTGGGGTTTCCTATAAATAACATCTTCGATGTATTTCTTTATTTCAGAGATGTTTCCGTCCCGATTGTCCGCTGTGGAAAAAATGGCCACAAAGGCAGACGGGGGAGAATGTTTCGGGGTAGGAGGCTTTGAGATTGAGCGCTACCCGCTCATTGAAATGTCCAAATGCAACCGAGGGCACGCTATCGCTAAGCCCTCGGCTACTCAAATTCGGCCCATTCGGGCAGATATTGTGAGAAACCATTTGCCCGGAGGGCTATATTTGAGTAGCCGTGCGATAAGCGAAGCGGTTCGCACGGAACCGAAACGATACAAAAACGTGAGCGGGAAGCGCTCAATTTCCCACGGACACACGAGCCGTGTGTCCCTACGGTGTCGGTTGCCACCCTACTGTCACTCGGGAGACTTGTGGGCCATAATTTGTTTATACGTGAATATGGATAAAAATAAATTTTAAACAGCTTCTAAAATCCAACCCATATTTTGTGCTATCTGCACAATTTTTATAATTTTGCAAATCATTAAAATCCAAATAAAACATACTCTATGCGCATACTATATAAATATCTCATATTATTGTGTTGTTTATCGATTGTCGTGCCGGTATCGGCACAAAAGATGTCGGTAAAGAGTTTTTCTTTGATGGAGAGCTCCATATCTGCCAATATACAGGGGCCGGATAGAAAGATAGACCAAAACGGTGAGGTGGCCGCCCTTATCAAGGTGCGTACGACCGAGACGGGCTTCCGCTTCGATGGCGGTTTGATGGGTATAGTCGATACCCGACAGGACGTGGGCGAAATCTATGTGTGGGTGCCATGGGGAGCGAAGAAAATCCAAATAAAGCATCAGAAATTTGGTGTACTCGATTATTGGTACAGTGTACCGGTGGAGTCGGGACGAACCTATCTGTTGGAGTTGAAGACCGACTATGTGCCCGATGCCGACGCACCTACCGAGCAATATTTCGTGCTGAATGTTTCGCCGGCTAATGCCGAGGTGATAATCGATGATAATCCCGTGGAGGTCGTAGATGGCGTGGCTATGGTGCGATTGAAATGTGGCGAACACAATTTTACGGTACAAGCCGCCATGCATCGTTCCGAGACCGGTGTGGTGAATATTACCGACAAGAAAGAGACGA
Organism: Coprobacter sp.; assembly: GCA_017462265.1. GTDB lineage: Bacteria > Bacteroidota > Bacteroidia > Bacteroidales > UBA11471 > Caccoplasma. The sequence continues at coordinate 5,388 of JAFTRN010000056.1, read as the reverse complement.
TGAACATACGTTTGGCACCCGATTATGGCGTGTTGCAGGTGAGCAGTACCCCATCGGGTGCCGAGGTATATCTCGATGGCGACTACCAGCCGGTAGGCACTACTCCCTTTACCACGCGTTGGCTCGCCCCCGGAAAGCACTCGCTTCAATTTCGTTACCCCTCGTACAAAAGCTATACGGCCGACGTGCAAGTCACGGGCGACGGTACTACACAACCCTTCACGGCCACGTTGCAGCCCAATTTTGCCGATGTAACGATTACCGCTCCGGGAGGAGCCGAGATTTACGTCAATGACGAGCATAAGGGTACCGGAACATGGAATGGTCATCTCAATGCAGGCCTTTATACCATAGAGGCCCGTAAGGCCTCGCACCGTACTGCCACACAGAGTGTAGAGGTGGTAGCGGGCGATACGAAGACAATAGACCTTCCTGCTCCGATACCACGCTATGGCAGTCTCGATGTGAGCAGTCGCCCCGTAGGTGCGACGGTGAGTGTCGATGGCAGGGAAATAGGCGAGACTCCCGATATATTCTCCGAGGTGCTGGTCGGCACGCGCACCGTGCGCCTCACCAAGGCAGGTTGCGCCCCTGTGGAGCAACAGGTCACGATAGAGGAGGGCAAGACCGCCACGCTGTCGCTCACCCTCGCCACGAGCGGAAAAGTGACTGTAACGAGTAACGTGGCGGGCGCGAAGATATATATTGATGATGAGTACAAAGGCGTTGCCCCCTATACCTACGAGGCAGTCTCGGGCAGTTATCGTGTGACCGCCAAAGCCGACGGCTATACCGATGCCACCCGCACCGTCACCATTACCGCCGGGCAGAGTACAAACCTTGCCCTCGCCCCGCAACCGATAAGTCGCAACCGTACCTTCACGGTGAAGGGCGTATCGTTCACGATGGTTCCCGTGGAGGGTGGCACTTTCACCATGGGAGCGACGAGCGAGCAGGGTATTAATGCCGAGAGCGATGAGAAACCCACCCATCAAGTAACACTTAGCGATTACTATATCGGTGAGACAGAGGTCACGCAAGCCTTGTGGCAAGCGGTAATGGGTGATAATCCGAGCTATTTCAAAGGTGATTTACAACGACCGGTGGAATATGTAAGTTGGAACGATTGCCAAAAGTTTATCAAGAAACTGAACGCACTTACAGGCCGGAATTTCCGCTTACCGACGGAGGCGGAGTGGGAGTATGCCGCTCGGGGAGGTAATAAGAGCAAGGGCTACAAATATGCAGGTAGCAATACCATAGGTAATGTTGCATGGTATGAAAGTAACAGTAAATCCAAAACCCACCCTGTCAAAGGTAAGCAAGCGAATGAGCTTGGCTTATACGATATGAGTGGAAACGTATATGAATGGTGTAGCGATTGGTACGATAGTAGCTATTATAGCAGTAGTCCTACGACCAATCCTACCGGTCCTGCGACAGGCTCTCGCCGCGTGTTCCGTGGTGGCTGTTGGTACGACTTCGCGTGGATCTGCCGTGTGTCGAATCGTTTCGACCTCACGCCCGGCTTCAGGGGCGACTACCTCGGGCTGCGCCTCGCGGTCGGCAGTTTACAATAGGTCGTCCCGCCTCTTTTCTAAGCTCACCGCCGGAGAGTGCGGGCTTTTGAGAAGGGCGTAGCGGAGCTGCCCGCAAAAAAGCCCAAACATCGCAGGCGGTGAAAATTTAAAACAGTTTCTCAAAATCAATAAACAATGCAAGTACAGATATTTACCATACCGGTGATTGACGGAGAAAATGACTTGGCGATATTGAATCATTTCTTGCGTGCACATAAAATAGCAGATATAAGGAAAGAGATAATATCGGTCGGCGATATGCCGCAATGGACATTTTGTGTTACCTATCTGCCCAATCCGTTGCCGACGTTGCCGCAAGAACGACGAAAAGAGAAAACCGATTATAAAGAGATACTCGATGAGGAGGCGTTCTCGCGATTTGTCGCGATGCGACAAATACGCAAACAAATAGCCACCGACGAAGCCATACCCTCATACGCTATATTTACCGATGCCGAGTTGGCTGCGATAGCGCGAATAGAGGCGCCTACTCGGGCCGACCTGTTGAAAATACCGGGAATAGGACAGCGAAAAGTGGAAAAATATGGCGATAGATTTTGTGGTGAGATTGTAGCGGACGAAAACGATAATCAAGAATGAAGCGTGCAGGATTTCTCATAGAACGTATAGCGGATATCGATAATTTGTTGTTGGCATATACCAAGGCGATACGCGGGAAACATCTGAAACGCGAAGTAAAGCGCTTTGGTGAGGCGTTCGACGATAATATCCGGCTGTTACACGAGGCGTTGCTGCAAGGTACGGTGCGAGTGGGCGACTATCACTATTTCACCATATACGATCCCAAGGAGCGGGTTATCTGTGCGGCCTCTTTTCCCGAGCGTGTACTGCATCACGCCATCATGAATGTGTGTCACGACTATTTCGACCGCTCCCTGATAGCCGATACCTATGCCACACGCAAGGGTAAGGGGGTATATGCCGCTCTCGACCGAGCCGTATGGGGTGCGTCGCGTCATCGCTACGTGGTGAAGCTCGACTATCGTAAATTCTATGACTCTATAAGCCACGAGGTATTGTTTGGCCAATTGGTCCAAAAATTCAAAGACGAGAGATTGCTCTCGTTGTTTTACCGCATTATCGACAGCTATCATGTGACACCCGGGTATGGATTGCCCATAGGTAACCTTACCAGCCAATATTTTGCCAATTCCTATCTGTCGTCGCTCGACCATCGCATGAAAGAGGTGGTGCGCGTACCGGTGTATATTCGTTATATGGACGATATATTGATGTTTGCCGATGACGCGGCTTTCTTACGAGACGCGGTGCGGGGTATGCAGGAGTATGCGACCGATAGGTTGCGTCTGACGCTGAAATCGCCCATATATCGGGTTACATCGTCGGGTGTGCCGTTTCTGGGCTATAAGGTATATCCGCATCATTACCGATTGGCGGGGCGCAGCAAGAGACGATTCTGTCACAAAATGAGTATCTATAAAAGATTATATGATAGGAATGAGTGGGGCGAAAAAGAGTATCAAGAGCATATTCTGCCCTTACTTTCGTTTGTAGAGCATGCCTGCAGCAAACAATATAGAAAAGCAGTTGTGGAAAAAGGGTAATAGTCGTTCGAACCGCGTGAACCGTGGTGGCAGTTGGAACAACAACGCGAGGAACTGCCGTGTGTCGAATCGTAACAACAACACGCCCGACAACAGGAACAACAACCTCGGGCTGCGCCTCGCGGTCGGCAGCTTAGAAAAGATGGCGGACGCCTTTTTTGTAAACAGATTATTATCCTGTCGTGTATAGTGCGACAAAACCGACCTGACGCCGTCGGGCGCAAAAGCAGTCTTAGTAGGAGTCGGTGTCGATTCTCGAACGGCCTGCTTTTTGGAAATGTAAGGACGCTTGGCCCAAGCATCCGAGGGGAATAAAAGGAATGGAAAAAAAAGTTCTCCCTCTGTTCATAGAGGGAGTACCCGTTAGGGGGAGGGAGTTGGCGACATAGTCGCCGAGATTTTAAACACTGTTTATGTCGCTTCGCTCCAACCCCTCCGGCTTACAGCCACCTCCCCTATAAACAGGTGAGGAGTTATTTACGCTTGGCCCAAGCGTCTGCCATAACCTCGAAGAGGTTTCTCGAGAGGAAACCCCACGATGAGCATAGCGATTCGTGGGGGATAGGGTATCGAACAATAAAATTACGTCGAAGACGTTGCTATAATGATATCATCCAATACCTAAGGTAATACACACTCCTCATATGCCCCGCATTGCGTTCGCCTTCGGCTCTCTTATACGGGGCTGTAATACTCGATAAGCCGATTTTATAGCAACGTCTCCGACGTAGCATTTTTGATATCTGTCTCTATCCCCACAATTTCACTGCGTTACATTGTGGGGTTTCTTATAAATAACATCTTCGATGTATTCCTTTTATCGGACACTAATGAAAGAAAATAAAGGCTATTGGTTCTGAAAAATATCGCTATTTTCCTTGCATAAATGTAATTTATAAATTACCTTTGCGGCATGAAAGTCAGAGAAGTCATAACATATAAGCATTATTTTGAAGAATTTTTTGCTGCTCAAAATCAAAAAGTTCGAGATAAGATAATCAAAATATTAAGCATTATCGAAACGATTGAGCGCGTTCCTGTTCAATATCTTAAATTTATTGAGGGAACAAACGGACTTTTTGAAGTCAGAGTACAATTAGGTTCTAACATTTTTAGAATTTTTTGTTTCTTTGACGGCAACAAATTTGTTGTACTATTGTCAGGCTTTCAAAAGAAAACGCAAAAGACACCACCCGGTGAAATTGAACGAGCTGTTAAATTGATGAACGAATATTATAAAGAAAAGGAGGAAGATAAATGAAAAATACTAAATCATTAGACCAACTTAAGACGCAATATTACGGTGAAGTTGGTACTCCGGAAAGAGATAGAATAGAACGCGAACTTGAAGCTTTGCGTATCGGATTCAAACTTCGTTCTGCAAGAGAACAACAATGTCTCACACAGGAAGAAGTGGCAAAGCGTATTAATAAGAAACGCTCCTTTATTTCAAAGGTTGAAACTGATGGCGAAAATATTACTCTAAAAACATTGTTTGATGTAGTTGAACGTGGGTTAGGTGGTCGCCTAAAAATCAGTGTTGAGTTCTAATTATGGCTACCATTATAAAACGGTCAGAATGTGATTTTCAACCAAACCCCAACAAAATAGATGGTTTTCGCTTACTGACAGATATGTCGAGAAGTGCGAAAGGAATTAATCCTAAGTACCTCAATTTTGATATACGGCAATTAAACCCGAAACAATATAATGCAGCATATCATTTTCATCGGTATGCTGAAGAATTATTTGTGATATTATCAGGAACTTCAACTTTGCGAACCCCAAAAGGATTGGAAGTAGTAGAAGCGGGCGACCTTATCTTTTTTGAGTCCGGCGAACAAGGAGCCCATCAATTATATAATCATAGCGACGCTCCATGCGTATTTTTAGATATGCGTTCTTATATTGGGCATGATGTGTGTGAATATCCCGATTCAGACAAAATAATAATTGTCCCAAATGGTGAAACATTCAAAAGAAGTGAACAACGCGCATATTTTGAGGGTGAAACAAACATTGATTCTATATGGGAGAATTTACGCAATAAATTTCATCAGTAATATTCTTTTTTATTATTTGTGTCCGATAAAGATTTAAAAAATCTTCGGAAAACTATGATTTAAGATAATTTATGCGATAAAATAAAAAGAGGGGCTTGAGTTTGTGTTATAAAAAGATTGCCGTTAGGTAATCGAGTATTACAGCAACGTCTCCGACGT
>JAFTRN010000055.1 GCA_017462265.1 Coprobacter sp. | reverse complement strand
TAGAAACTAAATTCTTGGGGAGTTGTTTTTTGTAGTTTAGAATTTCTAATCAAATTGTACTATGGTATATGTATATGTAATCATAATCTTCCGCAAAGATATATATTACCGTAAATTAACGAAAATAAATTACAAAAAAAAATGTAAAAATTTTCACCGCAAAGATATAAAATAGAAAAGAGTTGACAAAATATTTATTAAGAAAAAATTGTTATTGTTGTAGAGTGGGTGATTATTCGGGTGTGTTGGTGGGTAAGTTGTGGCGAGAGGTTATCAAATCGACGCTTCGTTGCAGATATTCGCGATTCTTTTCGATGCGGTCGATGGTGTGATGTAGAAATATGTATTGATAAAAAGTCTTGAAGATTTCTCGGTCGGATTCACTCAATATATAGGAATAGGGTCGGTCGCCGGCGTATAATATTTTTATGGTCTTGTTGCCCCCGGAGCCTAACGCCTCGATTACGGGGCGTATCTCGTAGTTGCGGTAACATACCATTTCACAATGTGTGCCGTCGGGTAGAACGAAACGATGATTTTGCGCGCTATCGTAGGGTATGGTGGGGGTGAGGGCGTAGGTGCCATCGGGGTGCTCTATCTTGGCCGAGGTGTGGTTCAATGCTTCTTTACCATAATATACGCTATGGAGTCGCACCTCCCCGGTTGCGGTCATTTCTATGCGTAGGTGGCTGCGGAAAGCGGTGTGATCGGCATCGCGGTGTATATATATCGTATCGTCGTGGTATTCGGGATTTTGTATTGCAATAAATGCGGAGCGTAGAGCTTGCTCTTGTGCCCTCATTTCGGGTAGAATACTATCGATATAGGCGATATTGCCGAGATTTCGCTCAAGGATTACTCGCTGGTTCAACTCTATGCCGCGACGAATGTATGAGGTGGCTTGCGGAGCGACGATAGGAATGGAATCGAGCAACTGTTGCGCCCGATTGTAGTCTTTGTGCGAAAGCGCCTGTTCGGCACGTGTGTACAACTCCATAGCCTCCCGGTGCGACGCGTTGCACCCCATAAATAGTAGGAGGGTGAGTAGATAGAAGAGGCTTGTATGTATTAACTTCATTGGGCGTAAGAGGTTTCCCGGGTTACGTTTTTCACCCCTTTTACGGTCTGTATTTTCTTTATCAAGGCGGTGAGTGCCGTGGTGTCATCGACGAGTACGGTGATGTGACCTTGGAACAGTCCGTCGTTGGAGTCGATGGAGATGCTGCGCATCATCACCCGTTTTTCCTTGGAAATGATGGAGGTGATGTTGGTCACGATACCTATATCGTCGTTGCCGATAACGCGTAGCACGATGGCGTATTGCGAACCCAGTTTTCCCGCCCAACGGGCTTTTACGATGCGATAGCCGAACTGCGAGTGCAGATTGGCGGCATTGGGACAATCGGTGCGATGTATATTGATGGTGCCTTGCGATGATACGAATCCGAAAACCTTGTCTCCGAAAATGGGGTTGCAACACTTGGCGAGCCGGTAGTCGAGCCCTTTGATGTTCTGGTCTATGACCACTTCGTCCTCGCCGTGCTCGTCGCCACTCGGCGATTGTGCGATGAAATTCTCGGCCGTGCGATTTTCGGTCGATTCTTCATTCTCTTTGCGCTCCAACTCGTTGTAGAGGTCGAGCACGTGGTTTACATCGATTTTCTCCTGAGCCAGCGCGCAATAGAAATCGGTCACTGTCTTGTAGCCCATTTTGCGAATGAGCTTCATGAGTATGGAGTCGCTGACATCTATTTTGCGATTTTTGAATCGTCGCGACAGTAACTCCTTGCCGAGGTCGGCCTCCTTGTGCTGAATCTCGTTGAGAGCCTGTTTTATCTTTACCCGGGCTTTCGAGGTGGTGGCTATTGTGAGCCACTCCTGTTTGGGTGTCTGATTGGGGGCGGTGGTTACCTCTATGGTGTCGCCGCTTTTGAGCTTGTAGCGAATGGTCTGGTTCTGATTATTGACTTTCGCTCCCACGCATTTGCAACCGATGCGGGTGTGAATAAGGAATGCGAAATCGAGTACCGTCGCCCCCTTGGATAGCTTATACAAGTCGCCTTTGGGAGAGAATACAAACACCTCTTTGTCGTAGAGGTCCATACGGAACTCTTTCATCAGCTCCATCGGTCCGCCGTCGCCCGACTCCAATACGTCGCGTACGTTGTTGAGCCAGTCGTCGAGCCCCTTTTCGCTCTTTATACCTTTATATTTCCAGTGGGCGGCGAGACCTCGCTCGGCAATCTCGTCCATACGTTTGGTACGTATTTGCACCTCTACCCAACGATCTTCGGGCCCCCATACGGTGATGTGTAGCGATTCATAGCCGTTGCTTTTGGGGACCGACAGCCAGTCTTTCAGTCGCTTGGGGTTGGGGCGGTACATATCGGTGATGATGGAATAGACGTGCCAGCAGTCGGCCGACTCCTTTTCGAGCGGTGTGTCGAGTACCACGCGTATGGCAAAGAGGTCGTATATCCCTTCGAGATCGACATTTTGTTTCCGTATTTTGTTCAGAATCGACGAAATGGATTTCACGCGCCCTTTTATTTCGAAATTCAGTCCGGCGGCCTCTAATTTCTCTTTGATGGGGGCGATAAACTCCCGTATATATTTGTCGCGGCTCTCCTTGGTCTCGCTCAACTTGCGGGCTATGTGGTCGTACTCCTCCCGATTGGTATATTTCAAGGCGAGGTCTTCGAGTTCGGTCTTTATACGATAGAGGCCCAGCCGGTGTGCGAGTGGCGCATAGAGGTATGAGGCCTCGTAGGCGACATTTTCGCGAAATTTATTGTTGGGGTGATGGTTTATGGTGCGCATGAGACACAGGCGGTCGGCTATCATGATGATAATCACGCGTACGTCTTCGGCAAAGGTGAGCAACAGGTTGCGGAAGTTGTCGCTCTGTACGGTTTCTTGTTTGGCATACAGGCTGTTGGCCTTGATGATGCCACGGATTATTTTCACACAGTCGGCCCCGAACAACTCCTCTACTTGTTCGTAGGAGAGTCGTTTCTCGGCCACGAGATTATTGGTGAGTACGGCCCCCAGCGTGCTGCGATCGAGCCCTACCTCACCCGATAATATGAGTGCGGTGGAGATGTCGCGCAGTAGTCGGTTTATACCATTGGCATCGCGTAGATAACTGCCCGACTCTATCGCCTCGGAAATGTGCCGACGAAGGATTTGAAATTCCTTTTCGCCGATGAGTGTGCCGGCCGAGCGAAATAGGGCTCGATATTGTGCTATAAACGTTCGGCGTTCGTCTGCTGAAAAATATTGTATCTCACTCATAACGTGTGATAATATTAAAACCGACTTCAAATATAGTTTTTTTTATTTGATAATAGTTGCTTTTTCCGACAGATTTTTTCTAACTTTGGAAAGTTTTGGTAAAATGCTATTGAATCCAACAAAATTGATACATATATGTTCACACAAGAAGATTTACAACAGTTGCGAGAGAAGGGTATCTCCGAGCAACAGATACAAGAGCAGTTACATTGTTTCGAGACAGGCTTTCCCTATTTGAAGTTGGAGGCGTCGGCCGGATTGGGCAACGGTATTTTATCGCTTGACGACTCGGCGGCCGATCATTACCTCGAGGTGTGGGACGAATACCTGTCCACGAATCCCGATATTGTGAAATTTGTACCGGCCTCGGGTGCTGCAAGTCGTATGTTCAAAAATCTTTTTGAGTTCCTCGATGCCGACTACACCGAGCCTACCACAGATTTTGAGAAGAAATTTTTTGTCCGGATTACCGATTTTGCTTTTTATGCCGACCTTGATGAGGCTTGTCTCCGCAACGAAGGTGCCGACATTCGGTCGCTGATAGCGGCCGGTAATTATAAGGCTGTTGTGGCCAACCTGTTGTCGGAAAAAGGCTTGAATTATGGCTCTCTACCCAAGGGTATGCTCAAATTTCACCATTATTCCTCGACCGATCGCACGGCCATGGAAGAGCACCTGGCCGAGGGGGCAATGTGTGCCCGCAACGAGGCCGGTGATGTGAATGTGCATTTTACCGTCTCGCACGAGCATCTGCCCTATTTCAAACAGTTGGTAGCCGATAAAAAGGCCGCGTACGAAAAAGAGTATGACGTGAAATACCATATCTCGTTCTCGGAGCAGAAACCCTCGACCGACACCATTGCTGCCGATATGGAAAATAAGCCTTTCCGCGATAAGGGTAAGTTGCTATTCCGTCCCGGAGGTCATGGCGCGCTCATCGAAAATCTGAACGATATCGATGCCGATGTCATTTTCATCAAGAATATCGATAACGTGGTGCCCGATCGTATCAAACCCGAAACCGTGCGTTTCAAAAAAATCATCGGTGGTGTACTCGTTTCGCTCAAAAAACAAATCGATGCTTACGTTGCATTGCTCGAAAGTGGAAAATATACGGTCGAAGATGTACGTGAGGTAATCCTCTTCATGCAACAACAGCTCTTCACCCGTCACCCCGAAATAAAGAAGATGGAAGATGCTGAGTTGGTGCTCTATTTACTGAAAAAACTCCGTCGTCCGTTGCGTGTGTGCGGTATGGTGAAGAATGTAGGCGAACCGGGTGGTGGTCCGTTCCTTGCTTATAATGCCGACGGCTCTTTCTCGTTGCAGATACTCGAAAGCTCTCAAATCAATCTTGCTGACGCTGATAGTAAGGCTATGTTCGACCGCTCTACCCACTTCAATCCGGTAGATCTCGTTTGTGCCGTGAAAGATGATAAGGGCGAGAAATACAATCTGCCGCAGTATGTCGATAAGCAGACCGGATTTATCTCCCTCAAATCAAAGAGCGGAAAAGAACTCAAAGCGCTCGAACTTCCCGGCTTGTGGAATGGTGCCATGAGCGACTGGAATACACTCTTTGTAGAGGTGCCTATCGGTACGTTCAATCCCGTAAAGACCGTCAACGACTTGCTCCGTGAACAACATCAATAGTCTCTTATATTAGAAGCAGATGCCGAGACGGACTATGCAAGCCGTCTCGGCATCTGGTTTTATTATATATCAATAAAGTTTTTATGCAAATCAAATTATGTGATTCGCATAATTTGATTTGCGTAATTATTTTTTTATCTCTATTTTTGCAGAAAATAAAGCAGATATGGCAACAAAGAACAATCCGTTTATTGTTACGGGAAAAATTGCTCCCGAATATTTTTGTGATAGGGTTATAGAATCGAAACGATTGGTGAAAACGATTACGAATGGTCGCAATCTGGTGGTAATATCACCTCGTCGTATGGGAAAAACCGGGTTGGTACAATATTGTTATGACCACTCTGAAATAGCCGATAACTATTATACCTTTTTCATAGATATATTACATACCACAAGTCTGAGAGAATTTACCTATTTGTTTGGACGGGAGGTTTTTGCGACGTTTGCGTCGAAAAGTCGTAAAATGGCGATGTCGTTTGTTCAAGCGATAAAATCTATTAGTGGAAAGTTTGGTATAGACCCTATGACGGCACTACCTACATTCAATCTGCAATTAGGTGATATCGATCGTCCTGAATATACATTGGAAGAGATCTTCCGGTATCTTTCCGAGGCAGATAAGCCTTGTATTGTGGCATTTGATGAGTTTCAGCAAATAGCCAAATATCCCGAGAATAATATCGAAGCAATATTGCGTACTCACATACAGAAATTGCAAAATTGTAATTTTATTTTTGCCGGTAGCGAACGTCACATGATGCAAGAAATGTTTACGGTTTCGGCTCGTCCATTCTATCTCAGTGCCGATATCCTCGAGTTGAATGCTATACCGATGGAAATATATGTGCCATTCATTGTAGGACTTTTTGAAAGTCGAGGTCGAAATATTATGCCCGAGATAGCGACTAAAGTTTATACTCTATTTAAGGGCCATACATATTACATACAAAAAACATTTAATGAGGCTTTTGCCAATACGGCAGAGGGGGAGACGTGCACGTTGTCGGTGGTGCAAGCAGCTATAGAAGAAATGATAGATTCGAGTGATACCCTATTTCGAGAAATATTATCGAATATCCCCGAAAAACAAAAGTCATTGCTCTATGCTATCGCTTTGGAGGGGGAGTGTCGGCATATAACCTCGGCGGTATTTGTCCGCAAGCATAATCTGATTTCGGCGAGTGCGGTGCAATCGGCGGTTAAAAAATTGATGGAGAAAGATCATGTTACGGTTGTAAATAAAGTGTATTCATTGACCAATAAACTTTTTGCATTGTGGATAAATAAAATTTATGGTATCGGTATTTATCTGCCGGAGTAAAGAAATTGTGCCGTATGCATTAATATGTCATACGGCACGAAACAGAGAACTATTTAGTGATAAGTGATTGCGATTGCCAAGTGTCTTTTATGCCGTAGGCGGGAATGATGCTCGGCGTCTGTTTTACTCCGTTTACGACAATGGATTTCCGGCTCACGTTGCTCTTGATGTATTCGGCAAGTTCGCCAAGGCTCACACGCCCCTCGGTCTCTTGCAGTTTCTTCAGCAGGTAATAGGTGAAGAGCCCATGTCCCTCTTTCTTGTATGGGTATGCCGCCTCCTCGTCAGAGGCCGCGCTGAATACAATGCTGTTGCCCGCCGGTTGGGCCGCTTTGGGCTTGATGGCCACACCGCGCGCTGCCACTATCATGTCGCCACCGCGTTGCGCGCCACTGAAACAAGCGTCTAAAAAGAACACCGCGCTGTTGAGGTGCAGGTTGTCGATATCCCGATATAATTTGTTGAGCGAGAAACATACCTCGGTGTCGGTACCATCGGCATCGACCGGCAGTATGAAGGCGTCTTTGGTGGCGTTATCGGGAATACCATGACCGGCATAGTACACGATGAGATTTATTTTCCCCTCGAACACTTCTGCAATATCCTTAATGTCTTTGATGGCTTTCGCTATCTGGCCATACGAGGCGTCGGTATGATACTTGACGTTCTCCTCGGGAATACCCAGCGTGTGGGTACAATATTTTTTGAATGTGGCGCCGTCGTGTCGGGCCATTTCCACGGGGGCGACAAGCTGATAGGCCTCGTTGGCGATGATGAGTGCGAAGGTATTATCATTCATCCGCTTCGTCTCGGGGGCGTTGTCCACGCTCGATGTTACGACCGGGGTACTCGGCGCGGTCGTTGCTACCGCAGGCGCGTGATTTTGCACGACAGGCTGAACCATACCGGCCTGTTTTTCGGTGAATTTCACTACATAGGTGCGGTCTATCGGTTCTCCGGTCCAACGAGCCAATTTATAATCCGATTTTGAATACTTGGGTATATATATCGATGTGTAAGAGTAGTTGGGCGACTCTAATATTATCGTGGTAGGAATATTCGCTTGTTGCAGGGTGAATGTATATGGTAATCTGTCGATGCGGATAATTTTCCCGGCGATATTAGCGGTAACGGTTTCGTTCAAGTGCCCGGTGAATGTGATACTCTCTACTGCCGGTTGAGCATGGACTACAAAACTGAGTACCGCAAATACGAACAAGTAATAATATCTCTTTTTCATAATGAGTGTGGTTATAATTATAATATAAGGGTTGCCTTTTGCTATGAAATCGGCAACCCTCTTGTTTCAAATTTGTATAAAGATTGTCTTATTCTCCATACACGCGGGTGATGTATTTCTTGAAAATAAGGCAATTCTTCACGTTTTGATCGACGTGCGAGATGCGTGATATACCGGCTTTTTTGGCGGCTGTGTTTATACTGCCATCGGCATTGGCCGAGCCGATAAAGCCGAGCCAAATGGTGTATGAGCTTTCACCGCATTTGTTTCCGGTGGGGTTTGAGGTGGCTGTAATGGGTTTTGAAATAGAACAACTTGCAAGTAAACCACAGCAGAGTGCGGCATAGAATAGTTTTTTCATGATTATATATTTTTTGAATTTAGCGCGTGTAAAGATATAAAACTAAATAGGTATATCAAAACATTTTTTCAAAAAAATATTCTAAATCACGAAAAATGGTCATGAAGAATTCTTCATGACCATAAACAGCTCTTTTATTCGCCGTAAACGCGGGTTGTGACTTTTTTGCGCATACCGAACAGACCGTATCTCTTGTAGTTGCGATCGACATGCGAAATACGGGTGATACCGGCATTCTTGGCGGCGGCATTGATGCCGGCATCGTTGTGTTTACGACCGAAGAGACCTCCAGATTTATAAACGGATTCTCCACATTTGTTACCTACGGGATTGGAGGTGGCGCATACCGCTTCGGTGTAGGAGTAACAACTGGTCAACATAGCGCAGCAGATAGCTGCAAGAATAAGTTTTTTCATGATTGAAATAATTTTAGTTATCGTCGCAAAGATATAAATAGAAAAATGAATATCAAAACATTTATTGATAAAAATTTGTGAATTTTTCAAACCACCCATATGACGTTTGGTAAATAAAAAAAGGTTGGCGGAATTTTTCCGCCAACCTTCCCATGACAATCCTTAATCCTTAAAACCGATTATAGAGAAAGCTCTCCGTTGAGACGAATATCGGCCGATGAGGCACCTATCATAAATTTGTAAGTGCCGGCCGGGGTGTAGAATTTACCCTCTTTTTCGCTCCATCGGCGTAATTGTGCTTTGGGTATATTGATGATTACTTGTTGGCGTTTGCCTTTTTTCAGCGATACGCGTTCGAAGCCTTTCAACTGTTTTATGGCGTTGGTGATACCTTCCTCCTCGGGCAGTTGCACATATACCTGGGCCACTTCATCGCCGGCGCGGCAGCCGCTGTTGCGCAAGGTGAACGATACCGCTATAGAGCCGCCATTGTCGGATAATTTCAGGTCGCTATATTTGAATTGGGTATAGCTCAGACCGTATCCGAAGGGGTAGAGAACCTCCCCTTTGAAATATTGATAGGTGCGACCTTTGCTCAACTCATAGTCGCCAAACGGGGGTAGTTCTTCGAGAGAAGTGTAATAGGTGAGGGGTAGGCGTCCCGAGGGGTTGTAGTCGCCAAACAACACGTCGGCAACAGCCGTGCCTCCTTGTTCGCCGGGATACCAGGCGTTGACGATAGCGGGGAGATGCTCGTCCTCCCAGTTGATAGCCAACGAACTGCCGGCTACAAGTACCAATACGACGTTGGGGTTTACTTTGTATATCTCGCGGAGAAATTCTTGTTGGTCGGCGGGCAGTTCTATGCTGTGGCGGTCTTGACCTTCGCGCTCGATAGTCTTGTTGATACCCATTACGGCTACCACCATATCACATTCCTTGGCTATGCGACCGGCATCGCCATAGAGTTCGAGACGTGTCGATTTTTCCACTTGGGGTACGCTCCATTGCAGACGAGCCATACTGAAATCGCGCAGATAGAAATATTCTGCTTCGAAATCATAGTCGCGACCGGCTTCGAGTTCAACCTCTACTTTGTCTTGTTGTACGGGGTGGTTCCACCATTGGTCTATAACGGTCTGTCCGTTGATGCGCAGGCGTTCGCCACCACCGGCGGCCGTGAAGCAGAATTGGTATTTACCACTTACTGTGGGGCGTAATTTACCTTTCCAGCGTACCGACATACTGCCCTGCGGAATGAATGGATCGGGCGGTTGGTTCGACGGCTCGTAATTAACCCACGGCTCTTGGCGCTCCTTGGCCTCGCCTTCGAGGTTCATGTTGGTGAAATATTGGGCGGTGAGACCTTCGGGGAAATACTCCTCACTGATGAGTTCGAGACCATCGGCGGCCGATTTCCAAGGAGCGTGCATTACTTTCACTTTGTCGCCCACTTTATCGCGAATACCTTGTAATACCGATACGGGAGTACCTACGGGCACGCCGCTGTAATCGCCATATTCGCATTTGTCGGCGTTGATACCCACTACGGCGATAGAGCGCACTTTACGGGTGTTAAATGGTAGAATATTGTCGTTTTTGAGCAATACGATACTTTGGCGCGATGCTTCGAGGGCAAGATCTACGTGTTTCTTACACCCCACTATGTCGGGCGATATTTGGCTGTAGGGGCAACTCTCGGGTGCGTCGAACAGGCCCAGACGCATACGGGTGTAGAGCAGACGATACACGGCGGTATCTACATCGGCGTCGCTTACCATGTATTGTTTGTAGGCTTGTTGAAGTGGCGTGCCGAATACGTCGTCGCCGCACTCTATGTCGAGACCGGCTTTGAGGCAGAGAGTGGCCGAGGTCTCTTTGGTCTTGACATATTTATGCGACCATAACAACAGCCCCGGGGCGCCACAATCCGATACCACATATCCGTCGAAACCCCAGTCCTGACGCAACACCTTGGTGAGTAGCCACGGGTTGGCGGTGGCGGGCACGCCGTTTATGGCATTGTACGACGACATGATAGAGGCGGCCTTTCCCTCGGTGATGCACGCCTCGAAAGGTGCCAGATAATACTCGCGCAGGTCTCTTTCCGACACGCGGGCGTCGCACTCGAATCGATTGTGCTCCTCGTTATTTACGGCAAAATGTTTGGGGGTAGAAACCACCTTCAAGTAATTGGGGTCATTGCCTTGCAATCCGCGAACGAAAGCCGTTCCTATTTTACCGCTCAGGAATGGGTCTTCGCCGTAGGTCTCGGGGGTGCGTCCCCAGCGCGGGTCGCGAGCCATATTCACGGTCGGGCTCCAAAATGTGAGCAGGTCGCTGAATTGGGCGGTCTGTTTCTTGCCATGTTCCAACTCGTTCCAACGTCCGCGGGCCTCGTCGCTGATGGCAGTCGATACATTATATATAAGGTCGGGGTTCCATGTCGCACTGAGGGCTATGGCTTGCGGGAACACCGTGAAACGTCCCGGGCGTATGATACCATGCAACGCTTCATTGCCATAATAATATTTGGGAATACCCAGTCGGGGCACGCCGTGAGAGGTGGCTTGCATCAGGCTCGATTTCTCTTCGATGGTGAGCCGATTGATAATATCCATCACACGTTCGTGGCGAGAGAGGCTCTCGTCTTGAAAGGGGTAATTTTGAGCGGAGATGTTACCTCCCGACGATAACGTGCCGGCAAGTAACAAACCCAAGACGATCCTTTTTCTGCTTTTCATATAAATATAGATGTTGAGGTGAATTTGCGAATGAACAAATTTATAAATATCGCGCAGATAAAAATTGCTCATTTGCACCAATTTTTAGAAAACTGTTTTTTCGGATATTCGATATCGGCCTCTTTTTGATGCGGAATGAAACAAAAAATACAATTTCTGTGTCGAGCACAATTGTATTATCGAATTTTTTGTATCTTTGTAATCAGCGAACATATATCGTCTCGCTGAGTGCGAAATTCAAGAGACCTTGTTGTTTTTCAAGAGGTTCGAGCAAAGAGATATGTATGCTTGTGATAAAACGAATAATAACGTATAACCCGAAACCATAAACAATTGTAAAAATGGGAAAAGTCCTTATCATCGGCGCAGGTGGCGTGGCTACCGTAGCCGCTCATAAAGTGGCGCAAAACGCCGACGTTTTTACCGAGATAATGATTGCAAGTCGCACTAAGTCGAAGTGCGATGCCATCGTAAAAGCCATCGGAAATCCTGCTATAAAGACCGCGCAGGTCGATGCCGACGATGTGGAACAACTTGTCGCTCTGTTTGAAAGTTTCCGTCCCGATATCGTGATGAATTTGGCTTTGCCCTATCAGGACCTTACTATCATGGACGCTTGTCTGCGTACCGGAGTGAACTATCTCGACACCGCCAATTACGAGCCTATCGATGAGGCGCATTTCGAGTATAGTTGGCAGTGGGCTTATAAGGAGCGATTCGAGCAAGCCGGCCTTACCGCCATACTTGGTTGTGGATTCGACCCGGGTGTGACAAGTGTATATACGGCCTATGCCGCCAAGCACTATTTCGACGAAATACAATACCTCGATATTGTCGATTGCAACGCCGGTAATCACCACAAGGCTTTTGCTACCAACTTCAATCCCGAAATTAACATTCGAGAAATCACCCAGAAAGGACTTTATTGGGAAGATGGAAAATGGATTGAGACTGAGCCGCTGGAAATACATCAACCGATAACTTACCCCAATGTGGGCCCGAAAGAGAGCTATCTGCTCCATCACGAGGAGCTGGAGAGCCTTGTGAAGAACTATCCTACCATCAAGCGTGCCCGTTTCTGGATGACCTTTGGACAGGAATACCTTACCCACCTGCGTGTGATACAGAATATAGGTATGGCGAGCATCAAGCCTATCAATTACAACGGTATGGAAATCGTTCCGTTGCAATTCCTCAAAGCCGTGCTTCCCAACCCGCAAGACCTCGGTGAAAACTATGATGGCGAAACCTCAATCGGTTGTCGTATTCGTGGATTGAAAGATGGTAAGGAGCGGACTTACTATGTATATAATAACTGTTCGCACCGTGCCGCATACGAAGAGACCGGAATGCAGGGCGTAAGCTACACCACCGGTGTTCCGGCTATGATCGGCGCCATGATGTTCCTCAAAGGTATTTGGAAGAAACCGGGCGTGTTCAATGTAGAGGAGTTCGATCCCGATCCTTTTATGGAACAACTCAATAAGCAAGGCTTGCCTTGGCACGAAATACACAACGGCGATCTCGAATTGTAGTATATGTTATAACGTGAGGCTGTGCCAAAATAATATCTTAGGAGTCTTTATCCCTAGTAGGCCCTGAGGTGTAATTGGTATCTTATATGCACCTTCCCTAATTTAGGGAAGGTGCCCAATAGGAAGGAGTGTATCGTTTCTATTTTGATATATCATCATATTAATAACAAGAAGTGTTATGAGAAAAATTCTATTTTGTGTCTTTATTTTGATACCATTCTTTACGAATGCTCAAATATATAAAATGTATCAAACAAGGAATGTCCATAATCAATTACGTCTAAACACTGCAAATGGAGAAGTACGCCAAATTCAAGATGATGGACAATCTTGGATAATTTGTTACGAAAAAGAATTATTAGGAAAGACCGCGGGACGATTTTGTTTATATGAGACACAAAATATGTGGAACTTTATTATGTTAGACACATATACAGGTAAAAATTGGCAAGTGCAATATAGTGTAGAGGGACCAGAGTATATGTTTGCAACACCAATTAATCAATATTCATTGGCATATCCTTCATCAACGTCCTTATGGACTAATAGGTTTCAAATGTTTGCGACCAAAAATATGTGGAATTTTATTATGTTGGATACATATGAGGGGAGATTGTGGCAGGTACAATATAGTGCAGATGATATGTCGGCATTAGTATGTATCCCGATTAATAGTAAACCTTTGGTATCAACAAGAACAAAACCATCATTCTCAATACAGCCATTGGTGAGTATGTACCAATATTATCTTATTGATGAAATGACTGGAAATATGTGGAAATTTCAATGGAGTACAGAGGGCGATGATTATCGATGGATAGAAAGGTTTCGATAATCAACAATATAGCAGAGGCGTGTCGATTTTTCGACACGCCTCTGCTTTTTTTATATCCCGATACTATTGGGGAAAACAAATTTTATAGCTATATTTGCATAACTGCCAATATAGGAGGCGGCTCGGGATAAAAATCAAGTAAACTTGTTTTTTCTCCACTCGCCTTTCGCTATATTTGTTGCAAGCAACGAATATAGACTGCGATGGCGTTATGTCGTGGGAAATAGGTCTTGAAACGGCCTATAAATGTAGGGACGCACGGCTCGTGCGTCCGTCAGAGTTCAACAACTAAGAAGCTGTTTAAAATTTTCTTAAAAAAATTATTACGGCTTCAAAAAACAAAGTTTCGGCTTCTTTAAGGCTCTTTTGGCTGCCTTTTTCATCAAAACACTTGGAAATAGCCCGCTATTCCCGGCGCATTTTGATGAAAAATTCATTCCAAAATACCTCTTAAATAATCTCGAAAGATAGAGCCAACGAGCGCAATGTAAACTTGTTTACAAATTGCACAGCGAGTGCAGCCTATCTTCTGCAAAATAAAATTTAAACAGCTTCTAAAAAGTAAATAATGAAAGTAGGTGATAAAGCTCCCGAGATATTGGGCGTAAATCAGGCGGGAAAAGAGATACGCCTCAGCGACTATGCCGGGCGTAAAATCGCGCTCTATTTCTATCCCAAAGACAATACCTCGGGGTGTACCGCCGAGGCTTGCAGTTTGCGCGACGGATACGACGAGTTGCGCGAGGCCGGCTATGAAGTGATAGGGGTGAGCAAAGATAGTGAAAAGTCGCATCAGCGATTTATCGAGAAACAATCGCTACCCTTCGACCTTGTGGCCGATACCGATACCACGCTCAATCAGGCCTTTGGTGTGTGGGTGGAGAAAAAGCTCTATGGCCGAGCCTATATGGGTACGGCTCGTGTTACATTCATCATCGACGAGACGGGGGTGATAGAGCGTATCATCGATAAGGTCGATACCCGCAATCATGCTCGTCAGATACTCGACAATAAATAATTTGATATATGGAAGAAGAAAAGAAAGCAAAAGTGGCAGTTCCTACCGAGAAACTCAACGCGCTGCGTGCTGCCATGGACAAAATCGAAAAAAATTATGGCAAAGGTGCCATTATGAAGTTGGGCGATGACAAGGTAGAAGAGATCGCCGTGATACCTACCGGCTCTATAGCCCTCAATGCTGCACTCGGAGTAGGTGGTTATCCTCGCGGACGTGTCATCGAGATTTATGGTCCCGAGTCGTCGGGTAAAACCACGTTGGCCATTCACGCCATAGCCGAGGCTCAACGTGCCGGTGGTATTGCCGCCATTATCGACGCCGAGCATGCCTTTGACCGTTTCTATGCCGAGAAATTGGGCGTAGATGTCGAAAATCTTTGGATTTCGCAACCCGACAGCGGCGAGCAGGCCCTCGAAATAGCCGAGCAATTGATACGTTCGTCGGCCGTGGATATTGTCGTAATAGACTCTGTGGCTGCGCTTACGCCCAAAGCCGAGTTGGAAGGAGATATGGGTGAGTCGAAGATGGGTTTGCAGGCACGTCTCATGTCTCAGGCGTTGCGTAAACTTACCGCTACTATCAGCAAGACCAACACCACTTGTATATTTATCAACCAGTTGCGCGATAAATTGGGCGTGATGTTTGGTAATCCCGAAACGACTACCGGTGGTAACGCCCTCAAATTCTATGCGTCGGTGCGCCTCGATATTCGTCGTGTAACACAGATTAAGGACGGTGATGAGGTAATCGGTAATCAGACACGCGTGAAGGTGGTGAAAAACAAAGTGGCACCTCCTTTCCGTCGTGCCGAGTTTGATATTATGTTTGGCGAGGGTATCTCTCGCGCCGGTGAAATCGTGGATCTCGGTGTGGAAAAAGGTGTAATCAAGAAGAGTGGCTCATGGTTCAGCTATGGCGATACCAAGCTGGGGCAAGGTCGCGATGCTACCAAGAAATGCATACAAGACAATCCCGAACTTGCCGACGAGCTCGAAGCACTCATCATGGAGGCAATCAAAGCCGGTAAATAATGTGATTATGATATAATAAGGAAACGGCGATCTATGCGGTCGCCGTTACTTTTACAAAAAATACCGACATCTTTATAGATGCCGGTATTTTTTGCTTCTATAAAACAGGGTTTTAGTACATACCGCTGTCGTCGCTCATGTCGAGGTCGTCGAAACCATCGGCATCGAGTTCCGAGGGATCGAAATCGGCGTCGCCATAGAAATCGTCGTCGATAAGGAGGTCGTTGTTCTTCACCTGCTTGTCCAGTTCCTCGAAATCGATGATTTGTTGAGGAGCTTCACCCATCGACTTGGTACATACGGGGGTATCGAGGTTCTTGCCGGTCACGATTTCTCGCAATTCCATGAAGAACGAGCGTTCGGTCATATTGTCGAATACGAAAAGCATACGTTGTTTCTCGTCTTCGAGTAACTCACTCAGGCGGGTGTCGACCATAATCCAAGAATCCTCATCGTAACCACCTCCCATATCCATCAAGGTGACTTCGGTTTTCTTTTCCCAATTATCTTCGCAGATAAAGAACGAGGTTATTTGGTCTTTGGTATAACCTACCGAGTCGAGAATGGTGTCGTTGAGGTCGAGAAATGTAGCCTCGGAGTCGATGGCTATTTCACGAGCGAATTGGTCCACTTCGTCAGAGAGTATCAAAAATTTGTAAACCATAATCTTTATACTGATTTGTTATACGACTATTTGTGGTTGTTAAGATTTGAGACCTCGTACAATACCGCGTTCCGATGAGCGTATGAACTTCAATATCTCGTCGCGCTCGGGCGAGGCAGGGATAGTCTCCTCTATATGTTTCAACGCGTCGGTAGTGTTCATTCCGGCCATATAGATATTGCGATATACCTCTTGTATGCAGGCGATGGCCTCGTCGCTGAAATTACGACGACGCAGGCCTACGGTGTTGATACCGGCAAAGGCGATGGGGGTGTGGCCTATTTTCACGTAGGGAGGAATGTCTTTGTTGATTTGAGAACCGCCCTGTATCATTACGTGGCTGCCTATGTGGCAGAATTGGTGGCTCAGTACGCCGCCACTGATGATGGCAAAGTCGTCGATTACCACTTCGCCGGCAATCTGTGAGGCGTTGGATATGATGATGTTGTTGCCCAAGAAACAGTCGTGGGCGATGTGTACATAGGCCATGAGCAGGCAGTTGCTCCCCACAACGGTCTTGCCTTTCGAGGCTGTGCCACGGTTGATGGTGACACATTCGCGCAGGGTGGTGTTATCGCCTATCTCGGCAGTCGTTTTTTCGCCTCTGAACTTCAAGTCCTGCGGTATGGCCGATACTACTGCACCGGGAAATATGGTGCAATTCTTACCGATGCGCGCGCCATCGAGTATGGTGGCGTTGCTCATGATGCGGGTACCGTCACCGATAATCACATCTTTCTCTATGGTTACAAAGGGTCCTATTTCTACGTTTTCTCCGATTTGGGCTTCGGGGTGTACGCAAGCTAACGGGTGTTGCATAGTGTGTTATATTGAATTTCTTATTTGTTTTTTATGATTTGGGCCATAAACTCGGCTTCAGTGGCAATCTTGTCGCCGATGAATACGTAGCCTTTCATGTAGGCGCAACCGCGACGCAACTCGGTCATGAACGATACATGGAATATGGCGGTGTCGCCCGGTACCACTTTCTGACGGAACTTTACGTTGTCGATTTTCATGAAGTAGGTCGAGTAGGCCTCGGGATTTTCTACGGTGTTGAGTACGAGCAGTCCGCCGGTTTGTGCCATAGCCTCGATGAGCAATACGCCGGGGACTACCGGTTCTTGTGGAAAGTGGCCTTGGAAGAAGGGTTCGTTGCTGGTGAAGTTTTTGAGACCGACGATATGATTCTTGCCCATTTCTATTACCTTATCTACGAGTAACATGGGATAGCGGTGGGGCAACAGCTCTTTGATGCGGTTTACGTCCATCAGCGGCTCTTTGTTCGGATTGTAGATGGGGGCCTGTATCTCTTGGCGTTTTACCTCTTTGCGTATGGCGCGGGCGAAAAGATTGTTGATTTTGTGGCCCGGGCGGGTGGCGATGATACGGCCTTTGATGGGCTTGCCTATGAGGGCGATGTCGCCGAGAATATCGAGCAGTTTGTGACGTGCCGGCTCATTGTTGAACGCCAAAGGACGATTGTTGAGAAATCCCAATTCATCGGCATTTTTATGAGGAACACCCATAAGGTCGGCAATGCGATCAAATTCCGATTGCTCTATCTTCTGGTCATAGATGACGATGGCATTATCGAGGTCACCACCTTTGATGAGGTTGTTTTTGAGTAGCGGTTCTATCTCGCGTACGAATACGAATGTACGAGCCGAGGCAATCTCTTCCGAGAAGTTTTTCATATCTTCGAGACTCGCATATTGGTAGTTGAGTATCGGCGAGTTGAAGAGTACCATGGTGCTTACGCTGAAATGATCGTCGGGAAGGGCTATGATGGTCGAGCCGCTCTCCTCGTCGGAAACTTCTATTTTGTTGCGAATGATATAGTAATCTTTTTCGGCATTTTGTTCCTCGATGCCTACGCGATCGATACATTCGATGTAGGGCTTGGAGCTACCATCGAGAATGGGAAATTCGGGGGCATTGACTTGTATCAGACAGTTGTCGATTTCCGAGGCGTAGAGGGCCGCCATGGCGTGCTCTATGGTGCTGACCGTTACATTTTGTTTGCTCAGGACGGTGCCGCGTTGGGTGGCGGCTACGTTTTCGGCTACGGCATCGATGATAGGCGTACCTTCGAGGTCGGTACGTTGTATTTTATATCCGTGATTTTCGGGAGCAGGCAGAAAAGTTATTTCAATGTTAAGGCCGGTGTGCAGACCTTTTCCTTGTAGTGTGAAGCTTTCTTTCAGTGTCTGTTGTTTCATATTTATATCTCCTTTTGTTAGAAGTCTGTTTTTTGTGAAGTTGTATTTAGGGGAAATCAAAGCAACTACGTAGATAGGGAATCAATTACTTGTTCAGTTGTTGTTTGAGGGTTTCTATCTCTTTTTGTAATTGTTTTATGGTCTGGTTCAGCTCGGGCAGTTTTTTTATCATCACGGCTTGTCGGGCAAATTCCCGGGCGGGTACTGCCGGATAGCCCAGCAGATTGCTACCACTTTCCACATGATTGGGTATGCCCGATTGCGCTCCGATGTTCACCCGGTCGCCGATAGTGATATGACCGGCAAAGCCTACCTGTCCGCCCACCATGCAATGACTGCCTATTTTGGTCGAGCCGGCAACGCCCACTTGGGCGGCCATTACGGTGCTTTCGCCTATCTCTACATTGTGAGCCACTTGTATGAGGTTGTCGAGCTTCGTGCCACGGTGTACCACGGTCGAGCCCATGGTGGCACGGTCTATTGTGGTGTTGGCACCGATTTCTACATCATCTTCTATTACAACATTGCCTATTTGGGCTATTTTCACATAACTGCCATCGTGGGGGGCAAAGCCGAAGCCGTCGGCTCCGATTACGGCCCCGGCATGTATGATGCAACGCTCGCCTACGACGCAATCCCGATATATTTTTACTCCGGGGTAGATAATAGAACCGGCTCCGATTTTTACATTCTCGCCGATGTAGCAATGAGGATATATCTTACACCCTTCGCCCAAGACGGCTTTTTCGTCGATATAGGCAAAGTCGCCGACATATACCGACTCTGCAACCCGGGCCGACGCGGCAATATGGCTGTGAGGCTCTATTCCTTTTTTCTCGCCGCGAGCGGCGTTTACCATGTTGAGCAGTTGGGCCAGGCAGGCATACGCGTCATCTACCTCTATGAGGGTGGCTCTCACTTCCTGCTCGGGGACGAACCCTTTGTTCACCAATACGATACTGGCTTGGGTAGTATATATGTGTGGCGTGTATTTAGGGTTGGCAAGGAACGTCAATGTGCCGGGCTTGCCTTCTTCTATTTTCGATAGGTTGTTTACCTTCACGTTTTCGTCACCGATTACTCTGCCATGGAGGAATAGGGCGATGTCTTTTGCGGAAAATTCCATCGTGTTCTTTTCTTTTATGGGTGATGCGTTTATCGCATTAAAACGACAAAGTACGCATTTTTTTTTGAGAATAGGAAATATTATTTGACCTAATTTAAACAGCTTCTTAGATGAAAGGAATTTTTATGCATAAAACCAAACGGTAATGTAAATATAGGCAAAAAAATGACTGTTTTATGAAATAAAATGCTTACTTTTGCCGAAATTTAGAACAAAGATTACGCCGCAAGCCGGGGTAAGAACTTGATAACCAAATAATCGTAATAACATGATGAAGCCCTTACAGGAGAAGTTGGCTAAGTATGACGCGCCGCAGAAAGCAAAAGCTCTCGGTGTATATCCCTACTTCCGCCAGATAGAGAGCGACCAAGATACCGAAGTGTTGATTAACGGTAAAAAAGTCTTGATGTTCGGCTCTAATAGTTACTTAGGTCTGACCAATCACCCCAAAATCAAAGAAGCCGCCATTGAGGCTACCAAGAAATATGGTACAGGTTGTGCAGGTTCGCGTTTTTTGAACGGAACGCTCGATATTCACGTAGAACTCGAAAATCGTCTCGCGCGTTTCGTGGGTAAAGAGGAGGCTATTGTATATTCTACAGGATTTCAGGTGAATATGGGCGTGGTTTCGTGTCTTACAGGTCGTGAAGACTATATTATTTGGGACGAGCTCGACCATGCGTCAATCATCGAAGGTCGTCGTTTGAGTTTCTCGAATGCATTGAAATTCAAGCATAACGATATGGAGTCGCTCGAGAAAGTTCTCAAATCGTGCAAGGAAGATCGGGTGAAACTGATAGTTGTCGATGGTGTATTCTCTATGGAAGGTGACGTGGCAAATCTGCCCGCTATCGTGGATCTTGCCAAGAAATACAACGCTTCGATATATGTAGATGAGGCTCATGGTATCGGTGTATTTGGCCGTCAAGGTCGTGGCGTGTGCGACCATTTCGGCGTGACTGCCGATGTCGATTGCATTATGGGTACATTCAGTAAATCATTCGCATCGTTGGGCGGATTTATTGCTACCGACTCGGTTACGGCCAATTATCTGCGACACAACTCTCGCTCGTATATATTCAGTGCAAGCATTACACCGGCCTCTACTGCCGCTGTATCGGCAGCCCTCGATATTATAGAGAGCGAGCCCGAGCGCATCGAGAACTTGTGGACGGTTACTAATTACGCCCTCGAAGGTTTCCGCAACATCGGTTGTGAGATAGGTAATACGACTACTCCCATTATTCCGCTCTATGTGCGCGACAACAACAAAACTTTCTTGGTAACTCGTATGCTTCTCGACGACGGTATCTTTGTAAATCCCGTGGTTTCGCCGGCTGTTCCGTCGGAAGATACACTCATTCGCTTCTCGCTCATGGCTACACACACCAAGGAGCAAGTCGATTATGCTCTCGAAAAGATACAAAAATGTTTCCGTCAGCTCGAAATCATTAAGTAAATATACCGTATATAATAGAACCGAGGTTGCTCCGCCGGAGCAACCTCGGTTTGTTTTTTATTATTTGTGTCCGATAAAGATTTTAAAAATCTTCGGAAAACTATGATTTAAGATAATTTATGCGATAAAATAAAAAGAGGGGCTTGAGTTTGTGTTATAAAAAGATTGCCGTTAGGTAATCGATTTTTACAGCCCCGTAT
>JAFTRN010000054.1 GCA_017462265.1 Coprobacter sp. | reverse complement strand
TAGAAACTAAATTCTTGGGGAGTTGTTTTTTGTAGTTTAGAATTTCTAATCAAATTGTACTATGGTATATGTATATGTAATCATAATCTTCCGCAAAGATATATATTACCGTAAATTAACGAAAATAAATTACAAAAAAAATTTGTAAAAATTTTCACCGCAAAGATATAAAATAGAAAAGAATTAACAAAATATTTATTCATAAAAATTTGTTATCTTTGCAATTTAAAGAGTGTTTTTATAGTATTTTTGAAATGAAAAAGTTGCGATATAATATTGTCGTTATATGTATGTTTCTCACGGTGAATATATTTGCCGAGAGTGTCACGGTGCAGCAAGCTCGTATTGTGGCCGGAGTGGTAAGCCGGCAGCTGTTTGCGGTCCGTACTCGGAGTGTAGAGCCGGCTTTGACCTTGGTATATGCTCCGTCGATGTATAATGTCCGTACGCGAGCTACCGGCGATCAAGCCGCTTTTTATGTGTATAATATAGGCGATAATGCCGGCTTTGTGATAGTGGCAGGCGATGATAATGTGATGCCGATATTAGCCTATTCCGACAGTGGAAGTTTTCCCATGGAAGATATACCGCAAAATATGGCGAAACAGCTCGAGTTATATGCCCGACAAGTAGCCTATGCTTCTGAAAATGATGTTGCTACACCTGCGGTGGAGGAGGCATGGACCGTGTTGTACGCGACGGGAGACAGTCCTATAAACCCCACACCGATAGTCCGGCTCGAATCGGCCTCTTGGAATCAGACCTTTCCCTATAACTTCTATTGCCCCTCTTCGGCAGTAACAGGTTGTGTGGCAACCACTATGGGTATAGTAATGAAATATTTTAATTACCCGGAGCAGGGTAGCGGTTCCAATGCCTACACAACCACGACCAACAAATACGAAATTGCCGAATCGTTTGAGACGGCGTATGATTGGGATAATATGTTGGTATCGTATGCCGGTGATTATACCGACGAGCAGCGTAACGCCGTGGCACGCCTGTTGTATCATTGTGGTGTTGCCACCTGTATGGATTATACCCCTACGGGGAGTGGCACGACGGTGCAACACATGGTCGATGCCTTACGCGCTAATTTTTCCTACGATACAGGTGTGTATATCGTGCATAAGTATCTTTATTCCGAGGCTGAATGGCATACAATATTGCAATCGGAACTCGATGCCGCCCGATTGATACCTTATAGTGGTACGTCGGAAACGAATAGCGGGCATATCTTTATCCTCGATGGCTATGCCGAGAATGATTATTATCATGTAAACTGGGGTTGGGGTGGTAACGGTAATGGTTATTATCTGCTCTCGGCACTGGGGGTATCCGAGAAATATACATTGAATCAAGATGCGGTTCTGGGCGTGCAACCGGCTATCGAAGGCTCATATCCTCGCTATGAAATTTATTTCCCCGCGACTGACGATGGTACGGACTTCGGGCTATCGATGACGACAACCCCATGGGGCTATTGGGTAGATGCCACGACGATACGAGACTATGGTTTGATGCCTTTTGAGGGAAAATACGCACTCTATTTAGTAGATAAACATAATAATCTCAAAGAGTCGCTATATAGTTGGGATATAACGCTGGAACAAAATTATGTGTGGAGCCTTTCGCGTGCGGTACTTGTCAATCCAAAAACAACGATAGAGCCGGGCGATAAAATAGAGATGTATTACAGCACGGATTATATTCCGTGGACGAAGATTACGGCTGAGCCGGATGGGATAGATGCGCTTGTGTTGATAGAAGATGATTCTGCAGAAACAGATACCCCGGAAACTCCCGACGAGTCGGGCATTGTAGAAACACAGAAAACTTTATCAGAGAAGATATTGGTACAATCGCAAGGCGAAAACTTGTCGATCGTATCGCCGAGCCCGATATGGCAGATAGAATTATACGCGTTGAATGGTGCAGCCTTCGTTGTGCAAAAACAGGCCGGTGAATACACCTTGCAATGTCCGTTCGGCGTGTCGGCCGGTACCTATATATTACGTGTTACGACCGCCGATGGGGTAGTTTCGAGGAAAATTATAAAATTGTAAAGTCGTCACCATCATCGAGTACGGGGAATTTTTGTCGGAATTTCGCTAATTGAGCCATATCGATGGTGGCATACGCAACCGATTCCTTGTGAGGTGGACAGGAGGTTAGCAGCCGACCATATGCATCGATAGCCACGGAATGGCCCGGGTACACAAGTCCTTGCCCATCGCTTCCACACCGGTTTACCCCTATAACGAAACATTGATTTTCGATGGCTCGGGCACGCAACAAGGTATCCCACACATCGATACGCGAGTCGGGCCAGTTGGCCACATATAATATGACATCGTAATCGTTGCGATTGCGCACAAAGACAGGAAAACGCAAATCATAGCATATCTGCAACAAAAATCGTATGCCCAAATATTCTACAATCACACGTTTGTTTCCGGGAGCGAAATGACGATTTTCGCCACCGTATGAAAACAGATGCCGTTTGTCGTAGGTCGTAATGGACCCATCGGGTGTGGCGAAGTAGAAGCGGTTGTAATAGCGACCCTCCTCTTGCACGACGGCACTCCCGGCAATGGCGCATCGGCATTGACAAGACAACTGTGCCATGTAATTGCGTAGCTCTTGGTCGGTCTCGGCAACCTCCTCAGGCATAGTGTAGAAACCGGTAGTGAACATTTCGGGAAGAACCCATAAATCACATTCCTCCGCATGAGAGATAATCTCTTGTACTCGAGAGCGATTTTCATCACTTTTGCCCCATACGATGTCTTGTTGCAACAGCCCTATTTTCATGTTTTATCTTAGAAGTTGTTTTGAATAAATAGATTTCATACATAAAAACAAAGGGGAGAAACACATAGTTTTGCTCCCCTTTGTCTATTACGGATTATTGTCTGATGCGGTAAGCTCTATAACCATATAAAGTCACCACAAGGAAGCATATAAGCGGTAGTACGAACGATACGTTTACGGCCGGGTGTCCCCAGATTGTGCCCATATCGATAATAAGTCCTTGCATAGGCGGCATCAAAGCCCCACCAACGATGGCCATGATGAGGAACGCTGCACCGAGCGAGGTGTCACGACTATCGACATTTTCGAGAGCTATACCATATATGGTGGGGAACATCAACGACATAAACGCGCTGATGGCTACAAGGCAGTAGAGACCGGCATAACCTACGAACAAGATGGAGCCCAAAGTGGCTAATGTAGCACCTATACCGAAGATTGATAGCAATACACGAGTATTGACATATTTCATAAGGAAGGTACTGATAAATCGGCTGCAAAGGAACATACCCATGGCCAGTATATTGTACCATTGAGCGGTAGCCTTGTCTATACCCAGATTATCGGCATATTGTATGATAAATGTCCATACCATGATTTGAGCGGCTACGTAGAACATTTGCGCTACGACACCTTCGCGGTAAATGGTGTTATGCCATAAGCGAGAGAGTATGTCTTTCAACTTGATCTTTTCGCCTTGATGTCCGGTCTTGGGCATTTTGGCCAATAATATAATGATAAACATACACAATACCACCAATCCGAGAGCCACATACGGGTCGCGTATCACGGCGAGGTCGTGGAGACGAATATCGGCTTTCTCGGCCTCGGAGAGTAGGGGGAAGATGATTTCTCCCGCCTCATTACGACGGTCGGACCATAGGTTGGGCAGCACGATAAGAGAGGCTACGGCCATACCCGACAAAGAACCCATGGGGTTGAATGCTTGCGACAGGTTGAGGCGGCGGGTAGAGCTCTCTTTGGCACCTAACGAGAGTATATAGGGGTTGGCAGTCGTTTCGAGAAATGCCAATCCGAAAGTGAGTACATACAAGGATATACAGAAGAAAGTAAACTCTTGATATGCAGCAGCAGGAATGAATAAGAAAGCTCCGACGGCATAGAGGGCAAGGCCCAATAATATACCGCTCTTGTAGCTATATTTCTGTATAAATAAAGCGGCAGGAACGGCCATCGTGGCATATCCGCCGTAGAAGGCGAATTGTATCATAGAGGCTTTGGCGGCCGATATTTCCATTACCGTCTGGAAAGCGGCGACCATAGGATTGGTTATGTCATTGGCAAATCCCCACAACGCAAAAAGCGAGGTGATGAGTATGAAAGGGATAAGGTATTTTTTTTCGACAAGTGGAGCTGTGGTCTTTTTTCTATCCATGAATGATTGTGATTAATAGTTAGTAAAGACGGAATATACGTTCCATAAGTTTCCATTTCTCAGCCGAGGTACAACCCGGAGCAGCATTTTGGAATATTGCCATATAGTCTTCCCACTCTTGTTGGCGAGGGAGGGTACTCATGCGTTGCATGGCGCTTTCCCATTCAAAGTCGAGCTCGGTTTCCACAATCATAAACAAGCGTGTGCCTAAGATGTATAATTCCATTTCGAGAATACCTACTTCTCGTATTCCGGCGATGATTTCGGGCCACGCGTGAGCTTGTGAATGACGTTTGCGATATTCGGCTATCAATTCGGGATTGTCTTTCAAATCCATAGTTTGGCAATATCGCTTTACCGGGCGTTTGTATTCTTGTACAGGATAACCTGTCTGTGGTGTGTCCATACGATGATTAGATTTAAGTAAAAAAATATCGGCAAGGCATGGCTCGCCTTGCCGATATAGGGTTGTTAGAGAACTTTTTGATACAATTCGAGAATGATGTCGCGAGTTACTTCTCGGGGATTGCCCGGTGTACATACATCGGCGATAGCCGAGTCGGCCAACTTGGGCAGGTCACTCTCTTTTATACCGAGATCACTCAGGTGCTGAGGAATACCTACGCGGATAGAGAGTGCTTTTACGGCATCTACAGCAGCCTGTGCGGCTTCCTCGGTGGTCATACCATCTTTATATACATTCATTGCTTTGGCAATCAATACATATTTCTCGAGGGCGGCAGGGGCGTTGAACTCCATAATGGTGGGGAGCAACAGCGCGTTGGCTACGCCGTGGGGAATGTCGAAGATGGCACCGAGGGGGTGAGCCATACCATGTACCACACCCAATCCTACATTGGAGAATGCCATACCGGCAATGTATTGAGCTACAGCCATACCATTACGGGCATCAGCGTTATTAGGCTCGTTTACTGCGGTTTCGAGGTGACGAGCTATCATTTCGATAGCTTTTATCTCGAACATATCGCTCATTTCCCAGGCACCTTTGGTGATAAGACCTTCGATGGCGTGTGTCAAGGCATCGAGACCTGTTGCGGCGGTGAGGCTCTTGGGCAAGGTGTACATGAGTTCGGCATCGACGATGGCTATGGCGGGAATATCGTTGGGATCGACACACACCATTTTCTTTTCATTCTCTTCGTCGGTGATTACGTAGTTGATAGTAACCTCGGCTGCGGTACCGGCTGTGGTGGGCAGGGCGATGATGGGTACTGATTTCTTTTTGGTATCGGCTACGCCTTCGAGCGAAACCACGTCGCTAAACTCGGGGTTGTTGGTAATGATACCGATAGCCTTAGAGGTGTCGATAGAAGAACCTCCTCCGATAGCCAAGATGAAGTCCGCGCCCGATTCGGCAAAGGCTTTCACGCCGGCTTTCACATTAGAAACCGTGGGGTTGGGTTTGATTTCGCTGAATACTTCATATGGTATTCCGGCTTCTCTCAACACGCTGAGCACTTTATCGGCAACGCCGAATTTTATAAGATCTTTATCAGTGGCAACGAAAGCTTTGTTCAAGCCGAGGCGTTTCACCTCTTGGGGCAATACCTCGCGTGCACCGGGACCGAAATAGGATACTTCGTTGAGAACAAATCTGTTTATCATAGTTTGATGTGCTTTTAAAAGTGTTTGAAATTTTATTTGTAGATAGGTCCATAGGTGGCGCAAGCGCGATAGTCGGCACCCTCTTTGTCCATACCGAACGCGTTCCAAGCCGTGGGACGGAATATTTTATCCTCATCGACATTGTGCATACATACCGGAATACGGAGCATAGAGGCCAAGGTGATAAGGTCGGCACCGATGTGACCATAAGAGATGGCACCGTGGTTAGCGCCCCAGTTGTTCATTACCGAATATACATCTTTGAAAGCGGGTTTGTCGCACAGGCGGGGAGCAAACCATGTGGTAGGCCAAGTGGGGTCGGTACGCATATTGATGGTATCGAAAATTTCGGGATCTACATCTACCGTCCAACCTTCGGCGATTTGCAATACGGGACCGAGGCCTTTTACCAGGTTCAGACGCGACATGGTGACGGGCATACCACCTTTTGACAAGAAGTGCGATGAGAAACCTCCGCCACGGAAGTAGTCACGGTCGGCAGGTAACCAACTTGTATTTTTCAAGCAAGCTTCAGCATCGGCATCGGTCATTTCCCAGCAGGGTTTCATGCAAGGTTCGCCGGCGGCATTGGTGCTTGCACCGGTAGCATCGAGGGTGGTGGCACCCGAGTTGATGAGGTGTATGATACCATTGGCGGCACGACCGGTCAGCTCTTTGCCGGTAACGCGTTTTACGGCTTCGGGGCTCCAGTAGGTACGTACGTCCGAGAACATTTGTCCGCAACCGGTCAGCAATTTGCCAAACAACATGGCCACGCCGTTGCAAGCGTCGTTTTCGGTGGCCAATACGTATGATTCACGTATGCCGTTCCAGTCGAATGTGCTACACATGAGGGCTTCGCTGAAATCACCATTGGGTTTCCAGTCGGTCCATTGACGTTGTCCTTGGAAGCCGGCGGCGATGGCGTTGTGGCCGATAGCCTCTTCTTTGAACCCGAGTTCTTGCAATTTGGGATTACCCAACATCAAGTCGCGAATGATGATGGTCATTTTCACTACAAATTCCCAATCGGCGTCTTTACCGGCGCGGTCTTTTTGTTTTTCAGGTCTATTTTTGTCCCAACCTTCGGTGGTTTTACAATATTTTTCAACCCAAGCCATGGCTTTTTCGTATTCTTCGTGGTCGTAAATACCTTCGTCCATACGACGGAGTATTTCTACCTCATCTACGCTTTCATTGCGCATACCGAGATATTCTTGGAAGAAATCTTGATCTACGATACTGCCGGCAATACCCATACATTGACTGCCGACCGACAGGTAGCTGCCACCGCGCATTTGAGCTACGGCAATAGCGGCACGAGCCCAACGGAGAATCTTTTCGGCTACATCGGCGGGAATAGTGTTGTCATTTAAGTCTTGCACGTCATGACCATAGATGCCGAACGCAGGCAGACCTTTTTGAGCGTGAGCGGCAAGTACGGCAGCCAGATACACGGCACCGGGGCGTTCGGTTCCGTTGAAGCCCCAAACAGCTTTCGGCCAATGGGGGTGCATATCCATGGTTTCTGAGCCGTAGCACCAGCACGAGGTTACTGAAATGGTGGCACCAACGCCTTCACGTTCGAATTTTTCTTGACAAGCGGCAGTCTCGCCTACACGACCTATCGTGCCATCGGCGATAACACATTGTACAGGAGTACCATCGCTATACTTTACGTTGCTTGAAATTAACTCTGCTACCGCTTTGGCCAGATTCATGGTCTTTTCTTCGAGACTTTCACGAACACCGCCCTGACGGCCGTCGATTGTCGGACGAATACCGATTTTGGGATAAGTTTTCATATTAATTTTTAGATTTAAGTTTTTTATAAGAATACTATTTTTTTTCTATGGGGTGAATTTCTACACCAAAGTAAGACAAATTTTCTGACAAAAGCAATAGAAAAACGCTTTATAAATTAGTACTAATTGGTCAAAATGGTAAGATAATTGGTATGAGAGAAAATAAAAAATGTCATCTCTATTTATGTAGAGATGACATTTTATACGTGTAATGGGTTGAATTATAGTTTATAACCCCAATCGTTCAGGGCGAAGTCCCAATTTTTTTCTACAATTTCTACCGTAGCCGGGTCGTAATTGTATTTATTCTTTTTATATCCCTTTTTGGTGTTGAGGTAGGCCTCGATGGCGGGACGAGCCTCTTCAAATCCCGGAATAGACAACGTCTCGTAGATTTGCTTTGTCATATTCAAGGCATCTTGTTCGAAATCCTCAAATTTTATTTCTATCAAGTTGCCCTCGGGTATCAACTTCTTGTCCTCTTGATATCGGAAATAGAGGTCGCGATACACCTCCACGATATTATTTACAATACCTTCATCGGATATGTCTTGCAGTTTCAGCGGCTGTATGGTGTTGATGAAGAAATTGCGGGTAGATTCGAATACGGTGTAGGGATTCCGCATCAGATATACAAATTTGGCGTTGGGGAACATTTCGAGTATCGCTTTGATACGTCCGGTATGTGGGGGATTTTTCGATAAGAAACGTTCGCCCTTGGTATTCCAAAGAGAGACCTTAATCAATCGCTCGAATACCTTTTTGAACTCGTCGATTTCCTCCTTTGGTGCTTCTTCGAATAAAAGGTATTTTTTACAATACTCCCGGGTGTATTTGGGATATATCCAGAAGTTATAAAAGGTATAGGGCGACATATTGACTAAGGCGAATTCCTCTTCTTGTGGCTGGTCGGGGCTCAATTCCATATTGTCTGTCGGACGTTTTTTTGGCATGGCCATAGCGGCGCAAAACTTGAAAAACGGCTGTCCGAAAAGCATCAAGTGGGGGAATACCGTCTGGTAGGTCGTATTATAACCGAACTGCTTGTCTTGGGAGAGTACGTTGTGTACAAAGGTGGTTCCGCTACGCCAATGTCCGAGAATGAATACAGGGTCATTCTCAATAGGCTTGTCGGCAAGCCATTTTTTGAACCGGCGATTTTCAAATACGTTAGTAAGACTGAGCAGGCGACAAACCGCTTTGGTCAGATGATATTTCGTTTTATATCCTTTATCTACTTCCCGATTTTCTGATACTTTTTTGAAGGTATTCCAATCGGCACCTACCAATGTATTGACGGGGAGTTTTTGAAAGTTAAATCCCATAATCAGTGGTTGTTTTTAGAAGCTATGTTTAATTTTTCAAGAAATTTCAAAACAGCTCCTCAGAGTTTTATGTTTATGATGTCTTCAACGGTCGCGGCAATGTGTTGCGGGTTGATAGCGCAAAAATCTTTGTTGCGCTCGACCGATTGAGTTGAGTCTTCGGCAATGGCAATCGTGAAAGCGTTTTCGACTTTGATTTCGCCATACAAGTCGATGCAGATGACGATAAGCCCTTGTTCTACCAGAGAGGTGGCCAGCGCCGAATAAGCCGCGGAGCGCTCTTTCCCGCCGAGTTGCAATGCGTCGGCGTCGAGTACGATGGCGAAGTATCCGGTATCGAACAGGCGACGTTCGAGCATATAGGCACATTCGCGTTGCGCTGATAGGTCGTTACCCACAATGGTAAAGAGTTGTCCGCTATGGCCCATTTGTTTGGCTCTTTCGGTCGATGATACAGCCGATATGCCTTCACGCATATTTTTACGATCGTCTTCGGTAAGGTTCGAAGCCAAGTCGGCGCTGTTTACTTCGTCTATAATCATACCTACGGCGCAGGTATTGTTGGTTATCGGGTCAATGAGCACGAACGAACCGCAATTTTTGTTGTTCTTGTAGGGATCGAAAAATAATGGTTTGTTCGACACAAATACAGCACGACCTATCTCGTTCAATTTCAATGCGTCGGTCATGGACTGCTCCATGGTGTTTACATCTACTTTGTAACGTATCTGGTCTATATGTACGCGTGTGGTATTGGTTGTCTGTTTGATGAAATATTGTTGGTCGGGTTCCATGCCTTTCTCGTCCATCCATACGAGCATAGCCTCGAAATTGCGACTGATGTGGGGCAGATTGTCGGGGTGAACCAACATCTCACCGCGAGATAAGTCGATTTCGTCTTCGAGGGTGATGGTGACTGATTGTGGCGGGAATGCCTCGTCCAGTTCACCATCGTAGGTGACGATAGATTTTACGTGCGATGTTTTGCCCGAGGGAATAGCCATCACTTCGTCGCCTTTGCGCACGATACCCGATGCTACACGGCCCGAGAATCCTCGGAAATCGAGGTTGGGACGCAATACATATTGTATGGGATAACGGAAATCGTCGAGGTTGTGATCGTTGGCAATATGCACGGTTTCCAAGAAATCCAATAAAGATTGACCTTCATACCAAGGGGTATTGTCGGATTTTTCTACCACATTGTCGCCTTTGAGCGCCGAGAGAGGTATGCAAGTAATATCGGGAATCCCGAGGGGCTCGACAAATTTTTTGTAGGTATCGACAATGTCGTCAAAAACTTTTTTGTCGAAATCGACCAAGTCCATTTTGTTGACAGCCAATACGACGTGTTTTATACCCAAGAGCGATACAAGGTAGGTGTGTCGGCGGGTTTGGGTAATAACACCGCTACGGGCGTCAACCAAGATAATCGCCAAGTTGGCGGTAGAGCCGCCGGTAATCATGTTGCGGGTGTATTGCTCGTGGCCCGGGGTATCGGCAATGATAAACTTACGTTTGTTGGTCGAGAAATAGCGATAAGCCACATCTATCGTGATACCCTGTTCGCGTTCGGCTTTCAGTCCATCGAGTAGGAGCGCGTAATCGATATTTTCGCCGGCATTACCCACGCGTTTGCTGTCGCGTTCGAGGGCGTCGAGTTGGTCCTCATACAACTTTTTGCTGTCGAACAGCAAGCGGCCGATGAGCGTAGATTTACCATCATCGACCGATCCGGCAGTGAGTAAGCGCAAGAGGTCTTTTTTCTCGTCTTGGTCGAGAAATTCCGATATATTCAGTTTATTGTCAGTCTTATATTCGTTCATAACACTCGTTTTTAGAAATACCCTTCGCGTTTTTTTTGCTCCATGCTGGCCTCTTGGTCGAAGTCGATAACACGGGTTGTACGTTCGCTCTTGGTGGTAACCATCATTTCTTCTACAATTTTTTCGATAGTGTCGGCCTCGGACTCTATGGCGCCGGTGAGCGGATAGCAACCGAGTGTACGGAAGCGTACCTTCATCATTTGAGCCTGCTTGCGATATTCCTCGGGCATACGATCGTCATCGACCATAATGAGGTTTCCATCAAGATTTACGATGGGCCTTTCCTTGGCGAAATACAGCGGTACGATGGGTATGTTTTCTAATCGTATATATTGCCAAATGTCCAATTCTGTCCAATTCGACAGCGGGAATACTCTGATGGACTCGCCTTTGTGTACTTTGGTATTGTATATATCCCACAGCTCGGGGCGTTGGTTCTTTGGATCCCATTGGTGGAATCTGTCTCGGAATGAGAATATACGCTCTTTGGCGCGAGATTTCTCTTCGTCGCGACGTGCGCCACCGAAAGCGGCATCGAATTTGTATTTGTCGAGAGCCTGGAGCAAGGCCTGGGTTTTCATCAGGTCGGTGTGTACTTTACTTCCGTGGGTGAACGGACCGACACCTGCCTCATAGGCCTCTTTGTTGTATTCGACGATGAGGTTCCAACCATGCTCCTGAGCATATTTGTCGCGGAACTCTATCATCTCTTTGAATTTCCATTTGGAGTCTATGTGCATCAAGGGGAATGGTACACGACCGGGTGCGAATGCTTTTTCGGCAAGGCGTACCATGACCGAGGAGTCTTTACCTATGGAATAGAGCATTACCGGGTTTTCAAACTCGGCTGCAACTTCCCGAATGATGTGTATGGATTCGGCTTCAAGCTCTTTCAGGTGGCTCAGTTTATAATCTGACATTTTTATCTTGTTTTTTGCTTTGAGACAAATTTTGCCTGCAAAGGTAGCTTATTTCTCTATATGGTAAAACTTCTAAATATCTTTAATTTTAGGCAAGATGGCTTTTTTGAGAATATTTACACTCTCTTCTAAGGTATGGGCCGATGTATCGATGCTCAAATAGGGGGCTTGAGGTGCCTCAAATGGAGCAGATATTCCGGTGAAGTTTTTTATCTCGCCTTGACGGGCTTTTTTGTACAGACCTTTTACATCTCTTGCCTCACATACCTCAATGGGGGTGCTTACATATATCTCCATGAAATCGTCTTTTCCGATGATGTCCGAGGCCATTTGTCGTATCTGCTCGGTGGGGCTGATAAATGCGGCGATGGTTACAATACCACAATCGACAAATAGTTTCGATACCTCGGCAATGCGTCGAATGTTCTCGATGCGGTCTTCCTCGGAGAATCCTAAATTGTTGTTGATACCGGTACGTATATTGTCGCCATCGAGTATGCGACACAATATGCCGCTGTTGTGTAACTCGCGTTCCAAGGCGATGGCCAAGGTGCTTTTTCCTGAGCCGGATAATCCTGTAAACCATAACATTATGCCGCGTTGGCCAAGCAGTGTTTCACGATCGTGACGTTGCAGCATGCGGTCGAATATGGGGTATATATGTTTTTCCATGACGGGTTGTGTTATTCTACGATGAACCAAGGATTGAGCAAATCCTCTTTGTTGTATTGCAGGGGCGTTTTACGGTCGATGTTGTATAACTCTTTCCCCGCGGCGCGAGCTATGGCGTGTCCTGCCGCGGTGTCCCATTCCATGGTGGGGGCGAAACGCGGATAGATATCGGCACTACCCTCGCATACGAGGCATATTTTCAGCGAACTGCCAATGGATATGGTTTCGATGTCGTGATGCTCGCGTTGAAGTGTGGCGATGAAGTCGGCTGTATCGGCGCTCAAGTGCGAACGAGAGGCTACAACCGTGAACGTGGCACGATTACTCTGTAAAGGCAATTTCTGCGCTTGCGAAATGAGCGTATCGAGCGTGTCATCTGCGGCGAGGCTCGTAATATGGTCGATGCGGTAGGCGCCAAGAGTGGTGTCGCCGAAATATAAAGTGCCTTTGACCGGTACATAGATGATACCGGCGGTGGGCTTGCAGTCTTCTACGAAAGCGATGTTTACCGTGAATTCTCCATTGCGTTTGATGAATTCTTTTGTGCCATCGAGGGGATCTACAATCCATAATTGAGACCAACATTTTCGCTCACAATAGGGTAGGGCTTTCTCCTCTTCGCTGAGAATGGGGTAGGGCATAGCCGACAAATATTCCCGAATTATGGCATCGGATTTTTTATCGGCCAATGTCAAAGGCGAGTTGTCGGCTTTCATTTCTATACCGAAGTCGCTATTCGGGTTGTTATATATTTCGAGTATGGCTTCACCGGCTTTTAGTGCGGCTTTTATCGCATTTAAAAGGCGTTTTTGTGTCATAGTGAATATAGTTTCAACAACAAAATATATCGAGAGAGTCTTCTCCCGATACTGAATAGGGGATGGAGGTCGTGTCAGAAATTCTTGGGAATTTATTTGCGACCACTTGAACAAATTTTCGCAAAAGTACGATTTATTTTGCAGAAAAAGGTCCTTGGGTAGGATAAATTGTATTTTTTTGCGAAAAACTTGCCGATATTCAATAAATATCTTTAACTTTGCGGTTAAAGACTGGTCGCGTACGTGGAGTATGTGGCGAAAGTTGTTGAGCTATATTGATTTTAACCATAGGAATATACATGAAAAGACTGTGCGAAAAGACAAGTTTTTATAGATATATACCTATAATTATAATATTTATATTGATGACAGCTTGTACTGATCGAGACAAAAACTATACCTATATATCAATAGATACCGATAAGGGTGATATTGTGGTAAAGTTGTATAATGATACCCCTAAGCATAGGGATAACTTTATAAAATTGGTAAAAGAGGGCTACTATGATGGATTGCTGTTTCACCGTGTAATCAAAGATTTTATGATACAGGGGGGCGATCCCGAATCTAAAAATGCCACACCCAAAGCAAGTTTGGGCTCCGGAGGCCCCGGTTATACGATTCCGGCAGAGTTTGTTCCGGAACATTTTCACAAAAAAGGCGCGTTGGCTGCTGCTCGTCAAGGTGATGAGGTAAATCCTCGCAAAGAATCATCGGGCTCTCAATTTTATATTGTGACGGGCAATGTTTTTTCGGCCGGACAACTATCCTCCTTGGAACATCAAATGTCGCAATATAAGGAACAGGCATTGTTTAATGCGCTGGTTGCCGAGCATCGCTCCGAAATAATGCAGATGCGTAAAGAACGTAATCAGGCCGCCCTCGTGGAGTTACAAGAAAAATTGGTCGCTCAGGTGAAGACTCAGATGAAGCAGGAGGGGCCGGTGCGATTTACCGAAGAACAACGACAAATATATACGACCATTGGTGGAGCACCCCACCTCGATGGTGCATATACCGTGTTTGGCGAGGTTGTAGAGGGACTTGAAGTTCTGGATAGAATACAATCCGTGGTTACGCTCCCCGGTGACAGACCTGAGACGGATATAAAGATGACAATGAAAGTCCTGTAATAGGTGGCAGATATAAATAAATATCAGTTCCCTAACGGACTGCGTTTGTTGCACTGTTGTGATGATACGCAGATGGTGGCGTTGAATCTGTTGTATGATGTAGGCTCTCGCGATGAGGTTGCCGATTGTACGGGGTTTGCCCATCTCTTCGAGCATCTGATGTTTGGCGGTTCGTTGCATATAGCCGATTTCGATGCGGCAGTGCAACAGGCCGGTGGCGAAAACAACGCGTGGACAAGTAATGATATAACGAATTATTATACGGTGGTTCCCCGACAAAATGCCGAAACAGCGTTTTGGCTGGAGTCGGATAGAATGCTCGGTTTGGAATTTTCTCAACGTAGTCTCGATGTGCAGAAAGCTGTCGTCATAGAGGAGTTCAAACAGCGCAATCTGAACCAACCATATGGAGATATATCGGCATTGATAAGGGATTTGGCATACACCCATCACCCCTATCGTTGGCCGGTTATCGGTCGGGATATATCACATATCGAAAATGCGACGCTCGATGAGGTGCGGAGTTTTTTCTACTCTCATTACGCCCCCAATAATTGCATATTGGCGGTAGTGGGAAATATCTCTTTCGAGGAAACGTTGCGATTGACCGAGAAATGGTTTGCTCCAATACCACGGCGAGAGGTGATGATGCGAAATATCGTCCCGGAGCCCGAGCAACTGCAATCGCGATACGTGGAGGTGGAGCGCGACGTGCCCTTAGATGCCGTCGTGAAGGCGTATCATATGTGTCGTAGGACCGATGAGATGTATCAGAATTGCGATCTACTCTCGGACGTGCTGTCCAATGGTCGTTCGGCTCGGCTGTTTCGCAGATTGGTTATGGAGCAGAAACTATTCTCCTCGATAGACGCCAGCATCACCGGCGATATAGATGCGGGATTGTTTCTTGTGAACGGACGCCTTAACAAAGGAGTGAGTTTGCAACAGGCCGATGAGGCGATAGAAAAAGAGTTGTCTCTATTGGTCGAGGAATCGATTCCCGAAAGAGAGATTCGCAAATGGGTGCATAAGTTCGAGACCGGATATTTGTTCTCGAATATGAGTTACGTCGATAAGGCGGCCAATCTGGCCTATTATGAGTTGATAGATAGAGCTGAAGCCATCGACGAAGAAGTGGAAAAATACCACCGCATTACCTCGGATACCTTGCGTAGTGCGGCACAATCTATATTTAAAGCAACAAATGCATCGACACTATACTATAAAGCGCATGCGCTGGGGGTATAGTAGAGATGTTAAATGGTGAATAGTAAGGTAATACTTACAAGTAAGGAGGATTAAATTTATGCGATTTAAATTAGTGTTAACGGTACAATCGGAATTTACAGGCAATGTATTACCGGTAAGTTATCAGTATGAATTGACATCATGTGTCCATCGGATATTGACCGAGGATAGAGTAGCTTATGAGCAATGGTTGGGTATGAACGGATTTTTACCCGAAATGAATACCCGATATAAGTTGATGTCGGTTTCGAACCTGTATATTCCGAAAATCAAAGTAGAAGAAGACCGTCTTTGCATATTGGCAAAGCGCGTTCAATTGTGGATATCGACAATGCCCGAACGCGGTACGGAAGAATTCATACAAAGAGCTTTCTTGGGTAGAGAGATTCTCTTGGGTGACCGACGCTCTCAAGTGGCATTCAAGATAGACGAAATACATAAGAGCGAGCCGGTGGAATACACCGAGACAATGTCCTATTTATCACTCTCGCCGATCGTGATTTCATGTATGCGCAACAACCGTAGCTTTGAATATATCGGTCCCGATTGTCCTGATTATGAAGAGTTTTTGATGCAGAGTATTTTGGAGAAATACCAATACTTCTACGGAAAAGAGTTCCCGTATGAATTTGACTTCAAATTGGAATTGATAGCACCTCCCAAGCGGAAAGGTATCTTTATCAAACGTTTTACTCGGGAAGAATCGAAAGTGATAGGTTATATGTATAAGTTCAAGCTTACCTTGCACCCCATATTGCAAGAGTTGATACACAAAACCGGTCTGGGCGATAAAATCAGCCTCGGATTTGGTTGTATAGAAATCTACGAATAGAACGGAATACCTCTAAAAATCATATAAAAACGACATTTTGAAAAGAAATGTCGTTTTTTTTTATGTAAAGCCGAAAATTTTTTCTTAATTTGTATGGTCAAAACTATGACAGGGGCATTGCGTAGATTTTTCAAGAAAAATTTATGCGATTTTGTGTGTAACGCAATTTTGTAACTTTTAAAAGAGAAAAAATGAAACCTCAAGATATTCTTTCGAGTGAAGAAAATATTATGGAAAACAATCTGAACGAGAATCTTGTGAATGATTCTCAAAAACCTGAAAATGAACAGACGGAAGAAATGACGTCTGTCGATACTGAATTTCAAGAAGTTGGGGCAGAGAATACAGCCATCCCCGTAGCCGCCACCCGTGAGCAAATTGTCGAACGTATTAAGGTATTGCTCGAAGAATCGGTAGAGGCTGTAAAAGACGAGATAGAGTCGCTGAAACAGCAATATTATAAGGTGCGTAAGGCCGAGATTGAAGTTGCGCATAAGGTATATAGCGAGCTACCCGAAGAGGAACGTGGCGATTTCTTGATTCCGACCGACGAATATGAAGAGACCTTAAAAAATCTCTTGGCTCAATATAAAGAGAAAAAAACGGCTTATCTCGAGGCTGTAGAAAAAGAAAAAGAGGAGAATTTGGCTCGTAAACAGGCTATTCTCGAAGATATAAATTCGTATCTGCAAGATCCCGATAATATCGGAAAGTATTATCAAGATTTCAAAGAACGCCAACAACAATTCAAGGAAATCGTGAATGTGCCTGCCACGGCTG
This sequence comes from Coprobacter sp., assembly GCA_017462265.1. Lineage (GTDB taxonomy): Bacteria > Bacteroidota > Bacteroidia > Bacteroidales > UBA11471 > Caccoplasma. The sequence goes on along the minus strand of JAFTRN010000054.1, from coordinate 80,047 downwards.
TAAGTGGATTGTGGAAGCAATTCCAAACCTATTCCGAGAATTTCTATGATTTGTTGAAGATACATAAAGAGTTGAGAGATTATGATTTTAAGAAAAATCTCGAACAAAAAAACGCATTGTGCGAGCAGGCCGAGGCTCTGGCCGAGAAAGAGGATATTTTAGAGGCTTTCAAGATATTACAAAACTTACATGAAGAGTGGCGAGGTGTCGGCCCTGTAGCAAAAGAGTTGCGTGAAGATATTTGGGCACGCTTCAAAGAGGCCTCGACGGTGATAAACAAGCGACATCAACAGCATTTCGAGGAACTGAAAGCTGTAGAGGCCGCCAACGAACAAGCCAAAACAGCGCTTTGCGAAGAAATGGAGGCTATCGATGTGTCCGCCTTGCAGACATTTGCGTTGTGGGAAGAAAAGACCAAAGAGGTGTTGGCGCTGCAAGAACGATGGAAGACCATAGGTTTTGCGTCGCGTAAGGTGAATACAATCCTCTTTGAGAGATTCCGTAAGTCGTGTGATACATTCTTTTCGGCTAAAGCAGAATATTATAAGTCGGTCAAAGATACAATGTCGTTGAACTTGGAAAAGAAGAAGACTTTATGTGAACAGGCTGAGGCTTTAAAAGAAAGTACCGACTGGAAAGCAACCGCCGATAAACTGACCAAGTTGCAACAAGAATGGCGTAAAATAGGCTCCGTACCTCGTAAATATTCCGATGCGATATGGAAGCGCTTTACCGATGCTTGCGATTATTTCTTTGAACGTCGCAAACAAGAATTTTCTTCAAAACGGAACGAAGAGCAAGAAAACTTGGTCGCAAAACGTGCTGTCGTAGATAAACTGCTCGCAATAGATGAAGCTCTCAATAAAACCGAAGGCCTTGCATTGGTCAAGGGCCTGATGGCCGAATGGTCGGCAATAGGTCATGTACCGTTCAAAGAAAAAGATAAACTGCGTAAGCAATATCAAGATGCGTTAGATGCACATTTCAAAAGATGGAATGTGAAAGAAACGCGTAATCGCTTGGATGCCTTCAATGCTACGGTGCAACAAATGGCCTCGTCGGAGCAGGCTCAGAATAAATTATATCGTGAACGTGAGCGCCTTGTGCGTGCTTACGAAGGTGTGAAGAGTGATTTGCAAACCTATCAAAATAACATGGGATTCCTCAGTGTTTCCTCTAAGTCGGGCAATAAGATGCTGCAAGAGTTGGAGCGCAAAATCGAAAAACTGAAAGATGATATGCGTCTGCTCGAACAGAAGATCGAAATGATAGACGAAAAGATACAATAATTCATTGAAATTTTTCGTTATCATATTATAATTCTTATGCCGGAGTTATGATAAGAAAAGGTTATGGTCATTTGATAAGCAAGATGATTATGGTAGGCGATTTTGTATGCCTCAATCTTGCTTATCTATTGTTGTTCTTCTTTTGGAATGAGGCCTTGCCCGATGAGCGCTCATGGAAATGGGTGGGTTTGTTGTTGAATCTATCCTATCTCCCTGTTTCGTTCTTTTTCAGAGATATACACAACAATCGTATAGTCTATATCGATCGTTTATTGCTGGTGGCGACAGAATCTGTATTTTTCAGTTTCTTGTTGTTCTTGGCACTTTCGGCATTTGTGCAAGTTTCTTTATCGTCGAAATTTCTGTTACTCCTATATGCGATATTTTTCTTTTCGCTGAATATATGGTGGGTAATATCCAATCGTATATTGAAATTTATTCGCCGTAAAGGGTATAACTTCAAGCGTGTGATTATAGTCGGTGCCGGAACCGCAGGTCTTGCCTTGTACAAGGAGTTACATTCCGATGCCGGTTACGGATACCGGTTTTTCGGTTTTTTCGACAATGACGATACCCATAAAGAGCAAGTACCGCAGTTTTGTGGCGGTCTCGATAAGGTAAGAAACTTCGTTATAGACAATCGTGTAGATGAAATATATTGTGCGTTGCCTACGGCGCAGAATGCCGAGATAATGGATTTATTATATTTCTCAGAACAAAATGCCGTCAGATTTTTTATAATACCGGAAATATCGCGATATATACCGCGGCGGTTGCATTATCAAATGATGGGCAATGTGCCGTTATTGTCGATTCGCCGTGAGCCGATGCGTCAATGGTTTGGGCGTTGTCTCAAAAGAGGGGCTGATTTACTGGTCTCTTTTGTCGCGCTCTTGTTGTCGCCTATATGGTACTTGCCGTTGGCTGTTGTGGTGAAATTGTCTTCGCCCGGTCCGGTCTTGTTCAAACAGAAACGAACCGGTTATATGGGGCGGGAATTTGATTGCTATAAATTCCGCACGATGCGTCTGAATGCCGATTCGGACAATTTGCAAGCCACCTCGAAAGATCCGCGCATCACGCGTGTAGGGCGATTCCTTCGTCGCACAAGTCTCGACGAGTTGCCACAGTTGTTTAATGTATTGAAAGGCGATATGTCTCTGGTCGGACCGCGGCCACATATGCTGAAACATACCCGTGATTATTCGGCCATCATCGATAAGTATATGGTACGCCATTTTGCCAAGCCGGGACTTACCGGGTGGGCGCAAATCAATGGTTATCGAGGCGAGACAAAAGAACTGTGGCAGATGGAAAAGCGTGTGGAATATGATATTTGGTATATCGAAAATTGGAATATTCTGCTCGATGTGAAGATTATATTCCTCACGTTCGTGCTCTTGTTCAAGGGCGATGAAAATGCTGTATAAAAGAAAAAATAGTATAATGAAGATAGCTATCGTAGGTACCGGTTATGTGGGACTTGTCTCGGGAACTTGTTTTGCTGAGATGGGGGTAGATGTGACCTGTGTAGATATTAATGAAGAGAAAATAAAGACCTTACAAAACGGAGAAATTCCTATATATGAGCCGGGGCTCGACGAAATGGTGTTGCGCAACGTGCGGGAAGGACGCTTACATTTTACAACGCACCTTACCGATTGCCTCGATGAGGTGGATATCGTGTTCTCGGCCGTAGGTACACCGCCCGATGAAGATGGCAGTGCCGACCTGCAATATGTGTTGGCGGTAGCTCGCACATTCGGCCGGAATATAAAGAAATACACCATACTTGTAACCAAGAGTACTGTGCCTGTGGGTACGGCCCGTAAGGTGAAGGCTGCCGTTCAAGAGGAATTGGCCAAGCGTGGTGTAGATATACCTTTCGATGTGGCGTCGAATCCCGAATTCTTGAAAGAGGGTGCTGCCATAAAAGATTTTATGTCGCCCGATCGAGTAGTGGTCGGTGTAGAGAGTGAACAAGCGCAAGAGATGATGAGTCGCTTGTATAGGCCATTTATGCTGCAGAACTTCCGTGTGATATTTACCGATATTCCATCGGCCGAAATGATAAAATATGCGGCAAATTCTATGTTGGCTACTCGTATATCTTTCATGAACGACATTGCTAACCTATGCGAGTTGGTAGGCGCCGATGTAAATATGGTGCGTAAGGGTATAGGTAGTGATAGTCGTATAGGCTCGAAATTTCTATATCCCGGTTGCGGATATGGAGGCTCATGTTTCCCCAAAGATGTAAAAGCATTGATTAAAACAGCCGAAAAATCGGGCTATCAAATGAAGGTGCTTCAAGCCGTAGAAGAGGTAAATGAGGCGCAAAAGACGGTGTTATTCCGTAAACTGAGCCAATATTACGGCGGCGAATTATCGGGAAAAACAGTCGCTCTTTGGGGCCTGTCGTTCAAGCCCGAGACCGATGATATGCGAGAAGCCACCTCTCTTATCACCATCAAGTTGTTGAATGAGGCCGGGTGTAGAGTACGGGTTTTCGACCCTGTTGCCATGGAGGAGTGTCGTCGTCGTATAGGCGATATTGTGGAGTATGCCGATGATATGTATGAGGCGGTACTCGATGCCGACGCGTTATTGATGCTCACTGAGTGGAAGCAGTTCCGTCTGCCGAGTTGGAATGTTCTGAAAAAGACGATGAATCACCCGCTGATTATCGATGGACGCAATATATATGAGGTTGACGAGTTGAAGAAATTAGGATTCACCTATTTGTGTATTGGCCGATAGACGGATACCCATTAATAAGAAAAAAGAAACGGCGCATCGATTGATGTGCCGTTTTTCGTATCATATACATTCAAACTCGTTATTCAACGGAAATCCCCGGAGTAGCTCCTCTACCGATAGCCGTTTTTTTCCGGGTAGTTGCAAGGTTTTTACACTCAGGCAGCCTTCACCACAAGCGATTTCTATAAAAGATTTTCCGTCAGTGTCGATACGGCCTGTTTTATGATTATGGCTTTTGTTTACAATTTCGGTCTCGTATATTTTTATCGGACTATATAGCGTATCTCCATTTTTCCATTCACACCAAGCGGCCGGATAGGGAGAGAGGCCTCTTATGTGGTTGTGAATTGCCATGGCCGATTTCGTCCAATCGATACGACAATCCTCTTTGAATATCTTGGGGGCTGGGCGTAATTCCTCGGTGATGATACTCTCTTGCTCTATACAAGAAATATGCTCGGCGATAATCGCATCGACGGTTTCACATACCATCGTTGCGCCTAAGCACATGAGTTTGTCGTGTATGCTGCCGGCATTGTCGTCGGGTAGGATTGGCAGATGTTGTTGCATGATAATCTTTCCGGTGTCGATTTCGTGCGTAAGAAAAAAGGTAGTAACACCGGTTTCGGTATCGCCGTTCATGATGGCCCTATTGATGGGAGCGGCACCACGATATTGGGGGAGTAGAGACGCATGTAGATTGAATGTGCCGAGACGAGGCATATTCCACACAACCTCGGGCAACATACGGAAGGCGACGACGATTTGCAAGTCGGCATTCCAAGCACGTAAGTCGTTGAGAAACGCTTCATCTTTCAGTCTTTCGGGTTGTAATAGAGGCAAACCTTGTTTCAGGGCATATTGTTTTACGGGCGAGAATTGTATTTTGTGACCGCGCCCGGCCGGTTTATCGGGCATAGTCACGACCCCCACTATGTTATAGCCGTTCTCGACCAATTGTTTCAAACTCTCCACAGCAAAGTCGGGAGTGCCCATATATACGATGCGTAAGTCTTTTTTGTCCATATTGTTAGCTGTCGTGAAATCAGAGAAATCTGAATTAAAAACTTTGTTTTTTGAAGCCGAGATTCTTTTTATAAGAAACAAGTAGCTTCTTAGTCTTGGGAGAAGTGTACCAACACACGTCGGTAGGAATTGAATATTTTCGATTTTGAAACGAAGCCCACGTACACGCCGTTTTCATCTACTACAGGTAGGTTCCATGCGTTTGTTTCGTCGAATATCTTCATCACTTGTTCCATGGGCATACCTACCTCAATTTTTCCGGGGGGCATGGTCATAAATTTGCTTACATGGAATCGCTCATACAATGAAGGACGGAACATGATGTTGCGAATATCATCGAGCAACACGATACCCAGCATTTTACCTTCGTTATCGGTTACAGGGAATACGTTGCGGTGAGCTTTGGCAATGACCTTTACCATATCGCCGAGAGTCATTTCGGGGTGTACGACCAAGAAATCGGTTTCGATCACACTATCCATTTTCAGTAAGGTCAATACGGCCTTGTCTTTGTGGTGTGTAAGCAATTCGCCTTTTTGAGCCAGACGCATGGCATATATACTGTGCGACTCAAATACTCTGATTGTGAGATAAGCCACGGCCGAAGTAATCATCAACGGTAAGAACAGGCTGTATCCACCGGTCAATTCTATGGCGAGGAACAGAGCCATCAATGGGGCGTGCATTACACCCGACATTACACCGGCCATACCCATGAGGGCAAAATTTGTCGTCGATACGGAGATAGGTAGAAAATCGAAATGATTTATGAGGAAAGCAAATAGAAATCCGAACATACATCCTACGTAAAGGCTGGGGGCAAACGTTCCACCTACACCGCCACCGCCGTTTGTGGCTGCTGTGGCAAACACCTTGAACAACACAATGAGGGCGAGGTATAGTACGAGAATACTGAAATTGTCGCGCCAAGTATAAAAAATACTGCCTTCGGTAATAGAGGTTACATCGCCTGTCAGTAGGCGGGTGATAGCCTCATAACCCTCTCCATATAGCGGGGGAAGGAAAAATATGGCGGTACTCAGTACGATAGAGCCTAATATAAATTTCCAAATCGGCTTTTTCAACTTTTTGAAAATGCCTTCGAGGAAATATATCATGCGGGTAAAGTAGAGAGATACAAATCCGCAACCAACGCCTAATAATAAAACATAGGGTAATCGATCGAATGTAAATATCTCGGGTTGTACAAAGTCGAATAGAGCTTCACCTCCTGATATAATATAGGTCATGGTGGCCGCTGTTGCCGATGCTACAATCAGGGGCATAATCGATGCGGCCGTGAAGTCTATCATCAATACCTCTATGGTGAAAAGCAGTCCGGCAAAGGGGGCCTTGAATATGCCGGCTATACCGGCGGCAGCACCACAACCCACCATAAGCATCAAGGTGCGTTGGTCCAAACGGAACAGACTTCCCAGGTTCGACCCGATGGCAGCCCCCGTGTACACGATAGGTGCTTCGGCTCCGACCGAACCTCCAAAACCTATCGTAATAGAACTGGCCACGACCGAACTGTACATATTGTGCGGTTTCAAACGGCTTTTACGTTGAGATATGGCATATAGTACACGAGTTACGCCGTGACTGATATTGTCTTTTACAATGTAATGTACATATAGATAAGATAATAACAAGCCGATGATGGGATAGAGCAGATACATATAGTTGGCCCCGTCCACGGCAAAATGATCGGTGAGTAGGTTTTGTATGAGGTGTATGACCTCTTTCAGTATCAAAGCCGCCAATGCCCCTAATATACCGACTACGAAACTCAATATTAAGATGAAATTTTTCTCCTTAATATGTTTCTCTCGCCAAACGAGTATTTTCAGAAACAAATCTTGTTTCATAAATTATCAGATACCTTTCCCGGTGAGAACCGTCTTTATGGTGTAAATAATAATTTTCATATCGAGTATTAGAGAAATGTTCTCTAAATAAAGAATTTCATATTTGAGACGCTCTATCATTTCGTCGATATTGCGGGCATAACCATATTTCACCATACCCCACGAGGTAATACCGGGGCGTAATTGATGTATAAGGTTGTAATGAGGAACCCGTTGTAAGAGTTGGTCGGCAAAATATTTCCTTTCGGGACGTGGACCGACGAGCGACATATCACCTTTCAGTACGTTCCAAAATTGTGGAAGCTCATCGATACGATACTTTCTCAGGAAATGGCCTATCGGGGTGATGCGACTATCGTTTTCGCTGGATAGCTCGGGCGTGCCTTGCTCGGCATCGGATACCATACTGCGAAATTTATACAACATAAACTCTTTACGGTGTTTTCCTACACGTTTTTGCTTGTATATGATTGCCCCTTTCGAGGTGAGTCGTATGGCAATCGCTGTACAAAGGAATATTGGCGACAATACGATAAGGGCGATGGCCGAAAATGTAATGTCGCATAATCGTTTGATATTTTTCTGACTATCTGACAGCGAGCAAGAGGTTATATCTATCAATGGTGTACCCAATATATCCGACATCTTTATGCGAGAAAACATTATCTCGTAATCGTTGGGCTTAATCCATATAGGCAGGTCATATTTATATAGCGGGTTGATAGTCTCTTGTATCGACATACGATCGTTGTGGTCTATTGTCACCACAATGCGTTCTACGTCGAGCTCTTCGATGATATGCTCTATACGATCGTTGTCGAAGATAGGGTAGCTGCCCATTTCATGTCTCGGTTCGTCATATTTGTTCCGAATGAATCCTACGAGTCTGAATCCTGAAGATTTCTTCTGGCTATCGATTTCATTAACAAGTTCTAATGCCCTCTTTCCTGCCCCGATAACCAATGTGTTGAAACCCCATTCTCGGGAATGTATCTTACGAGAGGCATGGCTTGTAATAATAGCCCTCACCATATATACGCAGATAAATAACAAACAAAATATACCGCCGAATATACTATAACTATATTCTCCGCCATACAAATCGTTAAGTATGGCGATAAAGAATATGATGAGAGTACCTATCAGTATCGAAAGTATCGTGGAGAAAAATTCCTCCACTCTCGACTTCAAAAACGGACGATTGTAATAGCCCGATAAATAGAATATCCCTACGAATAACAAAGGAAACAATATCTGTCCCTCGATGACGGTTTTGAACGACAGATACGACGCCAATGTATGGAAGTCGGTCTGTATCGATTTGATGAGATAATATCGGAATATGTTCGACAACAGCCAGCCGATATTAGCTGTCAGCAAATCGCTTACCACATATTTGGCTATTTGTCGATGGAGTTTCATATTTGATAATTATGCTCGTAATACCTTGATAAGACCACCGTTCCCAACCTGTATTACGCTCGACGGTTCGGGGCGGGCAGTGTCGTCTTGCCGGTAGGTCACAACGTAATCTACGGCATTTTTTATTTCGTCGGAAATTTCTGCAAAGTTTTTGGGCGATGGGGTACCGCTGATATTAGCCGATGTCGAAACAATGGCTTTCCGAAATCGCTCACACAATTTTTGAGAAAAAGCCTCTTGGGTAAGGCGTATTCCCACACTGCCGTCTTCGGCTACGACATTCGGTGCTAAATTTTTGGCTTTGGGATATACAATGGTCAGCGGTTTATCGGTAACCTCTATGAGATTCCAAGCGATGTCGGGGACTTCATCTACATAAAATTCGATTTTCATGGGTTTATCGACCAATACAATAAGCGCTTTACTATCAACGCGTTTTTTGATTTCATATACCCGCCTTACCGCTTCGGGGTTTGTGGCGTCACACCCTATGCCCCAAATCGTATCGGTGGGATAGAGTATCACTCCACCCCGGCATAGAACCTCGAAAGCTTTTTTTATATCATCTTCCATACCAATTTTACCTTATATCTTCATGCAAAGATAGTGTGAAATGCAAGAAGGTAGTTTGAATTTTTTTGAAAATTTTCTTACGACTTATAGTAGCTATCAGTCGATGAAACGCTTTGTGATTTTTTCGTAAGCATCGATACGTCTATCGCGCAGGAACGGCCACCAGCGACGTACTTGTTCCGACCGCGAAAGATCTATTTCTACGATGCTTGTACATTCTTTCGTATCGGAAGCTTGCCAGATGATTTCGCCTTGAGGGCCTGCGACAAAACTACTGCCCCAGAACGATATACCATTGGTTTGTCCCGACGGATCTTCTTCGAGACCGACACGATTGACCGATACGACAGGTAGTCCGTTGGCCACGGCATGACCGCGCTGTACGGTAATCCAGGCGTTACGTTGTCGCTCCTTTTCGTCGGGGGTATCACTGCTTTCCCAGCCGATAGCTGTCGGATATATGAGCATATCGGCATCTTTCAAGGCCATCAGGCGTGCGGCTTCGGGGTACCATTGGTCCCAACATACCAATACACCGAGAGTGCCGACCGAGGTCTTTATCGGCTCAAACCCTATATCACCGGGGGTGAAATAGAATTTTTCGTAATAAGCCGGATCGTCGGGTATGTGCATTTTGCGATATTTCCCGGCGATAGCGCCGTCTCGCTCGAAAACAACTGCCGTATTGTGGTACAATCCCGGAGCTCTACGCTCAAAAAGAGAGGTCACCAAAACTATGTTGCAAGAACGGGCTATCTCTCCGTAGAAATCGGTCGAGGGGCCTGGAATACTCTCGGCTAAGTCGAATTGTTGTGTATTCTCGGTTTGGCAAAAGTAGAGGCTGTTGTGCAGTTCTTGCAGTACGACGAGCTGTGCGCCGTTTCGGGCACATTCTTCGATATGGAGTTTCAGACGCTTTTTATTATCCTCTATGTCGGCCGTGTTTTTTTGCTGTATAATTCCGACAGTCAATGTTTTACTCATACGTTATATGGGTTCAATTGGGTTTTAAAGTAATACTCCTTGCGGATATTGCATGGTAACACAATGGAGTGAACCGTGTTGCTTGATAAGTGCTCGACAATCTATTCCTATAATCTCGTATCCCGGAAATGCTTGCTGTAATACCCGGGCAGCCTCACAGTCGTTACTCGGCTGGTTGTATGTGGGATACAAGATAGCACCATTGATAATCAGAAAATTGGCATAGGTGGCGGGTAGGCGTTCGCCGTCTTCGTATATGGCATTGGCCATCGGCAGGGGTAATAGATTGTATTTTTTACCGGTAAGGGTGCGGAATGTGAGTAGTTGCTCTTCCATACGAGTCAATGCGTCGTAATGCTCGTCGTCGGTGTCGGTACAGTGCACATATACGATTGTGTCGTTGGGGCAAATTCGAGCTAAGGTATCGACATGACTATCGGTATCGTCTCCGGCCAGATAACCATGGTCAAGCCATAAAATTTGTCGTACGGAAAGGGTTGATTTCAAATATGATTCGATTTCATCCTTGTCCCACTCTCCATTGCGGTTGGGCGACAACAGACATTCCGATGTGGTGAGCAATGTGCCATTTCCGTCGGATTCGATGGAACCGCCTTCGATTACAAAGTTTAATTTGTTTACATATTCGGCTTCGAAAACGCCCTGATTGTAGCAATTTCTTGTAATCATATTATCAAGAGCCGCGACAAATTTCATACCCCAGCCGTTGAACTTGAAATCGAGTATTCGGGCCTTTCCGGTCTCGGTATCGCACATCGTGATTCCTCCATGATCGCGTGCCCATGTATCGTTGGTGGGACAGGTAACAAACTGCACATTTGCCATATTCACCTTGTTGGTGAGGTATTGTCTTACTTCATCGGGGGCCGGTGCGACTATGAGCAGTTTCTCACGCAGAGAAATTTCGCGAGCGATATTCGAGAAACACTCTTCGACCTCGGGCAACATATAATTCCAATCGGTCTCGGCATGAGGCCAAGTAAGTTGTACACCCGATTGCGGATACCATTCTGCAGGCAGTATATAGTGGCTCATTTTTTCTCTTCTTTGGGTTTTCTATCGAAGAAAGGATTTTTAGACGAGGCGCTTATAGGTATGGCTATACACTGGTGGCAATCGGGGAGTAGGCCGAGGCGCTCGGCTGCCCAACCGGCAGAAAACATTACCCGGCTATCTACCCGCAGATCGGCAGCTTTGGCGCAAGCCGAACCTATGGCTATACCTACGTCTATCGTGTTGATAGCGCAGGGTGTAGAGAGGGGCTTCTCAACACAGGTTTTGAACCCGCAATATGCGCAGTTCAATCCTTGGTTGGCATGGCGAGTACCTATTACAAGCATGGCATCGGCACTCTGTATATTTTCGCTGTCGCGCAACAGAAATTTCATACCCGTCTCTTCGTGTAGGTGCACCAATTCGGTCGATACGGCATCAATATCCTCATCGGTGAGGGTTACAATTTCTATTATGTCAATACCTTTACCTTTAGGGGCTGTTCTTGCCGCGGTCATCATTTGCTTTGCAACCTCCAGCATAAATTCCTTACGGGAATCTCTCTCGTCTATAATCATATATTATTGTTTTTCGCAAAGGTACAAAAAACTTCCCAAATATCACATTGGGATTAAAAAGCTGTTTTATAAAGATAGGGCTATTTTTCCACTTTCATTACCCAGGCGTCGGGAAACGGTGTGTTATTTTTGAGTTCGCCTCTTAAATAGGTAAATGCTGCTTTGCGATCGGTGAATGTGCGAGTGTACAGATATACTCGGTTGTCATCTTCAAAGAGGAATATCGGCTCGGTGACACCGCTATTGTGGAATTGTTGTAATTTCAGTAAGGCGTTTTCGCGCGAAGTGAGGGTTGATACGACAATGAGAAATTCTCCATCGGGTGTCGCCGTATTTTGATTATCGGCAACGACGGTCGGAGTTATCATAGTCGTAGGGGCAAGTGTCGCCAAGTCGTGGTCGTATGGCTCGTTGGTCAGTGGAAGTGATACTGCGAACAATAACAATATCGTAGCTGCTATGGCCATCACCCGATGGGCTACTCTGCGACGAATGGTAAAGTGTATCACATCATTGTCGCGTCTCTTGACCTCCGTCGTATTAATGATGATTTTCTCTCGTTGTTGAGGCGATGTCAATTCTCGCAACGGCATGATGTTGAGGGGAGCGAGCCCGAAACTATGGAGAGAAAGCGGATAGGACTCGTTGGTCTCGAAAGTGAGGACGTTATCGTCGGAAAGTATAAAATCGCCCAATCGGCCGAAGGCTACTCGGTCGCCCTCTTTGCGCAATAATGCACGAAGTGTCGCTACGTCACGGTCGATAAACGTGGTGGCTTGATGATAATCAGTACTTCGAGCTTTCATCAGAGACGCCGCCAACAATCCGTCGTTGTAGGTCAATGCCGGATTGAATACGATGGAGCGTGTAGGGGCGAGCCATTGGTTTCCATCGGCAGATAATCGGGCGGAAATATCTTGTAAGATAAAACCTCCCAAGCCGGGAACCAATACACAATCGTGTTCCGTAAGCAGATATTCGATATGTCGGGATATTTCAAGCATTGCCACAAAGGTACTAAAAAATCTTAGAAATGGCTTAGATGCTATTAAAAATTTCTCCCGAAAAAATGATTAAGGCATCTGAAAAGGAGTCTTGGACTTCATTAAGAGCCTTTTGCCTCTATTTCTCGCCGTGGAGTATATCTTCGATGACGTTGGCGTCGAAGCCCAGTTCTATGGCTTTGTCGAAGTCTTTTTGGGCACCCTCTTTGTCGAATCGGGCTATTTTCAACTTGCCTCGCATTACATACACGAGCGGATCTTGGGGCGAGAGGTATAAGGCCGTGGCTATATCATCGTCGGCTTTATTATATTGTTTGTTGTAGTAATATGCCTCAGCCCGATTGAGATATAGAGTTCCGAGGTTGGGATTGGCTCGTAACACTTGGGTGTAAAGCTCGATAGCTGCCAAGTAATACCCCCTATGTTTCAGTAGAGTAGCCATACCTATGCGAGCGTCGGCACTTTGAGGGTTAATCGATAGTAACCATTCAAAATCAAGACGGGAGGCCGTGGTATCGCCACATTCCAACGATATGAGGCCGCGCCGATAGATGGCATCTTCGTTTTTATCGTCTATCTGTAATATGCGGGTATAGTCGTCTTTAGCTTGTTGCAGACTGTCTATTTCGGCCCATAAGGCGGCTCTATTGGCTAATAGTGTGGTCGATTGTGGGGCCATCATCAGAGCATTGTTATAAGATTGCAATGCTTCCCGATTTTTCCCCATTTGGCGCTGTATCGTACCCAAATTCGATAGCAAGAATACATTCCCGGGATTTCCCGGTTCGGTGCGTAATGCTTTCAACAAGGCTTGCTCGGCTGCCGACAACTCACCCTTTTCTATATAGGTGAAAGAGGAGTCGATATAGTCTGTATAGGACTGTGCCTGTATCTGTATGGTGGCGACGCATACAAGCAAAAGAATTACATATAGTATTTTCATTGTCGTGTGACTTTACGCTACAAAACTAATATATTTTATCTTAGAGAAACAGCGCAAATTCATTTTTTTAGATAGATTAATAAATATCATTTGTGTGTTCACCTATTTTAATCTATTTTTGTCGGATAATAAAATATATTACAACTAAAAGACGTCTTATTTTTACGTGAATTTTCGATATTACATAATGATAATCGTCGTATTCTTGTGTGCGGCGTGTTGCGATGAAACGATAGAGGGGGTGTCGCAGAAACCTCCCGAGGCCAATCGTACGGTATTGGTGTATATGGTAGCCAGCAATACCCTCAGTTCATATACGGAAACAAATATATCGGGTATAACCGAGGCTGTGAAAGCCGGCGCGTTGAATAATGGTAATATGTTGTTGTATATAGATAAGTACAATAGCTTACCCACATTGGAAAAACTTTCGCTCGAAAACGGGACTGTATCGCGCAAGGTGGTAAAAGAATATACCGACGAACGCTCGGCATCGAAAGAGGCCATGCTCGAGGTGCTTACCGATGTGAAACAGCTCTATCCGTCAGACGGGTACGGGCTTATACTATGGTCGCACGCAAGTGGTTGGTATCCATCGAGTTCTTCGTATAATACAACACATCAAGTGCGTTCGTTTGGCGATGACGAGGGTGTGGCGATGAATATCACCGATATAGCCGAAGCCATTCCCGACAGTATGTTCGATTTTATATTGTGCGATGCCTGTTATATGGGTGCGGTAGAGGTTGCTTATGAGTGGAGGGCCAAGAGTCGATACCTTATTTCTTCGTCAACGGCTATTATGGGCGAGGGATTTCCTTATAGCGAGATTGTGAAGCCGATGTTTGATATGGAAAATTCGTTATCGGAGAACCTTATAGCTGTATGTGAGTCGTATATGGATTACTATAAAAACAGCACGGAGCCTTTTTCTGCTATTTCGTTGACCGATTTGACCGAAATGGAGTCCGTGGCGAGGGCAATGAAAAATATAGTTGCCACCCCCGATACGGTAACGATAGCCGATATACAGCAATTCTCGCAAGAGCAAAGTTCGTCGGTAAGTTTCAAAAACCTCTTTTTCGATTTAGACCATTACGCCTCGAATGTGGCGACAGATCCGAGGTTTTATCGCGCTTTTTCCGAAGCCTTATCTCGTGCGGTAATTTATGCGGCCTCGACCGACTATTATCTGTCGAATGTGCGAGGTTTGTGGCGTATGTACCCCATAGAAACATTTTGCGGATTGTCGGCCTATATACCCGGGGCTGACCATACCGAGAAAATCAATAATTTTTATCCTACATTGTCGTGGTACAAAGATGTTTATTCCATTGAAATACCTTTAAAATAAACGATTATGAAACTATTGAATTTAATCCTTGATGTAACAGGAACACCGGCAGATACCACACAGGTAGTTCCGGTAGAAGCACTTGTAGAGAAATTGTCAGGAATGTCGGGAGCGGAAATTATTTCGAGCCTTACTTCCGGATTGTTGTCGTTCGGGCTGAAATGTGTCGGAGCGTTGGTTATATTCTTTGTAGGTCGTTGGTTGATGAAACGATTTACCGGCTTTGTGTCGAAAGTCTTGAATAAGCGACACGTAGAACCCTCGATACAATCGTTCTTGCGAAGCCTCATCAATATAACGTTGATGATTACCTTGATAATCTTGATTATAGGAATTTTTGGCGTAAACACTTCGTCGTTTGTTGCTCTCTTTGCCTCGGCCGGTGTCGCAGTCGGCATGGCGTTGAGCGGTTCGTTGCAGAATTTTGCCGGCGGGGTGATGATATTGCTGTTCCGTCCATATAAGGTGGGCGATTATATTGAGGCCCAAGGGCAAAGCGGAACCGTGAAAGAGATACAAATATTCAATACCGTACTTTCTACGGTCGATAACCGTATCATATTCATACCGAACGGAAATCTTTCAAACAATATCATTACCAATTATTCACATGAAGATTTGCGTCGGGTAGATTGGACCTTTGGTATCGGATATGGCGATAGTTATGAAGATGCCAAGGCGGTTTTGGCCGATTTGTTGGCAATCGATAAGCGTGTGCTTCGTACACCTGAGCCCTTTATCGCATTGAATTCTCTGGGAGAAAGTTCGGTAAACATTGTAGTTAGAGTGTGGGTGAAATCTGCTGATTATTGGGACGTATATTTCGACCTCAATCGCGATGTATATAAAACCTTTGCCGAGAAGGGCATTTCTATACCATATCCCCAAATGGACGTACATATCAAGCAATAATCGGTTGATTGTATGGAACAAGAACGGGCTACTTAGTTTAAGTGGCCTTTTCTTTTTTTTTGTGTAAAAATATTTTTCAAAAAAATCTCGGGATTTTTGAACAATTTGCCAAAACTTTTTCCTAAATTTGTGTATCGACCTAAAATCTTACTTTCATATTGAAAATATTATGAAGAAGGAAATCAAATTCAGTCTCGTATATCGGGACATGTGGCAATCATCGGGAAAATATCAACCCCGAGTAGATCAGTTGGAGCGTATAGCGCCGGTAATTATTGAAATGGGCTGTTTCTCGCGAGTGGAAACGAATGGAGGAGCGTTTGAACAGGTAAATCTCCTTTATGGGGAAAATCCCAACAAAGCGGTACGCTCATTTACTCGTCCATTCCGTGAGGCCGGAATACAAACGCACATGTTGGATCGCGGACTTAATGCCCTGCGTATGTACCCTGTCCCGTCCGATGTCCGACGTTTGATGTATAAAGTAAAGCACGCGCAGGGAGTGGATATAACCCGCATTTTTTGCGGATTGAATGAGACGAGAAATATCATACCCTCTATAAAATATGCCTTGGAGGCAGGTATGATACCCCAGGCGACACTATGTATAACCTATTCGCCGGTACATACTGTCGAATATTATACTCGCATATCCGATGAGTTGATAGCGGCCGGAGCTCCTGAAATATGTTTGAAAGATATGGCCGGTATCGGACGTCCCGGAATGTTGGGGCAACTTACGAAAAATATCAAGGAAAAACACCCCGATGTGTTGATTCAATATCATGGACATAGTGGTCCGGGGCTGTCGATGGCTTCGATATTGGAGGTGTGCGAAAATGGGGCAGATATTATAGACGTGGCCATGGAACCGCTTTCATGGGGAAAGGTGCACCCCGATGTGATAACCGTGCAAGCGATGTTGAAAGACAAGGGCTTCAAAGTTCCCGAAATAAACATGAAAGCCTATATGCAAGCGCGAGCCATGACGCAGGAGTTTATCGATGATTTCTTGGGTTATTTCATAGATTCCACCAATAAACATATGTCGTCGTTGCTACTAAAGTGTGGCTTGCCGGGAGGTATGATGGGCTCAATGATGGCCGATTTGAAAGGTGTACATGCCGGAATAAATCTCATACTCAAATCGAAAAATCAACCGGAGCTCTCGATTGACGATCTCTTGTTGATGCTGTTCGATGAAGTGGAGTATGTATGGCCTCGATTGGGTTATCCCCCGTTGGTGACACCGTTCAGCCAATATGTGAAAAACGTTGCATTGATGAACGTGATGTCGCAGGTAAAAGGTGAGCCTCGTTGGTCGATGATCGATAACAACACTTGGGGTATGATTCTCGGAAAGAGTGGACGATTGCCAGGTCCGTTGGCTCCGGAAATTATAGAATTGGCTCACAAAAACGGCTTGGAATTTACCGACGAAGACCCTCAGAAAAATTATCCCGACCAACTCGATGAGTATCGTAAAGAGATGGCTGAGAATAATTGGGATTTGGGTGACGATGAGGAGGAACTTTTCGAACTTGCCATGCACGATCGTCAATATCGAGATTATAAATCGGGTGTTGCAAAGAAGCGTTTTGAAACGGATTTGCAACGAGCCAAAGAGGCAGCTATTCTTGGAAGCGCTTGCTCTGAAGAAGATGTGAAAAAGCTGAAAAGAGCAAAAGCCTATCCGATAATGGCACAAGAAAAAGGTCAAATTTTCTGGGAAATAGATATGCTAAATTCCTCAATACCACCAGAGGTGGGTAAAAAATATTGTCCCAAGGATATTTTCTGTTATATCGCTACTTCGTGGGGTGAAAACGTGGCTGTCCCTGCCAATTTTAACGGGCGTATTATAGAGATATGTACCAAACAGGGTGCGTTTGTATCTAAAGGTGACGTGGTAGCCTATATCGAACGGATAGAGGAACCTGCATAGAAATTGGTCGTCGGGCGACTATTGCCGCCCGACGACTCTTTTATAAAAAATACAATTGTCTATAAATACCTGTATTCTTGTCTGTTGCTGTCGGAGTTAAAATTTCTATATACTTTTTTGTATTTTTATATCTATAATCCTATATATTTTCGGGAAGAAATGACTATCTTTACGGCTGCAAAATCTATTGCGTCGCACGCGTTTTTCGACTTTGATAGAGGTCTGTGAATTCTACATTGTTGGTTGTTAGGTATATAAAATGTAGATTGCGTGCTTTCGGACTCCGAAAAAATAAAACAATATATAATGGTAAGCAAATGGAACTATGTACCCCTTACCAAAGAAGACGAGCATATACAAGAAAGATTGGCAGAGACCCTGTCGATCAGTCCTGCTATATGCACTCTCCTTGTACAACGAGGGGTAAAGACAGTAGAAGACGCCAGAAAATTTTTCCGACCTCAGTTAGCTGATTTGTACGATCCGTTCTTGCTTAAAGATATGGATAAAGCTGTATCACGCCTCAATAAGGCGATGGGCGCAAAAGAAAAAATCCTTATCTATGGCGATTACGATGTAGATGGTACAACAGCGGTAGCGTTGGTTTACAAGTTTTTGAACAATTTCTATTCCAACCTCGATTATTATATTCCCGATCGATATGACGAGGGGTATGGTATCTCGATAAAAGGGATAGATTATGCGGCAGAAAATGGTATAACTCTTATTATCGCATTGGATTGCGGTATTAAGGCGGTAGAAAAGGTCGCTTATGCCCAAGAGAAGGGTATAGACTTTATTATCTGCGATCACCATGTGCCCGATGAGAAATTGCCCGAGGCGGTTGCTGTGCTCGACGCCAAGCGCGATGACGACACCTATCCCTATGAACATCTTTCGGGTTGTGGGGTAGGCTTTAAGTTTATGGAGGGCTTTGCTCGTAGTAATGGGATAGATGTGTCGCAATATCTCTTTCCGTTGCTCGATTTGGTGGCGGTGAGCATTGCCTCGGATATTGTACCTATTACAGGCGAAAACCGCATACTCGCATATCATGGGCTCCGTTGCCTCAATGCCAACCCGAGTTTGGGCTTGAAGGGTATTATCGATATTTGCGGATTACGGGGGAAAGAGATTGGTATCAGCGATATTGTGTTCAAAATAGGACCTCGTATCAATGCTTCGGGGCGTATGCAGTCGGGCAAAGAGGCAGTCGATTTGTTGGTGTCGAAAGACGCGGTTACAGCACAAGAAAAAAGTCAGAATATCAATCAATATAACGAGACTCGCAAAGAACTTGATAAAAAAGTTACCGAGGAGGCTCGTCAGTTGCTCGAGCTGCGTCCCGACTTCAACGATCGCAAGTCAATCGTCATATACAATGCCGAGTGGCACAAAGGTATTATCGGTATCGTGGCTTCGCGCCTTACCGAGCTTTATTATCGTCCGTCGGTGGTACTTACCTATTCCGAGGCCAATAATCTGGTAACGGGTTCTGCTCGTTCGGTACAGGGATTTGATGTGTATAAGGCGATAGAGTCGTGTCGCGATTTGCTCGAAAATTTTGGCGGACACACTTATGCTGCGGGATTGTCGTTGCGACAAGAAAATATCGACGAGTTTATAGAGCGTTTTGAAACTTATGTCGCCGAGAATATTCTGCAAGAGCAGACTGTGCAACAGATTGATATCGATATGGAATTGGGCTTTGAAGAGATAACGGCCGATTTCTATAATTGGTTGAAACAGTTCAATCCCATGGGGCCCGGAAACCTCAAACCTGTATTTTCCACTCGAGGGGTGTATGATTATAACAGTCGTCTTGTAGGTCGTAATCAAGAGCACTTGAAGCTCGAAATTCGAGATGGTAAATCGGGTACCATAATGGGCGGAATCGCATTCGGACAAGGAGAGGAACATTTCTCTTATCTGAGAAGTGGTGCGCCGGTAGGAATATGTTATACCGTGGAAGAGAACGATTTCAAGGGTAATAAGACTATTCAATTACAGGTGAAAGATATTCTGCACGAATGATATTTGTAAAATTCTAAACAGCGTATAAAGCGAGAGACCTCTCCGATACCCCGGGAGGTCTCTCGCTTTATAGGAATATTATCAGAACGCGACACCCAGTCTGAAGCCGATATTGTTCAGCCCGTCAAAGTTGTAAATGAGCAGATGATTCTGGTTCGTAGCATAGGCATAGTATAGAGCCACATGGAATCCGAACATTTTGCTTTTCATAGGATAGATGGTCGCTCCGATTTCGGGTGATAAATAGAATCCCCAAATGTCTCTATCGCTACTATATACATTGTAATACGTGGTCATGCGGCAATACTCGGGGCCTACTTTCATACCCACGTAAGGAACAAATAGTTTTTCGGGCATGAAACGATAGCGAACACCGAGGCCGAAGGGAAGTTGATACAGCGAATGCTGTTGGTCGGTGGTCAATGCCGACGATGACGATAGTTTTAAGGTCTGCATATCGATGTATTCGTTATTGGTGTGGAACGAGAGGAACAGACCGACACCGAGATTAGGGGTGAAATAATATCCCCCTTCGAAATTCATACCCCAACCACTTGCATTTTCTGCAAATCCGTTACCAATCGCCGCATTGAATTGCCAGTCGATATTGGCATACCCGTTTTTGGAGGAGATACTTTGCGCCATGCCTACCGAGGGCAGGAGCAGTGCGATAGCGCATATGGCGGTGATACGCCACCGATTCAAATATGCTGTTTTCATAAAATCGATTTTTATGACGCTGTAAATGCTATTTTTGAGACATTAACGTGCGTCTTATTTTTGCAAATAAGTTGATTGTTCAAATGCTTGCTCTATGGCCGAGGCGGTCAGTTGTACGTTCAGACGGTTCGACGAGTAAAGCAGCCCCGACATATAGGCGTCCCATATTATAGGGAGTTTTTTCGCGGTAGTATCGAGTTTTACCATCTCCATCAGCATCGAGCCTGTCGTATAGTTGTAGGTTACGGCATAGGGGTAATACCAGCCGCCGCCCCAATAGCCACCCCAGTATCCGGGATACCAATACCCGGGATAGTCCCACCACCAATAGGGGTTGCTATAATTGGTGAAATAGTAGGTGCTTTCGATATAACTCAACTGTAGTCCGAGGTCGGCGCTCTCTTTGTCGGCAACACGCACATAGCCATAATTGTCCATATTGCTGACTACGGTCGAGAGCAACAATTGGGCCTGTTCGTCTTTCCAATAAGAGGGTGTTTTGCTCGAGGTGATAAGTAAAATACTATCGGGGAGGTAGTAGGTCTCGAATTCCCCGAAATTTTCGGTCGTGTCGTAATCGGTATATACAAGGAAATTACCACTGAGGTCCGACATGTCCGGGTCTTTCTGGCATGATACCGATACGAGTAAAACGAGTAAGAGAGGTGTTAATTTTTTCATTTTTCTTCCCATTTTAGGTTATTGTTTAGGAGACTGTCTCATCATCAATAACAACCTACAATGTGGAAAGTTTTTACAATCGATATTTTTATTTGGTAAAATATTCGGCAATACCGGTGCCGAAACCAACTAACGACATGATGATAATGATGGCACCGATACCTCGGTTGATGAGCCATAGACTGCGCAGATTGAAACGTGAGCGCACTTTGTTGATGAAGAATGTAATTGTCAGCCACCAAATAATTGCACCCATCAAGATGGCTATATATCCCAAAATGTAGTGGAACAAAGTCATTTCGGGAAGGAAGAAGTTGAGGCGGGCAAACAATCCGATGAAGAGAAACAAAATCAACGGGTTGGATAGTGTAAGCAAGAATGATGTGGTGAAGTCTTGAATGAAAGAATTCTTCTGCATTAGGCGTTTCCGAATGTTTCTGGCCGGGTTTTGGCGGTACAGATATATGCCAAATCCAGTGAGTACCAAGCTGCCAATAATCTGTATGATAGCCTCATTGGTTTCTATAAAATCGATTACAATCGACATGCCAAAACCCGTGAGCATCGCATAGAATAGGTCCGATAGAGAGGCTCCAAGGCCTGTAGCAATACCCGAGCGACGCCCCTTATTGAGTGTGCGTTGTATACACAATACGCCTATAGGTCCCATAGGTGCCGATACGATTATTCCTATGGTTATTCCTCTGATTATGATATATATCAATAATTCTGCTATGGACATATCTTTGAACTGTGGTGTACTTGTAAGCCCGGTAGTACGATTGTTTGGGCGGTACTCTTCTTGTGTTTTCGATGTGCAAAGATAGCATATAATTGTCGATTTTCTCGAAAATAGTTTTTCTTTTATGCTGTCAGTCCCGTCTCTTTTCATTATTTTTGCACACAAATAGAGTTTCATATAAAACCTGTTTTCAATACGAAATACACCAAATAAAATAAAGTAGAGAAATGGTTCTTTTCTTCAAAAATCCCGAGCAGCATATAATTGCTGTTGATGTTACCCGTCAATTATCGGCCACGGAGGTCGAAAAACTGAATTGGCTTTTCGGCGGTGCCGAAATGTTGAGTGATACATCTATCGACGGTTGGTTCGTCGGTCCGCGCAAAGAGATGATTACCCCATGGAGTACCAATGCCGTGGAAATAACTCAAAATATGGGCCTTGGCGGCATATTACGTATAGAGGAATATTTCCCCGTGTCGAATGGTGATGCCGAGCACGATACTATGTTGCAACGTATGTACAATGGGCTCGATCAACGTGTGTTTGAAATCAATAAACAACCCGAGGCGATAGTATATATCGATGATATTGTGACTTATAACCAACAAGAAGGGTTGGCATTGAGCGAGGAGGAAGTTAACTATTTGAATGATTTGAGCCGTAAATTGGGCCGTAAACTCACCGACAGTGAGGTGTTTGGATTCTCCCAAGTCAATTCGGAGCATTGTCGCCATAAAATATTCAATGGCGTGTTCATTATCGACGGCGAAGAAAAAGAGGTGTCTCTTTTCAAACTTATAAAGAAAACTTCCGAGGAAAATCCCAATCGATTGGTATCGGCCTACAAAGACAACGTGGCATTTAATAAAGGCCCCGTGGTGGAACAGTTTGCTCCGGCCTCGCAAGATAAGCCCGATTTCTTTGAAATAAAAGATATTGATACGGTGATTTCACTCAAGGCCGAGACACACAATTTCCCTACAACGGTAGAGCCGTTCAATGGCGCTGCCACCGGTACCGGTGGTGAGATACGCGACCGCTTGGGTGGTGGTAAAGCCAGTCTGCCTATTGCCGGAACCGCTGTGTATATGACTTCATATCCTCGTTGTGAAGAGGGCCGTGAGTGGGAAGAGGGGGCAATGCCTGCTCGTAAGTGGCTGTATCAAACGCCCGAGCAAATATTGGTAAAAGCCTCTAATGGCGCGTCGGATTTCGGAAATAAATTCGGACAACCGCTAATCTGCGGTTCACTTCTCACATTCGAACATGCCGAGAATTACAAAAAGTTTGCCTATGACAAAGTAATAATGTTGGCAGGTGGTGTCGGTTTCGGAACCATACGCGACGCACTCAAAGGTGAGCCTACTCCCGGTGAAAAAGTTGTGGTGATGGGTGGCGATAATTACCGTATCGGTATGGGTGGTGGCGCTGTGTCTTCGGTTGAGACCGGGGTATATGCCAATGCCATAGAGTTGAATGCCATACAACGTGCCAATCCCGAAATGCAAAAACGTGTATCCAATGTGATACGTGCTCTTGCCGAGAGTGACAGCAATCCCATAGTGTCAATACACGACCATGGTGCCGGTGGTCATCTCAACGCATTGTCAGAGCTTGTCGAGGCCACCGGTGGTAAAATCGATATGTCGCAACTGCCCGTTGGCGATCCCACACTCTCGGCCAAAGAGATTGTGGGCAATGAAAGCCAAGAGCGTATGGGTATGCTCATCGGCGAGAAAGATTTGGAGCATGTACGTCGTATCGCCGAGCGTGAGCGTGCGCCTATGTATGTAGTGGGTGAAACCACCGACGATCATCGTTTCGTATTTGAACAGAAAGATGGCGTGAAACCTATAGATCTCGCGATGGACGATATGTTTGGTAAAGCGCCTCGTACCATTATGCGCGACGAGACCATCGATGAGCAATATCAAGATGTAATCTATAATGTAGCCGATATACATCAATATGTAGAACAAGTGCTACAACTCGAGGCTGTAGCTTGTAAGGACTGGCTCACCAATAAGGTGGACCGTTCTGTAACCGGTAAGGTCGCTCGTCAGCAATGTCAAGGCGAAATACAGCTTCCGTTGAGTGACTGTGGGGTAGTCGCTCTCGATTATAGAGGAAAAGCAGGTATTGCAACCTCTATCGGACACGCACCTCAGGCCGCAATGATCGATCCGGCTGCCGGTTCGGTGTTGGCTGTAGCCGAGGCATTGACCAATATCGTTTGGGCCCCACTTGCCGAAGGCCTTGATAGCGTATCGTTGAGTGCCAACTGGATGTGGCCGTGTAAAAATCCCGGTGAAGATGCTCGTCTCTATAAGGCTGTAGAGGCTTGTAGCCGTTTCGCTTGTGAGCTTGGTATCAATATTCCTACCGGAAAAGACAGCCTTTCGATGACACAGAAATATGGCGATGAGAAAGTTTATTCGCCCGGTACGGTAATCATTTCGGCCGGAGCCGAGGTGAGCGATGTGAAGAAAGTTGTTTCACCGGTATTGGCTCACGATGCCCGTTCGTCATTGTACTATATCGACTTCTCTTTTGCTCCGCTTTCATTGGGCGGATCGGCATTTGCACAATCTCTCAACAAAATAGGTAGTGAGGCTCCCTCCGTAAAAGATAGTGAATACTTCGCATCGGCATTTGGAGCTATACAAGAGCTTATAGCTAAAGACTTGATACTTGCAGGTCATGACATCTCGGCCGGTGGTATGATTACCGCGTTGCTTGAAATGAATTTTGCCAATGTCGATGGTGGTCTTGACGTGAATCTCGATAAAGTTCCGGAAAAGGATCTTGTAAAAATCTTGTTCAGCGAGAATCCCGGTGTGCTTATTCAGGTACGTGATCGTAAAGCCGTAGAGGCTGTCCTCGATGAGGCCGGAGTGGGATATGCCGTAATAGCTCGTCCGTGCAGTGAACGCCATTTGTTGGTGACCAAGGGCGATGCACAATATCAGTTTGGAATCGATCACTTACGCGATGTATGGTATTCATCATCGTATCTGCTCGATCGTAAACAAAGCGGTGAGACTCAGGCAAAAGCCCGTTTCCTTAACTATAAAGAGCAACCCATACAATATAAATTATCGAAATCGTTTACCGGTACACTTGCCCAATATGGCATCTCGGCCGATCGTCGTAAACCTTCGGGTGTAAAAGCTGCCATTATTCGCGAAAAAGGTGTGAATGGTGACCGTGAAATGGCCTATTCGTTATATCTTGCCGGCTTCGATGTGAAAGATGTGCACATGACTGACCTTACAAGTGGACGCGAGACGCTCGATGATGTAAATATGATTGTATATTGTGGCGGATTCTCCAATTCCGACGTTCTCGGTTCGGCAAAAGGTTGGGCCGGCGGTTTCCTCTGGAATGAAACAGCCAAAGAGGCTCTCGATAAGTTCTATTCCCGTCCCGATACCCTCAGCCTTGGTATCTGCAATGGTTGTCAGTTGATGGTGGAATTGGGCTTGCTCACTCCCGAACATACCGAGAAACCTCGTATGTTGCACAACGATTCACATAAATTCGAGTCGGAATTTGTGGGACTTACAATACCGCAAAACAATTCGGTGATGTTTGGTACACTATCCGGAACCAAATTGGGTATTTGGGTAGCTCATGGTGAAGGTAAATTCCATTTCCCCTATGAGATAGAGCAATACAATGTAGTGGCACAATACAATTACGACGCATATCCCGCCAACCCCAACGGTTCACCCTATGCGGTAGCCGGTATTGCCTCGGCCGATGGTCGCCATTTGGCGATGATGCCACACCTCGAAAGGGCAATATTCCCTTGGCAGTGTGGGTTCTATCCTCAAGATCGTAAGTCCGATGAGGTTACACCATGGATTGAAGCGTTTGTAAATGCTCGTAAATGGATCGAAAACATTAAAAAATAACCTATTATAGACCTAAACTGTAAACGAAAATGGGTGGTTTTTTTGGATCCATTAAACATTCGGATTGTGTCGCTGATCTCTTCTATGGTGTCGACTACAATTCCCATCTGGGCACGAAACGTGCCGGTATGGTAACCTTTGACAAAGGCTATTTTACTCGTTCAATACACAATATCGAAAATTCATATTTTCGCACGAAGTTTGAACCCGACCTTCCGACCTTCTCTGGTAATTCGGGGATAGGTATCATCAGCGATACCGATGCGCAACCTATCATATTCAGTTGTCATCTGGGTAAATTTGCGATTGTGACCGTAGCTCGGGTAAACAATCTTCCTGAGTTGGAAAAGGACCTACTCGATGCCGGGCATCATTTCTGCGAGCATAGCAATGGTATTACCAATCAGACAGAGCTGATAGCGACGCTTATCTCCCAAGGGAAAGATTATGTCGATGGTATAGAGAATGTGCAGAACAAGTTGCGTGGTTCTTGCTCGATGTTGCTTCTTACCGAGAATGGTATTATAGTGGCCCGCGATAAGTATGGCCGCACTCCGGTGTATGTAGGTAAGGGCGAAGATGGTTTCGCTGTATCGTCGGAGACTTGTAGTTTCCCCAACTTGGGCTATGAGGTGGAGTATAATGTTGGCCCCGGAGAGGTAGTCCTCGTTACAGCCGATGGATATACTCAGTTGCGTAAGCCTAACAAAAAGATGCAAATATGCTCATTCTTATGGGTTTATTATGGCTATCCCTCGTGTGTGTATGAGGGTAAAAATGCCGAAGAGGTACGCTTCAAATGTGGTTGTGCCATGGGCGAAAAAGATGATTGCAAGGCCGATTTCGTATCGGGTATTCCCGATTCGGGTATAGGTATGGCTCTCGGCTATGCTGTAGGTAAGCGCATCCCTTATAAGCGAGGTATTGTGAAATATACTCCTACGTGGCCGCGAAGTTTTACCCCGCCTACACAGGAATTGCGCGAGTTGGTGGCTAAGATGAAGCTTATACCCAACCCGGCACTGATACGCGGTAAAAAGGTGGTATTCTGCGATGACTCCATCGTGCGAGGAACCCAGTTACACGATAATGTGAAAGACCTCTACCGATATGGTGCCGAGGAGGTGCATATGCGCATCAGTTGTCCCCCCTTGGTGTATCCTTGTAAATTTGTTAATTTTACGGCCTCTAAGTCGGAACTCGAGCTGATAACTCGCCGTATTATCAAAGAATTTGAAGGATCGCATGATAGAAATCTGGAGGCCTACACCAAGACCGATTCTCCTGAATACAAACGTATGGTGGAGGAGATTCGTCGCCAACTGAGAATAACGTCTCTTAAATTCAATCCGCTTGAAACTCTCGTAGAGGCCATCGGATTGCCTAAGGAGTGTGTGTGTACGCATTGTTTCGATGGTAGCAGTTACGAATAGTGATATACGTACAATATGAGTTGAAAGTCATCGAGTAAAATGCCCGATGACTTTCTTTGTTTTTGTCGATTCGAATAAAATTGATATATTTGCTGAAATTCAAAATGATATGTGTATGAAAAATAGTGTATTCTTTCGTTCTATGACAATGGGTTTGTTCCTAATTGCACTGATAACTCCATCATCGGCGCGTACCATCGCGACAAATACCGAGGAGATTGTTAGTGTAGAGCTTGTACAGACTTCGTCATCGGTCAAACGTCAGGTGCAGGGGTACCTCGATAAGGCTTGGCAGCACTATACTCGCAAAGAATATACCGATGCGCTGAAGTGGTGGCGTATGGCTGCTAAACATAACGCTCCGGCCGCACAATATAATATAGGATTGTGTTATGAGCGTGGAACCGGCGTGAAACAAGATATGAAAGAGGCTGTTGCTTGGTATAAGAAGGCTGCAAATCAAAATCTACCCGGCGCTCAATACAATTTAGCTTATTGCTATGCCGAGGGAAAAGGTGTGGCTCAAGATATGAAAGAGGCCGCTAAATGGTGGCAGGCTGCTGCCGAGCAGGGCCTTGCTGAGGCGCAGTATAATCTGGGTTGGTGCTATTTCCATGGTCATGGAGTATCACAAGACTATGATAAAGCTCTTGAATGGTATCGCGCTGCCGCCGAGCAGGGGAACGACGATGCTATATCGGCATTGGCCGAACTTGGAGAGCAGTAATTTTTGAAATAGAACAAAAAAATCCGAGAAAATTTTCTCGGATTTTTTATTTATCTCGAACATTGATTATCTCAGTCGGTCGGCTGAGCGCACAAGACGCTCATCGGCACGAATTCGGCTTTGGGCTATAATGTTCAGTATCAATGCTACAAAAGGCATCGATAGAGCGGCTCCCCATTGTATGCTTTCGGCCTGTAAGGTCATGCTCATATTATATACATATATACCGAATGTGGCATACACGGCCAGCAACATCAGGGTGGTGAAGTGGCACACGCGTATCTGCAAGGGGCGATTACGATAGAGGAAAATGTTCAATAATGGAAGCAAGGCGGCCAATGCGCATACGATGGTCAGTGGCCATACATAGGCTATAGCCTCATTGCTGCCGGCTTCGTAAAACCCTGTGCCTGAAAATTGTATGGGTGCTCCTTGGGTGTATAGGGTGGCCATAGACATAAAGGTGAATATACCGGTCACGATAGCGGCAAGTAGCAAATATATGGTTTGAATACGTTGTATCATAATTGGGTAGATGAGTATAGGTTAAACGTTATAGTGTGATGTAATGTTTTATCAGCAGGTGATATTGAGTTTTTGTAATACCTCGCGTATCTTCTCATATGTAGTAATGCGTGTGGGAACGAGAGGCAGACGCAACTGGTTGTGAATGTAACCCATAGCGTTGAGTAAACATTTTACACCGGCAGGATTTCCATCGACAAACAACAAACTGAATAATTCGGTAAATCGGTGATGTATGGTCAGTGCCGAGGCATAGTCGCCGTTGAGTGCGAGACGTACCATGCGACTGAACTCTTTCGGGAACGCGTTGCCAATGACCGAAATTACACCTACTGCCCCCAGTGTGATAAGGGGGAATGTAATACCATCGTCACCCGAAATTACCATAAAATCAGTGGGTTTGTTCTTGATGATGTCGTCCATCTGGGTAATGTTACCCGAGGCCTCTTTTA
This sequence comes from Coprobacter sp., assembly GCA_017462265.1. Classification (GTDB taxonomy): domain Bacteria; phylum Bacteroidota; class Bacteroidia; order Bacteroidales; family UBA11471; genus Caccoplasma. The sequence continues at coordinate 51,138 of JAFTRN010000054.1, read as the reverse complement.
TAGCGACGATATTATCGAACTCGCGAGCGAGGCGTAGCGTGGTTTCGGCGGTCATATTCACTCCTGTGCGTCCGGGAACGTTATATAGTATTACAGGGAGCTTGGTGGCACAAGCGATTGCTTTGTAGTGTTGATATATACCCTCTTGCGAAGGCTTGTTGTAGTAGGGAACGACCGATAATATAGCATCTACACCATCGAAATTTTTAGTCTTCAGGCTGTTAACAATGGCACGGGTATTATTCCCCCCAAGTCCCATGACGATAGGTACACGCCCTTTTACCTGTTCTATGACAAATTTCAAGACTTGGGCTTTTTCTTCTTCGGTAAGGGTAGGGGTTTCGGCTGTGGTACCCAATACTACGAGGTAGTCTATACCACTTTGTATCTGATATTCGACAAGGCGCGCCAATGCTACGAAGTCGATACTTTCGTCTTCATTGAAGGGCGTAATCAAGGCGACACCCATGCCTTTGAGATTGATCTGTGCCATATAGCTTAAATCTAATTGACGGCAAAATTACAAATTTATTTTGAAAATTTGTTGTAACCTATATCTGATTATATCTTTCTCGTGTGATATAAATATATTTTGATTCCAAAAACAAAGATAAAACATATTTCCGATATGCCCAAGGTCGTATAAAATAAAACGCCGGACGATGCCGGCGTTTTATCTATATTAGAAGGAATTACTCCTTGAAATATGAAAGATGGTAAAATTTTGAAACTGTTTTGAGGTTTGAAAGGAAATAAGAACAGTTTCTAAGATTAAAAATCGTATGTACCCGACATACACTGATAATCTTTTTGGCACATAGAGATGTGCGATCAATTGTGTTTTTGGTAAGGAATTTTTAGGTAACAAGATTGGTGAGGCACATTACCTCAATTTCTGGCTTGCAAAGGTAGTATTTTTAAGCTATCATCAACGAGGTATTTGTGAAAATACTCAATGAAATCTGCATTTTTAATATTTTTTGTGATTTCACGGCCATTTTAGAAGCTGTTTGATTTTTATTTCAAGATTATATTGAGATATACAAAGAACATAAACTACGAGAAACTCGAGAAAAATTAGTACTTTCGCACACGATAAAAGCAAATCTATATGATTCAACTGCAAATAGAAGGGTTGTCAAAGTCTTTTGGAGACAGAGTACTTTTCCGAGATTTGTCCCTCGGTGTCTCCGAGGGGGATAGGATAGGATTTATCGCCAAGAATGGAACGGGTAAGACTACCCTGCTGAATATTATAGCCGGAGTAGAAAGTTATGACACGGGGGTAATAACCTTTCGTAACGATATACAAGTGGGGTATCTGTCCCAAAATCCCTCATATCCGGTCGATATGACAGTGATACAAGCCTGCTTTACCACTGACACGGAAATGACTCGTACCATACGGGAATATGAGTTGGCCATGGCGCATGGCGATGCCGGCCGTATGGAGCAACTTGTGGAGGCCATGGATCGTCTGAATGCATGGGATTATGAGTCGCGGGTGAAACAAATATTGTCGCAATTGAAAATTGTCGATTTCGACCAACCCATATCCCGGCTATCGGGCGGACAATTGAAACGGGTGGCATTGGCCAATGTGTTGATAGCCGAGCCCGACCTGCTGATACTCGATGAGCCGACCAATCACCTCGACCTCGAAATGACCGAGTGGCTCGAATCTTTTTTGTCGCGTAGCCGTGTCAGCTTGCTGATGGTAACACACGACCGTTATTTTCTCGATAGGGTATGTAATCGCATTGTGGAAATCGACGCGCGCGCGTTGTATTCTTATAAAGGTAATTATTCTTATTATCTCGAAAAACGTCAGGAGCGTATAGAAGCTCGTAATGCCGAGATAGATAGAGCGAATAATCTGCTACGTACCGAACTTGAATGGATGCGACGCCAACCCCAGGCTCGGGGCACCAAAGCAAAATATCGTATTGATGCATTTTACGATTTACAAGAGAAGGCACGTAGAGAAAAAAATGTCGAGAATGTAACGTTGGCTGTGAAATCTTCGTACATCGGTTCGAAAATATTCGAAATAAACAATCTCTGTAAAAGATTTGGTGACATAAAAATCGTAGAAGATTTGACATATACCTTTGCCCGCTACGAAAAATTGGGTATCGTAGGAAACAATGGTACCGGTAAATCTACCTTTATAAAAATGTTGATAGGGGAATTGTCGCCCGATAGTGGAACGATTGATGTGGGTGAAACGGTAAGATTTGGTTATTATCGACAAGACGGAATACAATTCGACGATAAAAAGAAGGTAATCGATGCCGTGCGAGATATTGCCGAAGAAATATCGCTTGGAAATGGCTCGAAACTATCGGCCTCACAGTTCTTACAACATTTCTTGTTTACCCCCGATACGCAGCATAATTACATTTATAAACTTAGCGGTGGCGAAAAACGCCGCCTCTATCTGTGTACGGTATTGATGAGTAATCCCAATTTTTTGGTACTCGATGAGCCTACAAACGACCTCGATATAGTGACACTCAATATATTGGAGGATTATCTGCGTAATTTCAAAGGCTGTGTAATCGTGGTATCGCATGATAGGTATTTCATGGATAAAGTTGTCGATCATATTTGGGCGTTCGAGGGTGACGCACAGATAAAAGATTTTCCGGGCAATTACACCGATTATAGGGCTTGGAAAGAGGTGCAAGAGGCCGAGGAAAAAGCAAAAGAACCCGAGCGGAAAATCTGTAGGGAATCGGAGAAAAAGACAAAACAGAACACTGATAAGCGTAAATTATCGTTTAAGGAACGACGCGAGTTTGAGGAGCTTGATACGCTTATACCGCAACTCGAAGCAGAGAAAAAGGAGTTGGAGTCAGCACTATCATCGGGTGCCTTATCGATTGATGATATACAAAGTAAAGCAACTCGATTGGGTGATTTGATTGCAGAAATAGATGAGAAATCTATGCGATGGCTCGAACTTAGCGAATGGATATAAGTAAAAGCGGGATTTCCCCGCTTTTCTATTTCTTCTGATAGGCATACCAATAAAATCCGCCGACAAACAGCGCTCCTCCTACAATGTTGCCCAACGTAGCCGGTATGAGATTGCGTATTGCAAAATCATACAGCGATACGTCGGCACCTTGTAACATACCGAGAGGAATGAAAAACATATTGGCGATACTATGCTCATACCCCATGGCTACGAATGCCATGACGGGAAACCATAATCCGATAAACTTTCCGGCGGCACTGCGACAACTGAAGCCCAGCCATACGGCCAAACATACAAACCAGTTCGCCCCGATACCTTTCACAAAAGTTACCCCCCACGACATACCTACTTTAGCGGCAGCGAGGTTTTGTATGGCCGAGTTCCACGGATCGCCTTGTACAAGCCCGGTATAATATACCATGATATAAACAAAAAACAGCGCGCCGACAAGGTTACTGCAATATACCAATACCCAGTTGCGAATAACCGGCCATATCCCATATTTGCGATTACACAATCCCGGTATCAGCACGGCATTATTGCCGGTAAACAATTCTGCGCCGGCAAATACCACAAGAATAAGCCCCAGAGGAAACATACACCCCGATAGTAATCGTTGTAATCCGGGATTATGTGCGGTAATCTCGGGGAATCCGTAGCCTATGAGCAGGGATAGTAATCCGCCCATAGCGATATATATGCCGGCAAGTATTCCCAGTGTGATGGTCTTGCGAGTACTGAAACCTATTTTCTGCAAAGCCGCATTTTCGGCAGCGGTAACAATTTCGGGAGAGGGTAACACACTCATAGTAAGGTTGTATCTTATTTACAATGATTATTGTTTGCTACAAAGATACAATTTTCTTCATTACAAAAAAGAGAATTTTCGTGAACAATATTTCGATAAAATGGTTTTATGAATGAAACGTTCCGGAAGAGCCGGGACGGTATTTGTAGAAAATATTCTCGTTTTTGTGTGTTTCATTGGTATTTATCCTTCTTCTGGGAAGAATAAGTTATCCTCTTTCTTGTTTTTGATATATTTCTATGAAGGAAGTCTGCTCGTGAGAGTCGGGCTTTCTTTTTACATACTATCTTCAGTTGGGGTATTATTTTCTTGTATGAACTTCAAGGTCTCGTTCAGTGCATCTACGAAAGCATCGAAATCTTTGGGGTATAGAAATATCTTATGTTTCTCGAATGATATTGCGGCAGCGTTGTCGTCGGTAATACGTTTACTTTCGGTAACAACCAGAAATAACTCATCGCGGTTGTCCTTTTTCACGTCTAAATAGTAAATTCGGCGTCCTGATTTAATACACTTGGTATAGATAATGTCTTTTTCGTTTGGCATCTGTTATTGGGCTAAAATATGATACTTGATAAAAAGAATTCCCTCTTTTTATTAAATTAATGCAAATTAAACTATAAAATTTTAGGTAAACAAGACTTTTTATGCTAAAATTTTCTAAATGATCAATAATAGATTATAATCTATTGTGTGAAAAATACTTCCAATTCGAGAAAATGTAAGAAAACAATCCTCGTAAAAAGCAAAATACAATCAAGACGTTATTCAATACAGCTTCTAATATAGGACGAATAGACGTCTTTTTACACATTAATTGTATAAAAAACACAATTTTTGTGCAGTATATATTATTTGGTTGAATAAAAAATAGTAATATTGTATGCGAATACAAAATTGAAAAGTGTAGTATCCATTCAGTGTTTCGGAATATATGGACGTCCTTACGCATTTTAGAAGTATCGAAGAACTGACCAAAACACTCTCTCGTGAGCAAGGTTTGCTAAGTGAGATGTTTGAGAAGCGAAAACTTATGAAGTTTCCTCTTGGGCTTGCGTTGGATCTTGTGGGTGACAATGAGTCAAGACTGAGAAAGTTGATTGATTATGGCGTGTTGGTAGAGTCCGGTAGTACCATTGAGATTGAAAGCGACTACTTGAATTTTTTCGAGGAGGTGCTGAATGTCAATGAGGAGATTAGTGTACTGAGTGTACAAGAATGTATCAATACCTTGAAGGAGTATATTGGATATTTTCTACAAGAAACGAATGCTAATCGTCGGGCAGGATATCAAGATAGCGTGCGTCAGCTCTTGAAAAAGACCGGGTTCAGAACATTGAAAAATGTAGTGGACCTGAAACGTAATATGGACAATGCCTATAAGCAGGAACCAAATTACGTCATAAAAAAGAAGAAACTACAGAATCTCGATGAAAAGAGTCATAGTATCCGATCTATGATACGTGAATGTGAAAAATTGATGGATAATGAACATGCATTCTTCATCATGGCCAATGACCCTCATATGGCTAAAACCTGTAGTGATGTGAAGCATGATTTTGTAGAGGCATATCATGCGTTAATGGAGATTGACCGGCAAATTATAGTCTATATCAATCAGATTGATCAGCAGAATAGACTTTATAAGAAGATAAGAAAACTGAAATATCTACAAGAACAATTACTTCTTAAGACCGAAACTAATGTGGGGCAAGTATTGGAAGATAATAATCCTTTATGGATGGAATCTCGTCAATATAGCAAGATTCGCCTCTCCCTAGAAATGTTGCACGAAAAAGATGATGTAGTAAAACTGCTGAGGCGAATAGCTGAACGCAATGGAATACAAAAAAGCACAAGGGCTGAGGCCGATCCATTGACAGACGAAGACCTACAAGCGCATATACAACAAATGAGAGAGGTCGATTCGACGGAAGTGTGGAATGCGTTTTTGGCCTCAAGTTATAACCTGTTTGATTTTATCCTGACTTACGATTATAAGATGAAGCGTAATATTGAAGATCATGCGGCGCTGTTCTGCCAATTGATCGTTTTACACCCCGACGAATGTCGAATAACAAAAGACTATGCAATATATCACGATATTGAATACCCGATAATCTATGCGAAATAATACTCAAAGAATATACGAACGATTGAGCCGAGGAGAATTTCTTTCGGTGGATAGTGCCGACACAGCTATTAAACATTTGTATGAAGATATAGAGGAAAATGTGGAGGATTATACCGATTATTTCAAAGAAATCGGTTTGCAATTAGAGTGTGGCAATGGCTATTTCTATTTCTCCCGAATAGGTGAGAGTAAGCAATCTATGGAGCAGAAATTAGAAAGTTTTGCAAAATGGCTCGACTATCTCGATTTCCTGAAATGTTATAATCAATCGTTTACAGCCGGATATCAATTTCGTAAAAGTCACTTGATAGAGCAAATCAGTCTCGATATCGAATTGAAAGAGAAAGCTGGACATCTGTTCAAAAAATATGGCGGAGATTCTAATATTGAAATCGTCGGCAAATTACTTCAAGAGATGCAGAATATGGGCTTTGCTGAGTGTATTAGTGAGCAAGACGAGACATATAAAGTTACATCGGCATTTCGCTATGCCGAAGAATTGGTCGATATAATTCAAATAGCCAACGAAGATGAAGTACCTGAATAAAATCATATTTATAAATAGTGCCAATATTCCATACGCAGAGATTTCTGTCGATGGTAATGTGCATTTTACCGGGACACAAGGTGTGGGTAAAAGTACGGTGTTGAGAGCGTTATTGTTTTTCTATAATGCCGATAAACATCGTCTGGGAATTCAACAAGGACAAAAGCCGTTTGATGAATTCTATTTTCGTCAATCAAACTCGTATATTCTATATGAGGTGATGCGCGATAATGGGGCATATACCATATTGGTAAGCCGATACCAAGGTCGTGCCTCGTGGCGGTTCATTGATGCGCCATATCGACGCGAGTGGTGTATAGGAGAAGATAAGCAGGTATTGAGCGATTGGGTGAAGATACGTGAGCGGATAGATAAGAATGTCGCGGTTTCTGCAAGAATAGATTCGGGAATAATGTTTAGGGATATTATTTTCGGTAATACTCATGACCACAAATACACCCGTTATGCACTGGTAAATAGTGTGCATTATCAAAATATTCCAAGGAGTATTCAGAATGTGTTTTTGAATACGAAACTTGATGCTGATTTTGTAAAGAATACCATCATACAATCTATGGCCGATGAGGATTTTCCGATTGATTTGCAGACCTATCGGAGACTGGTTATTGACTTTGAACGGGAGTATGACGAGATAGATTGCTGGTTTCGTAAAACACGTGATGGCAATTGCCCGATACCTCAACAAGCCATGAAGATTGCAGAGCAGGGCCGCCGAATCGTTGCACTTGATCAGCAATTACAGGAGGTGTGGCGTAAATTAAATTATGTGGTGGCAGAGAGCGAACAGAAAATACCACTTTTAGAGGCGGAAACTATAGAGATACGAGCAAACATCGACAAGGAACGTAACCGCGAGAAAGAACTTACGGCAGGATATGATAAGGAAAAAGATGCACTTAATCAAGATCTTGGTGGTAAAAAAATAAAGCTGGCTGAGATAGCACAGGCTCGTAAGGAGTTTGAGTCGATGAATATCGACGAAAAACTCGCACTTGCATCTCGTGAAGAGGCCATACGGCAGGAAGTATCCGATAATCAGTCTTTATTAGACGACCTTTTGAAAACCCATGCTTCGATAGAGGAAAAATACAATATCGCCAGAGGAAAATTAGAGAATGCTCTTCGGGCATTTGATAATGCTCAAAAAGAGGCATACTATCAGAGGCAAGCTTCTATACAGGTAGAACGTAGGCGTTTGGAGGACACGCGCACCAAGAATAGAAATCAAGCGATGGAGGTATTTAATACATGGAGGCACGAGTCTGATGACCGCTTGCAAATGTTGTTGGCTGAGCAGCATAGGGCCGATAGTGCCTTGAAAGAGCTTCGTCAATGGCACCCTATGTCCGATGAAATGAAACACGTGGCAGAAGAATTACAGCTGCTAAACCTATATGAGAAAGAATATATCGCCCGACAAACAGCCATAAAAAGCCAAATTACCCAACTAACGAATGAGTATGAGCTGAAAGAGACCGAACTGAAACAGACGGCTCAACGAGAGCAAGAGCTTGTTATGCTCGAGCGAACACATTGTAACGAGCAAATCATCAAAATAAACGAATTACTTTCACATTTAGAGGGTTCGCTTTATAAATGGCTTTGTGAGAATAAAGAGCGGTGGGAGGAGTCTATCGGAAAAGTAGTTGATGAAGAGAGAATACTTTATGCTCAAGGGCTCGAACCTCAATTAGATGCAATTGGAAATAATTTGTTTGGCGTGAAGTTAAATTTGGACAATATTACCACAAAGCATCGTACGCCCGATGAACTTAGATCCGAAAAGGCGAATTTAGAAGAGCAACTACGGAAACTGAATGGACGACTATCACAAGAGGAAGCCAAACTTCAAGACGATATTCTTAAACTGAGGAAGAGGTACATTCCGCAAATAAATAGCCTCCGTCAAAAAGCTACGACATTACGAGTTGCGGAAGAACAGTTGCCCGTCAAACGTCAAAATCTGCAAAATCAACAACATCGATTGCAAATGGAAGAGCAAGAGCTCGTTGCAAAAGAGAAAGAAACTCGCGAATGGGTCTTCAACGAAGCTGTGTTGAAAGTACAAGCCGAAAAAGATACTCGTGAAAAATATGAAACGAAGTATAAAAAGGAACTGAAAGAGTGCGATACCACCTTCAATAAGGCCTCAAAAGCATTCGATGAGGAATTACGTATATTCAAGGAAACGCAATACGCCGAAGCGGCTGTACGTAAACAGGAATTCGAGGCTCAATGCTCTAAACTCGATGAACAACAGAAAGCCGAACTTGCCGGTAGAGGGGTAGATATAAATCTATTGGCCCAATATCGCAAAGCCCTGGATATACTCAATAATCTATTGAATCAGATAACTGAAGATAGACCTACGGTAATACGGTATCGTGATGCACAGCAAAATCTTTTTGCTAAAGAACCGGAGATAAAAAAGGGTATTAAGGACATAGAGCAACATCTATCAATGATACGACAACGCTATGACGATAAACGCTTACGCATTGAGAAAAAACGCAAGGAACAGGAAGATCGTTTTAAAATTATTACCAAGGAACTGATACATCGGCGTGATGGACTGATCCTTTACCGACAGATGGTGGAGAACGAGCACTTGGTGCCCGACTCCTTCCTTGCCGACGATAAGAGACTTGCGAGTCAGCAAGATTGTCAACAGCTATTAACCCTGTTACGGGGAACGGTGAATCAGAAAAGAGAGGCGATTAATCGATTGAAAGATATGGTTGTAGCTTTCAATCGCAATTTCAAACCTCAGAATGCATTTCATTTTAATACTATACCTGTAACAGACAATGATTTCTTGCAGATTGCTATCGACCTGCAAGACTTCATGGATAATAACAAAATAGAGGAATTTCGTAGGCGTACCAGCGAGCATTACAAGGATATTTTGGGACGAATCTCCACCGAAATAGGTGTGTTGATGAAGCGCCGTTCGGACGTTGACGGGGTAATTCTCGACATTAATCGCGATTTTGTAGAGAAGAATTTTGCCGGTGTTATCAAGAGTATCGAGCTCCGTGCTGGCGAATCGTCGGATAAACTCATGCAGTTGCTCATGTCTATTCATAATTATACCATAGAAAATGCCCTTTCAATAGGAGAACTCAACTTATTCTCAAGTAATAATCGCGATGAGGTGAATCGTAAAGTCGTGGAGTATCTCAAGAGCTTGTCGCATCAGCTGCAAAACGAGCCCGGTCGTTCCACGGTATCGTTAGGTGACGCATTCCGTTTACAATTCCGTGTGAAGGAAAATGATAATGATACGAATTGGGTAGAACGTATCAACAACGTCGGCTCCGATGGTACGGATATTTTGGTAAAAGCGATGGTCAATATCATGCTTATCAATGTTTTCAAGAAAAAGGCAGCCCGAAAGAGTGGAGATTTCATTGTACATTGCATGATGGACGAGATAGGTCGCCTGCACCCTAATAATATCAAGGGTATTCTACAGTTTGCCAATTCACGAAATATCTATCTTATCAACAGCTCTCCTACTTCGTATAATCCCTATGATTACCGCTATACCTATATGTTGAGCAAACATGGTGTGAAGACAAGGGTAGATAAATTATTAAAGCGAACAAAATAATCCGATCTTATGGCCCTGAGTACATCTCTACAAGCATTAATAGCGGGCGAGCCAGTCGCCGGCTCCAGAATGAGTACTAAGATACTTGACGAACTATTGGCTGAAGGTTTGTTATTAGTCACGATTCGAGGCTCAAGAAAATCATATCGTGCTCGAGATACAGAGGCCTTGAAAAGATTTCTGATAGATAAAGACGAGAGCTATCGTATACTTGATGTTGATGCTCCAAATTCTCGTGCCTCCATGGCGGTAGAATCCGGAAATTCTAAGCTTGTGATGGTACGTTCATGTCCGGGATTTCCTATAAATAGCTACGAACCAATAGCGTGTCGTCTCAATGGATTGCCATTTATGGTTATCCCGCAAGAAGGCTGCTTCTTTTTTGTCGTAGATTGGGAAAAATTCACAATCCCCCGAGATGTAACTATCATAGGGGTAGAGAATATGGAAAACTTCAGAATGATTCGTAAACAAAGATTATTTTTTGAGGAATATCTTCATGCGCACGGATTGCCAGAGAAAGCGCTCTTTGTATCGCGCTATCCCCAATCTTCAGATTTGAGAAGATGGTTGTGTTCCATATCCAATCATTATCTCCATTTTGGCGATTTCGATTTAGCTGGGATACATATATTCCTTTCTGAGTTTCAGAACTATTTGACCGACAGTCGCTCATCGTTTCTCATACCTGCCGATATTGCAACTCGACTGAAATCAGGTTCCACAAAAAGATATGATGAACAATATTCTCGTTTTAAGTCTATCAAGTCTGATGAGCACGAATTACAACAACTAATAGACCTCATACATCATTACCGAAAATCCTATGACCAAGAAGGGTATATTTCTATTTGATTTTTGTGCTAAATTTCGCATTTCCTCGTCAATAGTCTATATAATACGATAGAAATCCTATACGTACATATATAGTTACTTATATTTATTTGCAACTACTTGTAGGGTGGAGGCATACTCAATAAGAGAAGTCTTCGTTTACTTTTTAGGAAAATTCGAAATGGCTTCTTATCGGAAATCTCATAAAAAATTGTACCTTTACGGCCGAAAAATAATGATGAGAAAATGGTCAACCGTATTTTGATACGCACCAAAGTCGTGCAAATACTCTATTCTTATCTGATAGATAGGGAGAAAGGCTTGAACTTGGCAGAAAAAGAACTTTTCGCAAGTTTGGAAAAATCGTATGAATTGTACCATCTGTTGTTGTTGATACCTGTGGAATTGACGCGCTTGCACAATCTGCGTATAGATGCGGCTCGTAATAAAATTCTGGCAACAGAAGCCGAGAAATCGCCCAACACGAGGCTGATAGATAATAGGTTTGTGGCCCAATTGGAGGCTAACGAAGCGTTCCTCAAATATATAGAAGAACGACCGTTGGTGTGGAGCGACGATTCCAATTATTTACGTACGTTGCTCGATACCATATTGGGCTCGGAGCTTTACGCTCAATATTTGGAGGCCGAAGACTCGTATGAAAACGATCGTTCGTTCTGGAAAAATGTATATAAGCAATATATTTTTACCGATGAGCGACTGGCCGAGATGTTAGAGGCTCAAAGTATGTATTGGAACGATGATGTGCCCATTATTGCTACATTTGTGCTCAAGACAGTCAAACGATTTGACGAAGCGGCCGGTACTGCGCAGGAGTTATTACCGATGTTCAAGGATAATGACGACAAGGATTTCGCTACCCGATTGTTGCGTTGCTCGATAGACAATAGTGAGGAGTACAAGAAACTGATAGAGCAGTTTATAAAAAATTGGGAAATAGAGCGTATCGCTTTTATGGACATCGTGATAATGATTGTGGCTATGGCCGAGATTATGACATTCCCATCGATTCCGTTGCAAGTGTCGCTCAACGAATATATAGAGATAGCCAAGACCTATAGTACACCCAAGAGTGGGAATTTCATTAATGGAGTTCTCGATGCGGTCATTACATTGTTAAAAAAAGAAGGCCGATTGACAAAATAAAATATCGATTGTTATAAAAGGGAAAATATAAACATATAAAAACATAAAAAACTTACGATTATGACACTACTTACCATTCTCCTGCAAGATGCAGCAGCGCCTCAAGGCGGTTCTCCTTATTCGAGTATTATCATGATGGTGGCTTTGGTAGCCATATTCTATTTCTTCATGATACGCCCCCAAAGCAAACGTCAAAAAGAGATTCGTAAATTCCGAGAAGCTCTTACCGAAGGTCAAAAAGTAATTACCGCCGGCGGTATTCATGGAAAAGTAAAAGCCATCAAAGATGCTACCGTTGTGGTGGAAATCGCCGACAATGTACGCATTACGGTCGATAAAGCATCGATTTATGCTTCGCCCGTTGATGCCAATGCTGCCACTCCCGTAAAATAAAATGTAAATTGATTTTCTAAAAAGATAAGGCTTTTTATCCCGTGTTGGGGCAAAAAGCCTTATCTTTATCTGTTAAGAATAAAGAACTGTTTTTTAAGACGTTTTTTTTAACAAATCTTGTATGATGGCAGAAAATAAAAAAGACAAATCGGGAATCTTTACGACATTGATACGTATGGTGCGTTATTATTTTCGTAACGAGCGGAGTCGGGAAGTGCTCTCATTTCTATTTTTTGTGGCACTCTCATTCCTGTTTTGGGTTTTGCAATCGTTGAGCGAGGATATGAATATCTCGTATCGTATCCCCATAAAATACACCAATGTGCCCGATAATACGATATTCACCAACGAGTTGCCATCGCATATCACCCTGCATTTGCGTGATGAAGGTGGGGTATTATTGAATTATAACCTCGAAGGAATACCCGCATTTGAGGTGGACTTCTTGCAGTATGCCAATAATCGTAACGCGTTTATCATTACACCCGAACAAATATCTGCTCAAATAAAAAAGAATCTGAAAAATACGACAAATCTCACCTCTATGTCGATTGATACCTTGGCTGTATATTATACGCAAGGTGTAGGAAAGAAGGTGAAAGTGATAGTCGAAGGTGAAATATCGACCTTGCCGCAATATATTGTGAATGGTCGTATAACTACAAATATAGATTCCATACAAATATATGCTCCCGATTACCTGCTTAATAGAATAGATGAAGTGAAAACCGAAACTTTTTCGGCTGAAAATCTTTCGGAAACATGGGTAAAAACGGTACCTTTACGTAAGCAAGAGGGTATAAAGATGGTGCCCGAGCAGGTAACTGTGACAATCCCGGTCGAAGAATTTACCACAAAATCATTGACGATACCGGTATCGGTCGAGAATCTGCCGGCTCGTGTGTCGTTACTAACCTTTCCTGCGTCGGTACAAGTCGATTGTGTGATTCCTATGAGTCAATTCTCGCAAGTGTCGGAAAAAGACGTGCGTGTAGCCGTCAATTACAAAGATACACAAGATACTCCGGCGAAATTGGCCGTGCGTGTGGTGCGTACGGTAGGTGAAGTATTGAAGATATACCCCGATAGTGTGGAATATATATTAGAGCAAAAATAATCCGACGTATGAAAGTCATAGGTATTACCGGAGGAATAGGCAGTGGTAAATCGGTCGTGTCGCATCTGCTGCAAACAATGGGATACAAGGTGTATGATAGTGATACCGAGGCAAAAAAACTGATGAATACCTCCGGGCACTTGCAGCGGGAACTTTGTGATACGTTTGGACCGGAGGTGTATGATGGAGAGAAGCTCAATCGGGCCGAGTTGGCTAAAAAAGTTTTTAGCGATAAGGTCGCCTTACAGCGTTTGAACGCGATAGTTCACCCGGCCGTGCGTGATGATTTCCGAACGTGGGTGTTGCGATACAGCCACGAGCAATATTTGTTTATGGAGTCGGCAATACTTATAGAGGCCGGCTTTACCGATTTGGTCGATGAAATATGGCTTGTAACCGCCCCCATAAACCTACGTATAGAGCGGATAATGCATCGTAATGGTTGCCTACGCGAGGATGCCGAGGCTCGTATTTCATCGCAAAGTAGTGATTCCGAGAAAGAAAGATGGTCCAATTGCGTGATTTTCAATGATAATACCACCCCGCTTATCCCGCAGATACTATCGTTGCTGTAAATATACATACTATTAACATAAAAAAACGTATAGTCGCTTTTTTTCTATGCGCCTTTGCACTATCTTTGTTCTTTGGTAAGAAAAATCATATTAAAACGACTTTTAAGAAATATTTGAAAAACAAACTAATTATGTTGAAAGAAATTTTATCCATATCGGGCCGTCCCGGATTGTTTCGCCTCGTGTCGCAAGCAAAAGGCGCGTTGGTGGTCGAATCACTGATTACAGGAAAGCGTAACCTTGCATATAGCCATGACAAAGTGACCTCATTGGGCGATATCGCCATGTACACCGAGGGGGGCGAATTACCCTTGTCAGAGGTGTTGACTCGAGTGAAAGAGAAAGAAAATGGGGTAGTGGCGACCATATCGCCTAAGGCCGATAAAGAGGATTTGCGTACATACTTCGGTGAAGTGGTTCCCGATTTCGACCGCGAAAGGGTATATCCCACCGATATCAGTAAACTCATTTCGTGGTATAATCTGTTGATACAATCGGGTATCACCGATTTCCAGCCCAAAGAAGAAAATACCGAAGAATAAATATTTGAAAAATCCGTCAATTTAAGACGGATTTTTCATTTAAACTCCATAGAATATAGTCATGCATATCGAGCGACACCCCTTACAGCCCTTTTTGCCGGAAAATGCCAGCATATTGATGCTTGGTAGCTTTCCACCCAAGCGCGAGCGTTGGTGTATGGATTTTTTCTACCCTAATTGGATAAATGATATGTGGCGTATAATGGGTGCGGTCTTTTATGGCGATAAAAACCACTTTGTATTACCGGCAACGAAGGGCTTTGATAAAGTCGGTATAGAGAATTTTCTACAAGAGAAAGGTATAGCGCTGTACGATGTCGCAACGGCTGTGCGTCGTATGCGAGACAATGCTTCGGATAAATATCTCGAGGTCGAGGAGGTGACAGATATTGCGGCGTTATTGCGCCGGCTTTCCCTCTGTGGGGCGGTGGTAACTACCGGGCAGAAAGCGACAGAAATATTCTGTACGACAATGTCGGTTGCCGAGCCACCTATCGGCGGTTGTTCCCCCTTCGATTTCGAGGGTAGGACTATTCGTTTTTACCGTATGCCCTCATCGTCGCGCGCTTATCCGTTGGCATTAGAGCGTAAAGCCGATATTTATGCCCGAATGTTCGCATCAGAGGCTATATAGTTATTTCACCAAAAGCTTCTATATGTATGGGTTGTGGTCTTTTTCATAGCCTATATCGGTTGGGGCGCCATGTCCCGAATATATAACGGTACTGTCGGGTAGGGTGAGTATCTTCTTGTTGATACCATCGATGAGGGTATTGAAATTTCCACCCCATAAGTCGGTGCGTCCTATGCTGTTACGGAATAAAACATCTCCCACAAACAACACTCCGGCCCGAGCGCAATAATAGACGATACTTCCGGGCGAATGGCCGGGAACGTGCAGTGTTGTGAGGGTGTACTCTCCAATCGCTATGTTATCGCCTTCTTCGATGTATTTACCGATGGGCGAAGGGGCTGAGCCGGCTTGTATGCCGAATAATTCGGCTTGGCGAGAGAAATGCTCCAGTAGAAATTCATCACCCCGATGTGCCGAGAGTGGAACGTCGAACGTTTGTGCCACAAATCGTATTCCGAAAGCGTGGTCGAAATGAAGATGAGTTGCCAACAAGTGTTTTACTTGCAAATTTTCTTGTTGTATAAAGCCTTGTAATTCTTCATTTTCGGCGGGTGATGAGTTCCCGGCGTCGATAATGGCACATTCTCGGCTTTCGCTATCCCATACGACATAGGTGTTTTCGGATATGGGATTGAAGGTGAAACATTTTACTTGCAGCATGATAGGGGCTAAATGGGAACGTAAATCACTTTTTTTGTATCGAAAAATTCTTCGTCGAAATAACTTTTCAAGTCGAAAACCATGGCCGTACGGCGCACCGGTGCGATTTCGCCTTGTACTTCACCACCTTTGAGGCATATCAGTCCGTTGGGCATGGCGTTGTGCTGTTTGGTGCTGACGTTTTTCCGAATAAGTTTCAGTAAATCACCTAAGGGCATGACGGCGCGGCTCACGATGAAATCATATTTGTTTTTATCCTCCTCTACACCGCAGTGGGCGAGCGTTACATTTTGCAGGCCAATGGCTTGTGCGATTTCTTGTGCTACTTTTATCTTCTTGCCTATGCGATCGACGAGATGAAATTTGCAATCGGGAAACATGATGGCCAAGGGTATCCCGGGAAAGCCTCCGCCTGTACCCACATCGAGTATGGTCGTGCCCGGCATGAATTGTATGATACGGGCTATGCCCAGCGAGTGCAATACGTGGTGTGTATAGAGGTTGCCAATATCCTTACGGGATATGACATTTATCTTGGCATTCCAATCGTTGTAGAGATCCCACAGCGCGGCAAATTGTGTGCGTTGGGTATCGGTCAGGTTGGGAAAGTATTTTTCTATTATTTGCATGATATACAGGCTATTTTATAATTCGTTTTACGGGAGAATCTGCTATCAAATACCCGAGTATGGCACGATAGGGCAGTGTGATATATACCGTTCCGGTGCTGTATGGGGCTATGTCGTAAGGGTTGAAAACCCATGTAATACCGCTGTCGCTTATCATGAAATTGTCGTCGATGACGATATTTTCCGTCTCGAAACTTTGGCCGGCAAGTTGTTCTATCGTACAACCCCGGTCGTCGGCCAACTGTTGGCGTAGCAGTCGGTTGATGATGGGGTAGTCTTTTTCGGCGAAGAGCGATTTCAGCGACAGCAATTTACCACTGTTTAGGTCTATTACATTGTACCCGGTGGTATGCATACCGTGAGCGCCTCCTGTGAATGAGTAGTCGTTGATGGTATATCCCCAGAAATTGTGCTTGTTATACAGGCTTTTGATGGTAACTTTCGACTCATAATTCATCCACGTATTATCTTTCCGTTTGGCCATCTTGCGGTGAGGCTCCATCTCTTTTTTGTAATTTGCGATATAGGCCTCCACATAGTTGTTGGCGGCATTTTTAGGAGTGTTGCCTCGCATATTTTCAGGGAGGGTACCCATAAAAGTTTGCTGTAGTTTTCCGAGTGAAATGTTCCCGGTATTCCCACCGAGCGGATATTCCATCTCTACCGACACTTTACACATAGGTGAGTGACTGGCCCCTTCGATTAGGGTATGTTCTCCGTTAGCCGATAGCGAACCGATACTCAGCACACCGGCCGGTTGTTTCTTGGGGGTCTCGGCGGTCTCGGTTTGGGCCGGAGTTTTATTCGTATCTTGTTTGCTTTCGTCTTGCAAATATTGGCACGATGCAAGACACAAAGCCGTACATATACAAACGATTACGATGGTGAATGATGGACGATACATATTGCTTGGTGGTTTTAATTTCAAACAGCTTCTTATACGGAAAAAACCGAATAGTGAGGAGGAATGTTTAGACCTATTCTTACGCTTTTCGTTTGGGACGTTGGTCGTTTCGGGGGCGACGACGGTTGCCTTTGCGGTTTTTCCCGTTGTGACGATAGTGTCCTTTGCGAGAGGAGCGTTTGTCGAGCGCGATAATGTCGTATTGGGGCGTTTCGCCCAGTGCGGCAGGTACCGGCGCTTTGGGAATCTCTCGTTCGAGAAACTTCTCTATTCGGTAGAACTTGTCTTGTTCCTCGGCCGACACAAAGGTGATGGCCTCGCCCTCGGCGTTGGCGCGTGCCGTGCGGCCTATGCGGTGAATATAATCCTCCGGGTCGTGGGGTACGTCATAGTTGATTACCAGTACAATATCGGTAATGTCTATACCGCGGGCCACAATGTCGGTAGCCACTAATATGTCTATTTTCCCGTTTTTATAGTCGAGCATCACCTCCTCGCGTTGTGCCTGTTCCAGGTCCGAGTGCATGGCTCGGGCGTTGTATTTGAGGCGACACAGGGCGGTGGTGAGTTGTTTCACCTTCAGTTTCGACGACGAGAATATAATGGTTTTCCCCTTTATCTCGTGTGAGAATATATCATTTATGATACCCATTTTCTGAGGCTCATAGCAGATGTATGCCGATTGTTTTATGGCCTCGTTGGGTTTGGATATGGCGATATTCACCTCGGCCGGTTCGTGCAGAATATTTCGTGCCAATTGGCGAATTTTCGGGGGCATCGTTGCCGAGAAAAGCAATGTCTGGCGCTTGCTTGGTATGAACGAACATATCTGCATTATATCGTCGTAGAAGCCCATATCGAGCATACGATCAGCCTCGTCGAGAACTAAATATTCCACGCCCGACAGATCAACTTTCGTGTTGAGCAGATGCGAAATGAGGCGTCCCGGAGTGGCTATCATCACATCGGCCCCCATTTGCAATCCCCGTTTCTGCATATCCCATTGAGCGCCGTCGCCACCGCCGGCCACCACGAAGGTCGATATTGGCAGGAAATAGGAGAAGCCCTCGAATTGCATATCTATTTGTTGGGCCAGTTCGCGAGTGGGTGCTATCACTATGGCTCGTACGCTATTTTTCTGATTTGTCTTTTTAGTCAGCAGATTGAGCAGGGGCAATATATATGCGGCGGTTTTTCCGGTACCGGTCTGTGCGCAGGCTATCAAGTCCTTACCCTCGAGCACGACGGGTATGGTGGCCTCTTGCACGGGGGTAGTCTCCTTGAAATTCATGGCGTCGAGCCCTTGCAACACGTCCGCTTCTAAATTCAGTTCGTCAAATCTCATATTTCTTTAGTCTCAAATTTTCCACTGCAAAGATAGCACAAAAGCGTAGATTGTGAAACACCCCTCCTCATTAAAGTCCACAGCCACTAAAATTAGTGCCTTAGAGGAGCTGCTTCAAAACCTCGCCCTACGGTAAGCGGTGACTTGCCCTGCAAAATGTAGGGACCACTCGGCCCGAGTGTCCGAGTTCACCATATTCTCGAAAAAAACATCTAATTTAAAGATTATTACTCGGATAAAAAGGATACCTTTGCGGAAACGATAAATGCGAAAAAAAATGAAACTGTTGAAGCACATAATCAGAACCCTGTTTGCGCTGCTTGCGCTTGTATGCACCACCTCGTGCGAGGAGGAAGTTGAAGATTTCATCGGTATCAGTCCGGTGGCAGAGCTCTATTTCGACTGTGTGGCGTCGAGCGACACGCTCACCGTGGAGAGTAGCGGCGTGTGGAGCGTAAGCGGAATGCCCGAATGGTGTGAGGTGTCGCCGGTAAGCGGCGGCAACGACGACCGCCTGATTATCGCCATTGCCGCCAATGACGAAAGCGACGAGCGTAGCGCCCTGTTCTCTATCACCAGCGGTACGGCTACCGCCACGATTTCCGTCACCCAATACGGGCGCATAGATAGCGATTATGTGGAACTGAATATAGGTAAGCCCGGCGTATCGACCACCTATGATTCCGCGAGCGGAGCCCTCACCGTCTCGTACAGCGCGCAAACACCGCCGTCGGTCACCGAGGGTAGCGCCATCGTTCTTCCGGTCGAGTATGGCTATGACATACGCGTGGTGGAGAGCGTCGCCACAAGCGGCAACACGGTATTGATGCAGACCACGCAGGGCAATATGTGCAATCTGTTCCGCAATACAAGTTTCACCCTCACGACCGAGCCTTCCACCCGGGTGCGCAGCTCGGTGGGCGGAGAGCGCGTAATTGCCCCCTCGTCATACGGCTACATAGATTCCGACGGTCGTTACCACGAGGTTTACAACAGCGAGACGGGCTACACCACCCGTGCCAACTATATCATACGGAAAAAGCTTTGGTCGTTTCATACCGATCTCAACGGAAGCACGATTTATAACGGCACGGCGGGCCGTCTGTGGTGGGAAACCTGCGCTTACGATGCGGATTTGAAAGGTTCTTTCGAGTTCGATTTCGGGGAGAAAGAGATATCCCTTTTCCGCAAGGAGGGCGAATTGAAGCGCTTCAGTTACACCCTCACGGGCAATATCGGCATGGATATGTTACTGAAGTATCATTACGAAAACCGCTATACCGAGGAGGGAGATACCATCATCAAATACAACGTATTGCCCACGGGAATATTCACATTCCCGGTAGGCGGAGTGACGGTGCACCTGCTTATCTACACCCATTTAGGAAAATACACGATGTTTACGGCCGAGGGCAGTATCGACGCGAGTGCCGGCGTGAAGATGGGCATGGAACTCAACGCCGGCCTGGAATGGACGTCTGCCGGAGGCGTGAAACCCATACGCAG
Organism: Coprobacter sp.; assembly: GCA_017462265.1. Taxonomy (GTDB): domain Bacteria; phylum Bacteroidota; class Bacteroidia; order Bacteroidales; family UBA11471; genus Caccoplasma. The sequence goes on along the minus strand of JAFTRN010000054.1, from coordinate 30,726 downwards.
CGCCGTACCCACGCTGGAGGTTCATGCGCCCACGATAGAGGCGAAGGCCTCGGCCACCGCCAAGGTGTCGTACTATCCGCAGATAGAGATAGGATTATACAAATTCATAGGCCCGTGGTTAGAGCCGCGCCCCTATATCAAAGAGACCGTAGAGGCGGGTGCCCGCCTATCTGCCGACGGAGACAACCACATCGGTTGGACGAGCGATATGTATGCCGGTATGGATATACGTATGGGATTGAAATTCGATTTCGGATTTTGGGACAAAGAGGTATGGCGTAGCGACGTGCACAATCTTGTGTCGGACAAGAGTCTGTACACGTCTCCACAGCGTATCACCCGCCTCAGCCCCGAGAATGGCATGAAGGTGGCGGGCGGAGAGAGCGTCACGGCGGAGTTTTTGGTGGAATCGTACAGCCCCGTAACGAAGAAGTATTACCCCTGCCCGCTGGCGTTGGTCAATTTCAGTGCCGATGGCGGGGAGCTGAGCCATGGCGTGGCCACCGCCGACCTTGCCGGTAAGGTGCGAGTGGAGTGGACACCCTCGCCCCGTACCACCCGTGGCGAGACCGAATACGTGCCCTATACCCTTACCGCCCGGGTGGTTGATAAGTCGGGCGAGACGATAGATGAGGCCACGTTGCTGGTAAACAGTGAGAAGCCCATCCACGAGGCGATAGATCTCGGACTGAGCGTAAAATGGGCCGGTTGGAATATCGGAGCTGCTTCGCCCGAGGAGTATGGTGGTTATTACGCTTGGGGTGAGACCGAGGAAAAGAGTGATTACACGTTGGCGAATTATAAATATTGGACGGATAGCAATGGTAATGGAGATTGGGATTATGACGAATTCACCCATATCGGGAATAATATCAGTGGTACGCAGTATGATGTTGCACACGTGAAATGGGGCGGAGGTTGGCGTATGCCCACCCTTGAAGAGATAAAAGAACTTGTTAATAGCTGCACATGGGAGTGGGGAACCTATAAAGGGGTGAGCGGACAGTATGTAACCGGTCCTAACGGTAACTCTATCTTTCTCCCCGCTGCGGGCTACCGCGGCTACGGAGAGCTCTACGATGAAGGGACGGACGGTTACTACTGGTCGGCGGCGTTGGGCGGGAGCTACGGGAGCTACGCGTGCACTCTCTACTTCGACGATGGCTACTACCGTTGGGACGGCTGGAGCCGTCGCTACTTCGGACTATCTGTTCGTGCTGTTACAGAATAAAATTATCGCATCTCAGCCCATTTTTTGTAGGGCCACTCGGTTCGAGTGGCCGCCGAGGGCAACCATTAAAATAAAATTGAAAGAACGGCTGATAATATTTTGTATTTATTTTTATCTTTGTGCCCAAAATAGTAGGAAATGAAACTTACCGATATACTGCAACAGCGTATTGCCCTGCTCGATGGCGCTATGGGCACTATGATACAGCAATATGCCTTGACCGAGGCCGATTTCAGAGGTACACGATTTGCCGATTGTGAGATATTGCAAAAGGGTAATAATGATATACTATGCCTCACGCAGCCTCAAATCATATCGTCGATACATGAAGCCTATCTCCGTGCCGGGGCTGATATTATAGAGACCAACTCGTTCAATGCCACACGTATCTCTCAGGCCGATTACGGAATGACGGCTTATGTGGCTGAGATAAACCGCTCGGCCGCCCGATTGGCTCGTGCCGTGGCAGACCGATTCACCCGACAAACGCCCGAGAAACCGCGTTTCGTGGCGGGTGCTGTAGGTCCCACCAATAAAACCTGCTCTATGTCGCCCGATGTGAACAATCCCGCTTATAGAGCCGTGACTTTCGACAATATGGCCGAGGCCTATCGGGAGCAAATGTGTGCCTTGATAGAGGGTGGGGTGGACCTCCTGCTGATAGAGACGATATTTGATACGCTGAATGTGAAGGCCGCCCTATATGCCGCCGAGGTGGCCATGACCACGATGGGACGGCGAGTGCCGTTGATGCTATCGGTGACACTGTCCGATGGCGGACGCACCTTGTCGGGGCAAACTTTGGAGGCTTTCCTTGCCTCGGTACAGCATGCCGATGTTCTCACCGTGGGGCTCAACTGCTCGTTTGGCGCCCGCGATATGAAACCCTACTTACGGCAGTTGTCGCAGATGGCTCCCTATTACATATCGGCCTATCCCAATGCCGGACTGCCCAACCGTTTCGGCCAATATGACGAGACACCCGAATCGATGGCCGCTCAGGTACAGGAGTTTGTCGATGAACGGTTGGTGAATATCATCGGGGGCTGTTGCGGTACTACGCCGGCACATATCGAGGCACTGTCACGCTTGGTCGCCGGTGCTGCCCCTCGCGCTCTTATCGCTAAGGGGCAAGAGCTTACCCTATCGGGACTGGAGATGCTGCGTATTGTGCCTGAAAATAATTTCATAAATGTGGGTGAACGCTGTAATGTGGCCGGTTCGCGTAAATTCCTGCGACTGATTTCCGAGAAAAAATATGATGAGGCTCTCGAGATAGCCCGTAAACAGGTAGAAGATGGCGCGCAGATAATAGATATAAATATGGACGACGCCATGCTCGATACCGAAAAAGAGATGGTGACGTTCCTGAATCTGGTGGCGTCGGAACCCGAAATATGTCGCGTGCCCGTGATGCTCGACTCGTCGAAATGGCCGGTCGTAGAGGCCGGGTTGAAGTGTGTACAGGGCAAGGGTATCGTTAATTCTATAAGTCTGAAAGAGGGTGAGGAACAGTTTCTCGCTCATGCACGTGCCATACAGCGGTTGGGTGCGGCCATGGTGGTCATGGCGTTCGATGAGGAGGGACAGGCCGATACCTACGAACGCAAAATAGCCGTGTGCCAACGAGCCTATACCCTGCTTACGGCGGCAGGGATAGCGCCTACCGATATCATATTCGACCCCAATGTGTTGGCGCTTGCCACAGGTATAGAGGCTCATGCCGATTATGGCGTGGACTTTATCCGAGCCACGGCATGGATAAAGACGAATCTGTCGGGTGCCAAAGTGAGTGGCGGTATCAGCAACTTGTCGTTCTCGTTCCGAGGAAATAATTATATCCGCGAGGCGATGCATGCTGTGTTTCTGTATCATGCCATACAGGCGGGCATGGATATGGCCATTGTAAATCCGGCAACGAAAGTGTCGTATGCCGATATTCCCGACGAACTGTTGCAATGTATCGAAGATGTGATATTCAATCGGCGGGCCGATGCGACCGATCGGCTGATAGCGATGGCCGAACGGTTGAAAGCAACGGAGTTACCGGTTGGTGAGCCGTCGCAGCAAAGTGACATACGAGATACCCTGTCGCTCGATGAACGATTGGAATATGCCCTTGTGAAGGGTGTGGGCGATCGCCTCGAGGTCGATTTGCAAGAGGCATTGACCATATATGGCGACGCGGTGAAGATTATCGAAGGCCCCTTGATGGCCGGCATGAACCGTGTGGGTACGCTCTTTGGCGAGGGGAAAATGTTCTTGCCCCAAGTGGTGAAGACCGCTCGCACCATGAAACAGGCCGTATCTCTGTTACAACCCTATATCGAGGCGCAGGCCGATACCGGTCGCAAAGCCGGAAAGATATTGTTGGCGACCGTCAAGGGCGATGTACACGATATAGGCAAGAATATCGTTTCGGTGGTGTTGGCTTGCAACAACTACGAGATTATCGACCTCGGGGTGATGGTGCCTACCGAGACAATCATAGAGACCGCCCTGCGCGAAAAGGTGGATATAATAGGCGTGAGCGGACTGATAACCCCCTCGCTCGACGAGATGTGCCGCATAGCCACGGCGATGGAAGAGGCCGGAATGTCACTGCCCTTGATGATAGGGGGAGCCACGACGTCGAAATTGCATACTGCCGTGAAAATAGCGCCTTGTTACAGCGGTCCGGTAATTTATACCCGCGATGCGGCTCAAATGCCTGCGGTGGCGGCTCAGTGGCTGAATACCGACACTCGCGACACCTTTGTACAAAACCTGCGTGCCGAACAAGAACAGTTGCGCCACTCTATTATGGGAAAGAGCGACTTGGAAAATATAGATATTGCCGATAAAAACGGTGCGAAAGTGGAGTGGGACGATTATACCCCAGTAGCCCCACAGTCCTCGGCAAGTGTGCAAGAGGTGCGTATTGCCTTGCAAGAGGCCATGCCCTATATCAATTGGAAATATTTTCTGCATACCTGGCGATTGACCGGGGGGCATGAGGCCGATTGTGCGTGCGATCGTTGTCGCACGGCGGTTACCTTTCCGTCTCGAGTGGAGGAGACCGAGAAGTTGATGGCCGATGCGAAGCAGATGCTCGAAAAACTGATGGTCGGGGAGGATAAATATCTGATGGCTAAATATGGCATATTCCCCGCCAACAGTGTGGATAATGATATTGTACTATATACTCGCGAGGGCGATGTGGTAATACCCTGTCTGCGCCAACAACATACATCGTTACAGGGAAAATATCTGGCTCTTACCGACTATGTGATGCCACAACGCGAAAACAGAAACGACTATGTAGGCGCATTTGTAGTCACTATATCGGCGGGGTTGCAACAAGAGATACTGCGGTATGAACATCAGGGTGATACCTACAACGCATTGTTACTGCAATCGCTTTGCGATCGCCTTGTAGAGGCGGCAACCGAAAAGTTGCATTATGCCGTGCGTACTCGTTACTGGGGCTATTCACCTATGGAAAAAGAGCATATCCCTACGCTCTTGGCGCAACACTATCAAGGCATACGACCGGCAGTGGGGTATCCCTCACTGCCCGACCAGTCGCTGGCGTTCGATTTGGCGCGTTTGCTTGCAGCAGATACTATCGGTGTAGCCCTCACCGAGAATGGCGCTATGACACCGACCTCTACAACTATGGGACTGCTCATTGCTCACCCGCAGTCGGCCTATTTCCATATTGGTAATATCGACGACGAACAGCGACAACGATATGCCCTTCGTCGCAAATTCTCGGTAGAGGATTCGTATAAATGGCTATCGGTGTAATTGCGGCAAACAAATTTCACTTCATAACTGTTACTTATAAACGTAGGGAAATTCTATTCCCTGCGTTTAATTTTTCTTTTATGGCAACAATCACTTTCAAAGGTACACCGGTGCATACCGGTGGCGAACTCCCATCAATCGGTAGTATCGTACCACATTTCGAATTGGTAAAAGGAAATCTTTCCTTATTGAAGAGCGACAGCCTCATGGGTAAACGTGTCGTGTTGAATATATTCCCAAGCCTCGACACGGGCGTGTGTGCGACTACGGTACGTAAATTCAATCAATTAGTATCGGATATTCCTAATACGGTGGTATTGGCGGTGTCGAAGGATTTGCCGTTTGCTCAAAGCCGTTTTTGCACAACCGAAGGTATAAAAAATGTGATTCCGGTATCGGCGTTCCGAGATAGTAAATTTGCGGAACAATATGGGGTGGAAATGCTCGATGGTCCGCTGGCCGGGTTGCTGGCACGTGCGATAGTGGTGATTGACGCGAAAGGTCGTGTTGTATATACCGAACTCGTTCCCGAGATTACCCGAGAGCCCAATTATTCTGCGGCACTTTATGCGCTGAAATAGTATGAGCCATACAACAAACGGGTATCTCCTTGCGGTGTACCCGTTTGCCAGATACTTGACTATAATTACTTTATGAATTTCACACTACGATTGTGCGAGCCATCGTGCCACATAAGCAGATAAGTACCGTTGGGTAGATGTGATACGTCAATATCCTGTCCTATATTCGATTGCATGAGTATGGTGCCGTTTATATTACATATATGGGCAGTACCATCGAGGGTAGCCCCGCTTTCGGCTATGAATCGAACGGTGCGGGTATCGGGGTTATAGGTCACAATATATTCACATCGTGCAGCCTCTACTTCGGAAATACCGGTCATGGGCTTCTCTTTGTAGGTGTCGATATACCACAGACAACTATTGTCGTCTGTTTCGGTTCCTGCATTTTCGCCGGTTACTACATAGTTGCGTCGGGAGGCGTCACCGGCTATTTTGGTCAGTGCCAGACCTGTAAGTTTATTCTCTATTACATACATATCCCCATAGCCGACAGGTACAAAACGCCATTGTTGGCGAGCTTTTTCGGCAATTATCTCTTGCGATACGACCATTGAGTCGCAAGAGTATTTCCCCCAAGAGGTGGTAGCACCATCGGTGATAACCAATCCTGTAGCTCTATTTTGCAGATAGTAATAGCCGTCACCGGTATCGACAATATCCCATTGCTGTGACTCTTTCACGGCCGACATACGGGTGTAAATCGACTCGCTCACCATATCGAGGTATAAGTTATTGTCTTTATTCTTTATGCGATAGTAATACGAAGCGTTGGGTGTAAATTCGGGAGTGGGGCGTATCTCCACTACACTGCGTTCGCCCTCTTCAAAAGCTTTTGTCAGATAGTCAAAACGTTTTGTGATATAATTTCGCAGATAATCTACCCCCTCTTGGTATGTACTGAATAGCACATATTCGTTATATACACGATCTTTGAGCGGCCATATTCCGAAATTGGCCTTTTGGGATTGGTCGAGTTCAGCAACGAGGTTGTCGAAGTAGTTCAGTACATACTCTTCATACCCCTTTTCTATCAATTCTTTCCAAGTGCGATTGATGAGGCGTACAAACCACGGATCTTTCCACATTTGTTGTACCCACACCTTGGTCAGTACATCGCTGAAAGCTCTGTCGCGCATGAGATATTCGTTCACATCACCGGCACGATAGTCGTTGTTGAATGCTATATCATAGTCCCACATAGGGCCCCAGTAGAGTAGGGAATCGTCTTTCTCTTTGTACATATAGGTACTCCAAAAACCATCGACATTACCGGTGAGCTCGGTGGCGATATACCAGCTGGCCAGTGTCGATGAGTCCACGTAGGCCCGATATCCGATATTGGGATCGACAAACGAGTTGGAGAATAGTGCGTTTTCAAATTTCTGAACATGATTTTTGATGTACTCTTTTTGTCGGTCGATAATAATATCCTCGTCGGGCGATTTTATGGTGATGGTCAGCCCTTTATCGGTGGTGAAATATACAGGTTCCCCACCGGCAAATCCGTCGACTTCAAGCAAATAGCCACCACTTATGTTACTATCGGCGGTTGCCACATCTTCTTGTTCGGTAATGTTTACCCGTTTTTTGCGTATCTCTATTTGGTCGGATATTTGGTAACAGCCCTTAAACTCGCCGTTGAGGTATAAATCCACAAATTGGGCGGCAGCGGTAAAGGGTTGTCCGGCAAATGTCCCCATACAGGCGGCAATGGCATTTCTTATTAAGGTTTTGTCGGCATAGTTGGCGAGCAACGTCCAGCTTTTGGCATTGGCACGTTCACTACCGAGCAGTCGTTCTTTCTCCTTGAATTTGATGCGGTATGGCTTTTTTGCCAATCCCCACGTAGAGTTTCCGCGTCCGCGTATCTGCATAGAGTCGTATCGGGTAACGCCCGTGGAGTCCACATAATGCATGGTGGCGTAGATATAGTTCTCTTTGCTGGTGATTTCTTTGTTGTCGAAAGTGTTGATATAAATCGTGGGCAGATTGGTCAATTGCGTGTATTCCTCCTGAGCGTTACAGGGTATTATCGGCAATAAGGCAATAAAGAATAGTATGACCGAAAAGAACTTTTTCATAGAAAGGTTTTTTTAGTAGTTTCTACAAAAGTACATTTATCGGTTGAGTAAAAAAATAAGATTTGCACAAATTTTCAATTCATGTGCGTCATTAATATAATTGTGTAAATGAAAAAGAGTTGAAGTGAACCCCAAAAGTTAGACAAAAAAACTTTTGGGGTTCACTTCAACTCTGAGTGCGACCTCTTTTGAAAGTAAGGATCTATAAGAGATTATTTTTTTAGATTTTCTTCATTATAGAATTCTTTCATCATTTTCTCCATCTCTTCTCTAAAAGCTTTTTCGTCGAATATATCCGTATGCTTAATGTTTGGGCGATACTCACGCACAATATCCATTTCTTCAATCAGATTTTTGGCTCCGGCATATTTGTCGATGATGAAGAGTATGTAACGAATATCTACGTTGATACAGCGTTGCAGCTCTTTTTCGAAAACGATGTCGCCACTCATGGCTTCCCAGTTGCCGTCGAAAGCGGCACCAATCAATTCGCCGTAAGCGTTGATGACGGGGCTACCCGAGTTACCACCGGTAATATCGTTGTTGCTGAGGAAGCAGGTGGGCAGGTCGCCGTTAGGAAGGGCGTATTCACCGAAATCTTTGGCGAGAATCAACTCTTTGAGACGAGCCGGTACCACAAATTCCCAGTTGTCGGGATCCTCTTTCTCGAGAATACCGCGTTGGGTGGTGAAGTAGCTGTATTCCACACCATCGGCAGGCGAGTAGGGCAGTACGTTACCATATGTGAGACGAATGGTGAAGTTGGCATCGGGGTAGGTGGGAGTGTCACCTGCCATATCGAGCAATCCTTTGATATATACTTTCTTGGCTTTAGTGAGACGTTCATCGAGAGGACGGGCTTCGGCACGTATCTCTTGGTATTTGTCCACGAAAGCGTTACGCAACGCTACGAGCAGGTCTTTTTCCAAAGCTTTTACGGTAGGTTTCTTGCAGAATTTCTCGAAATTTTCGTCACTGGCGAAAATTGAGGTTTTGAAAGCCTCATCGACATAGCGGTCGATATTGCCTTTGAATTTTTTGTCGATAAGGTCGTAGATGGCAAAGCGTTCACCCTCGGCCACAGCGGCTTTGTAGGCTTTCAGCATAGCCTTGGTCACACGTTGATCGACCTTGCGGCTGTAGTCTTTGTTGGCAAATTGGGCATATTTTCCACGCAACACATCGATGAGGGTATCTACTTTGGCGTAGTTTTTGTCTTGCAGAGCCTTTTTCAAAGCACCGGTGGCCGGTACTTGGCTGCATTCTATTGCCATTCTAATACCCTCGTTGAGTTGGCAATAGGCCAGATTGATGGGTGCGAGGGCCTCCATTACAGTTTTTATTTCATCGAGTGCCTCGATGTATTCGGGGTGATTGTTGGTGGCCGACCATTGACGCAGAGCCTCTTCTTGACGCTCTTTAGTACCTATCACGTCGAGTTTATCGATACCTCGGTTCATACCGATGGAGTTTTTATGGTAGTTGCTCGACCGTGCATATTTGCTGGCATATTGTATGCGCACGGCAGGGTCGGCAAGCATCTCGTCGAGCATTTCGGCCTGACGTACACCGCGCATTTCGATACGAGTGGCATTTTCGATGTCGCGCATCTCTTTTACCTCCCACGAGGTGTAGTAACGATTGGTGGTGCCGGGGAATCCCATAATCATGGCATAGTCGTTCTCCTGTACACCGCCGAGTGATATTTTGAAATAGCGTTTCGGTTTCAGAGGTACGTTGTCGGCGCTGTATTCGGCCGGTTTGCCATCGGGCGACGTATATACGCGGAAGAGCGAGAAGTCGCCGGTATGGCGGGGCCACATCCAGTTGTCGGTATCGGCACCGAATTTACCTATCGACGAGGGGGGCGCACCTACCATACGTATGTCGTTATATACCGTCATGTAGAACATGAAGAAGCGGTTTCCGCCATAAAAAGGCTTGATAACAACCTCTACAAAAGGATTTTGAGCTAAAAATTCTTCTCCGGCAAGTTCGCGAGCTTTATTGCTGAGAAATGCGGTGTTGAAGGCTTTCATCTCATCACCCGACTCTTCAACGGCTTTGTTGATGATGTCGGTAACTTCTTCTATTTTGTCGATGAAACGTACTTGCAGGCCGGGGGTGTGTAACTCCTGACTTTTGTCCATGGCCCAGAATCCGTCGGTGAGATAGTCGTGTTCTACGGTACTGTGCTGCTGTATGGCGCCATAACCGCAGTGGTGATTGGTGAGTATGAGACCTTCCGACGAAATGATTTCTCCGGTACAGCCATTACCGAAGATTATGATGGCATCTTTCATCGAGGTGGCATCGGGATTGTATATGTCGTCGATGTCCATCATCAATCCGGCTTTTTTCAGTTGTTCGCTGTTTTGTTGTTTCAGAAAGGGCAGAAGCCACATTCCTTCATCGGCCTTCACCGGTGCAACGACAGCCGTGGCCAGTAGCAACGATGTGAATGTTGTTTTTAATTTCATAAGCATAAAGGTTTGTTTTTATGAAGGTTATGTTGTTTTACTTATGTAAATATAGAGAGTTTTCAAGGAACTGATTATTATAGGTAATCCTTGACAATCTTCTCGGTTTCGTCCCACAATATTTTCCGCATCGGGCTTTTGGTGTACTTTTCCGATAAGTTTTTCACCTTGTGGCTGGCATTGAATGTGCCGGTACGCCCCTCGGCCTCGGCGTCGAGCAACAATCCGATGGCGGTGTCGGCACCTTGACGCGGTGTGCGGATAAACGGACGGAAAAACCAATCGCACAATTTATCGATTACGATATTGTGCATACGTATGATATTGGTCGATACGATACCCGGGTCGGCGGCATTGATGGTGATTCCTTGCTCTTTCAGCCGTTCGGCCATTTCGAGGGTGAACAAAGTAAGGGCAAATTTCGTATTGCTGTATATGGGAATACGCCAAAATCCGCCTTTGCCTCCATGGGTGAAAAAGTGGGGTAACGATACTTTTCCTATGGCATAGGTGCATGAAACCATATTCACCACGCGGGAACCACGGTGCATCAACGGGGCCAATTTGCGAGTGAGCAGATAGGGGGCTACATAGTTTACACTGGTCATGTTGGCAAGCCTATCTACCGTGGTTATGGGTTTATAATCTAACGCGCCGGCATTGTTCATCAGCAAATCGATGGAAGCGTTCTCTTGCGTCAATTTGTCGGCAAAAGCCGATACCGATGCCAGCGAACTGAGATTAATCTCTCTTACTTCGATGTGTTTATTGCCGCTTTTTGCTATGATTTCCTGTCTTTTGGTCTCGGCTTTCTCGGGCTGCTTACAGGCCATGATTATGTGATACCCCGCTTGGGCCACGGCCAGCGTTATCTCACTGCCCATACCACCGTCGGCACCGGTGATGACGGCTATTTTATCTTTTATGGCCATAGGGTTATTTAAACTCAAGTTTGGAAATCTCTTTTTTCAGGCAGGCGGGCAATCCATCGACGGTGTGGTGACACTTCATATCGAGTGTGTACATACGGCCTATGCAGTAATTGCTGTGTCCGCAAGCGTTACGAGCATTTTCCTCACGAGCCATGCGGTTTACAAATCCCGGTTCGTTGAGCAGGGCGCGTCCCATTTGCACACATTCGAAGCCGTCGTTCAGTACTTCGTCGATTTTCTCATGCGAGATGAGACCACCGACATACACTAACGGCATTTTCAGCGCGGCTCTGAACTTCAAGGCGTCTTCGAGGAAATAGGCTTCGGTGAAAGGTACGGTAGGCACCATCATACGGCCGGCCAATTTCACGCCATATTTCAGCCACCAACAGTCCATGTAATGTGTCATGGTCTTGATAGGCATGGCGCCACGCATCACATACATCGGGGCTTTGCTCACAAAGCCTCCACTCAACACAAGCGCGTGTGCGCCCGATTGTTCCAATCGTTTGGCTACTTGCAGTGATTCATCGATGTCCATACCGCTCTTGAATCCGTCGCGCATATTCATTTTCACAAATACGGCCATATCGTTTCCGGCGGCTTTCATCACCTCTTCCATACACATATCCATAAATTTCATGCGATTCTCGAGCGAACCGCCGAACTCGTCTTTGCGATGATTGGTATAGGGCGACAAAAATTGGCTTATGAGATACCCGTGTCCGGCATGTATCTCTACGGCGTCGAAACCGGCCTCGCGAGCTAAGTTTACGGCTTGTCCGAAGTTTTTAGCCATTTCGGGCAACTCCTCTTTCTTCATACCGCGCACAAAGGTGGGCGAGTACATATTAAATCCGGTAGAGGCCGAGATAGGCGTTACACCGCATATCTTTTTGTGCGACATATTTCCGCAGTGGCCGAGTTGTATCGATACGGCAGCACCCGAGCGGTGTATATCGTCGGTGATTTCGCGCAGTCCCGGAACTATTTCGGGGCGCATCCACAGTTGTCGGTCAAACGATAGACCGCTTTGGCACACGGCGGCGTATGCGATAGTGGTCATACCCACACCGCCATCGGCTACCGATTTGTGATAGGCGTGCAGTTCTTTCGACGGCACATTGCCGGGACACATACTTTCGAATGCGGCCGACCGTATGGTGCGGTTCCGTAATGTGAGCGGACCGATGGTTACGGGGGTGAAGAGTTTAGAGTCCATAATATAGTGTGTTAGAATTTGTTTAATAGATAAAGGGGAATATGCGTTTGCGACTGCCCATGGCATCGCCAAACTCGACTTGGTAGCGGTGATATATGGCATTGGCACGTGGCACGAGGTTGGCAAATGTCCACCATACAAATACCACTCCGGCAGCCGACCAAGTGAGTATTGCAAATCCAGTCCACTCTACTATCTCACCGAAATAATTGGCCGATGTAACGTATCGGTACATACCTTTTGCAGGGAGGTAGTGACGTGTGTCGCCCGGCTTACGCAGGTGGCGTATCACGTTGTCGGAGTGCAGATTTATAGCCATACCTATGAAGAAAAGCACTACACCTATGATAAATTGCGGGGTAGTGAGCCAGGCCGTGCTGTATAATCCCTCGGGGGCGAGATAGAAAAGCCATTCACCTTGCATAAATCCGTTCAACACGTTGAACGTGATACCCATCAGCATGATGACGATAGGCATACGGCTTTTGCCTTTCATCAGGAAAGGGAACACAAAAGAGCGTTGAAAATAGTGCAGTTGGAACAGCAGAAAGCAGATAAGCGGTACCATCTCGAAACGTCGGGCCGAGTTCCACCACAAAATGCACATGACGATGAATACCGGGGCCTCCATCAATACCCAAGCCACCTTGTTGTTGATGGCAAGTCCCCAACGGTTGTCGCGAAACATACCATACCCGGCTTTCACAAAATATAGTGCGATAAATACCACCACGGCTATGCCGCTCATAATCCATAGAAAAGCGTTGAAACGCTCTATCGACATCTCTATCATATATTTCTGTTTTTTATCGGTTGATATTAGAAATTGTTTACATCGCTATTAATAGGCTGACGCAAACAATCTTGCAAAGATAGTAAAAAACTTCTATTCAGTACCTCTTTTCACCCCCGATAAAATCTACTTTCTTCTGAAATTTATAGTATTTTCGTACATTTGCACCACAAAAAAACTTTCGACTATGATACGACAATGTGCGGTATTATTTTCTTGTTTGGCGTTGGGTGAGCTGGTCGTGTGGCTCACCGGCATAAAATTGCCAGCGAGTATTATCGGTATGCTGTTACTTACCCTATTCCTGAAATTGGGGTGGGTGAAACTGCATTGGGTGCGAGGTATTTCCGATTTTCTGGTTTCCAATCTCGGATTCTTTTTTGTACCGCCGGGAGTGGCCTTGATGCTCTATTTCGATCTTATCGAGGCTCAATTTCTGCCGATAGCCGTGGCCACGGTGGTAAGCACTATATTGGTATTGGTCGTCACAGGTTGGACACATCAATTGGCACGTAAATCACATGGACTTCGTAGAAAATAAATTCTTCTTGATAGCGCTGACCTTTCTCCTCTTTTTCGGAGCGAAAGAGTTGCAGCGGAGAACGGGATTTATACTCTTGAATCCCATATTATTGACCATCGTAGCGCTGATATTGTTCCTGCGTTTTACGGGTATCAGTTACGAGACCTATGAGCAAGGCGGGCAGATGATAGAGTTCTGGCTGAAACCGGCCGTTGTGGCCTTGGGTGTACCGCTCTATTTACAGCTCGAAACGATAAAAAAACAGCTATGGCCTATACTTATCTCGCAGTTGGCGGGGTGTGTGGTGGGCATATTGTCGGTGGTGTTGGTGGCCCGGCTGTTTGGCGCAACACGCGAGGTGATAATATCGATGGCCTCCAAATCGGTCACTACGCCTATTGCCATGGAGATAACGCAAGCGGTAGGGGGCATACCCTCGCTCACGGCGGCCGTGGTGGTGTGCGTAGGTATATTTGGTGCGATGTTTGGCTTTCGGGTACTCTCGCTCGGCCGTGTAAAAAGTCCTATCGCTCAGGGCCTCTCCATGGGTACGGCCTCGCACGCGGTTGGAACGTCGGCAGCGATGGAGGTGGGTGAGAAATACGGTGCGTATGCCGGCTTGGGCCTGACGCTCAACGGAATATTTACCGCCCTTTTAACCCCTACTATTTTGCGCCTTTTGGGGCTGATATAAGATGCTGTTTTGAATTTCCCGAAAAAGCATTATCTTTGAGACAAGAAAAAATCATTGAGATATGAGACTATCAGATAATTGGTTTACGGCAATAACCGAGAGTGAAAGCGGAGCTACGATAATTGTATGTGGTCGCGACGAAATAGACGATTTTATGACATCGGGCAAATTGCGTGAGCGGGTAGAGATTACCTGGACCTATACCGGCGATGGTGCGGGTATGCCCACGGAACAAGAGGCTCAAGCGATGGAAGGGCCGCAAGAGGCTTTGAAAAAAGCGATGGAAAAAGATAAACTCTCCATTCTCACCGGCATATATACCGGCGATGGTGTGCGCACGTGGGTATTTTACACGCGTAATATCCCGGCTTTCGGTGAGCGATTGAATACAGCGCTGGCACCGTTCGATTTGTTGCCTATCACGATTTATACCGAGAAAGACGCCGATTGGAACGAGTACCGTGAGATGTGCTCCCTATGCAAAGACAGTGCCTGCTACGACACCCATGGCGACGACTAAGAAGGCGTTTAAAATTTTCTTGAAAAAATTATTACGGCTTCAAAAACAAAGTTTCGGCTTCTTTAAAACTATTTGCCCGCTATTCCCGGTGCATTTTGACAAAAAATCCATTCCCAAATACCTCTTAAATAATCTCGAAAGATAGTGCCAACGAGCGCAATGTAAACTTGTTTACAAATTGCACAGCGAGTGTAGTCTATCTTCTAAAAATAAAATTTAAACAGCTTCTTAATTTTGTTTGTAATTTAACTACATTTGTTTTGTGGGGATTTGTTCCGGGATAGAGCCGATGATAAAATATGTGATTTTTTTTATTATCTTTGCACATGAATAGATAATACGAATAATAAGACACTTAATACTCACTCATATATATACAACCTAATATGCTATCCAAGAAAACACGATATGCGATGTTGGCTCTTTCGGCATTGGCTCGAGCCTATGGTAAAGGCTCGGTTCCTATCAGCCAAATAGCTAAAACAGAAAAGATACCTCAACGTTTCTTAGAAGGTATCTTGTTGCAGCTCAAGAATAAAGGTTGGCTGGATAGTACTCGTGGAAAAGCCGGGGGGTATTTCTTGATAAAGCGTCCCACTGATATATCACTTGAAGAGATAGTACTCGAATTTGAAGGCTCTCTCTGCATGATTACTTGTTTCTGTGATAAAATGTATCAACCTTGCGAATTTTGTAAAGACGAGTCCGCTTGTAAAATTCGTAAAGCATTTGAGGCTGTTTATCTAAGCGCACAATCAATACTGCGCAATACTTCATTGAAAAGTCTTATAGAGTAAACGATTTGTCGTATTTTTCTAAAATTTAATCCTCTTTTTTCTTATTTTTGTGTTTTAATCTACATCTTTGCGGTGTAGATTAAAAACGTGAAAATTATGAAACCTATGCAAAAGATTGTTTCCTGCATGTTGATAATCGTATTGACAGCAGGAACGGTATCGGCACAGACCGATACGATGTTGGTAGAGCGGGTATCGACCAACGAAAAAGAGATTACGAAATTGAAGAAAATAGTATCGAAGTTACCCCGAATATCCGGGTTTATAAATTTCAGATACCAATATTCCGATAAGAATGGCGGCTCCAATAGTTTCGATGTGAGACGGGCTCGTCTCGACTTCAAAGGGAATATTTCCACAAAGGTGGATTATAGATTGTTTTTGGAGTTTTCGGGCACACCTAAAGTGTTAGACGCCTATGTCCGTTGGAAAATCGATCGTCGCGTCAATGTGCAGGTCGGTGAGTTCAAGATACCCTTTTCGTTGGAAAATACTTACGGGCCTACAACCCTCGAAACGATAGATAATTCCATGGCTATATCCAAGTTGTGTAATTATTCCGATCTCTCGGGTATGTCGGCCAATGGTCGTGATATAGGTATCGGCCTCTATGGCGGATTCTTACCTCGTGACGGATATAATATTGTCGATTATGCGATAGGCGTTTTCAATGGAAACGGAATAAATATTAGCGATAATAATAAAGCGAAAGATTTTTCAGGACGTCTGAATATTAATCCGTTACGGTCGCTCACACTATCGGCATCGTATTATTACGGACGATACAAGAAATCGGGTGCGACATATAGTATCGACCGTGAACGTGTGGCGGCCGGCGCACAATGGGTAGATAATAAATGGCTTGTGCGCAGTGAATACCTCTATGGAAAAACAGCTGACACGAAAAGCGAGGGGGTATATGCCGTAGTAGGATATTATGTTCACCCCCAAGTTCAACCTTTGCTCAAATATGATTATTTCAAGAGCGATAAAGCGTTGGATTCCTCGCGTGAAAGCGATTTTACGGTAGGTCTGAATTATAGCCCTATAAAATGGATACGCCTGCAAGCAAATTATACTTATAAGTTGATTTCGGGCAGTGATAATGTGAACTATTTGGCATTACAACTATTTGCAATCTTCTAAGAAGTTGGTTGAAATTTTCTTGGAAAAATTATTGCAGCTTCAAAAAAACAACGTCACGGCTTTAAGGTTCTTTTGGTTGCCTTTTTCATCAAAAAACTTGAAAATAGCCCGCTATTCCCTACGCATTTAGATGGAAAATCCAATCCAAAATGTCCCTTAAATAATCTCAACAATAAAATTTAAACAAATTCTTTGTCTTATGAAAAAAATGCAAAAAATCGTATCGGTCATGTTGATAGCCTCTATGGCCGGTGGAATGGTATCGTGTGGCGGAAACAGTCGCCCGACTACCGACGGCGGACTGACTGGCAATATCTCTTTGTCGGGTGCTTTCGCGCTCTATCCGTTGGCCGTGAAATGGGCCGATGAATTTCAGAAACAAAATCCTGGTGTGCGCATCGATTTGTCGGCCGGTGGTGCCGGAAAGGGTATGACCGACGCTTTGGCTGGAGTTGTAGATTTTGGTATGGTGTCGCGTGAAATTTATCCGAGAGAGATAGAGCAGGGGGCTGTGCCTTTTGCCGTAGCCAAAGATGCCGTGGTAGCTACATTCAATAGCAACAATCCGGTGGCCGACTTGATAATGAAACATGGTATTACTCGCGACGATGCAACAAAGATATGGATTACCGGCGAGGCCAAAACCTGGGGCGATGTATTGGGTACTGACGATACTACCCCCTTGCGAGTTTATACGCGTTCTGACGCTTGTGGAGCGGCCGAGACCTGGGCTAAGTGGTTCGGTAAGCGTCAAGAGGACCTAGGTGGTACAGCCGTATTTGGAGACCCAGGTGTGGCGGCTGCCGTACAGAAAGATATATATGGTGTGGGATTGAACAATATCGGATATGTTTATGACAACGAGACGCATCTGCCTAATCCGAATATACTTGTGGTCCCGATCGATGCTGATGAGGACGGCGTGATATCGCCCGATGAGGATTTTTATGCGACGAAGGATTCGTTGATTACGGCAATATCGTTGGGAAAATTTCCCTCTCCGCCCGCACGTGATCTCTATCTGGTCTCTAAGGGTGTCCCTACCGATCCTGCGGTTATCGCGTTTTTGGAATATATCTTGTCCGATGAAGGACAGAAAGAAAATACCCCGGTAGGATATATCGATATATCGGCCGAGACTCGTAACGAGGCATTGCAACTCTTGCAATCGCCCGAGAAATAAAAGTCGATACAAACACAAATAGCGAGGCAACCCTATTGGGTGGCCTCGCTATTGTTATAGGTGGGTATATGTAAATGGTTTATTTTGCGAGTATTACGCTCGATGTCACACCTTGGGTGGTCTTCACGCGCACAACATACATACCAGTGGAGAGCGCGCTTATGTCGTGTGTCGCTTCGCTTCCGTATGCAGCGAAAGTGAGTACCTTATTACCGGCGATGGTAAATACCTCCACATCGATGCTTGATGCCGATGCGAGCTGTATGTGCAACTCTTTACCTGCGGCAAATACTTTCACGCCATCGATAGCGATGCTTTCAATACCACTGGCACCGCCGTTGAGCGAAATCGACGATAGCGGTACGCGGGTATATTGCACATCTTCCTTGTTGGTGGCGTATGCTACGTACAGGTAGTTGTTATATACCATCGATTTGGGGTAGTGATATCCGGCACGTTTGGCCGAGCCGGAATAGCGCAATGTAGGCATTTCGTCGTTGGCACGCAACAGGTAGGCGGTGTCGAATAGGTCGCCATCTTTACTCAGTACGAGGGCGAGCGGGCTGCGCAACTTATTATTCACCGGGTTACAAGCAAAATAGGCAGTTCCATCGGGCAGGTTGCCGGCACTCTGCTTGGTGCGGGCGTCGGGAAACTCGGTCAGTACGGCGCTGCTCCAAGTCTCACCGTTGTCGGTGCTGGTTGCCGCCATTTTGTAATAGGTGCTTTTCTGGTCGCGGAATATCATCACGAGCGTACCATCGGCCTTGCGATAGAGACTGGGCTCCAATTCGCGCGATTGGTCGCCATTGGCCGTGTAGGTGAAATTGCCCTTTTTCCAACCTCTTATGCCTGTGGGATCGTCGGTGTAGATAGGGGTTACTTTCAGGCCCGGTTGCATGTGGGCGGCATTCACTATTCTGCCGTTGGGCAGTACGTGCGGGTCTTGCTCGAAAATACCCTCCATACGGCTGCCATCGGCCATTTTCACTTCGGCGGGTTCACTCCAGGTGAGTCCGTCGGTACTCGTTACGTAGCGAGTATATCCGCCTTTGGGGCTGAGGTTGTCGGGCCAAGTGTTGATGTAGGCCACCAACGTATCGGCAGTGGCGTGCCAGCCTCCCGATGAGCAATATCCGTTGGCTATGGTCTCGGCAATGACCATCGGTTTGCTCCAAGTCTTACCCTCGTCGGTGCTACGACTGTATGCCACCCATGTATCAGAGGCATCTTCGTCTTTTTGCGAACTCTGCCACATGCAATAGAGGGCGCCTTTGAACGAAATCATCACGATACCGTTGCTGAAATGGTCGGTATCATCGGTCGGGGCAAAAACGGTAACGGTTTCCGTGCCTGCGGCCACCGACAGTCCCAGAGCGTTGGTGTCTGTCGCGTCGAGCAGTCCGGCGGTGTGAGTAAACGGCAGGTTGTCGGCCGATGCCAAGCCCGACAATCCGGCAAAAAGTAAAGCAGTAAAGATTTTTTTCATATAAACAGTGTTTTTTATTTTAAGAAGCTACAACTATTCACGGGGTGCAAAAGTACGACAATCTGCCCATATCCGGGGGCAAAAATCAGTAAAAAATGTATAAAAATTGGTCTTTTTTCCACTTACCGAGTAAAAATACACCACCCATAAGATATTGTAGAAATATCTTCGCTGTAGCTGGTCCTTTCGATAAGCGGAAAATAATACACAATATCACAGATTTTTATACACAAGACGGTTAGAGTTTGCACTTTTGTATGGCGCGAACGAAGCGCTTACGCATATACGTTGTAGTCGCTCTCCGCATGATTTTTGATAGCCTCGATGAAATCTTCCGTATAGATGTCATTTCCATAAATACTCCGTGTTTCTTTGACACTCATGAGTGGAATCCATATAGGTGTAGGCTGGGGAGAGGCGTGAAGGGGCGTGGCTGTCAAAAAGGCTTAAATGCTATTTTGGCAGAATATTTGTATAATAATAGGTGTCGGGCGGATGCCTGACAAACTACCGATATTGCCGACTGCTGTCGGTAATGGTTTGATTATGAAAAATAAAAAAGATATAACAATGGAAGAACAAAAGTCTGAAAATATCGAAAATCAGATAGATGAAACCACGGAAATGGCAGTTGAGCCGGAGGCCGATACCGTGGCTGAGGCACAACCGTTCGACGAGACTGCCACATTGACAGCCGAAAACGAGGAGTTGAAAGCCCAAGTGGAGCAACTGAAAAAAGAGTATCTCTTGGCGCGTGCCGACCTCGAAAATTATCGTAAACGCACGTTGAAAGAGAAGGCCGACCTCATACGCAATGGCGGGGAGAGTTGCCTCAAAGATATACTGCCGGTAATCGACGACTTCGAACGGGCCATGCAGGCTGTGGCCACATCTACCGATGTAGATGCCGTGAAAGAGGGGATAGAACTCATTTATAACAAATTCAAAACCTATCTCGAACAGCATGGCGTGAAAGAGATTGTCACCGCCGATGCCGACTTCGACACCGAGTATCACGAGGCCGTGACCATGTTCCCGGCACCGACACCCGAGCAAAAGGGTAAGGTGATAGATTGTGTGCAGAAAGGTTACACGATGAACGACAAAGTAATACGTTTCTCGAAAGTCGTAGTGGGTGAATAACGATAAAAACCGAGAAGTTTTTAAACTCGGCTTCAAAAAGATTTGTAAAGAAGCCGAGATAAAATTCAAAAACAGCTTCTACAATTAACACAACTTCAAAATCCTATGAGCAACAAGCGAGATTATTACGAAGTGCTGGAGGTCGCCAAGAATGCGACCGCCGACGAAATAAAGAAAGCCTATCGTAAAAAAGCTATACAATATCACCCCGATAAGAATCCCGGCGATAAAGAGGCTGAAGATAAATTCAAAGAGGCCGCCGAGGCATACGAAGTCTTGAGCGATGCCGACAAGCGCGCCCGTTACGACCAGTTCGGTCATGCCGGTATGGGTGGTGCCGGAGGCTTCAGTGGCGGAGGTATGTCTATGGAAGATATATTCTCGCACTTCGGCGATATATTTGGAGGCGCTTTCGGAGGCAGCTTTGGTGGATTCGGTGGTTTTGGCGGTGGAGGCCGTCGCGGTCGCCGTGTCAATAGAGGTACCGACCTGCGGGTACGTGTGAAACTCAATCTGCAAGAAATCGCTACCGGGGTAGAGAAGAAAATCAAGGTGAAAAAATATGTGGCTTGTCCCGATTGTAAGGGTACGGGCGCCGAAAACGGCACTGCTTACGAAACCTGCTCGCAATGTAACGGTAGCGGAGTAGTGACACAGGTGCGCCAGACCATGTTGGGCGCCATGCAATCGACCTCGGCCTGCCCGCGTTGCGGTGGCGAGGGACGCATCATCACCCATAAGTGTGCCAAGTGTGCCGGTGAAGGCATTTTGAAAGAGGACGAAATCATCACCCTGAATATACCTGCCGGTGTGGCCGATGGTATGCAACTGTCGATGAGCGGCGCCGGTAATGCGGCACGCCACGGTGGAGTGAATGGTGACCTGCTCATATTGGTACAAGAGGAGGATCACCCCGAGCTGTTGCGCGATGAGAATGACTTGATATACAACGCTCTGATTGATTTCCCGACTGCGGCATTGGGTGGAACCCTCGAAGTGCCTACCATCGACGGCAAGGCCAAAATAAAAATCGAATCGGGTACACAACCTGGTAAGGTGTTGCGTTTGCGGGGTAAGGGCTTACCCTCGATCAACGGATACGGATTGGGCGACCTGCTTGTAAATCTGTCGGTATATGTGCCCGAAAACCTTACGGCCGATGAACGTAAAAAGATAGAAGAACTGCGTTCGTCGAACTTCGAGCCCAACAAGTCGATAAAGGATCGCATATTCAGCAAGCTTCGCCATATGTTTGATTAAGATACTATTTATAAAACGAGCGACGGGGTTGCAGCATACGCCACAACCCCGTCGCTCGTTTTAACTATTCCTTATACTAACAGGGCGCAAAAGCCCATATAGATAAGCATACCTATAATATCGTTGGTAATGGTGATAAAGGGCCCGGTGGCAATAGCGGGGTCGAGATGGCATTTTTCGAGTGCGATGGGTACACAAGCACCAAATACCGACGAGAATACCACTATCGTGAAGAGAGAGAGGGCTACCGACATGGTGAGGGCAGGTCCGCATAGCCCGAGCAGATAGCAGGCTCCCAATACCAACAGCGAAATCATACAAGCGTTGATGAACGAAACACCTACCTCTTTCAATATCTGACGACCTGCATCTTTTATTTCCAATGACTTATTGGCGAGACTCTGCACCACGATAGCCGACGATTGTATTCCCACGTTACCGCCCATACCACCGATGAGGGGGATAAAAAGCGCAATGGCGGCATTTTGGGCAAGATTGCCTTCGAATTTACCCAGGATTATAGATGTAGCTATACCTCCTACCATACCTATCAACAACCATGGCAGGCGAGCTGCGGTCTGTGTGAACACGGTATCGGTCACTTCCACGTCTTGCGAGATACCCGAGGCCATCTGGTAGTCGCGTTCGGCCTGCTCACGTACCTCGTCCATTACGTCATCGACCGTGATACGCCCTACGAGACGTCCTATACTATCTACGACCGGCACGGCCACCAAGTTGTATTTTTCAATGGTCTGAGCCACAGATTCGATGGTGTCGTCGGTATGTACCGATACCGGCTCTTTCTTCATTACGTGTTTTATTTTCGATACCGACGGGTGGGTAATCATCTTTTTCAGCGGGAACACACCACGCAGCCTTTCGTCGTCATCTACTACATAAACATAGTAGATTTCGTCCATCTCCTCGGCTTGTCGGCGCATCTCTTTCACGCACTCGGGCATACTCCAATTTTCGTTCACGATTACCATTTCGGTACCCATGATACCACCGGCGGTGTCTTCGTCGTATTTCAACAGATCGACGATGTCGCCGGCCTGCTCTACATCGTCGATGTGCGAGAGTACCTCTTCTTGTACATCTTCGTCGAGGTCGCGAATGAGGTCCACGGCGTCGTCGGTATCGAGGTGGTCGATAAATTCCTTGGCGATGACCTCGGTGGAGATGTCTTTCAATATCTTACGGCGGTCGTCCTCATCAAGCTCCATGAGGGCATCGGCAGCCGTCTCTTTGTCGAGCAAATCATTGAGAAATTCGGTTTCCTCGAGACTCAATTCTTGGTATAGCTCGGCTATATCGGCAGGGTGCAGGTCCTTGAGTTCTTCTTGTATTTTTTCGACATTACCTTCGGCGATTATCGCGCGAATGTTGTCGATATATTCTTCGGTAAATTTTTCCATATCTATTTTGCGGATATATGGTTTTCAATTTCTCGGGTGAGAGCTATAAATTGCTCCACGGATAATTGTTCGGGGCGTTTGTCAAAAATCTTATCCTCGAGTAGCGGACACTCCTTGCCCAGCAGTGACCGCAACGAATTGCGTAACGTCTTACGTCGTTGGTTGAAGCTCGTTTTTACCACCGTCTTGAACAACCGTTCGTCGCACCCCAGGTCGGTGACGGCATTACGCCTCATGCGTATGACGGCCGATTTCACTTTGGGGGGCGGCTCAAACACGTGCTCGGGCACGGTAAACAGGTATTCTATGTCGTACCATGCCTGCATCAGTACGCTCAGTATGCCATAGGCCTTACTGCCGGGAGCCGACGCCATGCGCTCGGCCACCTCTTTCTGTATCATACCGCTGCAACAGGGTATATGGTCCTTGTAATCGAGTACGCGGAAGAATATCTGGCTCGATATGTTGTAGGGGTAGTTACCTATGACACAAAATCGCTCGGGAAATATTTTGTCGAGAGCTATTTTCAAGAAGTCGTCTTCTATAATGCGACCATCGAGCGCGGGAAAGTTCTCTTTGAGATACGCGACCGATTCACGGTCGAGTTCCACTACCGTAAGGTCGTGTTTTGCCTCCAATAGAAATTGGGTGAGTACGCCTGTCCCCGGACCTATCTCGAGTATGGGCATACCGTTATACTCATCTACCGTCTCGGCAATACGTCGGGCTATATCCAAATCTTTCAAGAAGTGTTGCCCTAAGAATTTCTTTGGCTTTACGGGTGAGCGCATAGGTAGTATATTTTTTGTGAAAAATAGGGAAACGATACCGATTCCCATAAAAAAATGTATCTTTGTACCATGCAAAGGTACAAATATTATTTTTAATCTCGGATAAATTGGAACACAAGATAAGCAGAATAATTCGTAATACGCTGAAATTCTTGATACCGCTTTGTTGCGGTATCGCCATATGTTGGGCGTTGTATAGCAAACTCGATATGTCACAGATTGTACGTATTTTGCAATCTGAGATTAAGTATGGCTGGGTATTGCTGTCGATGGTGGTAGGCGTGCTGAGTCATGTGGTGCGTGCCATGCGTTGGCAGTTGCAGTTACGGGCTTTAGGTCGCCCCATACCCTTTCGTACACTGACTAACGCCATATTCGGTACCTATGCCATGAATCTGGTATTTCCCCGGCTGGGAGAGGTATGGCGGTGTGGCTATGTAAATCGCAGGGAGAATATACCATTTACCTTGCTGCTGGGCTCGGTCGTTTCCGATCGATTGATGGATACGCTGTCGGTGATGTTGCTCACGATGGCCGTGTTTTTCCTGCAAATGCATGTATTGCTCGATTTCCTTGCCCAATATCCGGTCATAAAAGATACGGCCCTCTCGTTACTCACCTCGCCCTATCCCTATCTGCTACTCGTGGCTTGTATAGGGGTGATAGTATGGCTTTTCCGCCAGAAAAATGACCATCGTTGGGTGATGAAGGTGAAAGAAATGTTCCGCAACCTATGGGCCGGTATTCGCACTGTCCTTACTATGAGGCAGAAGGGACGCTTTCTGTTTTATACCATATTGTTGTGGGGCTGCTATTACCTGCAACTCTACTTCTGCATATTCGCCTTTGCCGATACCGAATATTTAGGCGCGTTGGCGGCACTGTCGCTTTTTGTCATGGGCAGTATCAGTATGGGCATACCGGTACAAGGCGGTTTGGGACCCTGGCACTTGGCGGTGATGGCTACGTTGACTATTTATGGCGTGACCGATAACAATGTGGCCGGATCTTTCGCATTGGTGGCGCATGGTTCGCAGATGGTAGTCATCATATTATTGGGAATCTATACACTTTTCTCGATTCTTTTCGAGAAAAAGCGTGAGAATATTCCTACCGAATAAAATCCAAACAGTTTCTATAATCAACATCGCAATAAATCTGTAACACTATGGAAAATAAAATTTCGGCTTTACAACCCATGGAAGTATGGTGTCACTTCGATAAGTTGTGTGCAATACCTCGTCCGTCGGGCCATTTAGAGAAAGTAACGCGATATGTTGCCGATTTCGGCCGTGCGTTAGGATTGGAAACTCATGTCGATATGGTAGGAAATGTGTTGATACGCAAACCGGCGACACCCGGTATGGAGCATCGTCGCCCGGTGGTATTGCAGGCCCACCTCGATATGGTGCCGCAGAAAAACAACGCTACGGTACACGACTTCGAGACCGACCCCATACGCCCCTATATCGATGGGGAATGGGTGAAAGCTCGGGGTACTACCCTCGGTGCGGATAATGGTATAGGTCTGTCGGCCATCTTGGCTGTGCTTGAGTCGGAAACATTGGCGCATGGACCTATCGAGGCATTGTTTACCAACGATGAAGAGACTGGCATGACCGGAGCCAATGGACTGAAAAGCGACTTCTTGAAGGGCGAAATACTGCTCAATACCGATTCTGAACAGGAATACGAGATATATGTGGGGTGTGCCGGTGGTATCAATATGCTGGCTTCGTTCCGTTATCGCGATGAGGCTGTCGATACCGACGACGATGTGGCCTATACCGTCACGATGAGCGGGCTGAAAGGCGGTCATTCGGGTATCGATATCAATTTGGGACGCGCCAATGCCAATAAACTGCTGTTCCGTTTCCTCAAAGAGGCGGTGCAATGCTATGACGCCCGACTGTCGTCGGTGTGTGGTGGCAATATGCGTAATGCCATACCTCGTGAAGCATCGGCCCTACTGACTATCCCTGCCGATACCGAAGACGATTTTATGGCTCTCGTTGCCGAATATGCAGCGACGTTCTACGATGAATATGGCGCGATAGAACCCGAACTCTCATTCACGGCTGCCAAATCGCCGATGCCTGTCACATGGATTCCCGAGCCGGTACAAGACGACATCATCAACGCTATCGAGGCGTGCCACAATGGGGTGTTACGTATGGTTCCCGGGGCTCCCGATATGGTAGAGACCTCGTCGAATATGGCAATAGTAAATTCCTCTGAGGGTGCCGTAGATGTTACTTTCTTGGTACGTAGCTCGAGCGAGAGCATGAAAGCCGCGTTGGTATCGAGCATCGAGAGTATATTCCTCTTGGCGGGAGCCAAGGTCGAGACCTCAGGAGGATATCCCGGCTGGCAGAGCGATCTCAACTCGCCTTTCTTGCAGGTGGCTAAGGAGATACATCAACGAGAATTGGGTGTAGAGCCGCAAATCATGATTATTCACGCCGGTCTCGAGTGTGGTATCATTGGTGAGAAATACCCCGAGATGGAGATGATTTCTTTCGGCCCCACATTACGTCACCCTCACTCTCCCGACGAGAAAGTGGAAATAGCCTCTGTGGCTCATTTCTGGAAATATCTTACCGCGCTTCTTGCCAATATACCGGCAAAATAAGGAATACGAAGGCATGCCGTGCAACGGCGTGCCTTTATTGTTATAAGATGTTGTTATTTAGGTGTTGATGTTTATTTTATGGACGTGTTGTAACAATATTGTAACCCCAATAAGTGAAGTTGTAACACGATTGTAATACTATTGTTACAACTTCCTCATATACGACATCTACTTTTGCGAGAAATTAAATTTAGTAAACATGGATATAATTTTTTTAGGATTTGTAATCTTCCTATTCGTACTGGCGGTCTTCGACTTGTCGGTAGGTGTGAGCAATGATGCCGTGAATTTCTTGAACTCGGCAATCGGCTCGAAAGCGGCAAAATTCAGAACCATTATCATCGTTGCGGCTATCGGTGTGTTCTGTGGCGCGGCTATGAGTAATGGTATGATGGATATTGCACGGCATGGTATTTTCCGTCCCGAGCAGTTCCATTTCTATGAGTTGATGTGTATCTTCTTGGCGGTGATGGTGACCGATATCGTATTGCTCGATATATTCAACACCCTCGGTATGCCTACCTCCACTACGGTATCGATGGTATTCGAGTTGTTGGGAGCCACCTTTGCACTCGCATTGGTGAAATTGGCCTCCGACACGACCGGCCTTTCATTTGCCGACCTGCTCAATACCGAGAAAGCTTTGTCGGTAATACTTGCCATATTCCTTTCGGTGGCTATCGCCTTCTTTTTTGGAGCTGTGGTACAATACATTACACGTATCATATTTACTTTCAATTATAGAAGTAAATTACGTTGGAAAGCAGGCCTCTTTGGTGGTATTGCCGTGACGGCAATTATCTATTTTATGCTTATCAAGGGTGTGAAAGACCTTTCGTTTATGACTCCCGAAAACAAGGCTTGGGTGCACGATAATGTAGCGATTATATTGGTGAGTTGTTTTGCTTTCTTCACCTTGCTTATGCAAATCTTGCATTGGTGTAAAATCAATGTGTTCAAGATTGTAGTGCTTATCGGTACGTTTGCATTGGCTATGGCGTTTGCCGGTAACGACTTGGTGAACTTCATCGGTGTTCCTTTGGCCGGACTTTCGTCGTATCAAGACTATGTGACCAATGGTGCCGGTGATCCCAATAACTTCCTGATGAACTCGCTCAACGGCCCGGCCGGTACACCTATCTATTTCCTTATCGGAGCCGGTGTGGTAATGGTATTCTCGTTGGCAACCTCTAAGAAGGCCCACAACGTGGTGAAGACCTCGGTCGATTTGTCGCGTCAGGATACCGGCGATGAGGTGTTTGGCTCGTCGCGAGTGGCTCGTAGCCTTGTACGTACATTCTCATCGACTGCGACTTGGGTGGTAAATGTTACTCCGCCGAGTGTACGTCATTGGATAGGTAAACGTTTCAATCAAGACGAGATAGAACTGGAGTCGGGGGCAGCATTCGACTTGGTTCGAGCTTCTATCAACCTCGTTTTGGCAGGTTTGCTTATCGCTCTCGGTACTTCGCTCAAATTGCCCCTCTCTACCACATACGTAACCTTTATGGTGGCGATGGGTAGCTCATTGGCCGACCGGGCTTGGGGTCGCGAAAGTGCTGTATTCCGCATCACCGGTGTGATTTCTGTTATCGGTGGGTGGTTTATCACGGCCGGTGCGGCGTTTCTCATTTCATTCGTAGTTGTACTCGTTATGTATTACGGTGGCGTGTGGGCGTCGATAGCCATGGTGGCATTGGGCATCTTCATGTTGTTGCGCAGTAATGTGATGTTTAGCAAGCGCGCGAAAGTGGAAAAGAAAGACACCATTTTTGCCGAGATATTGAATACTAAGGACAAAGAGGCCATCTGGGCTTTGTTGCGCCAACACATCGTAGAGAATCGTTGCGCTTTCCTTTCCGATGCGATACAGATTTATAATAATATCACCGACGGATTTATACGCGAGGATTTACGCCCGTTGCGCAAGGCCGATTCGGCACTGCGTCAGGAGAAACTCTTTTTGAAGAATGTACGTCGCAAAGAGACCGTTGCCATACGCAAAGCTCCTATGGAAATCGCTATCGAGAAGAATACATGGTTTCACCTTGGGTGCAACAGTTGTGAACAGATTTCGTATAGCTTACGTCGTATGTGCGAACCTTGCCAAGAGCATGTCGATAACAATTTCATGCCTCTGCCGCAAGATTTGGCCGATGAGTTTATCCCTATGCGCAACAATGTCGTTTCCTTGTTCGAGAAAGCAATCTCTATCGAGCAGAGCGGTCGTTTCGAAGACACCATCGAGCTACGTGCCGAGTGCGAAGATATGAAATCTCAATTCTCGAAGAAACGCAAAGCGTTGATGCAGAAAATGCAAGAGGACGATAAGAACGATAATATCGCCGTTCTCTATCTCTACCTCGGATTGCTGCAAGAGTCGCAAGAGACCGTAGCCCTTCTGCGTCATATGTTGCGTGCCGACCGCAAACTCGGCAATCGCATAGGTGAAAAGTCGCAAGACTAATGGTCCCGATTCGTAGAAAATTTCATTGAAAATCATACACGAGGCCGACCAAAAATTACTTTTTAGTCGGCCTCCTACGATTTTTCATAAAAACATCTCCGCATATTTATCGATTTAGCCCCAATTTTTAACAAATAAATATAAAAATTTTCTCAATAAATGTTTTTATAGTGTTGTTTTATTATAACTTTGTAGCAAGAAAACAAATATCCAAACAAGATGATACGAAGAAATATAGAAAAACTGTTGCTGTGCGTGCTGTCGGTATGCGCTATGACGTCGTGTAGCAAAGATGGTGAGGGTGGTGGTGATGCCGTGCAATCGGCACTGCCCGCGTGGGCCGACCTGCAAGTGGTATCGGTAGGCGAGAACGACTTTACCGTGAAAACCCTGTTGCTCGATGCCGGCGATAGCCCGATAGAGTTGATGGGCTTTTTTTGGACCGAGGGTGTGATACGTGAACCCGACGGGGGGCACAACACCGAGACCGTGAAATATACGCGCGACAGCGTGACGATAACGATAGCCGACCTGAAACCCTCGCAAACCTATTCCGTGCGGGCGTTTGCCATCAATGCCGATGGCGAGGGCTATTCGACCACGAAATACATTACCACGCTCGATGAGACCTTTACCCCTCAGGTGGCAACGCCGGCCGTTACCATCGTATCGGTTGATAGCGTGCAGCTTGTGTCAAAGATAGAGAGTGACGGCGGGGCCGAAATCTCTGCGAAGGGTTTCTGCTACAGCGCGGCGAACAAACAACCCACCATCGACGACGATTGCCTCGTGTGCGAGGCCGAGGGCGATTCGTTGCAATGTCTTTTCACGGAAGCCGCAATCGGTACGAAATATTATGTGCGAACCTTTGCCACCAACAAGAACGGCACTGCCTATAGCGATACGACCTCGTTCATTGTCGTAGTACCGCCTACGTTGGAGGCTGTTTCCGTGTCGAATATCGGTTATACCCGGGTAGTGGTCTCCTCGTCGTTGCTCGATAACGGCGGAGCGGATATTGTAGAAAAGGGCTTTGTTTACAGCACGGAACACAACCTGCCCACCATTTCCGACGCGAAGATGTTAAGTACCGATATGGGTACGTCGCTCACCGCCACACTCGACAGCCTCACCCCCGGAACAACCTATTACGTGCGGGCATATGCCGTGAACAGTCACGATATCGGTTACGGAGCGGTGACACCTATCACCACCTTGCGAGCATCAGCACCTACGTTGGGCGCGCTCACTATCGGATCGGTGTATTCTACGTCGGCACAAGCCTCTATAGTGATAGAGAGCGATGGCGGGGTATCTATCACCTCGTATGGTTTCTATTACAGTACTACCCATACCACGCCGGGCGAGGGTGATGTACATGTAGAGGGAACGCTGAACGGAACGCTGCTCACGGCGCGTCTCGACGGTCTTACCCCTGCGACCGCTTACTATGTGCGGGCGTATGCGACGAATGTAACCGGTACTACCTATAGCGATACGAAAACCCTCACCACCTTGTCGCCGAGCTCCGATACGGAGATTACGGTA